>CAJOKD010000036.1 GCA_905235085.1 uncultured Bacteroidales bacterium | reverse complement strand
CAAGACCAGCCGGGTGACGCCGGAAGACCTTGCCAACATATTATCGGGAACGGTGACTGAGCGCACGCCCGAGGTCGTGCACGGCAGCCCGAACACCAACGTATTCCTCTTCTGGAGCGGGCACGGCGCCCACGATGATCTGCTCATGTGGGCGGACAGGAACATTGACTCCGAGACTTTCCGGGGCCTTCTGGAGGGGGCGAAAGGCAACTACCGCAAGATGCTGTGCGTGATGGAAACCTGCTACAGCGGTTCCGTAGGCACATATTGCGAGGGGCTTCCCGGCGTGCTGCTGCTCTGCGCTGCCCGTAGCGGCGAGACCTCCCACGCCGACGAGATGGAAGACGGCATCTACCTGTCCAACCTCTTCACCCGCGTTTTCCGCAGCGAAGTGGAGGCCAATCCGTCCATCTCCCTCCATGATCTCTATTATCAACTGGCCACCCACACCACCGCCTCCCACGCCGGCCTGTACAACGACGCTTTCTACGGGAATATCTACCGAGGCACCATGCGGGAATTCCTGATTCCGGAAGATACGAAATAACTCCGCAGGCTGGAATGTTTTTCTTTGGCAAGGCAAGTTTTTGCCTCGGGGGACAAAATGGTATAATGATATAATAGCATTTGTCCCAAGATTTATTGTCAGATGTATAGCATTCCAAAAAACGTATTCATCCTTATTCCTGGATTTTCATCTGATTCGCTAAAAGCAGGAAGTAATCATTGGACCATATATCCAGCTCGCCAGGATTGTTCAGGAAGGGGAGAACATCTTCTTTGACACGGCATATGTCGGTGCCGGACAAACGTTCGCGGAGGATGGTCTTGAATTCTTCCAAAGTCATTTCCTGACCGTTGAACTGGCGAATCCGTTCTTGAAGGTGATTCCAGTCCAGCGGAATGCCCTTTGGACATACCACTCGAAGTCATACCAGTCCCGTCCCTTGATCCGATTCTTCCAGACACGGAAAACCAAAGCATGCATCTTGCCGGCGAAGAGGTCAGGAAGCGTGACACAACGGGTCATGAAGGACTTCGGCTGCAAGAGGAGCCTCTGCTCCGTAGTGAACTTCAACGGGGGAACCGTATCCACTTCAATCTTGACCCGAATGGATTTCTCTGTCTGAAAGGAGAGGTCATAGACGTCCATATTGTCTTTTAAAAGCACCGATTCCACCTTCCCGAAACTCTTTTTCTTAATCTCAACCTTCCTGCCCACCAGGGCGAACTGGTCGACGATTGGCTGAAAGTAATGTTCAAAGTGGAATGATCCATCTTCCTTGGGCAGCGTGACATCCATTTCGAGCCGGTAGGTTTCGAACTCCTACCGGATATATTCACACTGCCTCAGCTTCAGAACCTCTACGAGTCCATCCTGGAGGTCAAGTTTGACCGCCGTAACTTCGCCAACAAGATGAAGCATTACGAAATCCTTACAGAGGTGGATGACGGTACACCTCGTCATGGACAAGGACACCGCTCAAGTACCGTTTCGACAAAGAGAACTATGATAGGCTGAAAGCCAAAGGATTCCAGTTGGAGTTCTAGAATCCCTCGGCCTTCAATGTTGCTATACAGGGAGGACTATCTGCTGTACCTGTAGGTCAGCCCGGGGATCAAAGAAGGTTTTCTTTCCATGATACGTGTCTGTAAAAAATGGAACGATATACTGCCTTGAGTTTTGCCAGTTGCTTTTTTATAGCCTTAGGTGTTATCCCGATTGCTTCGGCAAGCTTTCGAGCTGAATACTCTGGATGCTCTTTGAGGAGAGCAAGGATTTTCTCCCTACTTTCCTGTCAGAGTTGCCGGAAGGGGAGTGTGCTCCGTATTGCTGCCTCTTCAGGTTAGAGTGACGGAGTGATCAAAACACGCCATCCACCCTCATTGTCGCGGGCTTCGATGTAGCCTTTATCCTTCAGGCTGGAGAGCAGACGTTGCACCGCAGACTTGTTGATGGCGAGCTGTTCGCGAAAGCTGTCTATCGTGACAGATGGCTGGGACTGCATAATGCGAAGAATCTTGGCATAGTTAGGAGTTCTGAATTCAACCCGCTGGCCGTCATACCACCAAACATTCTCATCAGGCTCCGTAAGGAAGCGGACGTCATTGTATATCTCTTCCGCGACCAGCGCGGAGAAATAGCGCAGGAAGGGACGGATTTTGTCCAGCTCGGCGTGGGCTCCGACGCTGGGCGTGGAACCGACTTCAAGGTCCGCCTGATGCAGGGCTTCCAGATATTCCTTCTTGCTGCGGCTGCGCACCACGATCATCGGGTAGTCGTGCCGGGCAAGGATGTAGTTGACGATGAGCCGGGCAATACGTCCGTTGCCATCCTCGAACGGGTGAATCCG
>CAJOKD010000035.1 GCA_905235085.1 uncultured Bacteroidales bacterium | reverse complement strand
CTCAGCTTCGATGCGGACTACGGCAGACTCCTCAGTGACTGATTCGGTATAGTTGAAAATGCTCCACTGGGCGAAGTGTACGTCACTGGTCCTGACCAGACGCACATGGCGGTAGATGCCCGACCCCGAGTACCAGCGCGAATTCGGCTGACCGGAGTTATCCACCTTCACGGCTATCACATTCCTGCCTTTCACCAGGAACGGGGTCAGGTCATAGACGAAACTGCTGTAACCGTAGGGATAGTTGCCGACAAGCTTGCCATTGACCCAGACGGTACTGTTCATATAGACGCCGTCGAATTCAATCTGATAACGGTCGCCGGCCTTGAGAGAGCCGATATTGAAGCTCTTGCGATACCAGCCGATACCGGTCGGGAAGAAACCCACCGTGCCGCCTCCAGGATTGGACTGGAGGTTCTCCCCCTCGATGCTCCAATCGTGCGGGACGTTGAGTCTGCGCCACCCCTTGTCATTGAAGCCTGGCTTGTCCGCTCCGGGCGCATCACCCAGATGGAAACTCCAATCGGCATCGAAGTTTGTAATCACGCGGCTCTGCCCGTGCGAGGGAATACCTAAGGCACAGAAGAGGATCAGAGTTAAACCTAAAACCGTTCTTTTTATCATGGATTCCTATTGTAAATACGTATTGTTCAAAGATTCTACTCAATTGAAAGTGTGCCGATCAACTGGACATCCTCCGATGATGTGCCAATCCAGAACTTGTATTGTCCGGCATCGTCCGCCCACTGGTGTATGCTCACATCGTAGTATCTCAGATCATCGGTGTTCAGCGTGAACGCTACGTCCTGTGTCTGTCCAGGTTTCAGGGTCAGTTTCCGGAAAGCTTTCAGTTCCTTGACGGGACGGAGTACAGGACTGTCCCCGTCCTTTCCGACATACAGTTGAACTACTTCGGAACCTTCACGTGAGCCTGTATTCCTTAGAGTGGCTGAAACCTCTATCTCTCCTTCCCTGCCGGGTTTTGATACTGATCCTCCTGACAGTTCGAACGTGGTATAACTAAGACCGAAGCCAAAGGGATAAAGCGGCTTGATGCCTTGCTTCTCATAGCCACGGTAGCCGATGAAGACACCTTCTGTCCACTGGACGTGCTTCCCGCCTTGATCGCTGTAAGTAAGATATGAAGGATTGTCTTCAGCCTTACGCTCAAATGTCATAGGCAGTTTGCCGCTGGGATTCACCTTCCCGAACAGGATGTCGGCCAAAGCCCTGTTCCCTTCCTGCCCGGCATACCATGCCCAGATGAGTCCTTTCATCTGCGGTTCCCACTTCTGGCTTTCGACATTGCCCCCTGCATTGATGATGGCAATAGCCGGTATGCCACTGCCGGCTGCCGCCTCCAGCACGCTCTCACGATCGTCGTTGAGGGCGAAGGTACGGTCACCGCCTTCAGCTTCCAGATTCTTGTCGAAACCTTCGAACACCAGTACCAGATCGTAGCCTGAAAGTTGCTGACGGATGCGCTCTTGTCCATGGGGATCGACGCGGCTGAGCTGTATATCAACAGAACAGCCTCCCCCACTCTGGAAATACTCCACCTCTAAAGTATAGATCCGTCCGGATTCCAATTCGACGGTTTTGGTGAACAGACGGGCAGTTCCATCGTGCCAGTCATCTACAAGCGTCTGACCATCAAGGGTCATACGATAGCCGTCATCTCCACTCACAGAGAAGATATACTGTCCGCTTTCCTCCACTTTCACCCAGGTCTGGTAGCGGGCGGAGAAAGGATCGCCGATGTAAGGGATGTTCTTTACGGGATTGGCAAGCCAAGGAGAATGTACCGTCTTCTCGATACGTGTTTCGACAGGTTTTCCTTCCAGGTTCTGATTCTGATAATAGGTGGCGGCGAATCCTTTCTTTTTGAGTTTGCTGTCAGCATAGCAATATAACTCTGTCACATCGGGATTCTGCTCCAGCGCGATGTAGTCCAGAGTGATGCCACGTTCATCGCACAATGACTTGATGCTCTCGTAGGGCGAAGTCTTATGGAAAGGTGTCACGATGCTGCTGCCGCCACCGGAAATATACTCAAGTGCATTATGTCCGGTGATGCAGATACGCTTGACATCCTCGCCAATGGGCAGTACGTCCTCGTTCTTCAGCAGGACGATACCTTCCTTGGCCACCTCATAGGCAACCAAGGCGCTGGCAGGATCATCAAGGGGAATACTTGTGTCGGGCTGATCGTAGTCATACAAGTTGAAATAGTAGCAGGTACGCAGGATATGGAGTACCTTCTCGTCAATCATGGATTCCGTCAGTTCGCCGCTCTCGAGCAGGGGCTTCACTTTATCAGCCGTCATAACGGAACCGCCTGGCATTTCCAGATCGACGCCCCACTTGACAATGGGACCGGTATGGTGGGCTGCTCCCCAGTCGGTCATGGAGATGAAGGGGAATTGCCACTCGTCTCTCAGCACGTCGTGCATCAGCCATTTGTTCTCGGATGTCCAGGTGCCCCAGATGCGGTTATAACTCGACATGATGCTGCCTACATGGGCTTCCTGGACAGCAGCCCTGAAGGCTGGCAGATAGATTTCTTGAAGTGTGCGTTCATCGACATCCGAGCTTACATCATAGCGCCCGCTCTCAGGGTTGTTGGCGGCAAAGTGCTTCACGCAGGCGATTACGCCCGGATTGTCCTGCACACCCTTGATATAGCCGACAGCCATAGCGGATGTCAGCACGGGATCCTCTCCCATGTACTCAAAGTTTCGGGAATTGCGTGGTGAGCGATAGATATTTACACCTGGGCCAAGGATGATGTTCACGCCACGCGCCCTCGCATCACGTCCCAGGGCAAAACCATAGTCATAAGCGAGTTGTGGATTCCAGGTGGCGGAAAGCAATACGCTGGCTGGATAGGCCGTGCTCGTGGACTCCCTCACGCCGACAGGACCGTCGTACATATGGACTCTCTTGATTCCAACCCGCTCAATCGGCAATATGTCGAAATCATGGCCATCGATCAGGAGGAGTTTCTCTTCGAGCGTCATCTTGGACAACGTCTCCTGAGCACGCAGGTCAGCCTCCTCCATTCTCGTCTGCGCCAAGCCGGGCGTAAGGGAGAATGCAGCAAAAAGAATTATGAGTGATCTTCTCATGCTATTTTTCGAGGTGAGTGACGGAGTCGGAGATTTCTTCTGCCTTCGGAGCATCGTTCATGACAGCTGTAGCTGCAAAAACGGTCACTACCCTATTGTCAGGAAGAGTGAGGGTGGTAGCGCCAGCGGTTACAGGAACGTATACAAGGTACATGTAAGTCTGCTCGTAGTACTCATCTCTCTGACGTGCATCGTGGCGGTGTGAGCCTATGTATGCGACATCACCGTCCTTCAGGAATGCGGTATAAGGTGCCCAGTTGCCGCCTCCGAAGAATCCGGTCCAGCCGGGGATGGATGCTGTGACATCCTTTCCTGCACTGAATACGGCCTCGGTGTCCTCACCCGCTGAAGCAGCGAGAAGATAAACTCCCTTGGCTCCGGCAGGAAGAGCGATCTCCTGACCCTGGCAAGCGACGGCGTTGTTGTAGTCCGGTTCTCCGGTCTTGAAGGTTACACCCTTGTAGAGGATCTCTTCAGGAATCTGCTCAGCAGCATATGACTTCCATTCATTGTCCATATGGCCGAAAGCGCTGAAACTGTTCGAGCTGATGGCAACCTTGTTGTACGGAAGTTCAACTGCCTCGTAGCGGGGAGTCTGGACAGAAACGGGAGCGGAAGCCAGCCTTACCCTGAAGGTCTTGGGCTCGAAACGTCCCATATTCACATGGAGGTTCGTTCCTGAAGCGGAAGCAGCTCCAATCCTCTCCTCGATTCCGTTGGTCTCTTCTGCGGAAATGATGTCAGCGGCGAAACGGATGTCTCCGGATGCAGGTGCACCTGCGAACTCGTATACACGTACGATGAAGCCGTCACCATCCTCGGCCTTCTTGAGAGCCCTGACGCGGATTGAGGGATTGCTAGTGGATACCATAGAGAAGCTCTTTCCGAGGCGTCCGGCATGCTTTGCTACGGTATATGCGCTCTTGCGCTGGTTGAGGGCATCAGAAGCGGCTGCGGCTGCGGATGCATCAAGTACTCCCGGATGACCTACGATCGAATAGGTGAACTCGTGAGGAGCGATGTCGAGGGTCTTCTCGTTGCGGTAACCACGATCTGCTGTAGGAGTATGGATAAGAGTAAGACGGATAGTGTTGTCATCAGGCTTGTCCCAGCCATAGCGGCTGTCGTTCATGATGGTGATACCGTAGCTGAGGTCATCAGCGGTGATGTCAGCCCACTGCTGTGCAGGGACTTCGTATGCAGTAGGAGTGTTGTTTCCTCTGCGGATCTGACCAAGACCGAGGTCATAGGTCGCTTCCTTAGCTGAGAATGAAGCTGGGAAAGCAGCCTTCAGAAGGGTCCTGCGGGATTTCCAATCGACATTGTTGCGGATGTCGATGCGGTCATCTGCAGCACCGTCATAGAGGATGATCCTCTGGGTGAAAGTGGACTCCTTGTAACGGCGGTCAACTTTCAGTATAGCCATAAGGGGTCCTGCGCTCTCGACGCTGACGTTAACATCTTCCTCTACTGAAACCGGATCCTTGTCGATAACTGACTTGAGGATCTCCCATGAAGGCCAAGAATCGGAGGTGTTCTCTTCGAATATCTGAAGACCGAAGCTCTTTCCTGAAGCGACCATTTCACGTCCGACACGCTTGTCGATTATTGAGGAGATGTCTCCCTTTCCGTCAACGGTGACCTTATAGATAGAGTTCTCGATAGTACGGCCGGAAGCCTTGAGGGATGTCTTAGTCGAAGGAGCTGAGGTGCTGAGACGGAAGTCATACACGCTGAGGCTCACTGAAGGGCTAGATGCGGCGAATGCGACCGTAGCCTTGTTTCCTTCACGGCTAAGTATCTGGGATTTCACCCTCTTACCGTCAGGACCGTAGATCTGCACATCACGGTAATTGGAAGGCATATCTATCTCAACGGTAACGATGTCAGGATTGGCTGCTGAAACCGGATTGAAAACTACAACGGGGGTTCCCTTCACCTGAGTGTCCATGGCTGATGAGAAGCCGCCGACGGCACTCTCAAGAGTATTGGCGAACTGGTTCTGGGCGAGCATCATGTCGTTCCAGGAGAAAGGATATGCTTCAGTTATGCTGGTTCCGGTGAGGTCATCATGGAACTGGTGCCAGATGAAGCGCTGATAGGCGTCATTTATGACGTATTTGGGATACGGGACAGCACCCAGCCAGTCAGCCATCACAGAACCTGCCTCCGCAGCGAATCCAAGCTGCTCAGCACGGCGGTTGAGACGCTTGTTGTCGGTATTGGCGGTGTAAACTCCCGTTCCATGGACATCCATAAGAAGTTCTCCGTCAAAGACAGGGAGCACGTTCTTGTTCAGTTGGTCCTTATTGTCCCTGAATATGTCCGCCACAGTAGCGAAGCGGAGGTTGTAGTAGGGACTCCCCTGCTTGATGCTCTCGTCGATGAAACGGACTGCGGAAGGAAGCGGAGATCCTCCCTGGTCACCATGATGCATGGATGACCTCGTCCCGTAATAACGCATCGCATTGCCGTTCGCGGAAGCAGCGACCTTTTCACGGAGATGGGCCTCGTCGGTGATAAGATGGTCAGGGTTCCAACCGTAATCGGAACTGTTGGCGGACGCAAGGATCCTCGCACCGTCGACTCCCTGCCAGACGCCGAACTCGAAGGGCCACTTCAGACCGGTGTCATAGAACGACTGGTAACGCCACTGGAGCTTCTGGGTATGGAAGGCATACATTCCGCAGTGATTGGCGACTGACGGCAACGTGTAGCCGAAACCGAAGCAGTCAGGGAGCATGATGTCAATTGACTTCGTGCCGAACTCCTGCTTGTAGAACTCTTCACCCAGAAGGATGTTGCGGATGTTGGACTCAACGGAAGGGACGTTGTAGTCGTTGGCGTCCCAGCCTCCGGAAGGATACCAGCGTCCTTCCGCGACGTACTTCTTCAGAATGTTGTACTGCTCGGGATAATACTCCTTGATCCATTTGTACTTAACAGCCCCTTCGAAACTGAACCGGTACTCGGGAAAGTCCTCCATCAGTTTGATGTTCTGAAAGACGGTGTTGGGGATGAACTCCCCTATCACCTGCTGGACAGTCCACTGCCACTGGGTGTCAAGGTGGGCGTTGGCCGCAAGATAAACGGTCCCTTTAGGCTCCTGGGCAGACAGAGTGAGGGCTGCTGCGCCACAGACGATGGAGCAAATGAAAAGCTTGACTCTCATCTTGTTGAATCGTTAATTGTTTGACTTATTGTACATCAATGGAATTGAGCAGATCCAGTTTGCCGTCAGCAATGAGTTTGAGGATCAGCTCCCCGAAGAGGGTGTTCTGCCAGGCGAACCATTCCCTGGTGAAATTTTCAGGATTGTCCTTATGGAAGGATTCATGGATGAAACCGGTGCCGGCATCGGTCTTGAGGAGGGTTTCGATGCACCATTTGATTTCGGCGTCGTCCTGGGAAGTGAACGCTTTCATCATGATGCTCATGGGCCATATCACATGTCATAGCCGATATGAGGGCCACCGATCCCTTCAGCAGCCGTTCCACGGAAGAAATAAGGATTGTCCTCGCTCCAGACGAATCGACGGGTGTTCTGGTAGATGGAGTTTTGCGGATTAACGTCCCCAAGATAAGCCATCGCCAGAAGACTGGGCACGTTGGCATCGTCCATCAGCAGATGGTTGCCGAAACCGTCCACCTCGAAGGCGTAGATCGTGCCGTATTTCGGGTGCTGCACGGTGGCGTAGCGCTCAAGGGCGTCGGATACTTCATCGGCAAGCACGCGGCATTCACGGGCGAGGTCCGGCCTGTGATTGACCTTGTCCAGTATTTCAGCAGCCTTGCGCAGAGACGACACTGCGAAAAAGTTGGACGGGATGAGGAATTCGAAGGTGGTGGCATCGTCGGAAGGCCGGAATGCCGAAGCGATAAGCCCGACCGGACGGACGGGATTACCGAGACCATTGTTGGACTTGGTGTCCAACTGGGCTGTGGTCTCTCGCTGGAAGGAGTAGGGGCCGTGGCCGTCCTTACGCTGCTGCTCGCGGAAGGTCTGCAGGATGCGGGTTATGGCAGTAATCCACGTCTCTGAGAAAACGGAAGTGTCCCCAGTCACCTTCCAATACTCATAGGCGAGCCGGATGGGGTAACAGTCGGAGTCGATCTCCCACTTCCTCTCATGGAGGTTCGGGTCCATCTTGGTCTTGTCGGTCTGCCAGCCGGTCCCGGTGGGGCCATCGTTGAAGGCATTGGCATAAGGATCGATTCCGATCAAGGAGAACTGGCAGTTGATGACTCCGGCAAGCATTTCTTTCAGGGCAGGGTCCTCGTTGGCGAGGCGGACGTAAGGCCACACCTGAGCGCCGGAATCGCGGAGCCACATGGCGTGGATGTCGCCCGTATATACAAAAGTACGGGGATTGCCGGCCTCGTCTTTTCCGAAGTGGACGGTAGTGTCCAGCGTGTTGGGATAGCAGTTGGCAAACATCCAGGCGAGTTTGGGGTTGGTCAGCTGTGCGCTTACTTCCCTGATTTTTGATTCTACGGCGTTCGAGCGGAATAGCCGGTCCTTTTCCTCCGGTCGCCGGGACGGATAGCT
>CAJOKD010000034.1 GCA_905235085.1 uncultured Bacteroidales bacterium | reverse complement strand
TCATGAGAGCAAATTTATAACTTTATCGCTTTCTTCCGCCTCTTACGAGGTCAAAAAACACGGAAATATTCCGGTGAGCCCAAAATCGACACCATCTGAATGCTCATTTTATTGTAAATCAAGTATTTATATACCAGCGACAGAAGGGCGAAGAGGCAATAGGTCGGTGGACCTCAGAAATAGTCTGAGAAAGGCTCGCCTAAATCTCGTCGGGCATCGGGACTGGGAGTCCTGTTGCGCGGTCGACAGGCATAGAGGCATTCCAGGAACGCAGCCTGTCGCCGAGTGCCCGAGCCAGTTCGGCAACCTCGTCCGGATAGGAAGCCGACAGGTCCCGGGTCTCGCCGATGTCCTCCTTCAGGTTGTAGAGCTCCAGTTTCCTCTCTTTCATCACATAGACAAGCTTCCACTCGTCGCGGATTATGGTGCTCAGGAAATCCACTTCGCGCCTATATTCAGGTTTCCACTGGTGCGGGTAATGGAATATCACGTCGCGCTGCCAGCCGGACTGTCTGCCCTTGAGCAGCGGAACCAGGCTGCGGCCGTCCACCTGCTGTACCGTTCCGTACTTTTTGACGCCGGCCATCTCCAGGATGGTAGGGAACAAGTCTTCCGGCATCACCGGAGCGTCTATGATGCTGCCTGCGCTCGTCTTGCCAGGCCAATAGACAGACATCGGGACACGTATCCCGCCCTCATAGCAGGAGCCCTTGCCCTCACGCAGAGGAGCGTTCTGGGTATGCGGGACGCCGCCTTTGGACTTCACGTCGGCATTCCCTCCGTTATCTGCCATAAAGATTATTATAGTGTTGTCTGACAGACCGTTGGCTTCGAGATAATCCAGTACGTCGCCCAAGCTCTTGTCCACGCCTTCCACCATCGAGGCATACCTGGACTGCCCGTCGTCCTGGCCCATATCCTTGTATCGGCGGAAAAACCGCTTGTCTTTCTGGATAGGAGTGTGGGTGGCGAAATGTGATAGGTACAGGTAGAATGGCTGGCGGTGCTCCACCGGCCAGTCAAGAGCTTTCAGTGCTTCCCTGGTTATCGCTTCGGTCAGGAAGGTGCCTGTGCCGTAATATTCATAGAGATTCTGAACGGCGGAAAGGTTCCATTTCTCAGGAGTGTTCCCGTAATTGTCCTCTGAAAGGTAGCTCTTCGGCAGTCCGGCGGAAGATCCTGCTATATTTATCACGAATCCCATATTCAGGGGACTGGCTCCAGGGGTTCCGGCAGAGGCCCAGTGGGCTTTTCCAACGTGGATCGTGTAATATCCGGCGTCGCGCAGGAACTGGACCATAGGTGAGGCCCACTGGATGTGGTTGAGGCCGAGGGCCGCACTGTCCGGACGGAACCTCTCAGGGCATATTCCATTGTAATTCCACTCCGGCCGGTCCATCCCCGTGGAAGCGGCTATCTGGTCGTAGGTCATTGCTCCGTTCGTACCTCCTACGGCATCGCTCGGCTCGTCCTTCGCCATCGATGTCCAGTTTGTTATATGGCTGTGGACGGCGTTCATCCCCGTCATTATGCTGGTGCGGGTCGGAGTCGAGACAGGGGAGGCGTATGCGTGGGAGAAACGGACTCCCATCTCAGCCATACGTACCATATTCGGAGTATGGAAACGCAGGTGGGCAGGGTAGTTATGTCCATCGTAGGGAACTTCGCTGTCCACCCAGCCGTAGTCGTCGACAAGAAAGAATACAATGTTCGGTTTCTTGGCCGCGGCCGCCGGAACGGCTGCATTCTGCAAAGCAAGGGGCGCCATAAGCGCTAGTCCTCCTGCCACCAGCAGGCGATTCTTGAGATCAGGATCCATAGTAGTTTTCGCTGATTATCAGTCTTTCAGGTCCAGCAGTCCTTTCGCTTCCTGTGTCAGGTAAGGAAGGATGTCGCCGTAAGGAACGGTGAAGTTCGGCATTCCTGCGGCGTAGGCAGCAATCTCATACTGCTGGTATGTGAATACGAGCCCGTCTTCGGACGGGAACGGAGGCCAGGCAGGCAGAGGGACGGAATCGGATTCGAGTGAGAGGATGTCGTCCAGCCCTTCCTGAGACACTTCCATCCCTCCCTCGGAGAAATAATCCGACAAACCCTTGCGCAGCAGAGGCTGGATTGCGTCAAGGCAGGAAAGTTCGAGGAATCTCTCCACCAAGCTGCCGTCCTTCTTGTCGAAGGTCATCGGCCCCCGGCCTATGATACCGCCGTGGGCACCGCCGAGGTAAACGTAATCTTCGGACAGGAATACCACATAGCGGTCGGTTTCGCGGCTTTTCAGGAGGGAGAAACTATATTCCCAACCAGGCATACCGTCCAGGATTTCTTCCTTTTCCGTCTCTGTCAGGTCCTCGTTCCCTTCTATGCTGGCGACTCGTTCATCATAATCTTCCTGTGACAGCCTGCCGATCGTTTCCAGGGCATTCCCGCAGTAATATTTCAGGAGTGCATCCGTGTCCTCGGCATTGCCGTCGAAGGAAGGGAACAGGCGGTCTTCCTCATAAGTGCCTATGTGGCTGAGCTGTCCGTCCATCACTTCGATGAGGCTCTCCCGGATCCTGTCAGCCGCAGCTCCCTTGCCGCTGAGCGGAAGTTCGGCTTTTACGGCCAGCTTAGAATGAGCCGTCGAATCATCGTACTGGTTGATTCCGGTTTCAATGTCTTTGCTTCCTGATGTGCGGCAGGAAGAGGCGGTTGCCGCGACAAAGGCCGCAAGGCAGACTCCAATGATTATTCCAGTGTTATTCATATCATTCTGTGGCTGAAGCTTTCATCAGTTCTTCCAACTCAGGATCGGATTTGTCGAGGAGTTCCTGTTCTTTGAAAAAACGGGGGAGCATAGTGGCTACAACCTTTTTGTCATAAATGAATACAAAGTCGTAGTAGCCTGGATCGACCTCTTCTGGATGAAGGTAGAACGAACCCCAATTGTTGGTCTCATCTTCAGGATCTTTGTTCAGACCACACTCTAAGATATAGCCTGGACTCTCGTCGTTTAAAGATTTTTCCTGGTAAAAGCATTGGTCTGCCTTGTGTTTGAAGACCATCACCGTTATGCCTGACCCTACATTTGCCTGGGGATGGAACTCTATCCATTCATTTAGCTCGAAAACGGAACGGATTCCGTCTGTGGCGTATGGCTTTTGGTTGAAACTCTCGCTTCCGCAACGGTCGCCGAAAAGGCTCAACGCGGTCATTACTGGCTGTTCCCCTTCTTTGAGGTTTACGAAACAGAGCTTCCCGAGAACCATCGTATCCGGGTTTGTCGTTTGCGCATTTGCGACATCGTTGAAACTGACTGCCGAAAACACGGCAAGTACTGAGGCTAAGAATATGGTTATAGTTTTCATATTGTAAAGATAGCACGAAATAATGAGAATAAGCAAAAACAGCGCCGGCATTTTCAGCCTGGTTTGGAACGGTATTTGGAGCATTTTTATGAAAACAATACTCCGGAATATGAAAAAGTTCATTATTGCGGCAGCTGCCGCTTGCATCGCACTTCTGGCCGTTTCCTGTCAGACAAAAATGGAAGAACCGACCGGAGAAGCGACTGGTTCCCTTTACGGGACTTGGGTGTTCGACACGTATAAGATTGTCCTTTCCGGCAACGTTGACGGCAACGACGGATCGATACCGGTCACCATTCCTTACGTATTCAAGAAGACTACCCTTTCCTTCAGCGAGGATGGAAAAGCCACAGCACATATGGGTTGGGAGTATGACCGCTCTAAGTTTACCTACAACGCCGAGAACCGGACCGTCACGTTCGATGAGATGCTTGAAGTGAGCGACGACGGAATGGTAATGATCCTGGCGGGCAAGTTCGATGTGGTCGAACTGACGGATGAGAAACTGGTCCTCAAGCAACCGTATGTGAAATATGAAGACTGGGAGCTTCCTTCCGGGACGACGGTTTCCTCTTCTGCTTCATCCTGGTACACATACCACCGGGAGGCAAAGTAGAACTTCCAGGACAGAGGAGCTGACCACGCTTCTACCAGCAGAATCCTGAATGCAGACTGTAGGATGTATCCTCTCCAGCCTGCATTCTGTAATTCTTCCCGGTCGTTTGTCTTGATTTCTGACTATCTTTGTGGAAACGAGCTTTGCTTTTTATGGAAAAGGACAGTGTTTTTTCTCCAGATGTCCTCAGTCAGGGTCGCGCACTGAGATTGGATGGGGCGATGGGTACCCAGATACAGCGATTCAACCTTTCTGAGGAGGATTTCAGGCGGGGACTGCCGGTTATGCCTTCGAGGGATGTGAAAGGCAACAACGAGTGTCTCAACCTGACGAGACCGGATGTAGTCAGTTCCATCCATCACTCTTATGTGGAGGCCGGGGCAGACATCATCGAGACAAACAGTTTCGGAGCCAATACTATGGTCCAGCAGGATTATGGCCTCTCGTCCATAGCCGATGATATGGCCTTCGCTGCCGCCCGTCTTGCGCGCGAAGCGGCTGATTCGGCCTCCCGCAAGGTCTGGGTGGCCGGAAGTATGGGACCTGGCTCCAAGTCCCTCTCTCTTGTCGCCGATTTCACCCGTCCGGAATGGCGTCCCTGCAGCTTTGATGAAGTGGCGGCAGCCTATGCAGGACAGGCCCGTGCATTGATTGAAGGCGGTGTCGACCTCATTATCGTAGAGACTTGTTTCGATGCACTTAACGCCAAGGCAGCATTGTATGGTATCCAAGAGGCCAGGCCTGGTTTCCCTGTAATCGTTTCTGTCTCTGTCAGCGGAAACAGCGGCCGCGTGCTGACGGGGCAAAGCTTGGAAGCCTTCTTTACCGCTGTTTCACATTCGCTGCTCTCTGCTTTCGGGCTCAACTGTTCTATGGGCGTCGAGGGACTCATTCCACTGGTCCGTTCGCTGGGCTCCTGGTGCCCCGTGCCTCTGGTATGCTACCCTAACGCCGGTTTGCCTAACGCCAGGGGCGGATATGACGAGAGTCCGGAAGCAATGTCCAGTCAGATGGCGGAGCTGGACGGAGAGGTGAACCTCTACGGAGGTTGCTGCGGTACGTCCCCTGACCATATCCACGCGATGCCTACCCTTCGGTCGCGGATCGTCCCTGCTGGTGGGAAGTCCCTTGTGCTGAGCGGCTTGGAAATGTGGAACCTGGGGAACGGACCTATAAAGGTGAGCACGGCAAGCCACGTGGGGAAGTCAGCCGGTTTTGCCGGTATGATGGAGAGCGGGGAATATGAAGATGCCCTGTATGCAGTTTCCGAACAGCTCGCCACTGAAGGAGCATCCCTTCTCGACGTCAACCTGGATGGCCTTCCGGACGCTCCGGCAGCGATGGAGCGCTTCATACGCCTGATCCAAAGTGACCCTTCCGTGTCATCGTCAGCGCTGCTGATTGATTCCGTCGATATGGAAACCTTGATCCAGGGACTGAAGAACGCCCAGGGCAAGAGCCTTGCCGGACCTCTGGATCCGCTGGAGGCAGGGTTCACGGAGAAGGCATCCACCCTCCGCCGTCTCGGCGCCGCTCTTCTGGTCAAAGCGTGCGATGACCGAGCCTGCGTGCTTCAATCACTAGCCTCTATTGGAATCCCTCCGCAAGACATCGTGTTCGACGATAGGCTGAGGCCAACCTGATGGTGTTATTATAATTCTTGTGCAATATCCTTTCCGTGCTCAAAAGGCAGGCTGATTCGCCAAACTGCTACACGCTGACCTGCTCTGGAGGGCGGTAGAAGGCTTGTCATTGCCGGCGAAGTGTCATTGCCGGCTGTGACCGGCAATCCGTTATTTCTCCTTCGGGTGGATCTTCTTGTACATCTTGAGGCTGAAAACCAGCGATCCGAAATCCATCTTGCTAATGTAAGTGGCACGGACGATGTCATCCCGCTGTACGCTGAATGACAGTAGCTTGACGGTCGCTAACCTTCTTGAAGTGACGGTGACCGGCTCCAGTTTGTCATTCGGATATATCGCGGCGAGGCATCCGTCCACGACGGTCGTGAAGAGCCTCGGTTTTTTGTACAGGGACTGCAGATCCTTCAATTTCTCCAACGCCTCTTCGAGGGTGTTTCCGAGCGGGATGAACAGTTCGAAGACTGGATCGAATTGGATCTGTAAGAGGTCGGTGCCTACCCCAAGGTTTCCGACGGACAGCCAGTAACTGCCATCGTCTTTCATCTGGAATACTTCAAGTTCGGTACTTGCAATGCTGCCTTGTTCCGTTTCAACTATTACGATCTCAAGCCTCTGGGCTGCCTTATCGATTACCTATTGCACCTGGGCTGAAGCCATAACAGGAACTGCTGCCAACAGCAGTGAAATGAAAAAATGCTTCATAATATTATTTGTCTTTTACGCTTAAATCTTCAATTTTGACACGGCCGCTGCCGGAGCTCTTCTGGTCGAGGCTGCGGGCATTGCCGCTTATGTATATGCTGCCACTCCCGGAGGTCCGGGCTTCTATCTCCCCGGCATCCTTGCAGACCAGGGAGATATTTCCCTTGCCACTGGTAGAGGCCTTGATCCTGTCGGCAGTGATCATATCGACCTCGATGTCACCGCTGCCGGTGGTAGTGAATTCGGCAGATTTGGACTTGATGCCAGAGATTTCAATCTCACCGCTTCCACTGGTCGATGCGGAGAAGGATTTGCATGTCACATCTCCGTTTATCTCGATGTCGCCGCTGCCACTGGTCGATACCTTGATACCGTCTTCAGCCGAGATAGGGCTGTTGATGGTGCAGTCTCCCGAGCCGGAGAGCTTCACTGAGTTCAGGACAGGAGAGTTGACGGTCAGGACGGTATTCACCCGCGGGGTCAGGCTGAGGATGCCCGGTTGCGTATCGACAACCAGTGTGCTCCCTTTAACTTCAATCAGGTAATAATCCACGAGGTTTTCATCGCAGGTGAAAGTCAGGGACTGCTCGCCCGGAGTCTGTGTATAGACCACATCGATCATTGCGGGAACAGACAGTGCATCAAAGTCTTTCACTACCAATGTCATCTCGGTGGCGACTCCGTTACCTGTTTCTGTCACGATACCGAATATCTGGCATGAGGTCAGTACCGCGGCCACTGCAGCAAACATTACTAGTCTTTTCATATCGTAATGGTCGTTCTTTATACTTTTTGGATACTTCAAACCTCAAAGATAGCAATAATTGAAAAATATGGGGGACATCAACTTATCCAACTCGGAATCGGATTCCTTCGAAGGAATATGGTTTGTTGTTGAAGCTGACAGTCGGTAAGACTGTCATTCCTGCAGCTAAAAGAATGACTATTTGCATTTCTGGAGACTATTGCCTATATTACGCAGACTTACAGCTATGAGACCTCACAGATATCTTCCAAAGGATTCGATTCTCTCCATCCTTTATTTGTTTGCACTGATACTTATTCCTCTCCCTGCACATTCCCAGAGATCATCCAACACAACCAATCCTGTACTAGGCGGGCCACAATTGGACTATGACCCTACTCCTAAGGCGCTGGAGATGACTCGGTACGGGCAGTTGCCGGTGGACCGGAACAGCGGACGCATCACTTTCAGTATTCCGCTTTACACATATTCAGACCAGGACTTCAACATACCGGTTTCATTATCCTACGCTTCATCCGGCTTTAAGCCCGGATCCCAGACTGGGGAGGCGGGACTCGGCTGGACCCTTATGGCAGGAGGTGCGATAACTAGGGAAATAATAGGGGCTGATGATTTCTATGCTTACGGAGGAAGACACTCCGGGCATAAGACCTTCTCAGACCAGGCCCTCTATTCCCTGGGATACACGATATCTTACCCCGCTGTTTCCAATGAGGTACTTGAGCCTTCAGTCAGTGGCACAGGAGTGGAGACCACCTCTGACATCTATCACTTCTCCTTTCTCGGACACGGTGGATCGTTCGTGCTGGGAGGGGACTGTACCTTCCACGCCTATGACACCAACGGCGGGCTGGGAACTTATTCGATTGAGCATACAGCTGCAAAAGGATTCATCGTTACCACAGCCGATGGATTCATCTATTCTTTCGGCAGCACCGACTATAGCAGGGAATACCTGGTCAATCGAGATCCGATGGCCGATTCTCCTGGGCAGTCTCTCAATGACAAGGAAAAGCCGATAGTTACGTGGTTCCTTGACAAGATCACTGCTCCTGACGGCAGGATCGTGGAGTTCACCTATGCCAGGAACTGGCCTACAAACCTCTTTTCGCTTCCAACCAACTCCAATAGCCATTATGACGTAGTCACCTCCATAGCCCCCTCTCTCGAAAGGAATCTTGGCACCCTTGGCAATGTTCACAAGACGGCCTCCCTTAAGTACACGACATATCTTTCCAGCATCTCCGTCAGGGAGTCGGCTTCTTCCACACCCATCTTCGGGAAGCCCTTCTGTCAGCTCCACATTCACCCACACCGTCCAGGGATGGAACTCCTCATCTCAGGTGTCGCTCACAACGGCGGCGAACGGGTTGGAACCCATCTTCGGCGAGACGCTCCGGTACTGGGATCCTTCATAAGGGTCAGGAGCAACCCCTAGATACGGGGGGATGGTCTCATCCAAGGATCTTGGCCGGGGACTGGGATGGACACGTACGGAAGGATATTCTTATGACCCGCTGGGGAGGCTCACTAGGGTTGACATATCTGCAAGTTCCTCGGAAAGGTTCACCTATGATGCTGCGGGAAACATCCTGTCGATCAGGAGGAACGAAGGAACCGGTGCCAGCAAGGCACTCTCCCTCTCATACTCCGGCAATCTCCTATCCTCTGTGACGGACTCGATTGCAGGGACAGCGTACTCATACACCCACGACGGAGCCGGGAACGTAACATCGGACGGGAGATGCGAACGTACCATGGGAATGAATGTCATCGGCAAGGTCGCCCGGGTGAACGGCACGGTTAACTTGAACGACATGCTCCAGTTTGCCACACTCGCACGGTACACCTACCTGTCTGACGGGACGAAGATATCTGTCCTGGACCCTAGTGACAGCTCCTATGTCCTTTACAGGGGACCATTCCTGATGAGGAGGGACTCTACGGGGACCGTCTCCCTCGAATGCATCACGGTCCCGGAGGGAATTATCGTACCTGATGGTAATTCCCTCAAAATGATTACATTTGTGAAGGACTGCCTCGGATCGGTGAGGAGCGTTGTGGACCTGTCCGACGGTACGGTCCTTGAGCAGAACGACTATTACGCCTTCGGGGAGAGGGTAGCTGACAGCACTATGCAGACGACATCAATCAACAGG
>CAJOKD010000033.1 GCA_905235085.1 uncultured Bacteroidales bacterium | reverse complement strand
CATCAACTTGGAACTGTTTCATGAGAGCAAATTTATAACTTTATCGCTTTCTTCCGCCTCTTACGAGGTCAAAAAACACGGAAATATTCCGGTGAGCCCGATTTTGCCACCATCTGATATAGTAAATATCTGATTATAAGATATTTCCGTACTAGACAGAAACGAGTAAAGCGGTGTCCGTATGAGACAGCGTAGCGTCCAGGAAAGAATGCAGATAGGTCAAGGGAAGGCGGGTGAATAGGAGGTTGATGGCATCGCCGCCGGAATATGTGGGCTCCGGCGGCTGGGCGCTGCGGGGAGCTCCGCCAAGGGCTCTCCTCGCGCCCTGCCAAAAGCAGGGTAGGATCCCCGGTCAAGCCGGGGATGACGAACAGGCCGGGGATGACGAACAGGCCGGGGATGACGAACATGCCGGGGATGACGAACAGGCCGGGGATGACGAACAGGCCGGGGATGACGGACGGTAGACGGCAGTTGGCTGCAATGTTAGGGCGCATTTACCCGTACAGGGCTGCGAAGCAGCAAGCGCCCGGTGTTGCAGCCACTGACGCGAAGGGATCCCCGGTCAAGCCGGGAATGACGAGATCCCCGGTCAAGCCGGGGATGACGGGCAGGCCGGGAGAGACGGGGGCTACAGGCTCTCGAGCCAGGTGCGCATCTGCGGCACCTTAGATGCGGCAGAACGGAACAACGCCATCTGGTTGCGGGTACGCACCAGATTGTGCTCAGGATACTTGATCTTGTAATACGTATCACCGTTGATATAGTCAGCGAAGAACCTGACCGCCTGCATAAACGGGAAAAGGCAAGCCGCATATGGCAGGTTCTCCTTCTCCACCGGAGTGAGGAAGGACTTCGTCCCCTTGATGTATCCCCTAGAGAAAGCCTTGAATATCTCCATATCGAAATCCACCTTGTCAAGTTCCGGAGAGTCTTCTGCGACAGGGTTGGCAGCCGTGCGGAGGAAGTCTCCGAAATCGGAGAATACGAAAGCCGGCATAACGGTGTCCAGATCAATCACGCAGAGCACGCTTCCGTCCTTATCGAAAAGCATATTGTTGACCTTGGTGTCGCAGTGGCTTATCCTTTTCGGAAGCTGCCCCTCGCGGTACATCCGCTCAGCCTTGCACATCTCGTATCCGTGAGCGTGGATCTCCTCCAGGATGGAGTGAAGTTCGCCGCCACAGGCTTCGGCATCTTTAGCGAGCCTTCCTGCAAGGTCCTCTTTCTCAGCCTGCTCCAGCTGACTGAGACGAAGCTCCATATTATGGAAATCAGGTATGGTCTCCCCCAGCTGCTCCGGGATGTCGCTGAGCATAGCCTCGAAATGGCCGAAGGCTTCCCCAGCATATTCAGAATACTCAGGGTTCACGGTCTCGAAAGTCATCGTATCCGGGATGAACACCGAAACCCTCCAGAACTTGCCGTCCGCTTCCAGGTAAGTCTTGTCCCCGTCTTCCTTGAGCGGGACGAACCGCAGCACCTTGCGGTCGAGGTCAGTCACCCCTTGTGCGGCAAGCTTGCGGCGGATATGTCCTGTGACGGCTGCGATGTTGCCCTGGAGCAGGTCCACATCCTGGAATACAGCATTGTTGATTCTCTGCAGGACATAGTCCGGAGCATCCGCGGCAGTAGTTACCTTGTATGTGTCATTGATAAGTCCATTCCCAAGAGGGGCGATGTCTTTGATGTCGCCCTCGATTGCAAAGCATTCTACGATTCTTTTCAACTCTTCCATATTCCTTAGCTATTAGTTTTTATTAATTCAAATTTATACCAGAAGCCAGTCCAGAGCCTTCCTCAGACGCGGCACCCCGTCGGCTATGTGGTTGCCCGGATTGAGCTCGAAAGCCACTTCCAGGCCCCTTGATTCCAGCAACTTCCGTACCTCAGCCGTACATCCTTCGATCCGGGAGAACAGAGGATTGCGGGATTCCCTCTCCCGTTCTCCAACAGACAGGTACACCCGACGGACGACTGGTGGAACTAATTGGTTTCCAATCCATTCCGTAAAACCGTCATACCAGAAGGAACCCGACACCGATGCTATACTCCCGAACAGGCCGCTAAGGAAAGACGCCCAAACAGCGAAAAGCCCGGCAAGGGATATTCCCACCAAGCTCCTTCCCGAAGGATCGAACCTGTTACCGGGACCAAGCAGCCGGTCCTCCACCAGCGGGACCATCTCGCTCCCGAAGACTTCCAGGAACCGTCCCGCACCTCCCCCGAAATCAGGGCATTTCTTCCTCACATTCGGGGCCGGCCAGGGAGTCAGGTCGTTGTCCCAATCCATTCCGAAAACCGACACCAAGGCCGTAGAACGGCTCTCGCAGAAATCTTCCAGGCCAGGCATAACCTTTACAGGCTCAAGCAGATACACCACTCTACCGACCACCTTGTCAGGATAGCGGCAGTCTATCTCCAGGGAGCCTGCGGATTCGGAGAAATGTCTCATACGGATAACAAATATAATCGTTATTTTTGCAATATGGAATTATATGAGCACGCAAGACCAGGCCTTTTGGCAGAAAAGAAACTGCTGTATGTCCACGGATTCGCATCCAGCGGACAGACAGGGTCAGTAAAGACTCTGAGGCTGCTCCTTCCCGATGCCACCGTGATCGCCCCGGACGTGCCAGTTGATCCCCATGAGGCAATATCGTTCCTGAAAGAAACTGTCGGCAGGGAATCCCCGGACGTGATTATCGGGACCTCGATGGGAGGGATGTACGCAGAGATGCTGTACGGGTCATTCAGGATACTCGTCAATCCGGCATTCCAGCTCGCCGACACCATCCTGAAGAACAACGGCCTCGGCAAGAGAGACTTCCATAATCCGCGGGCCGACGGCCAGACTTCATTCCTTGTCAACAAGGCCCTGCTGGAGGGTTTCCGGGACGTGAGCTCGCACTGTTTTGAAAGGGCGGAAGAGGACCGGGACAAGGTCTTCGGCCTGTTCGGAATTCACGACAACCTGGTCCACACCTTCGATCTTTTCAGTTCACACTATCCACAGGCGATCAGGTTCGACGGGGAGCATCACCTGAACGATTCCGCAATCCTGCACGCCGTCCTTCCTGTCCTCAGATGGATTGATGACAGGCAGGAAGGCAGGTCCAGGCCGGTGGTGTTCATATCCCTCGACGACACCCTCATCAACCATACAAGCGGGATGGGAAAGGCAGTGGCTGAACTGTCCTGTAATTACGATGTCCAGATAGTGACCGGCGTGCCCTACAACGAGCCCGGACGTTTCCAGGAAACGGCTGGATGGTGCGAGGACAACCTCGGTGTCCCGGTCTGGAACAGGCTTACCTCCTGTAACCACAAAGACCTCCTGCTAGGAGACTACCTGATAGACGCCCACCCTGAATCGAACGGAGGGGAAGGCTTTATGGGCACCCTTATCCACTTCGGCACCGACACCTTCCGGACCTGGGAAGACGTTCTCGGTTTTTTCAGCAGATTGGCAGGACAATAAATACTTGGATATATCCCCACGTCCAAAAGATTATAAATTATTGTCAGATTAAAGAGGGGGCATTAATAATCGCTACTGGCAACCATATTATTATCATTGCAACAATGAAGTGCCACAATCTAGTCTTTTCTTTATACAACAGGAAAGAGCAAACGGTTCCGAGGATCGATAGGAAAGATACCAATAACCTATACCATATTGGAAGTCTATATAAGAATACTATTCCCTCCAAGGTATAGAGATATGAAAGATAGATCATCGAAACCAATGTCCATAGATTCAACACGGCTGATATCCCACCTATTGCTTTATATAGAATGCTCTTATTCATACTCTTAGCAGTCCAATAGTTATTGTTTTGAGAAGGTTATACTCCACCAGGCAAGATAAGGATATTGTAGGAGAATACCAATGGCGGCGACTGAATTCAGCCGCCGCCAAAGATCTACTTGTCTGATTTATAATATGGGAAATCGAGAAGTTGCATTTCTATCCTCTTGTCTTGTAGAGCAGAAATGAAATCTATTGAATCCTTAAATGATATGGTATCGTGAGTCGGTTTGTCAACTATCCAATACAACGTATCATTTGACTCCAGTGTCCTATTCTGTAGAATAATATGATCATGGTCATAATTATACTTAAGAATGAATCCTGGTACAACGATATCGCCTATTCCATTATACTCTTTCGCTTCGTGATAAATAAGTGTCTGAGGATAATCCCTAACATAACGATACTGGTCACCAAAGTCAAAACTATCGTCCATCCCATCCACAACATGTGTGATTAGTGTAAATAATACAAGCCAAATAATCAGGGCTAATACTATTACAAAGACAACCAGCACAATAAGCCTTTTGTATATTATTCTCATCTCAACTATTCTCTATCGATCCATCGGAATACTAAGCTTGAGACTATCCTCTTCTGACATAATGCATATAAAAATGCTATCCTTAATAATGATGCTTCCTATTCTTGCTTCTGCTATATCAAACCTCGGTATCGTGTTGGAATAAACAGTTCCATCAACAACTGTTTGAAAACAATCAGAGCCAAGAGCTCCTTGATAAACCTTATACAATTCGTAGCAGTTGTCTTTTCCATCAAGCTGAAGACTAGTTCCTTAGTACCAATATTTGAGAACTGCCACAATCCCACTGCCAAATATAGGAGAATACCAAGGGATATCAATACTGCTACTGTCACCGCTATTCTTTTAACCCGTCGTTTCATATAGATGATTCATTAGTTACCTTCTTTTATCCGCCTGTTTCTTTCGTTTCAAAACGGTGTTGCCTAATTGCAATTTGTTATTACTCAATACTTTTACTTCAAGGGTTCCTTCAATAAAACCTCCTCCTATCAATGCTCTTTCAATATCGTTTAATTCAGGATTATCATTGAACCTTAACTCTATCATATCATCATCAAGCATTACCCATTCGCCCCGACCGGTAAATGATGACAAATCAAATAGTTTTTTCAACGAACAAGTGTGATCCTCATTCAGCTCCAACAACACGTAATAAGAAAATTGATTATTAGAGGATAAAGATTGATTACTGCCCTCTAGTCCATGAAAGGTACCGCAAACAGAAGTAATATTATTCTGTTGGATTGAACAAGATAGAGATAATATTAGAACAGCTGTATATGTAATAAGCTTTCTCATCTTTTATAATAATTCATTGAATTGATCTTGATCAATCATCAGTTTGATTACCATCGGAATATCACAAATATATCGTTATTTTTGCAATAAGTATTGCATTATACCATATGAAACGACGGGAATTTCTGAATACTGCAGGGGCGGCGGCGGTCGGGGCCGGACTGATGGTGGGAGCCGGAGGGCTGCTGACCGGCTGCACCGGGAAAGTCAGTACCGGTAAAGGCCAAGGCGGAAAGATGAAGCTGAGCTTCGAGCCATACACTCTGCAGCTGCGCCACACCTTCACCGTGGCGTCGTATTCCAGGACAACCACGCCGGACGTGCAGGTCCGGATCGAATACGAGGGCCTGACAGGCTATGGGGAAGCTTCCATGCCGCCGTACCTCGGCCAGAGCGTCGAGAGCGTGACGACCTTCCTTAAGAAAGTCAACCTCGAGCAGTTCAGCGACCCGTTCCGGATCGATGAGATCCTGGAATATGTGGACGGCCTCAGCGAGGGAGACTCCGCAGCGAAGGCCGCGGTAGACATCGCCCTGCACGACCTAGTCGGGAAAATGATGGGCCAGCCTTGGTACCGGATATGGGGCCTCAGCCCGGAGAAAGCGCCAGACACCACATTCACCATCGGGATCGACACTCCGGAAGTGGTGAGGGAGAAGACCCGGGAGTGCGCGGACAAGTTCAACATCCTGAAAGTCAAGGTCGGACTGGACAACGACAAGGAAATGATCGAGACTATCCGGGAGATAACGGACCTCCCTATCGCAGTAGATGCCAACCAGGGCTGGAAGGACAAGGAGAAGGCCCTGGATATGATCTTCTGGCTCAAGGAACACGGAATCGTGATGGTCGAGCAACCTATGCCCAAGGAGATGCTGGACGCGAATGCCTGGCTGACCGAACACAGCCCGCTTCCGGTATTCGCTGACGAAGCCATCCAGAGGCTGAAGGATATCCCTTCCATCAAGGGCGCCTACCACGGCATCAACATCAAGCTGATGAAATGCACCGGTATGCGCGAAGCCTGGAAGATGGCCAACTACGCACACGCCGAAGGGATGAGGGTTATGCTGGGATGTATGACCGAGACGTCCTGCGCAGTGTCCGCCGCCGCACAGCTGTCTCCGGTGGCCGATTTCGCCGACCTGGACGGCAATCTTCTGATAAGCAACGACCTCTTCGAAGGCATGACCGTAGTAAACGGAAAGATAACTCTCCCGGACCGTCCGGGAATAGGACTGAAAAAGCTATAGGATATGGCAAAGATGAAAAGGAGCGAGATTATCCTCTGGATAATGGTCGCAGTCGCGCTTGCCGCGAACATTTGGCTGCCGAAGCACCTCAGGCCCAGGTATTCCTGGGAAAGGGATCTCAGCCAGAGGTATGCTGTCGACTTCGACAAGACGGCCGCAGATGTCAAGGACTATATCAGCAGGTACATCCCGGATGTCACCGATGAGCAGATACAGGCCTGGACGGAGTCCGGAGAACTGGAGTCGAAGGAGATCGGTCGCCGGACGATGTATTTCAGGAATGCAGGGCCCAACCTGTTCCGTATAGTTCCGGAGCTGAAGGCCCTGAAAGATTCCATCGATGGCAATGGTGATGGACTGGACGGCCATCGGGCCATTGATGCCAAGGTCATCCCGCTGATCCGTGAAGACGTACTCTCCGGCAAAGGATCCATTACCCTTCCAAAGAGGATGAGGGTGCGGTTCAGCGTGACTGTCCCAGTGAATACGGTCAAGGCCGGAAGCACCCTCCGTTGCTGGCTGCCATATCCCCGGCAGGACGTAGCCCGGCAGACTGACATCAAGTTCATCGAGGCCGGAATAGACAGCACCGCCCTTCCTGAGGACAAAATCATATTCTCAGACCCTTCCTGCGCCCATTCCAGCCTATATATGGAGACCAAGGCCAACCGCTATCACGACATTACCTTCTATGAGGTATTCGAATATACCTCGTCGGGCGAATGGCATCCGATAGATTCCGAGACAGTGAAGTCATATAACAAGGAAAATCCTGAATACCAGGAATATACCTCAGAGCGCGAGCAACACGTCATCTTCACCGACCGTATCAAGGCCCTGGCGGACTCCCTCTCGGAAGGAATCGAGAATCCTTTCCTCCAAGCCAAGGCGTTCTACACCTGGATCGACGCCAACATCCCTTGGGCCTCGGCCAGGGAATATTCCACCATAGAGAACATCCCCGAATACGTGCTTACCGTCAGGCACGGCGACTGCGGACAGAAAACCCTGCTGCTGATGACCATGTGCCGTTACAAGGGAATCCCTGCCAGATGGCAGAGCGGACTTATGATGCACCCTGGGGACAAGAATCTCCACGACTGGTGCGAGCTTTATTTCGAAGGCTACGGTTGGGTGCCGGTGGACCAGAGTTTCGGCATCACCCCGTACGGAGGCTATTACTACCTCGGTGGAATCGACCCGTACCGCTTGGTCGTGAACAACGATTTCGGAAGGGCCTTCTCCCCTGAAAAGAAATACCCTCGCAGCGACACGGTCGATTTCCAGAGGGGCGAAGTCGAATGGGACGGAGGCAACCTGTACTACAACCAGTGGAGTTACCGCTTCGAGGTGGAGTATCTGTCTCCCAGCCTGCCTAAGTAGGTAAGTATGTCTATTTCGGTTCCCTTGTAGGGCAGCAACATTGTAGGGCAGCAACATTGTAGGGCAGCAACATTGTCATGCTGAACGAAGTGAAGCATCTGGTCTTAGACCATACCAGCCCCGAGATGGCTGAAAACGTCTCTGGCGGACGGTTAGTGCCCCTTCCCGTCATTCCCGGCTTGACCGGGAATCCCGTCGGCCCCTGCAGGGCACGGCCGAGTCTATCCTCGCTTCGCTGCGGCTGGGTACGGCCTTTGCCCTCAGGGGACCAATGGTGATTTCTGTATTGGCCAAATGATGTTGATAACTTTGTGGATAATCAGAGTTCGATGTATTGTTTCTTTGCGTAACTTTGTAATCGGATTTCAGACCATACGTGCTTGATAGTCCGGATTCCCGATCCTCATAGTTTAGAACAGAGAGGCGCAACGATCGCGTTCCAGGGACCAATGTGTAATTAAGTTGAATCCTTAAACCTTTATAGAATGAAGAAGTAGTACTCCTGATGAGACTATAAAAAGAGAATGGAGCCCACATCCGGCAAGATTGAGAGGCTCCACTCGGGTGCCATAAACTTTGGTATTGCGCGGGGACTAGTCATCCCCGACACCCCACACCAAACAGGCGATCAAAGGTAGGCATTTTCAAGCAAATCTGCAAAATGCCTTCCCGAG
>CAJOKD010000032.1 GCA_905235085.1 uncultured Bacteroidales bacterium | reverse complement strand
AGACCCTGGAGAGCGCGGCATGGGACGAGGGAAGGATCGGCTTCACGAAGTCTGGCTCGACCTACACGCTGACGGACCACTGGTTCGTGAAGGACCACCAGGGAAACGTCAGGTCGGTGGTGGACGTAAGTCCGGGGCTGTCCTCCCCGCAGGTTGTCGAGAGGAATGACTACCTTCCTTACGGAACGAGGCTTAGCGTGGGTAACGCAGTCCTGGCGACCAACCGTTACCGCCTCGCCTGCAAGGAGGAGCAGGTCTTCGGAAGCCTCGACCTCGGAAAGGTGGACTTCGGTGCCAGGCAGTACGACCCGTTCTCCGCAAGGTGGACAACCAGGGACCCGATGGCGGCCAAGTACGGAAGCATGTCACCGTACAGTTACTGCGCGGGGAATCCGGTGGCTTATTCTGACTTTTTAGGCATGAGCCCTATCTATTCTCCGGACGGAGAGTTTTTGGGTACTGACGACAGTGGACTGAGAGGAATGTATATCATCATGGATGCTTCGCATTTTTCACAAGGAATGACTCATGATGATGCTCTTTCTTCTTCTTTGACTGGCCCAATAAGTAAAGATGTGTCAAACAAAGTAAAGCTCCACTTTAGTTCATTGAAATCAAGACCAGATTATGATGGATTCGTCACTATCTCGGAAGGGATTTCCTGGGCGAAAACGCATATGGGTGCAAAAGACAATCCCACTCCGGATAATATGCTATATATTGATGCTTCTAGTCTTAACTTTGGTGGATTAACTACCGAATACTTGAAAGAAGGTGAGGTCACTTCTATTAACTTATATAAGTTTTATAATATACCTTCTTCACTTAATAAAGATGCTCGTTCTACTATTTATGCACTAGGCCATTGCTCTATCATGCTAAATAAAAATGGTACAGTTACTGTAGTTAATGACGCTGCAACTGACTATGATTGGAATAGAGGCGGCCCTATTTTAAGAGATATAGGTATTCAGATTGAAAAATGGCGTGCGAAAATACCAGAAGGAGCAGGTTTTAAAGTTTATTATTATGGGCAAGGAAAGGTTAATAGCAAACCAAATATAAACCGATAATGAAGAAAAAAACAGAATCAATAATTCTTTACCTTATTATTGGTATTATTGTTGGATTCCCTTCCATTCTGGGGTTAAGTACATTATTCCCCCAGATATGGGGAAATAAAAACCTAGGAAATGGTATTTATTTGACATGGAGAGGAATCGATAATCAGTATATTATGTCATTTACAGGGTCTTCTTATGGAGATATTAACGTTTCTGGGAAGCCTATTATACCACATATCGATAATTATCCTGATATATATATTGTAGAAGCAAAATCAAATAAACAATGGGTAATTGCCAAAGGGGAAGATGATTCTTCGCGAATACATTATTTTATTATTGATAAATCTTTTAAGATTAATTTTTCGGATTGGAAAGAAGAGAAAATAGATAGCATCATTCAGAGTCATATAATTGAGTATTCAGACAGCTTGCTATTTTTAAAGTCAAAAATTGAGAAAAAAATTAATCTTCATTTATAAAGAGACCTGTTATTATTGCGGCGGCTGAAAATGCCGCCGCCTTTGCTTTTCTCCTACAATATCCTTAACTTGCCGTGCGGAGTGACCTCGGCCACTTCAGGCTCATTGACATATACCTACCTGAGTGACGGGACGAAGGTAAGTGCGGTCAGGGAGGACGGATCCGGGAAGAGGTACGTCGGTTCGATGGTGTACTCGGTTCCTACAAGTGGTAACGGCAGCGAGACCCTGGAGAGCGCGGCATGGGACGAGGGAAGGATCGGCTTAACTAAGTCTGGCTTGACCTACACCCTGACAGACCACTGGTTCGTAAAGGACCACCTAGGGAATGTCAGGTCGGTGGTGGACGTAAGTCCGGGGCTGTCCTCCCCACAGGTCGTCGAGAGGAACGATTACCTTCCTTACGGAACGAGGCTTAGCGTGGGTAACGCAGTCCTGGCGACCAACCGTTACCGACTAGGCGGCAAGGAGGAGCAGGCCTTCGGCAGCCTCGACCTCGGCAAGGTGGACTTCGGCGCCAGGCAGTACGACCCGTTTACCGCAGGCTGGACTACCATCGACCCGATGGCATTTGTTTCTCCGGAGGCATCGCCTTATTCGTACTGTCTCGGAGACCCTATTGGCTGCTATGATCCTTTAGGACTGACAAACTATTCCGTTAATGGTGAAATGAGGACCATTGACGATGGATACGATGACACGATCGAGGTTTCTGAAAGACAGTTCAGAAGGGTAAATAGGATATGGAACCAGGGCTTTGGGGAGAAGTATGATGCCGTACGATCGTCTATCATGGATTCCAATGGCTATGTTGATGGCTCCGGGAATCCGGTCTTGGCTGCTTCATCAGTTTCCGCTCAGTACTACTACAGTTCATTCCTTGCAGCTACAACAGCGGTCTTCGCAGCTGATTTAAGTGCACCAGAAGCGACAGATCTGTATCCAGCCAAATGGGCTGCATATGCAGGAGTTTATGCGGTTGCTTCAATCTCTGAACTGATAGCCAAGAGAGACAGGGAGATCGAGCGTCTTAAGAGACGTTCAGATGGACCCGATGGCATAGTGTATTCTCTTAGGACCACGCGAGATGGCCTATATCTCGATGTTAGGAAAGGATTGGTGTATATGGAAAAAGGTGAGGTTTGGAAATATGGAGAAACGACACAGCAGCCTCCTGAGGCTAGATACGGTGGAAAAGAAAAACTTAAAAAAATGAGGGTTGAAATGAGATATGAAACTAAACAAATGCCTCAGAAACAGATAAAAATAAGAGAGAAGTATTATTTATACGATTATTATATGCAGAACGGGCATTTGCCTCCTGGAAACTCAATTTTTAGATAACATGGATATAGGACTTAGTATTGTTTCCGATTGTGATTCTAAATCCAAGACTAATAGCATGATAAAGATTTCAGAATTAATGGAGTCATTTTTTAAGGATAAATACTATGGCGCAATTAATTATTATTGGATAGTATGTATGGCTGTAAGTCCAGACTATGGTAAGTTCGCTTCTGTAAGCAGACCGATGTTTAAGGAAGTCCGCAAGTTCCGAGAGCTTAATGGCACCATAGAAGAGCTTAAAGGAGTTTATACTTGTGGATTCAATTTTGATGCAGATGAATTCAAACTATTTATCTCTTCGACCGATGAAGAGGCTGAGCGAATGATTGCTCGCAAGGTAGTGGATTCCCTTTCTAATCTTGACAGGCTTTCTAAGAAAGCGGCTGCTTTCGACAAAGAACGCTTCAAGTCCGACATGATCCAGCTATTCAAGGACAATAACCTGATCTAGATATTTTAAGACTCCAATTTAATCCTTTGGCGGCGGCTGAAAAAGTCGCCGCCTTTGGTATTTTCCTACAATATCCTTAACTTGGACGGTCTGCAATTTACTTCTTTAGATGTGGTTTGAAACGGGCCTTGATGCTGATGATGTCATTCGCATTCTTAGGATTATTCAGGTCGAATTGCTCCATACTGAAGTTGATTCTTTTTGCGTCACCAGCCTTTGGGCAAACTATTTCGACTATTTTGGCGAATTTTAACTTGCTACACCTTTTTGCGATGTAGCCATTTTGGACACTGATATCACGGACTGCTTCCCAAAGCTGCTTTGCTCCTTCCTGCGATTGGATGAAGGTAATAATCTCACCGTTAATGATATTGACGAATTCCTCGAAACGATCCTTGTCTGCTACACAAGTTTTAAGGTCGTCATCAAGCTTTGAGTAACTGTTTCCGAAAGGCGCAACTGGATCTTCAACCAAGTTCTTTCCTTTTGGCTGGTAACAATCAGGAGGAACAGGATTACCGGAGTCTTCCTCCCTCAATTCCGCTTCCCTCTGACTGGCGTAGATCTCGATAAGCAAAGGGTGATCGGCGACGATTCCAGCAATCTTTTTTGCCGCAAGGTACAGTTTGTCTCCCTTTATGTTCCTGCTGATTATCATGTACATCACGCAAATCAGGATTATCCCGGCAGTCTCGGCGTTTTTCTCTTGGACCAGTTCGGAAAAATGGCCGCGAACAAGGAGTTCCGGACGGCGACTTCTTGATAGCTGGCTGTAGATTTCCAGTGCCCTTGACCAGATATCAACCGATCTTAATCCTGTCGTTGTCAACTCATATCCATCCAGGATTTCCGTGAAAGTGCAGAATAATGGATCGTCAAAGTAATGCTCATATTCGAGCAATGTATCATTGTTCATAACAAGGTCATTTTATGCCTCCAAATATACTCCATTTTTCATATATTTGCGGCATCCCGCAAGACGCCATAAGTTATGTCATCTTTCACTGTTTATACATACCAATTCGCCCCTATCTTAGATTATATCGGTCAGTATTCTAGTCTATTCCCCGAAAAAGACGTATCTGTGGAATCTGTGATGATGGGCAAGCAGCAGGCTTTTCAGTCTCTGTTTGACGATGATTCTTCATTCACGTTCACCGTCGGAGAAGAGACGTATAATCACCAAATCATTTTGAACAAAGGTGGTTTTATAGTGCTGCGTATTGCGAATAACAAGAAGATCCGTCACGAAGAGAATTTCATCGTAAAAGATATCGAAGATCAGCCGAGTTGCATCGTGTTGATTGATAACAGGCACGATTGCCAGTCAATTGCCATCCAGGAGAAGAGAACAGCCTTTTCTTCGACTGACCAGGTAGCTAGGATAATGAAGAAAGCGTTCAATGCCGTCCTTTGGAGAAGATTTTTGGTTGTGGATATTCTCCGTCGCCTGGAGGAGAAAACCTTCTGGAATCTGGTCAAACGCTATCCTGATGGAATCAAGTCTGTTCGTTTCGGTTTGTCTTACCCTAATCTCCCAAGAGTCTCTGATAATGTTCGGGAGATGTTTACAGAGCTGGCAAGAGAGTTCGGTGCTAATTCAAAGTACGAGATAACTGCAATTGAAGGGCAACCTCTTAAGCTTAATGATAAAAGTGAGTATCTGAAAGGACTTGTAAGTGCTTCCTGTGAAAGCGGCCAAGGTATAAAGATACTCCCAGCAGGTTCTAAAGAGAGGTGGGTGTCCGTTGGTTCGGATTCAAATGTCTCAGTCGAGATACCGGAGGTCTTGTTTGATTCTTCAGAAGGGAAACTCTTCGATGATCGTTTTGAAAGGATAGCGAAAATAATGAACAAGTTTAAATAGCGGTTTTATGCCAGTTATCCTGTGATTCCGTCCAGGAAGAGCCCGAAGCGGTTTAGGACGGGGCAGGCGAGGGAGTCGTTGATGCGGAGGCGGACCGTGGAAGCCGTGACCTTGTCTGTAAGGATGATGCGTTTGTAGCCTATGGTGGTCTCCGAGGCGATTTCCTTCCAGCTGCCGTCCGGGAGAAGGATTTCCACCGAGAAAGCCTTTACCCTCTGTCCCAAAGGAATATATTCCTGGAGAAGGATGCGGTTGAAGGTCTTCTCTCCGTCCAGGTTGAAAGTCAGAGAGGCCTGCAAAACTCCGTCCGGAGCAGCCCAGCAAGAATCGTAGTCCTCATCCAACATGTTGGTCGCTTTGAACTTCCTGCCCCGGATTACATCGGCTGAAGCCTTCGCCCCTTTAGCCAGATTTTCACTGAATATCTCGTTGAGCGCCTCCCGGAATCCGGCAAGTCTGGCGGAATCCACAGGATCGATCCTGCCTGAGGTGTCCGGCGGGACGTTCAGCAGCAGAAGGGAATTACGCCCGACGCTGGAGTAATACAGTCCTACAAGGTTCTCCACCGAACGGACCGATCCGTTTTCACTTTCTCTCCAGAACCAGCCCGGACGGATGGATACATCGGTCTCGGCCGGGACCCATACGGCTCCGTCTTCCTGTCCCTGGTTCAGGACATCGGTTGCAGGAGCTCCGGCTCCCGGAGTAAAGCCTTCCACGTCCATCCGGCTCCAGTTTGTCCGCCCCGCTTCGCCCCTTTCGTTTCCGACCCAGCGGCAGCCAGGACCTACATCGCTGAACATGATTGCATCCGGCATCAGTCTGAGGACGGTGCTGTGGAACAGCTGCCAGTCATACTCCTGCTTCTTTCCGTTCGGACCTTCTCCGTTGGCTCCGTCGAACCACTGCTCGAACACCTCTCCGTAGTCCCCTCCGTGGACGCTCTCAAGAGTCTTGACATAGACGTCGTTATATTCAGGAGACCCATAATGAGGGTCGTTCCGGTCCCAAGGTGAAACATATACCCCGAACTTGAGCCCTTCCTTCCGGCAGGCATCCGAGAGCTCTTTCAGGACATCCCCCTTGCCGTCTTTCCACGGACTCTGGGCGACAGTGTGGTTGCTCACCGGATTAGGCCAGAGGCAGAAGCCGTCGTGGTGCTTCCCGGTGATGATTATCCCCTTGAACCCAGTAGCCTTGGCAATCGACGCCCACTGCCCGCAGTCCATGGCGGTGGGATTGAATATGTCTTCGGCCTCGGTTCCAAGACCCCATTCCATTCCGGTGAATGTGTTCGGTCCGAAGTGGCAGAACATGTTCATTTCCATTTTTTGCCAGGCGAGCTGCTGCGGAGAAGGAACTGGTCCGTAAGGCTCAGGAAGTGAAGAAGTTCCCCGGCTGCAGGAAACGGTTGCCAGCGCCAAGGAAAATGAAACAAGTAAAAGGGCTATCCGATTCATATTCAATTCTTAAAGGAATATCAAGGAAGATGTCTTTTCCGGGTCGAAGGTCTTCCGGGCAACCACTTGCAGGCTTTCGGAAGAGATAGATTCTATGGCCTCGCGGTTCTCCCCGTCGGTGGAAATCTTACCGAAGGTGATGAGACTCTTTCCCATCGACAGACACTGAGTCTCGCCATTGTCGGAACTGATAGCCAGCTGCCCCAGGAGCTGTTTCTTGGCAGCCTTGAGTGCGGATTCCGACATCGGTTCATCCTGCATCTTACGGATGACCTTCCATGTTCCGTCGATGCATTTCTCCAAGTTGTTCTTGTCGCAGCCGAGGCTGATCGCGATGACTCCTGCTTCCGAATACTGGGTGTACGAACTCTCGACTCCATAGACCCATCCGTTCTTTTCCCGGAGCAGGTCGTTCAGCAGGGAGTTGGATGCAGGACCTCCGATGATGTTGCTCAGGAGGATGGCCGGGAAGCGGTCGGTGGTGTCGTAGATGGAAGGTGCGATTCCGCCCAGGACGGCATTGACTTCGTGATTCTTCTTCCTTACGGTCTTGTTGAAGACAGTCGCTCCGCCGACCGGAACCAGAAGCCTTTCCCTGCTCTCGGTCCAGTTCCCATCGAAAACCTTGTCAGCCAGCTTCAGGATGGCTTCCTCCATCTTCTTTTCGTCGATGTCGGCCACCACGGCCAGGGCCATATTCCCAGGAGTGAAACGCTCCCTGACGAAGCCCTGAAGCTCTTTTGAAGTTATTTTCCTTATACTGGAAGCCGTGCCGAGGATCGTCCTTCCGAGAGGGTGTCCGGCGAAAAGGGCCTCCTCGAAGCGGTCGAATATTTCATCGGCGGGGGCGTCCTTGTAGGAGTTGATCTCATCGATGACCACACCCCTTTCTATTCCTATCTCTTCTTCCGGGAAAGTGGGGCAGGTCGCGAGTTCAAGCAGCAAGGAGGCAGCCTTCCCAAGGTCTTCCTTGAGTACGGTGGAATGGATGACTATCTCTTCCTTGGTGGTGAATGCATTCAGTTCTCCTCCAAGCCTGTCGAGGTAGCCGTTTATCACCCGGGCGCTCTTGTGCTCGGTGCCCTTGAATATGGTGTGTTCGGTGAAGTGTGCTATCCCTTCGTGGAAGTCTCCCTCGTCGCGGGTTCCGCACTTTATGGTAAGGGAACAATAGCCGACTGCATTGCCGCCCTTCTTCACGGCATACTGCATCCCGCAGGACGCTTTACCTGTGATCATTTCTTACTGAGACTTTTTATGGCTTTGAGATCGCTTGCCAGGAAGCCTTTGCCGTTCTTGGAAGTGATCTTGTGCTTCTTGTAATAGTACAGCTCGAGAGTGTCGGAACCAAGGAGCATCTTGTAGCAGACGGAGCCGTCCACCGGGACGCTAGGGGCCACTACATAGCTTACCACTGTGTTCACATCCCCGTTGACGAAGACCTTGTCAACATCCTCTTCATCTTCCTCGATGATGATGTCGTCATCGAGGGTCTGCCGGACCTTCTGCCCAACTTGCTTCGAGAGATCCTCTTCCCAGAAATATATCCTTTTGGTTTTCAGCTTCTTGGAGTCTTTTGCGGAAAGGCTTGAATATGCCTTCATCTCGGTGTCTGCAAGGGTAGAGACGTGGTCCTGGATAATTTGCAGGAAGGCCGGGAGCAGGGCGAATTCCCTGCCGCTCGGATCTTCTGCTGCCCTGAACGGGAAGCTTACGACCTCCAGCATGTCGTCGAGGGACTTGGATGCTCCTTCACCTCCTTTTACAAGGGTCAGCAGGTCTATCCCTGCAGTCTCTTCCTTCTTCTGGCGGCCTTTCGTGACCAGCAGGAAATAGAACTTGTCGCTGGTCTTGAGTTTCTCGAACTCTTCTTTGGTGCAGAATTCGTAAGGGGACAGAGTCCAGGTGGTTCCGACGCTTTCCTTCAGCGCTTCGTCGAGGAACTCTTCTCCGGAGAGTACGACCTTCGTGGTCTTGGCCGTGAAATCCTTGAGCTTCTCCTTGCGGGTATATACCTGGGCCTGGCCGGAGGCATCCAGTGCCGCCAGCATCCCCAGGAATATTCCTGCCAATATTAGAATCGCTCGCTTCATCAGTCTTTTCAGGTTGTTTCTGTTTCTTCAACCTCCGAAGTCTCCGCTGCCGGTTCCGCCATAGCGGCGACCTTTTCCGCTTCGGCCTTCCGGGCGGCTTCGTTGGCCTCATGTTCGGCCTTCGCCCTCTCCACTGAGACGGACTTCTTCAGTACGAAGCCTCCACCGAGGTATTTGGTGCGCACCTCCTCGTCTCCGGCGAGGGATTCAGGGGTGCCCTGCTGGAGGATCGTGCCTTCATAGAGCAGGTAAGCCCTGTCTGTGATAGCCAGGGTCTCTCCTACGTTATGGTCGGTGATGATGACCCCGATGTCCTTGTATTTCAACTTTGCGATGATGTACTGTATATCTTCCACCGCGATAGGGTCCACACCTGCGAAAGGCTCGTCGAGGAGGATGAACTTAGGATCGATGGCCAGGGCACGTGCAATCTCGCAGCGTCGCCTCTCACCTCCGGAAAGCTGGATTCCCAGGCTCTTGCGGACCTTGGACAGGTTGAATTCGTTGATCAGGTCCTCGAGTCTTTCCTCCCTCTGCTCCTTGGTCATCTCGGACATCTCCATAACGGACATTATGTTGTCTTCCACCGACATCTTGCGGAACACGGAGGCTTCCTGAGGAAGGTAGCCGATGCCCTTCTGTGCCCTTTTGTACATAGGGAGCTCAGTGATGTCTTCGTCGTCCAGGAATGTCCGGCCTCCATTCGGGACTATCTGCCCGGTGATCATATAGAAGCTTGTGGTCTTTCCGGCACCGTTCGGACCGAGGAAACCCACGATCTCTCCTTGGTTGATTTCCATCGAAACGCCTTTGACGACCGTCCTGATGCCATATTTCTTGACTAGCTGTTCGCAGCGAAGTTTCATATACTGTCTATTTTGTTTCTAAACCGAAGTCTTTTACCAAATTCTGGATCTCACCGTTCTGCCCCATAAGAGCTGTCGCCTTCTCGTGATCCGTGTAAGGCTGGGCCTCCTTTTCCTCGGCAGGAATCACCCCGACTTCGAGGCGTATCCTGGACGAACCGGTTTTCCTCTGCAAAATCCCTTCCAGCGAGAGCAGCCTGTTCTCTCGGATCCATTTCTCCTGGGATGCATTGCTGACCTTGAAGGTAAGCACTTTGATTCCGTCCTCCGTGTGTATGTCGAGCAGGGCGTTCTTGAGAGTGTTTGCAAGCCTCGGGCTGGATGCATATTCAGCAGGAATCTCATTCCAGGCTTGCTGCAGCTTCTCGTCTTCCGGAAGCTCGTCGGCTACGGCAGGGGCCTTGGCGGTGCTCTTGGCGGCCTGTTCTTCTTCCAAGATGGAAGTCAGGGAGAGGGCGGAGCCAGTCTTCGCCGGCCTCTTCCTTTCCCGCGGTGCAGGAGCAGCAGGTGCTGGTGAAGCAGCCGATTCTGGTGAAGCAGCCGGCTTTGCGCTGGCTGCTTCAGGTCGTGCAGCCACCGGTACAGGAGCCGGAGCGGGTTCAGACTTGGCAGGAACCGGCTCGGAAACGCCTGCTGATGCCTTGGAAAGGAAAGCGAGCCTCATCAGCGCGAACTCGATGTGGAGACGCGGATTGATAGCTTGTTTGTAGCCCGCCTCACAGGCGGTAGTTATCGCCAGGGCATCGTATAGGAACTTCAGGGAGCATCTGGAGGATTGCTCCGAATATCTCTTCCTGAGTGAATCCGGGAGTTCCAGGAGCGAGTCCAGGCCTCCGTTCCTGGTCACCATCAAGTCCCTGAAATGGGAACTCAAGGCAGCGCAAAAGTGAAGCGCGTTGAATCCCTTGGACAGGATCTCGTCGAACTTCAGCAGGGCTGAGCCGTAATCTCCTGCCAGGAATGAATCCACCAGGTTGAAGGAATAGTCATAATCAAGTACGTTGAGGTTCTAGGACCTCCTCGTACTTCACGTCCGTCCCGCAGAAAGCCACGGTCTGGTCGAAAATCGTCAGGGCATCACGCATCGCACCATCAGCCTTCCGGGCTATGACGTGGAGAGACTCGTCGTCTATCGTTACATTTTCCTTGGCGGCTATGGTCCTCAGGTTCCTGACGATGTCCGGAACGCTTATCCTGTTGAAGTCGAATGTCTGGCAGCGGGACAGGATGGTAGGCAGGATCTTGTGCTTCTCCGTGGTCGCGAGTATGAAAATCGCATGTGCCGGTGGTTCTTCCAGGGTCTTGAGGAAGGCGTTGAAGGCGGCCGTGGAGAGCATATGCACCTCGTCTATGATGTACACGCTGTACTTTCCGACCTGCGGCGGGATCTGTACCTTGTCCATCAGGGTCTTGATGTCGTCCACTCCGTTGTTGGAGGCGGCGTCAAGCTCGTGTATGCAGTACGAGCGGCCTTCCTGGAACGAGATGCAGGATTCGCATTTTCCGCAAGGCTCCATATCTTCCGAAGGATTGGAGCAATTGATGGCCTTGGCGAATATCCTTGCGGTAGTGGTCTTGCCCACACCTCTGGGACCGCAGAAAAGGTACGCGTGCGCCAGTTTCCCCCTGATGATGGAATTCTTCAGGGTCTGTGCGATATTGTCCTGCCCGATAAGCGTCTCGAATGAATCGGGCCTGTATTTCCTTGCTGATACGATGTACTCTGACATAACTTACAAATTTAATGAATATTCTTCATTAAACAATCTTCCCGAAATGCTGTTTATGGGATCACCACCGGAGGAGCGGTATGCTCGAAGCTCCTGCCGTTGGCCGCGGCCTTGAGAGGCGGCCTGACGGCTGCTGCCTCGGAGATTGCTGCCCGGTTGACGGCATCGTATTCGAGGAACTTCTCGAAGCTGTTGGATTCTCCGCTCAACTGCATTATCCTCTTGTAGATAGCCCAGCGGGAAGGAGCGTTGTAGTACTCGAAGTTCTCTCTCATCATACTGTTCTTCGATGGCCTGTAAACACCGAGGCTGTAAAGGGCTCCACCCTCATATATGCCGACCTCATCATCGTAGCGGCTGTCGGAGAGGAACGCGCTCCATCTGATCTTTGTCGGATCGGAGGTGAAGTCGACGTTGGAGTACCAGCCATATTGGTTGTACAGAGAGTTGTATCCATCGATCGTACCCTGAGGAACCATAGCCTGGCTGGTGGAATACTCATCGGCCAGGAAGGCGAAGCCGTGTCCGCCACCCTCGTGGCGAAGTATGTTTCCGAAGAACTTAGGATCGTTGCCCATCGAAGAAGTGAACGCTACGCTGGACTGCAAGCTCTCTGACATTACTGCGGTACCTGCGTGTCTCTGGGTATTGACGATGATGTTTACGAGGATATTCTCCTTGCTGCTGATTCCAGGTGCCTTGAGGGCATATTCGAAGGCCTTTACGGTATTGCCGTTGACCTCCGCACCCTTTCCGAAGTATGTGCCGAATGCAGTAGTGTAGCCGTCTCCTATCATTCCGTTCTTGGATACAGCTTTCACCGCATAGACATTGAAGCGGTTCCGGAATGTCTTGTACGGCTCGATGGCGAAGAATTCTTCCATAGCCTGCCGCATCACAGTCTCATACAATCCGCCGGACGCCATATCCCTGTCGGTGTAGGCATCTCCGGGTCAGGATTTCCGACTCCTTCCCATTGCCATAACAGGGCATCCGTTCCCCATCTTGTCTTGTTCTTCCAGTTAGGACCATCCATAGCATAGAAGAATCTCATCAGTTTGTCCCGTACCGTCGTCTCCTGTTTGAAAACCAGTTGTATGGGTTCGATGCCTCCTGCCGTTGAAATTACATATGCATAGCCTTCATGTCTGTCGTCCTTGTTTTCCTTGAAATAGAACTCAAGCTTTCCATCTATAAGCGACCTTGTCTGTACGTAGGTCATCCAATCACCCTCACAGTAGACTTCCACCTTGTAGTCCGTGTTGTATTGGATATCCACGGTGAAGGTGCCGCCCTCCGGAGGAATGGTCATCACATCGCCCACTAATATGGCTTTCTTCTCTTCCTGCACGAAGGTGATCCAGGACTGTGCCCCGGACTCGACGACCACGTCGAAATCGGTATTGTATTGGATATCAACGGCGAATGTACCACCCTCGGCAGGAATGACCATCACGTCCCCGACCTGGATTACCTTGCGCTCGTCCTGAGTTACGGACACCGTGGCGTCACCTTCTCCCGAGGACGGGTTGACGG
>CAJOKD010000031.1 GCA_905235085.1 uncultured Bacteroidales bacterium | reverse complement strand
GTGTTAGATCTGAAGTTCTTCCTCTTCAGGCTTACCAGAATCTATGCTTAAGGCATCAAGTACTTACAATCTCTTGCCACGGAAAATCTCCGGTGAGCCTCAATCGACACCATCTGATCGATCATCTAATTGAATATCAACACTTTCCGTACCAGCCTCGAAATGACTGAAACTGCCTCCGACGGCCGGACAGTGCCCCTGCCCGTCATCCCCAGCTCCGACCGGGGATCCCGTAGTCCCCAGTAGGGCACGGCGAAGTCCATTCTCGCTGCGCTCCGGCTGAGTATCACCTTTGCCCTCGGGGGACCGCCGGTGCAATTGCAGACCGGAAGCAGCAACCACCTTTACCTGAACGGCTGAGTATCACCTTAGCCCTCGGGGGACCGCCGGTGCAATTGCAGACCGGAAGCCAGAGCGGGGTGCCCAATGTCCACGCGGGTGCGGGTAGTGGTCCAAATTTTGGCAGATTACCCTCAAAATAAGCCTTATTTGCGGGTAGCGGTCCAACTCGTGGGACATTACCCGCAGTAAAGAAGCAAACCAAAGTCGTAGGCGGCAGTATCGGCAGATGGCAGTATCGGTAGTATCGGCAGACGGCAGTTTCAGCTGCCGCCAATAACGACTGCTAGGAAGTATTATTCCTGGAGGTCGGCGGGGAAGGTGATTCCGGCCTGGCGGCGGATTTCGTCCATTATCTGGGCGACAATGAAGGAATTCCGGAGAGAATTGTTCCGGGATTCCCTTTGCCCTGAATCGATCAAGTCAATGAACTCGCGGAACTCGCACTGGTATTCGTCCGCATCGCCAGGAACTGTTATATCGACCGTCGCAGGACCGGACGAACGGCCGGAAGTCGGCTCCCCGCGCAAGGTCAACCCTACCTGGCGAGCGATGTGGACCTGGTCCAGGGAAATCATCCCAAGCTCTCCGGATATCTCTGTCCTGAGACGAGAATCCGCCACCTTGGAATACATCACGCTGGCCGTCATCCCCGGGTATCCGAACACGACGCTGCCCTGGATGTCGACTCTATTGGAAGTACCTCCTGCTGGAACCATCAAGGTCTTGGCCTCCGCCTTTACGGAATCCGGTTCCCCGAACAATGTGACCATCGGATAGATTGTATATATTCCTACATCCATCAGCGCTCCACCGGAGCAATCCGGGTTGAAGGAGCTTGGAACCGGAGAAGAATCCTCTCCGGAAAGGATCCTGAGAACCTGGCCGAACTTGGAAGAATACTGGCAGAAAGCTGCGGAATAATGACGGACCCGGCCGATTTCAGCCAGCCTTTCCTGTACGTTGCGGAAATTGGGACTCAGAGTGGAGATCATAGCCTCCATCAGCAGGACGCTATGATTCCTGGCGACGGCAATCATTTCGGAGACCTCACGGGCATTGGAAGCGAGCGGTTTTTCGCACATCACGTGTTTGCCCTTCCGCATACAGAGGATGGCCTGGTCGCGGTGAGTGTGGTTCGGGGTGCCGATGTAGACGGCATCTATCTCAGGATCGGAAGCCATTTCTTCCGGATCCGAATATGCCTTCGGGATGCCGTGGGCGGCGCCGAAAGCCTTTGCTCTGTCGATGGAGCGTGAGCATACTGCGGCAGCCTCGAAACGAGAGTCCAGTACGGCCCCCTTGAGTACCCAGTCGCTTATGCGCCCGGTACCTATGATCCCGAATCTTGCTTTTCCTCTCATTTCAATGCGCCCCGCGATTCAAGATAATCCTTGATTAGAGAAAGAGCATCACCCTTGGATGAGGCATCGATGGTCAGGAATTCATCCTTGTAGCGGTTGTAGACGTCGGCGGCCTTACCTTCGAGCTGCGGCTCTATCAGGATAAGGCCCCTTGCTGCCAACCTTCGAGACAGCCTCGACCACAGCCTTGCTGCTGGCGGAATCGGCTATCACGAACACCAGGTCTCCGTCCACGAAACCTTCGTCGTGGACTTTCTTGATAAGGAAGGCAGCTTCCTTGGATTTTCCGTGAGGGGTGGCTGCATAACCTACTATCCCTTCCGGAACGAGAGTTTTCAGGATGCTCTCGGGAAGGTTGGTCTTCAACTGTTCGTGGAAGAATATGACGGCGGGGCAGCCGGTCCCTGAGAAGAACCCGTCCTCTTCGGCAGGCTTGTAAACCTTTCCGAACAGTTTACCGCTGTTGCGGTAATAGCTCAGTTCCTCTACTACTATCTTGCTTCCGTTTTCTGCCTTGACCCTCTCCCTCGGACCGTGGTTCCTGAAAAGGTTGACTCCAAGGACTCCGAGAAGGGCAAGGATGATGAGGGTTCCCAAAGTGGCTATGAACTTTTTCATTGCTGGCAATAGTTGATGTTTCACACTCTCCACAAAATTAGTTATTTTTGTACGAATATGCCAAAGCTCAATCCGATATCACGCTTGTCCGAAAGGAACCAGATGCTGGTGCTCAGCGTCGTGGTCGGCCTCGTGGTCGGCTTGGCGGCTGTCTTGCTGAAAACCTTGATCAGCCTTATCCAGCAGGGACTTCATTCCGCACTGGGAGAATCCCTGAACGGAATCCTTTACCTCGTACTGCCGGGCGTAGGTATGCTTCTGGCTATGCTTTTCTGCCGTTACGTGATCAAGGACGACATCGGACACGGGGTTACGAAGGCCCTCCAGGCCGTCTCCCGTCACGACTCTAGGATAAAGCCGCACAATATGTGGTCGTCCGTGGCCGCCAGTTCGGTCACCATCGGATTCGGCGGATCGGTCGGAGCTGAAGCTCCCATAGTATATACCGGAGCTGCGATAGGTTCCAATTTCGCAAGGTACTGCGGGATGTCGTACCGGAATATGACGGTCCTCCTTGGATGCGGTGCGGCTGCCGCCGTAGCCGGAATATTCAAGGCCCCCCTTGCCGGCGTGCTGTTCGTGCTCGAGATACTCCTGTTCAACATCTCGATGAACTCGATGATGCCTCTGCTGCTTTCGACCGTGTCCGCGACCGTGGTCTCATACATATTCCTCGGGACATCGACCCCGTTCGAGTGCACCCTCACTCCATTCGAGCTCCGTAACATTCCTTTCTATCTGATCCTGGGGCTCTTCTGCGGCGCCTGTTCCATATATTTCATCAGGACTACGTTGTGGATGGAGGATAAGGTCGTGAAGATGAAGAACGCTTATCTGAAGTGGATCCTGTGTGCGGTCGGCCTGGGACTCCTGATATTCCTTTTCCCTCCGCTGTACGGCGAGGGCTATGAATCTCTCGGGGCGCTGCTGAACGGGAATGAGTTTACCCTCGACGGGCAGACTCCGCTGGCTTTCCTGTCGGCCAGCAACTGGTCGGTGCCGGTGTTCTTCCTGCTCATCCTGATCCTGAAGGTGTTCTCAATGACCCTGACCAATGCAGGAGGGGGAGTCGGAGGTACGTTCGGACCTACCCTGTTCGTCGGTGCCATTGCCGGATTCTTCGTGGCTAGAACCTTCAATCTGGTCCTGGGAGGCACTTCGCTGTCCGTCCCCGAGCAGAATTTCGTGCTTGTAGGGATGGCCGGACTGATGGCCGGCGTAATGCAGGCTCCGATGACGGCAATCTTCCTGATAGCAGAGATTTCCGGTGGCTACGAGCTTTTCCTGCCGTTGATCCTTACGGCCACCGTAGCCTTCGGGACCACAAGGCTGGTGGAGAAGTATTCGATTTACACCAAGCGTATCGCCCAGAGAGGTGAATTGCTTACCCACGACAGCGACCAGGCGGTGCTTACGCTCTTGAAAGTCTCGGATGTGATCGAGAATGATTTCTCCCCGGTGGAGATAGACGACACCCTCGGCCGACTTGTCGAAGTGGTCTCCGAATCGTCCAGGAACATATTCCCGGTCCTGGATTCCAAGGGACGTTTCCAAGGATATGTTTCGCTGGAAGATATTCGCAAGGATATGTTCCGCTACGACCAGTATGAGACCTTGCATGTCTTCAATTTCATGAGGAGTGCTACCGAATATGTCTACGAGGACGAGAAGATGGATTCCGTTATGAAGAAGTTCGAGACTACTTCTGCCTGGAACCTGCCTGTGGTGAGGCGGGATCGTACCTATGTGGGCTTCGTGTCGAAGTCGAAGATATTCTCGGTCTACCGTGACGAGCTGAAGCTGGTTTCCCAGGATTGACAAGGCCATATGAAACAGATATACATTGATACGATAGCCCACAGGCTTGGGATTAAGGCCTGGCAGGTCGAGAACTGCATTTCGTTGTTCGAAGAGGGCAGCACCATTCCTTTCATCAGCCGTTACCGCAAGGAAAAGACCGGCGGTCTGGACGATGTGGAAGTCTCCGAGATCAAGCATTGGAATGAAGTATATTCCGAGATGGAGAAAAGGAAGGAAAGCATCCTGTCTACCATCTCTTCGCAGGGTAAACTGACGGACGAACTTCATGACAAGATAGAGAAATGTGTGGTTTCCAGCGAGTTGGAGGACCTTTACCTGCCTTTCAGGCCGAAGCGTCGCACAAGGGCTACCGTAGCCAGGGAGAATGGTCTGGAGCCTCTTGCCGACAAGATGTGGAACGTGGCTGTGGCGGATCCCGGAGCGGAGGCTCGGAAATTCATCAGAGATAAGGTACCAGGTGTGGAAGAGGCTCTGGCCGGGGCGAGGGACATCATTGCGGAAAGGCTTTCAGAGTCTGCGCTGGTCAGGGATACCCTCAGGCAGATTTACAGGACACGCAGGATAGAATCCAGGGCTACTAAGGTTGCATCGACCGATCCGGAGGCATCCAAATACCGGACGTACTTCAATTTCTCGATGCCTCTCCAGCGTATCCCTTCACATAATCTCCTGGCAATCCTCAGGGCTGAGAAGGAAGGCTTCCTTTCTGTAAGCGTGGACGCCGATCTGGAGAAGTGCGGCAACAAGATATATTACGACTTCTGCAAGGAGAGGCGTTTCCCGGCTGAAAAACTGGCCGTACAGATCAGGATGGCCGTCGACGACTCTCTGAAACGCCTGCTGGATCCTTCCCTTACCAACGAAATCCTGAAGGAGGCCAAGGAGAAGGCGGACATAGAATCCATCAATGTATTCGGGGAGAATCTCACCCAGCTGCTGCTTTCTCCTCCGGTCGGCCAGAAGAGGACCCTGGCCATCGATCCGGGCTACAGGAACGGGTGCAAGACGGTGTGCCTGGATGAGCGCGGAAACCTCCTGTACCATACCATCATATATCCCCATCCTCCTCAGAATGAGAAGGTAAAGTCCATTATGGCTGTTTCCTCTATGGTTGAGGAATATGGTATCGAGGTCGTAGCGATCGGCAACGGAACGGCCTCCCGCGAGACCGAAGACTTCATAAGGAAGGTCGGTCTTCCGGAAGATGTCAAGGTATACACCGTCAGCGAAGACGGGGCTTCGATCTATTCGGCTTCTGAGGTCGCACGCAAAGAATTCCCAGACGAGGATGTCACGGTGAGAGGGGCTGTGTCCATAGGTAGGCGCCTGATGGATCCGCTTGCAGAACTGGTGAAGATCGATCCCAAGTCCCTGGGTGTAGGGCAGTACCAGCACGACGTGGACCAGAACCTTCTCAAGGAGAAGTTGGACAATACAGTGGAGATCTGTGTGAACAATGTGGGCGTGAACCTGAATACGGCTAGTCCTTACCTGCTCAGCTATGTGTCCGGAATCGGCCCTGCACTGGCCTCCAACATAGTTTCTTACAGGGATTCGGCCGGTGGGTTCTCCTCCAGGGAACAGCTTCGCAAGGTGCCGAAGCTCGGCCCGAAGGCGTTCGAGCAGTGCGCGGGCTTCCTGAGGATAAAGGGTGCAGAGAATCCGCTGGACAATTCGGCCGTCCATCCCGAATGCTATCACATCGTAGGGAGGATGGCTTCCGACCTCGGAGTATCGGAAAAGGAACTGGTAGGTAACGCGGACTTGATCTCGAAGATCGATCCTGAAAGGTACGTGGAAGGTGATTTCGGCCTTCCTACCATAAACGACATCCTCAAGGAACTTGCAAAGCCGGGACTCGATCCCCGCCAGGCAGTCCAGGAGTTCAGTTTCGCTGACGACATCAGGGAGATCGACGATCTCAAGCCGGGGATGGAACTTCCGGGAATCGTCACGAATATCACTGCGTTCGGGGCCTTCGTCGATATCGGGATCCACGAAAAAGGCTTGATCCACGTTTCCAAGATGAGGGACAGGAAACTGAAACTGCACCAGAGAATCAATGTTACGGTCCTGGACGTGGATCTGGAGAGGAATAGGATTTCTTTGGGACTGATATAGGCTTAAATCGTTTATATTTTTCCGGGTCCATATTTCGTTTTGTTATGATTTTTTATTTATCTTTGCGAAAGTGAAAGATAAATAGGCGTATTATGGCTTATTCCGGAAGTATTTGCGACAATAAGGTGGTGATTTATGCATCATCTGCCATCGCTATTATCCTCTGGGGTATGTCATATATCTGGGGGGACCGTCTGATCGCCCTGGGCGTTCCGATCTTCTTCTTCGTTCCTCTCAGGGTATTCCTGGCCGGAGTAATCCTCTTGCTATTCAATCTGGTTACCCGTCAGTACAAGCCGATAGCCCGGAAGGACCTTTGGAAATTCGCCCTGCTGGCGCTTTTCGAGCCGCTCATCTATTTCCTCTGCGAGACGTACGGCATCAAGGAGACCGGTTCTCCGACTATCAGCGCGATGATCATCGCTTCGGTTCCGATCTTCTCCATAGGAGCCGGATTCCTGTTCTTCAAAGAAAGGATTTCGCTCCTAAACGGCTTCGGAATATTAGTGACTTTGTGTGGAATATGCCTTGTGCTCCTAAGTCAGGACCAGAAGTGCGCTCCCGAAAACTTCGTGCTCGGGCTGATCCTACTGTTGGTCGCCGTGTGCGCTGAAGTCGGGCACGCCTCTTTCACGAAAGTGCTGGCCAGTGATTACCGGCCCCATGTAATCGTAATGTACCAGTTCCTGATTGGAACCGTGTACCTCCTGCCTATTTTCTTTGCGAAGGGGCTCGAGGATTTCAAACCTGTCTATCTGTCCTGGGAGGTGATAAAGCCTGTCCTTTGCCTGGCCGTGCTTTGTTCGAGTATGGCGTTCTCTCTCTGGGCAATGGCCATCAAGAGGCTCGGAGTGGCGAAATCAAGTGTATTCCTTGCTATGATGTGCGTTGCGACCGCCCTGGTGGCAGAGTTCATCGGTCGGGAGCATATGGCTCTCATCCAATGGGTTGGAATCGCAGTGGCAGTGATGGGAATAGTCCTGTCCCAATATTCGAAATGCTGTTGTTCACGGCAAGCGTCCCGTTGACCCAGACCATCTCGACCTTTCCTTGCAACCTTTCCCCTTCATAGGGGCTCCATCCACATTTGCCGGCAACTCTTTCGACGGTGAAACAACTCTCCGGATCCACGGCCACCAGATCGGCATAGCAGCCCACTTCGACGGTGCCGCGGTCCTGTATTCCGAATATCTCAGCAGGTTTCTCCGAAAAAGCCCTGGCTATGCTTGTGAGCGGTATGCCGTTGGCCAGAGCAACGGTAATTGCCACTGAAAGTGACTGCCCAACAGTCGGGAGTCCGGAAGGGCATTCCAGGTATGTCCTGTCCTTCTCTTGAGGAAGATGAGGGGCGTGATCGGAGCCCAGCGTGTCGATGACCCCGGACTTCAGGCCTTCAATCAGCGCAGCCCTGTCCCCGGCAGTTTTCACGGCTGGGTTGCATTTCAACCTTCCGCCAAGGCGGTCATAGTCAGCGTCGCAGTACCACAGGTAGTTGGCAGAGGTCTCTGCGGTGATGAGGGGGTTCTTAAGCTTGGCCTCGCGGATCATATCGACCTCCTCAGCCGTGGAAACGTGCAGAACGTGCAGTCTGGTACCGTATCTTTCTGCCAGTTCAAGCGCCTTGGCCGTGGAGCGGATGCACGCCTCCCGGCTCCGGATCCTAGGGTGTTCAGACATCGGAATATCTGCCCCGAAGCGGCTCCTGGCGGCTTCCAGTTTGCCTCTGATGATACCTTCGTCTTCGCTGTGGATGAGAATCGGCTTGCCCTGGATGCTGAAAAGGTCACTGAGGGTGTTTTCCTTGTCTACGAGCATATTGCCCGTCGAGGATCCCAGGAATACCTTGATCCCTCCGAATCTGGACCCGAGTCCTTCGGATAAATATTCCTTGATCAGGCCGGAGTTGGAATTGGTGGCACCGAGGTGGAAACCGTAGTTGACCCGTGACTGCTTCGACGCTGCCGAAAGCTTGTCTTCAAGGGCTTCCATACTGGTGGTCGCAGGGATGGTGTTCGGCATATCGATGAACGAGGTGACGCCTCCGAGGAGGGCGGCTTCGGATTCGCTCGCTATGTCCCCCTTGCGGGTCATTCCCGGCTCGCGGAAGTGGACGTGGGCATCGATTCCTCCCGCCATCAGCACCCTGCCGCACAGGTCGATGGTTTCAGCGCCGGGGAAATCCGGCTCCCTGCCGTACCAGATACCTGCTATCCGTTCACCATCGATTCCCACGGAGCCCTTCCTGTAGGAAGTCCCCGTCACGATCGAGGCATTGGTCAGCAAGTAGCGCGACATCTTTAGGCCTTACGGTGGAACTTCCTGAATTTCAGTTTGATGACACCCCAGAAAGCCTCTCCGAAGATACCGCTGCTCATCTTAGAGGTGCCGAGTTTGCGGTTGACGAATATGATAGGGACTTCGACGATCTTGAAACCGAGTTTCTTCACCGTGTATTTCATCTCGATCTGGAAGCCGTATCCCTTCATCCGTACATCGTCGAGGTCGATGGCCTCGAGTGCCTGGCGGCTGTAGCACACGAAACCGGCAGTGCAGTCCTGGACCTTGATTCCGAGTATCATACGTACGTACTTCGAAGCGTAGAAGGACATCAGGATCCTGCCAAGAGGCCAGTTCACTACGCTTATCCCGTCACAATAACGAGAGCCTACCGCAGCTCCTCCGCATTCCTTGCAGGCTGAGAACAGTCTCGGGAGGTCGTCCGGATTATGTGAGAAATCGGCATCCATCTCGCAGATGTAGTCATATCCGTTCTCCAGCGACCATCTGAACCCGGTCAGATAAGCTGTGCCGAGCCCCAGTTTGCCGGTCCTTTCGATAAGGAACAGTTTCTGAGGGAATTCTTCCTTCAGCCGCTTCACTATTCCGGCCGTCCCGTCCGGCGAGCTGTCGTCTATGATGAGGGTGTGGTATTCTCCTTCCAGGGAGAACACTTTCCTGATGATGGCTTCGATGTTCTCCTTCTCGTTGTAAGTTGGGATGATTACGACTTTCTTGTCCATATTCGTCACTTGGTTTTCATCATTTCATTGACTGCAGCCTCGAGTTGCTTGTCCTCGCCCCTGAGCACAGATGCAGGATCGTTGTCCACCTTGATGTCCGGTTCGATCTGCATATTCTCAAGATATCTGCCTTCCTTCAATCCATAGGAACCGACCTGAGGGATTCCGAAGACCATTCCGTTGATCTGGGTTTCCCACCAGACCGCTGTCATCGTGCCGGGCACAGGCATTCCTATGAGCTTGCCCAATCCGAGAGTCCTGTAAGCGTAAGGGAAGCCGCAGGCATCGGAATAATTATCCTCGCACATCAGCACGCAGGACGGTTTTGTCCATTTGTTATATGGTTCTGTGCCGATGTATTGTCCCCTTGGCATAAACTTGATATAGGCTTGTCCACCGAGGAAGGTGGCAAGGTCGTCGTGCAGCCATCCTCCTCCGTTGTGGCGTGTGTCCACGACGGCGGCATCCGCAGTGCGGTACTTGCCAAGGATCTTCGAATACACCTCCCTGAAGCTAGGGGAGTCCATTCCCTCTACGTGGGTATATCCAACCTTGCCTCCGGAGAGCTTGTCCGTCATTTCCTCTCTCTGTCTTACCCATCTGAGGTAAAGCAAGTTGCTTTCGTTGGCAGCCGGCTTGACGAACAGTTCCACTTCCTTGCCGCCCTTCTTCACTACGATAGGTATCCTCTTGCCTGCCTTGTCCTGCAGCAACTTGAACCAGCTTTCTCCGGCCTTGACCTTCTCTCCGTCGATGGAGACTATTATGTCTCCTTCCTTGATCTCGGAATCTGCAAGGCTCAGGACTCCGCCCGGGAGTATTTCGGCTATCTTCAAGCCGTCGCCTTCATAATCGAGGTCGTACAAGGCTCCGAGGCGGCCGATGCTGTGTTTGTTCCAGAACGAGAACCTTGCTCCTGTGTGTGAACCGTTCAGCTCTCCCAGCATCTCGGAAAGGAGATCCTGGAAGTCTACGTTGTTGTTCAGGTATGGCAGGAACTGACTGTAGTTGCGCCTGTAGCCCTCCCAGTCTATCCCGTGGATGGCCGGGTCGTAAAATTTCTCCTGGACCTGCTTCCATACGTGGTCGAATATGTAGTAGCGCTCTGCCTGGGGCTTGAACTCATAGTCGCCGGAGAATGCGATAGGGGTGACCGTGTTGTTCGCTACGGCGATCTTCGAGATGGAGAATCCTGAGAATACGTACAGGAATTTGTCGTCCGGCGAAGGAACGATGGAACCCATCACGGATTTACGTATAACCTTGATGTCGCCTTTCTTGACATCGAGCATACACAGGTCCCTGGTGCGTTCAAGCTGGACTATGTAGTAAAGCTTGGTGCCATCCTGCGTGAGGTAGAAATCTCCGAGCCTTCCGGATGTGCGTGTAAGCCTCGAGATGCGATATTCCCTGTCCTTTAGCTCCAGTTTGAGTTTCTCGGGTTTTTCCGCCTGCTTGACGGAGTCCTTCTTCTCTTTCTTTTCCTCTTTCTCTATCTGTTTCTCGGTCTTTTCCTTTCCACCATCTTCGAGTGCCTTGGCTATCTCTTCTCCTTCTTTGTCCAGGAAGAACTTGGTCATAGCAGGACCGTCGAAGAACATAATGTAGATATCATTCTCTGAACCCCAGCTTCCGTGGCTCCGGTAGCCGTTCTTGTCGGACTTCCAGGTCATTGCCTTACCTTTCAGCGACCATTTGAAGCCGTTGTCGGAGTAGCCGCTCATAGTTAGGTTCGTTATCTCTCCGCTGTCGATGTCTACCAGGGCGATGTCGGTGTTGTTCCATCCACCATCGGCTTCATACATTGTAAGGAGGTATCTGCTGTCCGGACTCCAGGCAAAGCTCTGGTCTCCGTCGGAATAGGAATAATTGATGCCTTTGAGCAAGGACTTTTCCTTCCCGTCTTTCGTGGATTTGATCACTACTTCCGTGCGGTCGCGCAGGTAAGCGATCCATTTCCCGTCAGGCGATACTTCAGGCTGGAAGCAGGTCTCCTTTTCCGAGGTTACAAGCTCCTCGTTGAACTTCGTGGCATAGGTGAAGTACTTTTCGCCCTTGTCGGCGAGGGAAGTCTTCCATATACCCCAGTGGCCGTTCCTTTCTGATGAATAGTAGAGAGTGCGTCCGTCCTTGGAGAAACTTACGTTGCGCTCCTGCTCCGGAGTATTCGTAATCCTCCTGGTCGTCTTGTACTCGGTGGAAGTGACGAACACGTCGCCTCTGATAACCACGGCGATCTCTTTTCCGTTGGGGGAGAGAGCCATCGAGGATGCTCCTGACGTGAAAGTCAGGTATTCGATCTCGTTTTCGGTGTCATCCTTGAGGAGGGTTATCGCGAGCTTTACCGGCTGGGCTCCATCCTTCATCGTATAGAGGTCGCCGTTCCAGGAGAAACAGAGGGTACCGTCACGTGATACCGACAGATGCCTTACCGGATTGTCCTTGAACTTGGTAAGCTGGGTGGACTGCCCGGGTGCCGAGGTGCTGGCCTTGTACACGTTCAGTGTCCCGTCCTGCTCGGACAGGAAGTAGTATGTCTTGCCGTCGGCGGCGAAAACAGGGTTGCGGTCCTCTCCCTGGAAGGAACTCAGCTTTGTGAAAGTACCGTTCCCGGTGATGCGGAACCTGCTGCCCTGCGGCTTGTCGGGCCTGTAGAGCCAAATATCCCTTGTGACAGAAGAGGTATGGTGCTTCCTGAGAGGGTCCTCATAGCCTTTGTAGTCTTCATATACAACCTCTCCGCTGGCATTGACACTCATCAGAGGTATGTTCAGAGAAGTGACCAGCACCGGCCTTCCGGCGGAGGTGTCCACCTGCCATACCTGTGTGCCTTCCGGGAAACCACCGTAACGGACGTCCTGCTGGATCGGCGCATTGAAGAGGATCCTGTTCCCGTCGATCACGCAGATCGGGGTCTCATTTCCGGGGAAATCAGTCAGCCTTTTCGGGGACCCGCCTTCTGCCGAAGTGATGAATATGTCCTTGGTTCCCAGCCTGTTGGATGAGAATACTATACTCTTTCCGTCCGGAGTCCATATCGGATCCGAATCATATGCCTGGTTGGTTGTGATCTGACTTGCCCTGCCTCCCTGGGAACTGACTGTGAAGATGTCTCCCTTGTAGCAGAAAGCTACGGTGCTGCCGTCCGGGGATATGGCGTTTTTCCTCAGCCATCTCGGCGTTTCCTGTCCTGATATGCTGACAGATGCGAAAAAGATGGCCGAAATCAGGATTAAAGTCTTTCTCAAAGTATTGTACATAATCATTCGTTTTCTTGGCACAAGGCCGGTCATAGAATACAAATATATTAATAAATAGGTGAAAATTCCTTATTTTTGTTACTCCATAATATAATTGATCCGACGTTTTATGAAAAGGATAGATTGTTTCTTGCCTTTTGTCGATGACGCCCAGGTAGCCGTGACCGCAGCGAATCTCGGCACCGAATGCGAGGTGTCCGGCATTTTCTACCTGGATGCTTCCGGATTCAGGAGCACGGCTGCAGTCAGGGAGATGGCTGAAAAGGCGACGGCACCCACGATGATATATACCAAGACCACCGACCTGAGTTTCGGGAGGCTCGCCCTGGAGCGCTTCCTGTCCATCGCAGAAGATACCGGAGCAGCGATGGTGTATTCCGACCACTTCAAGGAGACCGACGGGGTCAGGTCGTTCGCCCCGGTCATCGACTGCCAGCAGGGCTCTCTCCGGGACGATTTCGATTTCGGTTCGGTGATGATATACCGGACCTCCTGCCTCAAGGAGGCCGTCTCCAGGATGGATGCCGAATATGCTTTCGCTGGTCTGTACGACCTTCGTCTCAAGGTGTCGCAGAAGGGGAGCCTGGTGCATATCAACGAGTATCTATACTATGAAATCGAGACCGACACCAGGCTGTCAGGGGAGAAACTCTTCGATTATGTCGACCCTCGGAACCGTGCTGTCCAGGTCGAGATGGAGAAGGCCTGCACCAAGCACCTTCAGGACATAGGCGGTTACCTCGAGCCGGAGTTCAGGAAGGTTTCTTTCGATGAGGGGGACTTCGAATACGAGGCTTCGGTCGTCATCCCTTGCAAGAACCGGGTGCGCACTATCGGTGATGCGCTCTCTTCCGCCCTCTCCCAGAAGACAAGTTTCAAATACAACGTGATAGTGGTGGATGACAATTCCGACGACGGGACCGTGGATATAATCAAGAGCTATCTGTCCGACCCGAAGCTGGTCTACATAGCGCAGAACAAGTCGTACCACGCTATCGGTGGCAACTGGAATGCGGCCATACATCATCCTAAGTGCGGCCGCTTCGCTCTCCAGCTGGACTCGGACGACGTCTATTCCGACGAGAATACCGTTCAGAAGTTCGTAGATGCTTTCCACGAGCAGAACTGCGGTATGGTGGTAGGTACCTACAGGATGACCGATTTCAATATGCAGACCCTGCCTCCGGGTATCATAGACCACCGCGAGTGGACTCCGGAGAACGGCCGGAACAACGCCCTGCGTATTAACGGCCTGGGGGCTCCGCGCGGTTTCTATGTTCCGCTGCTCCGTACATTCAATTTCCCGACCACGAAATACGGTGAAGACTATGCGGTTGGCCTCAGGATTTCCCGCGAATACCAGATAGGCCGTATTTTTGACGTAATGTACAATTGCCGAAGGTGGGATGACAATTCTGACGCAGCCCTCGACATCGAGCGGGTCAATGCCAACAATCTCTATAAGGACAGGATACGAACCTGGGAATTGCAGGCCCGTATCAGGATGAATGCAAAAAAACAGAAAAAAGATTAAAAAAAGCTTAAAAATATTTGCTGATTCAAAAAATCTCCTTACCTTTGCAATCCCGTTCGCAAGTCGAATGGGATTTTTTAGCGCCCTGTGCGCAACAAGCAAGTTCATTGAAAAGACTGAAGGAAGTACAAGCAAAAGTACCGAGAACAAGAACGAGAGCGTTGATTTCTTAGGAAGTAAGCTGTCGGGATCGACTAAG
>CAJOKD010000030.1 GCA_905235085.1 uncultured Bacteroidales bacterium | reverse complement strand
AGCTCATCCGCGCCGATGGTACTGACCCACCAGTTGGGAGAGTAGGTCGCCGCCGTTCTTCGAGAGGCTGATTCAGAAATGAGTCAGCCTCTTTTGTTTGTTTTTATCATATATATTGCTGAATTCCATTTATTATATTATCTTTGATTTTACGGTATCATCCTAGAATACCATAAAAAGATGCGGTCGGAGTTATAATCTAATTGATGTTTTTTATGGACATAAAAATGGCTTAAAAGTACTTTTCACGCGTGTTTTCAACATTTTTTTCGTGATTTTTCTTGTTTCTGAAAAATTAAACTCATATATTTGTCGTTGTATTAGTGTGTCCAGGCGATTGGGCGCCTATACATATATAAAAAGGAAAATACAGGTTTAACTTTTTTTATTAACAAATTATCCTTTATGAAAAAATTTTTTAGATTGGTTTCAATGTTCGCCATCGCTGGCGTAACATTCGCGTACACTAGCTGTACGGACTACTCTGAGGATATTGAGCAGACCAATGGTCGCGTCACTACCCTCGAGGGTTCGGTAGCTACTCTGCAGGGCCAGGTAACGTCTCTCCAGTCTTCTGTCAGCAGCCTTCAGACTGCTTTGACGACTGCTCAGAGCAACATTACCGCACTGCAGACCGCGCTGCAGAATCTTGAAACAAAGCACGACAAGGACATCAAGGACCTTGAAACTGCTTACAAGAATGCAGATGCAGCTCTGAAGACTGCTCTTGAAGATCAGATCGCCGCTCTTCAGAACAAGCACCAGCAGGACGTCAATGCCATCAATCAGGAGATTACTTCCCTCAAGACCCTGACCACCACGCTTGGTAACAGGATCACCGCTCTTGAGAATTGGAAGACGAATCTTGAGACGAATGTCCTTCCTACCTTCGCTACCAAGACAGAACTTCAGCAGGCTAAGGATTGGGTTGAGGCAACCTTCGCTACCAAGGAGGCTCTCGCTAAGGCTCTCGAGGCAATCGGTGCTCTCGACCAGCGTCTGACTATTGTCGAGACTAAGCTCGGTACGCTTCTTGAAGAGACTGTTCCTGACATCTATTCCAAGATCCAGGCTGCCCATAATGCTGCTAATGCCGCTCAGGAAACTGCTGACGAGGCTCTTGGTAAGGTTGACACCCTCATCGACGCTCTTGGCGTTTACGCTGAAAAGGGTAAACTCGAGGAGACCATCGCTGAGCTCGTCAAGACTGACTCAACTCTTAACGCTGAAGTTTTGAAGCTCATTGAGCAGGACGAGAAGTTCAAGCTTGACATCCAGGATCTCCAGGACAAGGACGCTTATTTCGATCGCGTTGTCGACACCCTCAAGGCTCAGGACCTTATCTTTGAAGCAGCCATCATCGCTCTCCAGGAGAAGGACAAGGCACTTGACAAGGTTGACGCAAAGCACGACTCTCTCATCGCTAGGCTCGACGAGATCAAGCTCAACATCTCTGACTTCCAGACCTACTTCGACAACGCTCTTACCGAGGCAGTCAAGGACAACGGTATCGTTGGAAAGGTTATCATCCAGAAGGTAGAGGCTGCCAAGGAATTCCTCCTTGGTAAGATCAATGACCTCCGTACCGAGGTCATGGGCGAGATCGCTAAGATCAACGGCATCTTCCCTGAGCGTCTTACCAGCATCGTCTTCGTCCCTCAGTACTATGTAGGCGGCATCGACGCTATCCTCTTCGAGACCCTCGCATACAACGGCCTTGAGGCTAATGAGAACGCTGTTCCAAAGGAAGACCAGAGCGGTCTTGTAAGCAAGTATAAATTCAACGTTTCCGCAGAGACCACTGCCAAGTATCGTTTCAGCCCTAAGACTGTCGGTATCGACTGCGCTGACTGGGACTTCGTAGGCAATGTTGCTGAGACCAGGGTTGTAGCTCCTGAGGCTCCTATCCAGATCGTAGGTGCTCCTAAGTACGATGAGAAGACCGGCGAAGCTATCTTCACAGTCGAGAAGAAGGAGAACGTCAAGTTCCAGGAAGGCGACAAGGTTGACATCGTCGCTCTTAAGGCTACCCTCAAGAAGGGTCTGACCGATGCTGAGAAGGTTGCTGAAGAGAAGCCAGTCGTATTCTCCGAGTACGAAAGGGTTGTCGAGGACATCATCTATGCTAAGAATCTTGCTATTTCTGATTCTACAGCTCTTGTATCCAACGCAGCTAGGTATCCTGCAGTTGCTTCTTCTGCATGGAAGGCATCCAAGCTCCACGAGTACACCAAGACCTTCAACGCTGCTGTTGCTGGCCCTGTCGTTTACCAAATGGCTTACGACAAGGACTTCGACCTTGGCAAACTCGTTGCTACCTGCTTTAACAAGGACAACAAGCACAGCCAGCTCGATCTTGCAAAGTTCGGTCTCTATTACAGGTATTCCGTAGCTACCAGCAAGTATGAAATCACTACTGCTCAGACTACTACCAACCAGCAGACCAACATCAAGATCGTCGACCCTGTCAAGGGTATCTACAGGACTACCGGTACCTATGCTGACGGAACAGAGACCGAATTCAATAAGGAATCTATCGGCCGTACTCCTATTGTCAAGATCGAACTCATGCACGGTGACCAGGTTGTTACCCGCGCATTCGTAAAGCTTGAAATCGTCGTCGTTCACGAACCGAACATCCTTGTCGTCAATGATGCTGTTAATTATGTCTATGGTTCTGACGGTTGCGGAAAGGAACACAAGCTCGTTATTGATGTCGAGAGAATGCGTGCTCAGGTTTACCGCGTCCTCAACATCAGCCACGAAGAGTTCTGGAACACCTATGAGGTTGAGTCCTCTGTTGTTACCAAGAACGGTAAGGCTTGCAATGTCACCGCTCCTGTCGTTATCGACGGTACCACTTCTGCAGGTGTTGCTACCAAGGAAATCGTCTGGATCTTCAATGACGATGAGGTTGGTGTTATCGGTACTACTGGTACTAAGCTCCTTGCTACTCTCAAGCTCAAGAACAAGCTCGCTAACTCTTCTACTTACTCAGAGTATGTGACCTTCACCTTCGAGTTCAATTACACTCTCCCTGATTACAAGGCTTATGTTGACGTCGTTCCTAAGGATATCTTCTGGAAGGATGGTATTCTCCAGGCTAATGTCAACCGTCCGAACTCTGTTGTTGACGTTGCTGCTAACTGCTGGTTCAATACTCCTATCGAGAAGCAGCCTTGGGATAAGTTCGATATCGACCTTAAGAACAAGCTTTGCATTGATGATGCTGAATTCGAAATTGTCAATGTCTTTGAGAACGGTACCAAGAAGGCTTATAGCAAGACTACTAAGGGTGTTTACATCTCTGAGTACAATGGAGAAGTCTCTATCGCTCTTAACAAGCAGGACAACAATGTCAAGGTTGCTCTCAACAGCGAAAATGGTCTCCAGGCAGAGGTTGCCTATGTTGCTACTCTCGAAAGCGGTGACGTTGTTACCCTCTACAGCTTCGTGGTCAACTTCATCCGTCCTCTCACACTGAACATGCCAGAAGGACTGTCAGTAATCGACGCCAAGACCGGTGGTGATGTCATCGACTTCAACTTCGACGGGCTTCTCGTTGACTGGAGAGGTGAACTTGTCCTTCCTCCAACCTGGAGCTTTGTTGAGCAGACTAATGAGTGGTTCTTCTGGAAGAAGGTTTGCTCACCTGCAGATCACGCTCTCGTAATCCCTGGATATCAGAGAATCAAGACTCCTGCTAAGTGGGACATCCAGTTCGAGGATGTAACTGTTACTGTTCCGGCTGGTCAAACATTCACCCTTTACACAGCTAAGATTCGTTATGCCTACGGTTCTGAAATTGAAGCTTGGTATCGTGAATATGGTGATGTGGATCATATTTGGAAATCGACTTTGGATATAACCGAAACGATTTATATCCGCGGTGGTGAGAAACCTACGCTCCAGTACATTACCTGGAATGGTCCTCTCCCGGTATACCATGACTATGGTTGGACTCGTATAGATCGTCCTACAGCTTATAGTTATGATGAGGTTGAAGGCCAGGGTCGTTCCCAGGCTGAGGCAAGGCAGAATGCTCTTAATCTGATCAATCTGATTGGTGCTTACTTCGATAACAATATTCCAGTAACTGTCGATGGTTGTGGATTAACCTATCAGAGTGGTGATATTGCTGTTACCTACACTGAAGAGCAGTTCTATTCTGCTGAACCTACTACTGTAACCTTCAAGAACATGGTTAGCGCAACCTACACTCCTGAGGAATACGAGACCGTAGAGGCTGAAATCGTTTACTCTGAGTGCAATGCAATGCCTACCAACATTCCGTTCGAGCAGCTCAATGAAGGCGACCGCGTCGGCTGCTGGCAGTGGACAAAGGCTTCTTATACTTGGAATCAGCCTGTTTGGGAAGCTGGTCAGTATTGGTTCTTCTACGGACCTATCGATGCTAATGTAGTTCTCGATCTTGATAAGGTTACTACCGATCTCGCAGACAAGAAGCTGCCTGCAGGTGCTTCCCTCGTCCAGACTGGTAACACCCTCAAGTATGAGAATGTTCTTAGCCCGATCCAGTATCCATACCATATCTTCATCCCTGCAAAGGTAACCTATGGTTGGGGCGTGCTGAATTCAACTATGACAGTTCTGGTTAAGCCAGTTGCTACCATCAGCGGTGAGTAATTGATTAACTTAGATTAATACCCGAAGGGGCTGGTCATTCGACCAGCCCCTTTTTTTTATTCCCTCCCTATACGTCATGCCCGACCCGTTCGGGCATCCCAGCACTGTCCTGCTTGATCATTCATTATTCCGTTCGCGCATCTACGATTCCACTAAGCATAGATTGCCGGTCGAACCGGCAATGACGCTCACTCGTCATGATACCTGCGAAGAGTCGTAAAAAAATTAAACAACAGGCACAACGAGATATGCCTGTTGCCTAAATTAGCCGAATAATCTCTATTCTTTTGTGTCTTCCAAAGCCTTTGCGATAATCTCCTCAGACACACCCTGTTTTCTTAATGACTCGATAAAGAGTTGGTCCTTGATCCTTTCTTCTTCGCGACCTTCTTCGCGACCTTCTTCACGACCTTCCTCTCGTCCTTTATCCATCGCAAAGTCGATCTGGTTCTGTATGTCCCGCTCGGTTGTCATGTCGTTCTGATATTTGATTTTGTCCTCTTCAGCAAAATTATGCAAATCCGCCGAAGAAAACTAAGACTCAGAAAGCGCCTGGTCAATTAACTCTTTCGGGACCCCTTTACTTTTCAAGACCTCGATAAACCGTTGGTTTCTTGTTCTTTCTTTCTCGATACCCTTCTCGATACCTTTCTCAAATCCTTCCTCTCGACCTTTATCCATCGCGAAGTCGATCTGGTTCTGTATGTCCCTTTCCGTAGTCATGTCGTTTTGGTATTTGATTTTGTCCTCTTCAGCAAAATTATGCAAATCCGCCGAAGAAAACAACAGGTCGAATATTTCCTCATCGAATCCAGCCGGCTTCCCCTCCAGCTCCGGCGGCTGGGCGCTGCGGGGAGCTCCGCCCCCAAGGGGCTCTCCTCGCGCCCTGCCAAAGGGTCGAATTAGATTCCCGAACGGGTCGGGAATGACGGGGTATAGGTCGAGCAGGGAATGACGCCACACCGAACAGGCCTGGGATGACGGGCAGTAGACGGCAGTTGGCTGCAACGTTAGGGCGCATTTACCCGTATAGGGCTGCGAAGCAGCAAGCGCCCGGTGTTGCAGCCGCTGACGCAATGATCCCCGGACATGAGCTGGGAATACGGTCGGAGCCGGGAATGACAGTTGAGCCGGGAATAACGGGGAATAGTAACTATTTCTTCTTTCGGCTATTGCTTGCAGCGGCTTTGCCTCGGGCCGGGGCTTTCATGACTTTGCCGCGGATGCGGAGGATCTCGTAGTCGGCGTTGCCTTCGTAATAGACCCTGAGTTGCTTATCGAAAGGCTTGGCGCCTTCTTCGTTCAGGTACGTCACCACGACTTTGCCGGTCTTGCCCGGCTTGATGGCCTTTTTAGGCCATTTAGCCTTGGCGCAGCTGCAGAAGCTGGACACCTTGCTGATCTTCACTGGGATATCCCTTTCGTTGACGAATGCGAATGCGTAGGACTGTGGACCGTCCTTTTCTGAGAACTTACCGAAATCGTGTACGTTCTCCTTGAAAGTCAGTGCATCGTAGGGATATGGAAGTGCTTTCGATTTCTGGGCGTAAAGCTTGTTGCCGCACAGTAATGCGCAGAATGACAGCGTAAAGATCAGGAAGATGTGTGATATACTGATATTCAAGATAGTTCGCATAATTTTCACTTAATTGTACGATTATAGTCTAAAAGTCGGATAATCCAAGTCCAAAGTTACAAATAATGCGCCTGAAATCACTTTCCGGGCGTCTTAAATTAGCGGATATATTTTGCAGATTGAAAAATTTATACTAATTTAGCATCGCTAATTGGACAATTTTATATTCATTACTATTATGAAACGTATATTAACTATTCTTGCAAGCCTTGTGCTTGCTGCATCGATTCCTGTAGCTAATGCTCAGAACAAGGACTTTGATGGTTACTGGTTCATGCAGCTTCAGGGCGGAGTCGCACACACGATCGGTGAGACCAAGTTCACCGACCTGCTTTCTCCATCGGCCGCTGTAAGTCTCGGTTATCAGTTCTCGCCAGTTTTTGGTGCCAGGCTGAATGTCAATGGCTGGCAGGCTAAGGGTGCTATCGCAGGCCCTCTCACCAATTACAAGTGGAATTATGTAGAAGGTGGTCTCGACCTCATGGCCGATATGGCAGCTCTTTTCGCTGGCTACAAGTATGACCGTCTCTTCAATCCTTACATCTTCGGTGGTGTAGCTGCTAACTATGCTTTCAACAATGAGGAGGCTAACGCAGTTAAGAATCAGTTCCCTGCAAACGGCTATCTCTGGGAAGAAAAGAGCCTTTCTCCTGCACTCAGGGCTGGTGCCGGTGTCAACATCAGACTCACCGATGTCCTTGCTCTCAACCTCGAAGGAAACTGCAGCTTCATCAACGACTACTTCAACTCAAAGCAGGGTTCCAAGGCTGACTTCCAGATCAAGGCCCTCGCCGGCCTGACCCTCAGCTTCGGTAAGGCTAAGCCAGTTCCTGTACCAGTGGTAGTTCCTACTCCGGCTCCTGCACCTGCACCAGTCGTGAAGCCAGAACCAGAACCGGAACCAGTTGTTGTCGAGCCAGTTGTTGAGACCGAGCCTGTATTCGAGTCACTCCAGCGCAATGTATTCTTCATCATCGACAAGTGGGATATCCGTGCAAGCGAGCAGCTCAAGATCGATGAGATCGTCGAGGCCCTCAAGGCTCACCCGGACACCAAGGTTCGCGTAAGCGGTTATGCTGACAAGGACACTGGTACTGCCAAGAGGAACAAGTTCCTCTCTCAGAAGAGGTCTGAGGTTGTCGCTGCTGCTATCGAGGCTGCCGGCATCGCTAAGGATAGGATCATCACTGAATACTTCGGTGACACCATCAATCCTTTCGACACTCCTGAGGAGAACCGTGTTGCAGTTTGCTTGGTTAAGTAATCAATCTCGTAAATAACGAAGAATAGAAGGCGGATCGATTCCAAATCGGTCCGTCTTCTTTCCTATTTGGGAAATTTTGACTAATTTGGCGTAAATTTTACAGCGGTTCTCGCATATGGCAGAAAACATAGGTTATATTTCTCAAATAATCGGGCCGGTAGTGGACGTGCACTTCGGAGCCGGTACCGAAGGAAAGGCTTTGCCGAGCATCCACGATGCGCTCCTGGTTGACAGGGGAGAGGGTAGAAAGCCTTTGGTAATAGAAGTTCAGCAGCACATCGGTGAGGATACGGTCAGGTGCGTGGCTATGGATTCTACAGATGGATTGCGCCGTGGAATGAAGGCCGAGAATACCAAGGCTCCTATCTCGATGCCTACTGGAGGCCAGATCAGGGGGCGTGTAATGAACGTCGTGGGTGATACCATCGACGGTCTTGGTGCCCTGAGAAATGCGAATTCGCTGCCTATACACCGCGAACCTCCCAAATTCGAAGATCTCACGACGTCTCAGGATGTCCTTTACACCGGTATCAAGGTGATCGATCTGCTTGAACCTTACCTCAAAGGCGGTAAGATCGGACTCTTCGGTGGAGCAGGTGTCGGCAAGACCGTGCTGATCAAGGAGCTGATAAACAATATTGCCAAGAAACATAACGGATTCTCAATATTCGCTGGAGTAGGAGAGCGTACCAGGGAAGGTAACGACCTGCTGCGTGAGATGATAGAATCCGGTGTCATCAAATACGGAGAGGAATTCCAGAAGAGTATGGAGGAGGGCCACTGGGACCTGACGAAAGTCGACCGGGCGGAACTGGAGAAGTCCCAGGTATCGATGGTATTCGGCCAGATGAACGAACCTCCGGGAGCCCGCCAGTCTGTAGCCCTTTCCGGCTTGACGCTTGCCGAGTCCTTCCGTGATTCCGACACAGGTGAAGGACCTCGCGACATACTGTTCTTCATAGACAATATATTCAGGTTCACCCAGGCAGGTTCCGAGGTTTCCGCCCTTCTCGGCCGTATGCCTTCGGCAGTAGGATATCAGCCGACTCTGGCGACGGAGATGGGTCAGATGCAGGAAAGGATTACTTCTACCAAGAATGGGTCCATCACTTCCGTGCAGGCTGTATATGTCCCTGCTGATGACCTTACCGACCCTGCTCCTGCGACTACCTTCTCCCATCTGGATGCCACGACCGTTCTCAGCAGGAAGATTACTGAGCTGGGAATATATCCCGCTGTGGATCCGTTGGAGTCCACATCCAGGATCCTGGACCCTAACATTGTCGGGAACGATCATTACGAGACTGCCCAGAGGGTGAAGCAGATCCTTCAGAGGAACAAGGAGTTGCAGGACATCATCGCAATCCTTGGAATGGATGAGCTCAGTGACGAGGACAAGCAGACGGTCAACCGTGCGAGGAGGGTCCAGAGGTTCCTTTCCCAGCCATTCTCGGTGGCTGAGCAGTTTACGGGAGTCCCTGGCGTGATGGTGGACATCAAGGACACCATAGACGGATTCAGGAGAATCCTGGATGGAGAAGTGGATTACCTTCCTGAGCAGGCGTTCCTCAACGTGGGAACTCTTGAGGAGGCCATCCGTAAGGGTGAAGATATTCTTGCAAAGGCCAGGTAATGATCAAGCTGAGCGTCCATAGTCCGGAAGGAGCCCTTGTACAGACTGAAGTAAGTCGGGTGGAGCTGCCCGGGGCGAAAGGAAGGTTCGTGGTCCTCGAGGATCACGCACCGCTTATTTCGTCCCTGACGGAGGGGAATATCGTCTATCGTTCCGGAGATGCTGACGATGAGAGCTTGTCCATAAAATCTGGTTTCGTCGAGATTTGTGACAACCACGTAAGTGCCTGTGTAGAACTCTGATGAAGAAGTGGATCGTCATATTGCTGTCGCTGTTGCTTCCGCTGGCTATGCCGGCCCAGGAGGCACAGCCTGCCGATGATGCACCCTTCGATATGGATGAATACCTCTACGGCCACGTCCGTGACTCGTATGAGTGGCACATTACCACCGTGAAAGGGGAGCCGGTCAGCATTCCGCTTCCGGTCATCCTCATAAGCAAGAACGGCGGCGGCTTCCACTGCTTCTCTTCCAAGCATCTCGAGGAAGGTGAATATAAGGGCTTCTACATCGCTCCTGCCGGCAGCAAGTACGAGAACAAGATAGTCGAACGAGGACCAGGCGGGGATGAGATACGGCCTTGGGATTTTTCCGTGACCAAGAATGTGGCCGGGCTCCTGATCAACTGCGCCCTGCTGCTGTTCATTGTACTTGGTACGGCATCCTGGTACCGGAAGCACGATGCCGCGGAGGAGGCACCGACAGGCGCGGTGGGCGTTATGGAGATGCTCGTCACGATGGTTGAGGACGATATCATAAAGGACTGTGTCGGAGAGGATTACAGGAAGTATTCCCCATATCTTCTGACGGCGTTCTTCTTCATATTCATCAATAATCTGATGGGTATCGTACCTTTCTTCCCGGGCGGCGCCAACGTGACAGGCAACATTGCCATTACGCTTGTGCTGGCGCTCTTTACCTTCTTTACCGTCAATATATTCGGCAACAAGCATTACTGGAAGGAAATACTGTGGCCCGAGGTGCCTACCTGGCTCAAGGTCCCGATCCCGCTGATGCCGGTGATCGAGGTCATCGGAATGTTCACCAAGCCTTTCAGCCTTATGGTGCGACTTTTCGCCAATATCCTTGCGGGCCATTTTATGATTCTCGGAGTAGTCGCAGTGGTATTCCTGACGGCCAGGATGGGTCTGGCCATCAACTCGGGACTGAGCGCCGTGGCGGTAATCCTCGGAGTGTTTATGGACTGTCTCGAGATACTCGTGGCATTCATCCAGGCATATGTCTTCACTATGCTGTCGGCGGTCTTCATCGGGCTGTCGCGGCAGAAACCGGAAGTAGAATAGTATTTAACTTTTAATTCATAGCATTATGTTTCCTTTAGCATTTATTCTTCAGGCAGGATTGTCCCTCGGGACTCTCGGAAAGGCCCTCGGCGCTGCTCTGGCTGCGCTGGCTGCCGCATTCGGTATCGGAAAAATAGGTCAGGCTTCCCTCGAGGCAGGTGCACGCCAGCCTGAGCAGGCCGGACACTACAGGATGACCGCCATCATCGTCAGCGCCCTCATCGAAGGTGCCTGTTTGTTTGCAATCGTAGTCTGCCTTATCGCCAAGTAGCAATGTCTCTTATCACTCCTGATTTCGGATTGATTGTCTGGATGACGCTGATCTTCGGCATCGTCTTCTTCATCCTGGCCAAGTGGGGATTCCCTATGATCACCGACTCGGTCCGGAAGAGGGCGGACAGGATCAACTCTTCCATCAAAGCGGCCAAGGAGGCGGAGGAGAGGCTCCGCAACCTTGCGGCCGAGCAGTCGGAAATGATCGAGGAGGCCAGGAAAGAGCAGGCTCGCATCCTCAAGGAGGCCGCTGCATCCAGGGACAGGATAGTCGAACAGGCAAAGGTCCAGGCTCAGGATGAGGCGACCAAGATAATGGATCACGCCAGGACTCAGATCGCGGCCGAAAAGGAAAGCGCGATGCGCGACATTCGCAAGGAAGTTGCGCTGTTGTCGGTCAGCGTGGCCGAAAAAGTATTGAAGAAGGATCTTGAGGATAGCGGCAGCCAGGCTGAATTCGTGGACAGGCTGGTAGATGAAATAAGCGAGTAATGAATACAGGGATAATCGCTTCACGCTATGCACAGGCTCTCTTGAAGCTGGTCGACGAGACCGGTAACGGGGAGGCTGTGATCTATCAGGTGCAGTACCTGGAAAAGGCTCTGAATTCGGTTCCGGAGCTTAGGCGCGCGCTTGTGGATCGAGCCGTGGTTTCTCCTGCCCGGAAGGTTTCCTTGCTTGAGGCGGTCCTCCCGGATGAAGAGTCTCTGTGCCCGGAGCTGTCCAAATTCATCAATCTCTTGGTCAAGAATGGCCGGATAGGCGATATCCGCTTGATATTCAATGCTTACCAGACATCGTGGTACAAATCACGCAACATTGTGCGAGGTAAGCTGTCCGTCCCTGAATATTCGGACAGCACACCGGCCCTCGAAAAGAAACTCAGGGAACTTATCGAGTCAAGGACAGGGAGCAAGCTCCTTATGACCACGGAAGTGGAGCCGGACTTGATCGGAGGATTCGTGTTTGAAGTAGAGGACAGGCTCCTGGACGCCTCGGTCTCCCATCAGCTTGAACTGATCAAGCGGCAGTTTATCGAAAAAAATCGTAGAATCGTGTAATTCTTTATGGCGCAGAACAACAATATAAAACCAAGCGAGATTTCGCAGGTACTTCTCCAGCAGTTGAAGGACATCGATACCTCCCTGCATTTCGAAGAAATCGGCAAGGTTCTCCAGGTCAGCGACGGTGTCGCCCGTATGTACGGGCTTACCAATGCCGAGGCAGGGGAGTTGCTTGAATTCGAGAGCGGGGTTATGGGAGTCGTGATGAACCTCGAGCAGGACAATGTCGGAGCCGTATTGCTTGGCCCTACCGACGAAGTAAAGGAAGGTATGAAGGTCCGCAGGACAAGCAGGATCGCTTCCATCAAGGTGGGCGAAAAGATGCTCGGAAGAGTGGTGGACCCTCTCGGTGTACCTCTCGACGGTCTCGGTAGCATAGACGGCGAGCTGACGGAGATGCCTCTTGAACGCAAGGCTCCGGGAGTGATTTACCGTCAGCCGGTTACGGAACCTCTTCAGACAGGTCTGAAGGCCATAGATGCTATGATCCCTATCGGACGTGGCCAGAGAGAGTTGATTATCGGCGACCGCCAGACAGGAAAGACTGCGATCGCAATAGACACCATCATCAACCAGAGGTCCTGCTACCAGGAAGGCAAGCCTGTTTACTGCATTTATGTGGCTGTAGGCCAGAAAGGTTCCACTGTCGCCAACATCGTCGAGACCCTGCGCGCCAAGGGAGCGATGGATTACACGATAGTGGTAGCCGCAACCGCAGCCGATCCTGCTGCATTGCAGTATTTCGCTCCTTTCGCCGGTGCGGCCATAGGTGAATATTTCCGTGATACCGGCCGTTCCGCCCTTGTGGTATATGACGATTTGTCCAAGCAGGCCGTTGCCTACCGTGAAGTTTCCCTGATCCTTCGCCGTCCTTCCGGGCGCGAGGCTTATCCGGGTGATGTATTCTATCTCCATTCAAGACTTCTTGAAAGGGCTGCCAAGATCATCGACCAGCAGGAAGTAGCCGAGCAGATGAACGACCTTCCGGACAGCTTGAAAGGTAAGGTCAAGGCCGGAGGTTCGCTTACCGCCCTCCCGATTATCGAGACCCAGGCAGGCGATGTCTCGGCGTATATTCCAACCAACGTGATCTCAATCACAGACGGCCAGATATACCTCGAGTCCGGCCTGTTCAACCAGGGCCAGCGCCCTGCCATCAACGTCGGTATCTCCGTATCCCGTGTAGGTGGATCTGCCCAGGTCAAATCGATGAAGAAGGTCGCAGGTACCTTGAAGATCGACCAGGCTCAGTACAACGAGTTGGAGTCCTTCTCGAAGTTCTCTTCCGATGTGGACAAGGTTACCCTGATGGCCCTTGACAAGGGTCGCAAGAACAATAAGCTCCTTATCCAGCCTCAGTATTCCCCGATGCCTGTCGGTGAGCAGGTTGCGATTCTGTACTGCGGTACTCACGCCCTGATGAGCGATATATCCATCGATGCCGTGCCTGAATTCCAGAGTTCCTTCCTCGACAGGATGAGGGCTGCACATCAGGATGTCCTGGAAGCACTCGCTTCCGGAAAATATGACGAGAATGCCGCGAAGGTAATCGAAGAAGTTGCCGCAGCTGTGTCTGAATCATTGAAGTAATGGCTTCGCTGAAGGAAATAAAAGGCAGGATCGCTTCCGTCGGGAGTACGCTGAAGATTACTTCGGCTATGAAGATGGTGGCTTCTGCTAAGCTGCACAAGGCCCAGCAGGCGATTGGGAATATGCTTCCTTACCAGAAGCAACTCCATTGCATCCTGGTGGACCTTATGGCTTCCGCCGGAGCAGAAGGGAGCGGATTGCATCCCGAAAGCGGGGTGCTTATGGTCTCCCGTCCAGTCGGCAAGGTGGCTATCGTGGCGTTTTCTTCCAATTCCTCACTGTGCGGAGCCTTCAATTCAAATGTGATAAAGCAGGCTCTTGCCGTTGTCAATGAATATCGTTCCCAGGGATTGTCAGACTCCGATATCACCGTATATTCAGTTGGCCGCAAGATGGCCGATGCGATGAGGAAGGCTGGCTTCCGTAGTCCGGCAGACTATTCCAGGATGGCAGAATCTCCGTCCTATGAGGCTGCATCATCCTTGGCCAGGGAGCTGCAGGACGGTTTCCTTGAAGGACGTTTCGACAAGGTTGAACTCGTTTATAACCACTACAAGTCGACAGCTTCGCAGCCGACGATGCGTCAGACATATCTGCCTCTTGCCGTTTCCGATGCGGTTTCGGACTTCTCGGTCAAGAGGCCTGAGGTATTCGAAGAAGAAGTTCCGCATCCTCGTAATCCGGAAGACCTGCTCATCGAACCTTCAGTGGATGAACTCATAGATGTCTTGTTGCCCAAGGTCGTCCGACTCCGCATCTACACGACCCTTCTGGACAGCAATGCGGCCGAACACGCGGCCCGTACCGTCGCAATGCAGACAGCTACGGACAACGGAAACGACCTGCTCGCCGAGCTGACACTTGAATACAACAAGGGACGCCAGCAGAAGATCACTTCGGAGATACTGGACATTGTCGGAGGAACGCTCCAGTAAATCACTGATATTCAGTAAGTTATAATTAGCGAGATTTTTTGCCCTTTGACTGCATCGAGAACTGATTGATAGTCAAAGGGTTACGTTTTTCACGCGAGAGTTTTATGAGGCCCTGTAATTTGCATCGGGGCTTGTCTGGGCCGTATCTTTGCATCGAGGTTTAAAAACATTAAAAAAGCTATGGTTATGGAGACAAAGAAAACCGAGAAAGCCAATCTTGAAAGCAGGAGGCTTCTCTTTACTGAAATCGGATTGGTTGCTGCATTGCTTGTCGTATGGGGAGCATTCACATACGGAACGAGCGAAAAGAAGATCATCGATCTGGGCGGCAACATAGCGGAAATCGATGTAGAGGAGAGTATTCCGGTCACCCAGGATACCCCTCCACCTCCGCCGCAGACCCCGCAGGTGCCGGTCCTGTCGGACTTGATAGATATCGTCGAGGATGACATCAAGGTAGATGACAATTTTATGAGCCTTGAAGACGATCCGAACCTCAGGGTCGACATCATCGACTATATCGAGGCTGTGAAAGATGAGGAAATAGATGATGAAGAGATTCCTTTCATTATCGTGGAGGAAAAGCCTGAATTCAACGGTGGAGATGCCAATGAATTCACGAAATGGGTCAACTCCAGGCTCGTCTATCCTGATATTGCCAAAGAGAACGGTGTAGAGGGCCGTGTGACCCTCCAGTTCACCGTCGAAAAGGACGGGTCGGTGTCCAATGTGAAGGTACTCAGGGGAGTGGATGCATCCCTCGACAAGGAAGCGGTCAGGGTTGTCCAGAGCTCACCGAAATGGAAGCCTGGCAGGCAGCGCGACCGTGCTGTCAAGGTAACTTACACCTTCCCGGTTATTTTCAAGTTGAGGTAAAAAATAATTTTTCGAGTTTATGGTTTTGGCACGATAATAGCTATATAACCAATCGACATAAATATTTTACTCATAAACCAAAAACTGACTCAATAGTTATTTCATAAGTATTGAATAGATTGAACGGAGACCAATCGTGAGATTCGTCTCCGTTCATATTTTATTTCCTCCTATTCGTACAGCAGGTACGGCTTGCGCATTTCTTCAAAGGCCTTGACATCCCCTTCCCAGCTCGCAGAAATCTCTTCTGCAGTACATCCGGATTCAATCATCTTGCGGATCCAGCTCACTCCTGCCAGGAGTTCGAAATGGCCGTTGCTCATAAAGAATTCATCGCCGGTACCGAGGGCTCTCCAGGCATCGATGACATATTCAAGGTTGATTTTCTCCTCCCAGACAGACTCCAGCGGTTTGCCGCGCAGGTCTACTCCGAAGCACTCCTCTCCGAGGAAACGCGGCTTCTTCGCACCGGGGATACTCCTGGGTACGAAGGAGAAGGGATATCCCTTCATCGCCGGATGGCCGTATACTTCGAAGGGGAACAAAGTGCCCCGTCCGGCAGTGACTGCCGTTCCTTCGAAGTAGCAAGTCGATGAATACAGGTAGACTGACTTCATATCTTTGAGATTCGGTGAAGGGGGTACGATAAGGCTGTATTTGGTCCCGTGGGAATAATTCAAGCAGGGGATGACTTCCAAGTCGCATTTCCTGCCATCTTCCAACCAGCCTTCGCCGTTTATCATAAGAGCAAGTTCACCCAGGGTCATCCCGTGTACGGTGCAGATAGGGAGCGCTCCGATGCCGGATTTGTATTCCATATCCAATATGGGACCGTCTACATAGAAACCGTTGGGGTTGGGCCGGTCCAGGATGATGACTTTCTTCCCGTATTTTGCACAGGCATCCATCAGGTGGAGCATCGAAATATAATAGGTGTAGTACCTCAGTCCGACGTCCTGGATATCGACCAGGAGTACATCGAATCTGTCCATCTTGTCCTTGCCCGGAATCCTGGAGCCTTTCTCGTAGAGGGAGAGTATATCGATGCCGGTCTTGCCATCCTTGCCGCTTGCAACGTTCTCTCCGGCGTCTGCAGTCCCCCTGAAGCCGTGCTCCGGAGAGAATATTCCCCTTACATCCACGCCTTTTTCAAGCAGGACATCCACGAGGTGAGGCCCGTATTCGATGGTTCCGCCTGGAACGGAAGGCTCCGTAAACGGGATAAGACTGTTCTTGTCCGTGATTCCGTTCTTTCTGACATCGTCCGCGAGACGGGAGCCTTTCACCTTGTCACCCACGATACCTGAGTGGTTGCTGAACACGGCGACCCTTTTCCCTTCCAGTGAGTTGAGATATTCTTCGAGGCGTTCGTCTCCCAGGATTACCTTGTTTCCGTGGCAGGGAGAGGCTCCGGCGGAGAGGCTTGCCAAGAGGGCATACAGGACTATAAGAATCTTCATAGCATAAAGATACGAAGAAATTTTTTCTGTTCCGGGGAATATTATTATATTTGCAGTCCCGATTTGATTCGGGGAAAAGGAGAGATGCTCGAGTGGCTGAAGAGGCACGCCTGGAAAGCGTGTGACCTCCAAAAGGGGTTCGCGAGTTCGAATCTCGCTCTCTCCGCAAAGTAACTCATTTGGAAACAACAAGTTACACTTATTTTAAGGCTTTTTTTGATGCGTTATTATCGCAAAAAAAAAGGCCTTTTTTGGGCATAAATGCGCACTGCTGAACAAACGAAAGACATGAATGTTCATATATGTGACAAAAAATCTTCATTTATCGTGTGGTTGCACTCCGTGGTTGAAAGTACGACGGTCGAGGCAGGGGCAAAACTGGATAACCTCTTACGAATTCATATACATTATTCCACAAAAATCCCAAGCGGAAACCCGCAAAAAACAAAAGTAAAACACTGCGGAAACAAAAAACGGAACCTTTCGCTCCAGACCTGGTCAAGCATTCCGGCTCCAACCGTATCGAACTGATGAAGATGTCGCCGATAAGCCTGTATGAATCCGGAGAGTCCAACGGCAAGATTTCCCTGTCAGAGCTTTTCATACATCCGGATCTGAACATTGATGGGATCCAGTCGGACACGACCGTGGAAGGACTTATCTATGCGGTCTGTCGCGG
>CAJOKD010000029.1 GCA_905235085.1 uncultured Bacteroidales bacterium | reverse complement strand
AAGGTCAGTGTTACAGGAGCAGCTTTGCCGGAATTGTCCTTGACGGTCACCTTGCCGGTACGTGGTTCGGCATTCCCGTTCTCTGCGAACTGGAACTCGAGCTTGCCGCTCTGTAGGGCCCTGGTCCCAAGGAAAGATATCCAGGAATTGGCGGAAGCCTCTACCTCTACGGTATATTCGGTGTTGTACTGTATATCAACGGCGAATGTACCACCCTCTGCAGGAATGACCATCACGTCCCCTACCTGGATTACTTTCCGCTCGTCCTGAGTGACGGACACCGTGGCGGATAACCCTTCACTCCTGAAGACTACGGTTCCTGAGACGGGATTGGTGCAGTGACAGTCACCGTGGCGTCACCTTCTCCGGAGGACGGGTTGACGGATATTCCCGAGCCGCTGGCTGAGGCGGTCCAAGGGTTGTTGGCCTTGACTTGGACGGTCTGGGCACCTCCTTCGGCGGAGAATGCGAGGTTCTCCGGGGAGACGGTCAGGACCGGGTCAGGAGTGGTGTTGCATCCGAAGAGCAGGGATGCCAATGCACAAAGCAGCGCCAATGCTAAGTTTTGATTCTTCATATTATCTATCGAATTCGAGTCGCAAAGATAGCTAATTCTAATCGGCAAAAAAAGAAGACGGCTTCCGTAGCCGTCTTACACTATCTGTTAAATGAATATTACTCAACTTTAGGGTGGAGTTTCTTGTAGAATTTGAGACTGGAGAGGAGAGAACTGAATTCGGCCTTGTTGAGATAGGTCGCCCGGACGAGTCCCTCATGTTCCACGCTGAACTCAAGGAGTTTTTCAGCCACCATCTGTCGCCTGGTCACCTGGACCGGTTCGATCTTGTCATTAGGATAGAGTGCACTCAGGCATCCTTCCATGACCTTAGTTTCCTTGCGCGACATCTTGTAGAACTCCTTCATGCCCTCCATGGTTTCAATGGCCTCGGAGAGGGTTCCACCGAGAGGGATGAACAGTTCGAAAACAGGATCGACCTGGAGCTGGACAATGTCGGTGCCTATACCAAGATTTCCGACGGAAAGATAGTATTTTCCGTTATCCTGCATCTGGAACACTTCGATACGGGTACCGTTTTCTTCCCGCTCATATTCAGCGACTTCAAAACGCGGACGGATGGTGGAATTCTGTGCAAAAGCAACCGTCGCCATAAGGATGGCGATGACAAAACTTAGAATTTTTCTCATAATATTAGTCTGATTTGAATAATATTAGAGTGTTGTCACAAGTTCCTCCAGGGATTTGCGCTCGGCGTGCAGTTTCGTCGGTTTGCCTTCCGATGCGCTAGGGTGGCCGATCGCGAGAAGTGCATAAACTCCGTGATTCCTTGTTTCAGGAAGGACTTCCCTCACCTTGGAAGGGTCGAAATCCCATATCCACATATTCGCAAGGCCTGCGTCCGTGGCCGTAAGCATCAAATGGGTGAGCACGATTGCAGCGTCGGTCTTTGCGGAATTGATGCCGTCGCTCTCGCGTACCCAGGCCTCTTCGTTTCGGCACCCGACCACCAGGACTACCGGAGCGTTATAGCAGGAGTGGACGGTCCTGAGGCGGGCAAGGGCGTCTTCACTCTTTACGACCCAGATCTTCGTAGGCTGGAGATTCTTGGCCGAAGGGGCAAGGCGGCCAGCTTCCAGGATCATGTTCAACTTGGATTCCGAGACAGGTGTATTGTTGAACGAGTGGCAGGAATAACGGCTTTCGAGGATGCGCATAAACGCATCCGACCCATAATGGTACTTGGTGATCTTCTGGTCGATGTCTGAAAAGGTCGCCCGATTCTTGATCTTGGAGATATCGCTGAAAATACGCTTCTTGGTCTTCTTAGGTTCTAGGGTCTCTTTCTTCTTCATATCATTTGGTTTATTTGGTATCAATTTCCAGCTCCTACCGGTCGAGCGTGATAAGAGCGACATTAAATATAATCATAAAAAATCGATGCTGCAAATCTATTTGCTTGTCCCGGAAATTACCTTTTTACGGTCTTTATTCTTAACTTTGCAGTCGCTATGCTGGATCTGTTAACACAAAGAGATACTGCCGGGGCTATTTTCATACTGGCAATAGTAATCGCCTCGGGCCTGTATCTTGGGAAATTCAAAGTCAAGGGAATCTCCCTGGGGACTACGTGGATTTTATTCGTTGGCATTCTCCTCGGCCATTTCGGCCTCAGGATCCATCCAGATATGCTTGCGTTCATCAAGGACTTCGGCCTAATCCTGTTTGTCTTCGCAATCGGACTTCAAGTAGGACCCGGCTTCTTCCACTCTTTCCGGAAAGACGGTATGCCGATGAACCTGCTTTCGCTCGGACTGGTGCTGCTGGCAGTGGTTACTACATATGCAATCCATCTGGTCAGCGGAGAGAACCTGGGCATTATGACAGGTATAATGTCCGGTGCAGTCACCAATACACCGGGTCTTGGAGCGGCCCAGCAGACTCTGTCCGAAGCAACCGGGGTGTCCTCCGGAAATGCGGCCCAGGTTGCTGACACCGCATCCGGCATCGCATCGGCTTATGCCGTTGCCTATCCTCTTGGCGTCCTGGGTGCGATAGCCGTACTCCTGCTTTCCAAGGCCTTGTTCAGGATAGACATTGATAAGGAGAAGGAACTCTCTTCAAAGGGAGATGAAAGTGAAGGCAGCGCTTACCGCCTTGCCTGCAAGGTGGAGAATCCCGCATTGTACGGAAAGACGATCCAGGACATCGTAGGAAGCGATAATCCCGACCATCTAGTGATCGCAAGGATGAAGCGTGGGGACAAGGTTTTCTTCCCTGATCTCGACCTGCAGCTCCAGGAAGGAGATATGCTCCTGATTGTCACCGATGTACAGCACAAGTACAAAGTCAGCCTCATATTCGGAGAAGAGCTGCCTGTGGATATGAATGAATGGCAGCAAAGCGGTTCGAAACTGGTCTCCGGGCGTCTTTCAGTCACCAAGTCTTCCATCACGGGTCTGAACCTCCGCAAGCTGGATGTACGCCGCAAGTATGGAGTCACCGTGACACGGATTCTCCGTGCCGGAGTAGACCTGCAGGCCGATGCGAACCTCATCCTCCAGGTAGGAGACAGTATGAAGGTTGTCGGATCCGAGGAAGGAATCGAACGCCTCGGGCGCCTTGTCGGCAACGAGCCGGAATCACTGCACAAGCCGAATCTGGTACCGATATTCTTCGGTATCGCCCTGGGCGTGATGCTGGGGACACTCCCCATCCGATTCCCGTCGATGCCGCAGCCATTGAAGCTCGGTCTGGCAGGGGGCCCTCTGATCGTGGCCATCCTGCTCGGGCATTTCGGTCCGAAATTGCGGATCACCACATACACCGCACTGAGCGCCAACCTGATGATCCGTGAAATCGGAATATCACTCTTTATGGCAGCCGTGGGATTGGGTGCCGGAAAGACCTTCGTAGCCTCCCTGGTCGGGGGCGGATATATGTGGGTCCTCTACGGGGCGATCATCACCCTGATACCGATGACGGTGACAGCACTGATAGCACGCTGGGTGATGAAGATGGATTTCTTCAAGATCTGCGGCCTCCTGGCCGGAGGCACCACCGACCCGGCCCTGCTATCTTTCTCCGAACAGATGTACGGAAGCGGAAAGATCGCTGTCAATTATGCGACCGTTTATCCTTTGACTATGTTCCTGAGGGTGGTCGCAGCCCAAGTTATGATAATGATAATGCTTTGACGATATGAAAAAGATTCTATTATTTGCCGTACTGGCGATTGCGGCTGCAGCAGTATCCTGCAACAAATCTCATAAATCGCCCTTCGCGCGGCTGGTGGCCGATTATGCCGTCGTCGACATAGAAGTACCCGACCTGAGCGGCATCTCCGACAACGGTAAGGAAGTACTCAATCTCTACCGTTTCGCAGCAGACGAGGTGGACGCCATCTACTGGAAGCAGTATTTCGGTGACCGCCAGGCTTTTATGGACAGTATCACGGACCCGGTCCAGAAGACCTACGCTGAAATCAACTACGGTCCCTGGGACCGCTTCACCGGAAAGTCTTTCGTAGACGGTTATTCCGATGCCCTGCCTGGTGCCGGATTCTACCCGGAAGACCTTACCAAGGAAGAATTCGATGCTTGGGAGAACCCTGACAAGAACAGCCCGTACACGCTGATCCGCAGGGCTGAAGACGGTTCTCTCGAGACCGTCTGGTATCACGATGCCTACAAGGAGCACCTGGATAAGATCGCCAAGTATCTGGATGCAGCAGCCGACATCACCATAAAGCCGAGCGTCAAGAAGTATCTCGAAAGCAAGGCAAAGGCTCTGCTTTCCGACCAATACTACCAGAGCGGTATCGACTGGCTGGATATGGACGACAGCAAGATGGACCTGGTGATCGGCCCGAACGAGGCTGCCGACGACCAGCTGATGGGATTGAAGCGCTCATACGAGGCTTTCGTCCTCCTGAAGAACGAAGCCAGGACGAACGAACTGATGCAGTTCGTCTCCAGGATCGGCGAGCTCCAGCAGGATCTGCCGGGCGACCCTGCCTACAAGACCTTCCAGCCGGGAACAGGCTCGAATATATTCTCCTGCGACGCCCTTTACTATGCCGGAAAGGCAAATGCCGGAGTCAAGGTAATCGCCCTGAACCTGCCTTTCGACACCGATGTACAGCGCGACCGCGGGACCCGTACCATCTTACTCGAGAACGTCATCAAGGCCAAATTCAACACCATCGTGGGCCCTACCGGCAAGGTTCTGCTTACTCCTGAATATTCCGAGCACCTTTCTCCGGACGCGTTCTTCTGGAATATCGTATTCCGTGAAGTCGCCCACGGTCTTGGCGTCAAGGAGACCGTGAACGGCAAAGGCAGTGTGGAAGATGCCCTGAAGCAGGTTGCTCCTACCCTCGAGGAAGTGAAGGTCAACACTGCCGGTGTACTGTTGGTATGCAAGCTCCAGGACCACTACGACATCCACCATCTGTTCAACAAGGATGATGCGCTCACGACCTACTTCGCTTCCTTGCTCCGTTCCGAGCGTTTCGGAGAAGGATCCGCACTTGGCCGCGCCAATCTCATCATCTACAACTATCTCAAAGAGAAGGGCGCCTTCCAGCGTAAGGCTTCCAACCAGTATACCCTGGATCTGGACAAGATGGAGAAGGCTCTGTCAGACCTGACCGCCCTCGTCCTGAAAACACAGGCCACGGGAGACTTCGAGTTCGCAACCGACTTCGAAAACAGCTATTCGAAACGTGATGCGGACCTTGACGCAGACAAGATGAAACTCGGCTTGGAGAATATCCCTGCCGACATCCGCTTCAATTTCAAGAGATAATCCCGGCCTACAGGGCCAAGCGCTCGATAGCTATGTTGCTTCGGGCTTCAAGATGGTCAAGCCGACGGGAATCGGTGCTGTAAATGATATACAGGCCCCGGCCTGGCTCCACATAGAAAGAAGGATAGTGGATACCTTCCTGGACGGACTTCGAACGGACGAACTCCAGGGAGGTACCATCTTTACTGAGCTTGTAGAAAGAGGCGGTAGCGCGGTAAACCGATCCGTAACCCTCCACGTCGGAAGGACCGTAAGTGTTGCAGTACAGGTAGGTATTCCCCTTGTATTCAAAGAATTCCGGGCGGGCGGTAATTCCTCCTTCTATGAGCTGGAGGTTATCCAGCACACCTGTAGCTGCGTTCCAGGTACCATATATGACACCGTCTTCGCTCTGGACCCGGGTTGCGAACGCGAATATGTCGCCGTACAGCGGATGGACTACACCTTCCCAGAAGGTGGTCCCGAAATGGACCGGCGAAAGATCGGGGATGCATACAGTCTCCCAATGGACAAGGTCGCTCGACTTGACGATAATGCCCGTAAAACCGGATGCAAGCGCGCTGATTACGCTGTAATACCAGCCCTTGAAGCGTGCGACCTCGACATTCATCCCTATCCCGAACGCAGTCTTGCTGCCACCGTCAGAGAACCAGGGAATTTCGGCTCCTGTGCGTGACTTGTAGATATCGAGGACGTTTTCAACAGTGATCTGCCTGCTATCCAAGGTCATCACCTCCTCCTTGCCCAATTCCTTGCTGTCCAAATCATAAGGGACGTGGACATAGGCGCTGTGTCCATCCACTCCGGGACAGAAGAGGATATGCATCACCGAGCCCTCGATGATACCTGAAGCATCATAAGGAGGCCTGAAATCATCGGTGATACCCTGCCCTGTTTCCCATATCCGGGATATTTCACGGTGTTCTATGTCTCCGGTCTTCCAACGGCTCAGTTTCAGGTCGATGTCGAGGTTCCTGGGATGCTCTTTGGTAGTTTCATAACCGGCATTGTAGAGGCCGTACCGCCAGCCTCCGTATTCGCCGATGTAGCGGAAGTTGTGGGACATCAGCTCGATGGATGGGTCCGAGACCGATCCCAGCAATTTGTCCTGGACTGCGCAGGAGACCAGGCCTGCAACGGCCAGGATGCAAGAGAATGCTTTAAGATACAGGGAATTCAGTTTCATCTCACGAACAGGCTGTCGGCTTTGTCGGTATAAAGGACACCGTCAAGGTGGTCGGTCTCGTGCTGGAATATGACGGCCGTGAATCCGCTGACGGTCTCACGGACTGTCTGGAGAGTAGCAGGATCCTTGTAAGAGATGACGGCATTGGTCCACCTCGGGACGGTTCCCCGCTTCCCGGGTACGGAGAGGCAACCCTCCTGCCCGATTGCCATAGGCCCGTAGAGGGAGTCGATCCTTACGTTAGCGTACACTTCAAAGGGTTCATCCTGCTTGTCGAATCTCTGGACGGCCACTACGCGGCGGCATATTCCGACCTGCGGGCCGGCAATCCCGACTCCGTCCTGGCTAGGATCGGTCACGGTCCTGACCATCTTCCGTGCGAGAGCCCTGAATTCTTCAGAGTTCAAGTCCCTGTCAGAGAAGTCCTTGGCTGTCTTGCGCAGGAACAGCGAGTCCTTCCTATCCTCCACAGTGAGTACACGCATCACGTCGGGAGAACCTGTAATCAGCTCTTTCTCAGCCTTGGACAGTGCAGGGTGCGATGAGCAACCGGCAAGTGAAAGAAGCAGGAATAATAATGATAACCTTCTCATAATAAGCTATTTGAATAAAGACCGGACAAGGGCAGGAACATCTGCCACCTTGATTATCTCGATTCCTTCGTGCTTGAGGTCTACTGAAGCGAAGGAGGAAATGAATATTTTCTTGAAGCCGAGCCGGGCTGCCTCGCTTATGCGCCTGTCCACCTGGGCGACAGGACGGATCTCACCGCTGAGTCCGACTTCGCCGGCGAAACAGTAGTCTGGCTGGATGGAGAAATCGAAATTGGACGAAAGAACGGCTGCGATCACGGCAAGGTCGCAGGCCGGATCACTGACCTTGAGTCCTCCGGCCATATTCAGGAACACATCCTTCTGGGCGAGCTTGAATCCAGCGCGGCGTTCCAGGACTGCCAGGAGCATATTCAGGCGCCTGACATCGAACCCAGTCGCGGAACGCTGGGCCGTACCGTAAACCGCTGAGCTTACGAGCGCCTGGACTTCGAAAAGGAAAGGACGGGTGCCGTCAAGCATAGCGGCGATAGCCGTACCGCTCAAGCCGGCTTCGTGCATCGGAATCAGCAGCTCCGAAGGATTGGACACCTCCCGGAGTCCCTTGCCAGTCATCTCGAACACAGCGAGTTCGGAAGTCGAGCCGAAACGGTTCTTGATGCTTCTGAGGATCCTGTACGCCCCCCTGTTGTCCCCCTCGAACTGGAGGACCACATCCACGATATGCTCGAGGACCTTGGGACCGGCGATGTAGCCTTCCTTGGTGATATGGCCTATCAGTATGACCGGAATACCTGTCTCCTTTGCGAACCTCAGGAGTATGGAAGCCACTTCCTTGATCTGGGTCACCGAGCCAGGGGTGGATTCGACGTTCTGGGAATACATAGTCTGGACGGAGTCCACGACCATCAGGTCCGGAGCTATCTCCTTTGCCTGAGCCACTATGGTCTCTATCAGCGTCTCGCTGTATATCTCGCAGGAAGAAGCATCACCTCCCAGCCTGTCGGCACGCATCTTGACCTGCCGGGCGCTTTCTTCTCCCGTCACATACAACGTCCTGAGGAACGGGCATCCCAACGGGATCTGCAAGGATAGCGTAGACTTGCCGATCCCCGGTTCGCCGCCGATAAGGACCAGCGAACCTTCCACGATGCCTCCTCCCAGGATCCTGTCTACCTCGGAGTTGTTCAGGGATATCCTGTTCTCGGACCGGGAGTCTATCTCCGAAAGCTTCTTCGGAGTGTTTCCGGATCCGGGCACGGAATCAGTCCTGGAGGACTTCCGCGGGCCGGTAACCACTTTCTGCTCCACCATCGTATTCCACTCTCCGCAGGCAGGGCAGCGACCCATCCACTTGGAATATTCGTTGCCGCAGTTCGAGCAGAACCAAATCGTCTTTTCCTTATTTGCCATACTACAAATATAGACAAAAAAAAAGCCCCTGAAAAGGGGCTAAAGAGCTATGTCGAAGAGATTACTTCGTAACTTCCTCAACAACTTCCTCAGCAGCGGCGCAGGTAGAGTCGACGACAGCCTCAACGGTGTCAGCAACTTCCTCGACAACCTCAACAGCCTCTTCAGCAGCTTCAGCAGCAGCCTCGGCCTTCTTGTTACCGCAAGCAGACACAGCTACCATAAGAGCTACGACTGCGATAGACATAAATACCTTCTTCATAATAATTTAAATATAATTAGAGTTTATAAAATCCGCATTTACGGCGCAAAATTACATAGTTTTCTGAAAAATACAATGCATTTTTCGCACTTTTTTATCTATTTTCTCCGCAATAAGTCCTTCACCATCAGAGTTTGATGACAATATTCTTCCTGTAAAGCACCCAAAGGATACAGAAAATGACGGTGGTGAAAATCAACGCATACAGGAGCGAGGTATATTCATTCGCACCGAAATAACTGCTCGGGGAGAAGGAAAAGAAAGAGTAACTCTTGGCAATGACTCCTGAACAGATGAATGCCATAAGCGGGTTCATACCCATCGCCCTGAAAGGCTCGAATGCCCTGGACCGGCCTTTTATGTCGACCACATACATCAGGAAAGAAAGGGCGAGCATAGCCCATCCTCCGGCATAGAAAACGTATGAAGCGGACCAGAGCGGCTTGCAGATCGGAATCCAGATGCTGAGCACCATCGCCAGAATCAGCGAGCAGGCCCCGTATACAAAAGTCCTGAGGGCGACCCTGTCCGGAGAATTCTTGATTTTCACGACTTCAAGCGGAACTCCCTCAGGCAGGACCTTGTATGGTTCAGAAGAGCAAGAAGCCGACATCCTGCGCTGCGAACGGATGATCATCGAGCCGATAAGATAGCCCAGGAGGCAGGAACAGGCACCGGTCATAGAACCGAGGAGTCCTTCCGGGTCGAAATCCGTCCCGTTGTAACCGTGATAGCAGTGGTTTCCTCCAACGAGCCAGCGGTCGATACGCAGCGATACATTGCCTTCAAGAGTGAAAGCTCCTGGATCCTGTCCGAAAAGGACCAGTATCCCCGTGTACACGACGCAAAGAGCCGCTATAGCTCCCATTATCTTGCCGGGCTTCCGCAGCCAGAGGGTCAGGCAGCCGCCTATGGCATAAGAGAGTCCGATACGCTGCAATACCCCGAATATCCTCCTGTGCTGCAGCCACCAGAGATAATTCTGCCCGAACGACCAGGATTCGTCGTGAAGGGAAGTCGGGAAAAACGGATAAAGATTCAGGGCGAGACCTACCAGGAATATAAGCGCTCCCCTCTTGAGCACTTTAAGGTAGGCTTTCGCATCGACCTTCTCGTATTTGGTGAAAGAGAAAGCCATCGCACATCCCATACAGAAGACGAAGAAAGGATAGACAAGGTCGGTGGGCGTACATCCTGTCCAGGCTGCGTGCCTGAGCGGAGGAAAAACGTGAGCCCAGGTACCCGGATTGTTGACTATGCACATAAAGGCTATAGTCAGGCCACGGAGTACATCCAAAGAAACGAAACGCTTTTTCATATCCACAAATATAGTCTTTTGCCAGCAATTTGTATCTTTGCAATATGGAGATTTTCTACGCAAGGCAGATCGACGGGAGCAGGGTGTATCTCGACGAGGGAGAAAGCGCCCACTGCGTCAGGGTGCTGAGACATCGCTCCGGAGATGAGATTTCAGTCGTGGACGGAATAGGGAATATGTACCGCTGCTGCCTGGAGGACGACTCTCCGAAGGCAGCCTCCGCTTCCATCCTGGAGACTTTCCCGGGCTGGGGATCGCATCCTTATCGCCTTGAGATGGCGGTTTGCCCCACGAAGAACAACGACAGGTTCGAGTGGTTCGTCGAGAAGGCCACCGAACTCGGCGTAGATACGATCCATCCTCTCATAGGGGACCGCAGCGAGCGCAAGGTATTCAAATCCGACCGTTCCCGCAAGATAGTCCTTTCTGCTATGAAGCAAAGCCTGAAATCAGGCCTTCCGGCCGTTTCCGAGCCTGTCGGAGTAAGCGACTTCATCAAAGGATGCAACGACGGGATCAAGATGATCTGCTACTGTTTCGAGGATCCGGAAATCCCCAGGAAATCTGTTACCGAGGTGCTTGACGGGGCTCCGGAAGGCTGCCGGATAACGGTTATGATAGGACCGGAGGGAGACTTTTCCCCGGAGGAAGCCGGACTGGCTCTGGCCCACGGCTTCGTTCCGGTACATCTCGGCCCCTCCAGGCTCAGGACCGAGACGGCGGCGGTGACCGCTGTGACAGCCGTGTACCTCCACTATTTGAAATAATTTTCCTAGATGACCAGAAAAAGCATTGAAGAGGTCCTGGGCGAAGCCCTGGCCGTGTTGAAGGATGGCGGAGTGATCCTTTACCCTACTGACACCGTATGGGGACTCGGGTGTGATGCCACCAACCCGGAAGCCGTCGGAAGGATATTCAAGATCAAGCAGCGCGAGGACAGCAAGTCACTGGTGCTGCTGGCCGCAAGCCTGGACCAGATAGGTCTGTATGTCAAGGAGATACCGCCTATGGCCATCGATCTCGTGGAAGTGAACGACAAGCCGATGACCTTGATCTATCCAGGAGCCAAGACATATCCCGCCCCCCAGGAAGGAGAAGCTCCGAAGGCCGACAGGTACCATCTGGCCTACAACACGGTGGCCTCAGACGGCACAGTAGGAATAAGGATACCGATGATGGAATTCTGCCGCCAGCTTTGCTACAAGCTAGGCCGTCCGGTAGTCTCCACTTCTGCGAACATTTCGGGAGAACCGACACCTAAGAAGTTCAAGGACATATCCCCCGCCATCTCAGGAGCGGTGGATTATACGGTGGATCCCAGGCTCGAAGCCGGAGCTACAGGATCGGCTTCACAGATTATCAAGATAGGGCTGGACGGCCAGGTGGAGATCATCAGAGGTTGATCTCCGCTATGACAGGATAATGGTCCGAATATTTCAGGTGCGGAATCCTGTGGGAAACAGCCCCGAAATGGTCCGGGTACAGGATATAGTCTATCCTTATGAAAGGCCAGAGCATCGAATATGTTGCGCCGAAGCCTTTGCCGGCCTCCACGAAAGTATCCTTCCTGTCCCTCATCAGACGGTAATATGTGTATGACATAGGGTTGTCGTTGAAATCTCCGGTAACCAAAGCCTCGACCGGACAGTTCTCGATGTCCTCCATCACCTGGTCGACCTGCTCGGACCTGCGCCTTATGGAACGCTTGACCCTTTCTTCAGTCTCCTGGACTACGGTACTGTCCCTGTAGGACTTCGCAAGTTTCATCAGCGAGATATTGTAGCTCTCGAAATGGCAGTTGTAGACCCTCAGGGTGGACTCCTCCCCTACCTTCAGGTCGGTGTATATGGCAAGGTTGGAACTCCCGTCGAACTTCAGCCTGCCTTTCCCGGTGATAGGGAAACGGCTCAGGGTGACGTTGCCATAGGTGCCGTTATCCGTGATGAACATAAAATAACCTGCGTTATATTCAGGGAAATGCTCGCGGATGAACTTGGTGACATCATATTCCCCGGGAAGGTTGACCTCCTGGAGGCAGACTATGTCAGCATCCGATTCCTTGACGAACCTGATCACGGAGTCCATACAGGCAAGCACGCCGCCTTCCTCCTTGAATTCCGGCTTCCTCCCGAGCAGGAAATGCCCGGTGTTGTAGGACAGGACCTTGACTTTAGTTGGTGCAGGATCGACTGCTCCCGAACTGAACTGAAGGTACTTGCCAATGAATATCATCGAGGGCAGCAAGGCGAGGAGAGGTATCAGGAACGACCTCGAGCGGCGGTTGACCGCCCAAAGCAGCAATATCACGTTCAGAACTGCGATAGGTACGAAAAGGAGGCCGAGGGCTGTCATATACCATCCCTTGGAGGGGTTGACCACCATCGAAGCGTAGCTCAGGAAAAGCAGGAAAGCGGCAAGGAGCATCAATGCCCTCGCAAAAACGCCTGTCAGCTGATTTCCTTGATGACTTCCTCTCATTACGTTACCAGTTCCTGTAAACCTTTCCTGTCTTCTTCCAGTACAACATCAGCAGGAAGCCGAACAAAGCGCCTCCCAGATGTGCGAAATGGGCTACCCCGTCAGCCGTACCGGTAATACCGGTAAAGAGTTCGATGGCTATGAATATCAATACGAACCATTTGGCCTTGAGGGAGACCGGAGGGAACACCAGCGTCCAGATGTCATTCGGATAAAGCATAGCGTAGCCTATCTGGATGCCATAAATCGCACCTGAAGCGCCCAGGGTAGGTACGTTGAGCATCGGACCCTGGAGATACTGGACAAGGGTGTGGACGGCAACTGCTCCGAGACCGGCAACGAAATAGAAGAGCACGAACTTCTTGGTGCCGATCGACCTCTCGAGGGCGGAACCGAACATCAGGAGGCACCACATATTCAAGAATAAGTGCCAGAAGCCTCCGTGCATGAACATATGCGTGACAGGCTGCCACCAATGGAAGAACGGCGACGTCGGATAGAACATCGCGAAGGTGGCGACCATAAAATTCTGGTTGATGCAGGTCGCTATGAACATCAAGGCGTTGACCAGGAAAAGGTTCTTGGTTGCAGCCGGTATATTTCCGAAAAGCCTGTCTAGTTGTGCCATAAGCTACCGAATTCAAAATAGTTTGTCGATCTGGCTGGCCTGCAGGATCGTCATTATCTTCTTTCCGCCGGATGTCAGTTCAGGATTCCCTCCGGCCAGGAGGGCGTCCAGGATGTGGCGCGCTTCCACCGAGGAAGTGACCGGATCGGAAACCGAAGCGCCCAGGAGAGCGATTTTATCGGCCATCGCGGATTCCATCACTCCCGGAAGCCGGTTGCTGTCGTCGGAGAGGATCAGCAGAAGGTCCTGGACCATCGTCTGGACTTTTCCCTGCTCGCCGGAATATCCTTCAGGAACTCCGTTCACCACTACGGTATCGGTGCCGAAAGGAGAGATATCGAACCCCAGCGAAGAAAGCAGGCTGGCATTCTCGTCGAACACCGTCCTGTTCTCCACTCCGACCTGGACCTTTACCGGGAACATATTGTTCTGGGTGACGTGCTCGTTCCTGGTCAGGGCGGCCAGGGCCCTGTCATATAGTATCCTTTCACGGGCCCGCTTTACATTCACCACCATCAGGCCGTCCTTCACAGGAGAAAGGATATACTTTCCGGCCAGGATTATCGTCTGCGTAAGGGGTAACGCGTTGTCTTCGAAGAGTTTCCCGTAATCGTCACGCTCATCGGTCCAGCGGAAGGTCCCGGAATGGCCGCCCTGTCCGGAAGTGGTCTCTGTCTCGAAAGGGTTATAATCGAAATCCACCTCTACCCGTGGGGCAGTATCCGGCTTGTATTCAGAGAAATGCTTCCCGAGGACTGGCATTTCGTTGGCCTCGGGATTCGAGAAGTCTATCCCGCCCGCGAATGAATTCTTGCCCAGAACCTCCCTGACAGAGGCGTTGATGACCTGGAACACGAATGACTCGTCCTCGAATTTGACTTCCGTCTTGGTCGGACTGACGTTCACGTCTATGGAATGCGGATCGGTTTCCAGATAGATGAAATAAGACGGGGTCGCGCCTTCCGGAATCAAACCCTCATACGCCTTCATAACCGCCTTGTGCAGGTAAGGACTGCGGAAATACCTGCCGTTGACAAAGAAAAACTGGTTGCCTAGAGTCTTCCTGGCAGCATCCGGACGCCCGACGAAACCTCTCAGGCTGACCACGGAAGTGTCGGCGGCAACATCCAGCACGTCCCCGGAGACGTGCGTCCCCAACAAGTCGTTAATCCTGTATTTCAAGGACTTGGCCGGTTTGAGAACGAATATATCCTTGCCGTTGTGGCTCAGGGAGAAAGCAATTTCAGGCCTCGTCAGCGCAACCTTCGTGAATTCCTCCACTATATGCTTGAACTCCACATTGTCCGACTTGAGGAACTTCCTTCTGGCCGGGACATTGTAGAAAAGGTTCCTGACCGCGATGTTGGTGCCCACCGGGGCTGCCGCCTCAGTAGTAGACACGTGGGCGGATGCGGCGAACACCACCTGGCAGCCGGTTTCGCTGTCCGGAACCCTGGTGCGGAGAGTCACTTCCGCTACGGCCGCTATCGAAGCCAGGGCCTCGCCCCTGAACCCGAACGTGGTTATTTGGTCAAGGTCTTCCGCCGTAGCTATCTTGGACGTAGCGTGGCGTTCGAAGCAGAGCACGGCCTCGTCGGGTGTCATTCCCGAGCCGTTGTCGATGACTTGGATGAGAGTCCTGCCTGAATCTGTTATCACGACCGAGACATCCTCGGCCCCCGCATCGACGGAATTCTCCATAAGTTCCTTGACCACGGAAGAAGGTCTCTGGACGACCTCTCCCGCGGCTATCATATTGGCGATGTTGCCTGGCAGAATCCTCAGATCCATCCTACAGCAGCGAATAGAACTTGCAGAGATAGATAAGCACTATCGCAAGAAGGATGAGTCCGACTATGCCGATTATCCTTTGGGCGAGAGTGGAGCGGCTCTTACGCGCGTAGTTGCCGTCACGGAATGAACCACGGATATAGGAACCCGGCTTGTATTCACCGTCTTCCTTTTCCTTCTCAAGCCTCCCGTCGACCTTTCCGAAGACTTGCTTGCGCTCCTCTTCTGCCGGATCGTAGTAGATCGGCCTGTAGTTGAATTTCCTGTGTTCCTGTTCGCCCGGAAATGTAAAAAAGCCCATAAACGTAATTATTTACCGATATACAAATTTAATCAAAATCTTTTTCTTCTCAATAAAGAATCGTATATTAGCGAATGCATCAATACTATCGGAATCTCCATATGAAAAAAATCGTATCATTGCTTATCCTTGCCGCCGGAGCACTGGTGGCCGCTTGCGAAGAACAGACAACCGTAAATGAGGACCTGACTCAATTCGTGAATGTCCGCATCGGATCGGGCGGACACGGACACGTATTCGTAGGGGCAAGTGTGCCTTTCGGCGCAGTCCAGGTCGGCCCCACGAGCATTCCTCAGACTTGGGATTGGTGTTCCGGGTACCACTCATCGGACTCAACGGTGATCGGTTTTTCCCATACGCACCTCAGCGGAACGGGGATCGGAGACCTGTTCGACATCACCGTAATGCCCGTTACGGGCGAGGTGACCTACGACCGGGGAAGGCTGCCGGAGAATGACAGTCCTGAAGCCATCGAAGCCGCCCAGAATACCGGATTGTGGTCTTATGCCGACCGGAGCCGGGAAGTTGCCAGGCCAGGATACTACAGCGTCCCGCTCACCCGCTACGGAATCACCGCCGAGATGACGGCGACGTCGAGGGTCGGCTTTAGCCGCTATACCTTCCCCGCTTCCGACAATGCCGCAATAGTGTTCGACCTATACAACGGAGGCTGTTGGGACCACCCCTACGACACCTGTATAGAGATGGTGGACAGCTGCACGGTACAAGGCTACAGGTTCTCCTTCGGCTGGGCAAAGAACCAGAAAATATTCTTCAGGGCTGTATTCTCCAAACCTTTCGATTCTTTCGAAAAGATACAGTCAGAGGCAGTAGGTCCGAGAGGAGAAAGGCTTCCTGTCCTGTACGGAAGGGCCAACTACCATACCGTGGAAGGAGAGCAGATCCTGGTAAAGGTAGCAATCTCGCCTGTGAACGAGGACAAGGCCGCGGCTAACCTGACCGCCGAGCTTGACGGATGGGATTTCGAAGCCACCGCAGAGGCTGCCCGCAAGGCCTGGAACGAAGAGCTGAAGAAGATCCGCATCCAGACTTCAGACCAGGATGCCAGGACTATCTTCTACTCCGCTCTATACCATACTATGATCGTCCCGAGCGAATTCTGCGACGTGGACGGGGAATACCGTGGAGCGGACGACCAGATACATCCTTCGGAGGGTTTCGTCAACTACACGACATTCTCGCTATGGGACACATACCGTGCCCAGATGCCTCTTATGACCATACTCCAGCCTGAGAGAGAGAACGATATGGTCAACACGATGCTCCATATATACAAGCAGCAGGGCAGGCTTCCGGTATGGCACCTGATGGGCAACGAGACCTTCTGTATGGTCGGAAACCCGGGCATAATAGCAGTGGCGGACGCGATAGTCAAGGACTTCGACGGATTCGATGCCGACCTTGCCTGGGAGGCAATCAAAGGAACCGCAATGGATACCATCAGAGGGCTCGACCTGCGGCTCAAGTATGGGTACATCCCTTCGGACAAGATGCTCGAGGCAGTCGCCTACGATATGGAATATGCCATAGCGGACGCGGCGGCCGCCAATGCCGGATATTACCTGAACAAGACCAAGGATGCCGAATATTTCGACGCAAGGAGCAAATCCTACAAGTATTATATGGACCCGGAGACCTTGTTCGCCAGGGGCAGGAATTCAGACGGTACCTGGGTCACTCCATTCAATCCATTCGAGTCCGACCACGGCGGGAATGACTACTGCGAAGGAACCGCCTGGCAATATACCTGGCTCGTCCCGCAGGATTACAAGGGCCTGCTGGAGTTCTACGGGTCGCGCGAAAAGTTCATCGAAAGGCTGGACAGCCTGTTCGCGGCCGATTCGAGGCTTGAAGGGGATAATATATCAGGTGACATAACCGGCCTGATAGGCCAGTATGCCCACGGAAACGAACCGAGCCACCATATCATCTATTTCTACACGATGGCCGGGGAACCTGGAAAGACTTCCGACCTGGTTCGGAGGGTCTATTCAGAATTCTACAGGAACTCCGACGACGGCCTCTGCGGGAACGAAGATGCCGGACAGATGAGCGCCTGGTACATCCTTTCCTCACTCGGTTTCTACGAAATGGAGCCGGCTTCCACTAAGTACTGGTTCGGAGCTCCGGTATTCGATGAAGCCGACGTGAAAGTGGCCGGCGGATTCTTCAGGATAAAGGCTCACAACCTCAGTCCGGAGAACCGGTATATCCAGAGCGTTACCCTGAACGGCAGGAAACACAAGCTTGGATACATCGAATACGATGACATTGTCAACGGTGGGGAACTCGTTTACGAGATGGGTCCGGAACCTGCCGTCTGGTACAAGTGAAAATTTTTTCCAAAAAAAGTTTGGGAAGAAAGAAAAAGTGGTTATCTTTGCAGCCCGTTTCGAAATGAACCGGGAAGATCATTGACAATACTGAAAGATTAGTACAAGCAAAAGTACCGAGAACAAAGAACGAGAGCGTTGATTTCTTAGGAAGTAAGCTGTCGGGATCGACTAAGAATTATAGTGTATATACAAAGAAGAGTTTGATCCTGGCTCAGGATGAA
>CAJOKD010000028.1 GCA_905235085.1 uncultured Bacteroidales bacterium | reverse complement strand
TTTCAGGGAACCTGAGGAGCCGTCCGGAACGATTATCCCTTCAGTGACCGTGATGCATTCGAGGGATACGGTCCCGGTGCTGTCCTTCCTCATCAGGAACGACCCCCGGTAAAGGACATAGGAACTGTCACTAGGGTCCAGGACAGATATCTTCGTCCCGTCAGACAGGTAGGTGTACCGTGCGAGTGTGGCATTCTGGATCATATCGTTCAAGATAACCGTGCCGTTCACCCGGGCGACCTTTCCGATGACGTTCATCGCCATCGTCCGGCCAATCCTGCCGTCGGAAGTGACAGTCCCTGCCTTGCCATGTAAATAGGAATACGAAGAACCTGCGAGGGAATCGGATACCGAGGACAGCAGGTTACCGGAATAGGAGAGGTTGAGAGCCTTGCTGGCACCGGTTCCTTCGTTCCTCCGGATGGACAGGATGTTTCCTGCAGCATCATATGTAAACCTCTCCACCGAGGATACCATTCCCCCGTATCTAGGGGTTGCTCCTGACCCTTGTGAAGGATCCCAGTAGCGGAGCGTCTCGGCGAAGATGGGTTCCGACCCGTTCGCCGCCGTTGTGAGCGACACCTGCGAAGAAGCGAGCCATCCCTGGACGGTGTGCCCGGAATGGCGGCCACCGTAGGTGTAGAAATCATCAACCCCTAGGATTTCCCTCGTTATAGCCCCTCCAGCCATTAGGGTCCATCCGAGTCCCGCCTCTCCGGTCTGCTTTCCCGGCATGAAGCCGGAAGAGGCGTAGGACAACGAAACCGGAATGTTGAAATCCTGGTCTGAATACGTGTAGAGGGGAATCTCGAATGTGATTTGTCCGCTGTTCCCGTTCACTGGCAATCTCCCGTACCGAGTCATCTCCAATGCCTTCGGTGTCGGGTCATATTCAATCTGCGGTCCACCGAGGGTGGGATTCGTGGTGGATGTCTGTGATAAGCCTTGCAAAGGAAATAGAATCATGCCCATCAGAAAAATTAATGCCTGAACCGAGTGCTTGTGGTACGAATGGGATGATTTCATAGTGCTAATTGATTTGATTTCAGCGAAATATATAAAGATATTTCGAATGAAACAAATAAATATCTTCAGAGGACAAGGGTGAGGAGAAGGGCGATGAGTGCTGCGTAATATAGTGCAGTGGGGAGGAAGAACCAGTCCAGGCGATAAGAAAGAGGGTTCAGGGAGTGGTTCCAGAAGGTGACCACCTCTTTCGGGCCGTGTTTCTTGTGATACTTGTAGGAGAACCTGTTCGCCCAGACTTCGTACCACTCACGGTTATGGTCGTGCCACGGCATCCGGCATCCGATCAAGCTGGGAAGACCGACCACCAACAGATAGAACGGACCCAGGATGCGGCTCTGCAAGGAATGCCCGAATTCGTGGGCTACGATCGAGGAAACCTGACGCAAGGAGGCGTTCCCGCCCACATTTATGAACGCACCCAAGGAGACTCCCCAGTTGTACGGAAGTCCGTCAGGTTTGCGGATCACGGTAGCTCCCGAATAAGGAAAAACCTCAGAACCCCGTTTCCTGGACAACGAAAGGATCCCGCCGAGAATGTTCTGCGGGAGTTCCCAAACAAGTCCGGAGACTAATGCAAGTAGAGTCACTACAATGATTTGAGACGGATCTCGGCCTGCTGCCTTTCGGTCTCGTCGGGAGAGACCTTGGCCAGCATCGCAAGGTACTTCTTCTCCAGCTTCTTGTTCTTGTCGTTGCGGGCCAGAAGTACACAATTCTTGATGGCCGTATAGTCACCAGGATCCTTCTTCAGCACCTTGTTGTACATCTTGAGGGCATTCTTGCTGTCGCGCTTGTATACCAGGTAATAGGACCCGATGTTGGTCAGGAAGGAAGTATTCTTGGGATAGTATCCCAGCATCTTCTCGGAAACCTCCTTGAATGCCTCGTATGAAGCCGGAGTGGCCTGCCTGAAGAATGTAAAGCAATATTCCTGCACCAGGGACGGGAACAGTTCGGGACCGGACTCGAGTCCGGGGTATTCCCACGCCGGATGACTGTGACCGTCATAGTCGATGAGCTCCTTCAAGCCTGACACGGCCATATCCGGGCTTCCTTTCTCGTATCCGATCAGGGCAGCTATCTTGTACAGCCGGAGGTCGAGGCGTTCCTGGTTGAGCCCGATAGCCTTGTCGATTGCCTGGGTGGCCTGGGCGAACAACTCGTCGTCGTAATCGGTGACCTGGAAATAGTTCACGTCATTGCCCAGGGAATCCTTCAGGACCAGGGTCGGAGCCTCGCCTAGGTATTTCTGTGCATCCAGCGTCTCCATCCTGTTCGACTGGCTCTTGGAAAGGTAGTACGTGAATTTCCCAAGCAGCATATCCAAATCCTCCGGATAGTCCTTTCCCCAGCGTTGGAGCAAAGTCTCCACGCCCACGCCTTCTACTCCCAACTTATTGACCAGGAGTGAGTAACGGTTAAGGTAATCGGCCTGTGTAGGCTTCTGCGCCCGTGCAGGGAACTGCACTGCAAAGATGACGGCCAGCAGAGCCGGTAACAAATACTTTTTCATATATCCATTCTTATCCTTCTGTTCTGCGGATGGAGATTGTTCCACCTCCTTCCGAGGTTCTTCACGAATCCCAGCGGATGGCCTTCATAGAGCACCATCAGGAATCCCTCCGGTTGACCTTCAATGAATATGCCATCGCGGTGAAGATATTTCAAAGCGGTTTCACGGTCGACTTCCACCGTAGGATACTCGTCCACCGGAGGCTCGATGTTCAGCGCCCAGTCGGCCGAAGGGATGAAGTCCTGTCCCTTCCTGACACCTTTGACAAGGCCGCTGCGCAGAGGCTTCAGTGCATCCGGGAGAAGACGGGTCTTCCCCGCAGGAGCCGTTTTCCTCAACGCCGCCACGAACTGTCCCTCTCCCTCCACGAATCCGGGAACCAGCAAGCCGCCGGTACGGGTCGGAATCACGCCGGGAAGGGTATCATATTTATAATCAATTATTTCCCCTCCTAGTTCCGCGGCCGCCCACTCGACGGACGAATCGTTCTCAGCCTCTTCGAAAGTGCAAGTTGAATACAACAGCAGACCGCCCTGCCTGAGTGCCGGCCAGACATCTGCCAGAATGCGTCTCTGGCGGGCGGCGCACAGTTTGACGGTCTCCTCCGACCAGTCTTCCACCGCTTTCGCATCCTTCCGGAACATACCCTCTCCCGAGCAGGGAACATCCGACAGGATGATATCGAAATATCCCTCCAGCCTGCCTGCGTCACGCGGATCCACGCTGGTGACGATTACGTTCGGGTCTCCCCAGACTGCCACGTTGTCAGACAGGACCGCAGCCCTGGAACGTATGACCTCATTGGCAACGAGTTCGAAGCCGTTCCCGAGCGCAAGCCTCAAGGACGCCGCCAGATCGGTGGTCTTCCCTCCCGGAGCCGCACACAGGTCCAGCACCTTGAGAGTCCTGCCGGAAACATCGTATTCCAGGAGCAGGTCGCGGAATACACGCCCTACCGCCATCGCGGAGGAGTCTTGCACATAGTAGCAACCGGCGTGGAACAACGGGTCGAGGGTGAATACGGGCCTTTCCGGAAGCATCCGCCCATACCCGCACCACGGCACTTCCCGGCTTCCCTCGAAAGAGACCTGCTTGAAAGGATTGATCCTCACGGACACGGAGGACGGCTTGCGGAATGCCTCCAGAGCGACCGCCGCCTTGCCGGCACCGACCGCACGTACCAGGATATCCTGCAGCTGTCTCTCGTCCAACCCCTGCATTACTGCTGACCCTGCTGCCTGCCCATCTCCTCCTGCATCCTGCGGAGGGTCTCCTCGTCCACGCCTTCAGGCATCCTGCCTTCCGACATCGCCACGAGGCCGTCTACGACCTTGTCCATGGCTTCCTTGATCTTTCCTCCGAGCATAACCTTCATCATAAGGTTCAGGTCAGCGTGGAACTCTATGTGGAAATCGGTCTTGGATGGTTCGGAAGGGACCGAGTCGAAGTGCAGGGACCCTCCGAAACTGAACGGGGCACCGCTGTCGATGAACTCGATCCTGGAATATGGCGTACGTTGCTTGACCATTATCCCGATCTTGAACCCCTGGACCGTAGTGCTTATCGTATCATAATCGGCGACCACCCCTTCCCTCTTGTCCTCAGGAAGGAACTGAAGGAAGTTGCGCATATCCACGAAGGCCATATAAAGTTCGGCAGGCTGCTTTGAAACCTGTCCGTGCTTGCTTGTTATCTGTGTTGTCATATCCTTGATTTGTTTTAATCTGCCGTAGGATTCCAGCCTGCGGGGTCGAGGCGCCACCGGCGGAGCACTTCCGCATCCGAAGCCCCGACATATCCGGTAGCAGTCGCCTCTTCAATAAGCGCACCGTAATCCGAAAGCGTAACGAGCCTCACTCCGGCCTCTTCGAAACGCTTCGCGGCTATTTCAAACCCGTAGGTGAATATTGCCACCATCCCCAGGACATCAGCTCCGGCCTCCCTGAGGGCTGCCACAGCGGCCAGGCTGCTCATCCCGGTGGAAACGAGATCCTCTATCACCACCACCTTCGAACCCGGCAGGAGCACCCCCTCGATCTGGGATCCCGTGCCGTGGTCTTTCTTAGCGGGACGGACATAAGCGAAAGGCTTGCCCATCTTTTCGGTGGCCAGCACCCCGTGCGCTATGGCACCGGTAGCTACACCCGCGACTGTTTCTGCACCGGGAAATTCCCTGAGGGCGGTTTCCGCCAGCCACCCTGCCACCTTTGCGCGGAGTCCAGGATCGGAGAGTATCCTGCGGTTGTCGCAATAGATAGGTGAATGCCACCCGGACGCCCAGGTGAAAGGATCGTCCGGCCTGAGCAGGACTGCCTCGATCCTGAGAAGTTCTCCGGCAAGTTTTCTGTCAATGGAGTCCATATTCTTGGAAATGATTTATAACTTTGCTGCCTCGCGACAAATATAGTAATTTTTTATGCCCCGGATGCACAAGATATACCTTGAAAACAGATGTATGGTCATCTGCTCTCCCGACGAGCAGGCTTTGACGGACCCGAACTCGGTAGAGTTCCATCCGGAAGGCCCCGAGGGCATCGCCGAGCTGGTGGATATGTTCGAAACCTCCGGCTCGCTGACCAGGATCTATATCCCGGCCGAGGACATTGAGGGAACATACAGGGACTTCCTGTCGCAGTTCAAGGAAGTGAACGCCGCCGGAGGACTTGTTTCCAATCGCAGGGGCGACGTGCTGCTCATAAAAAGGAACGGGCTCTGGGACCTTCCGAAGGGACATCAGGAGGAAGGAGAAGACATCCGGGTGACCGCCCTTCGCGAAGTGCAGGAGGAGACCGGAGTGGACCAGCTTGAACTCAAGAACCTGATCTGTGTCACCGACCACTGCTACCGACGAGACGGAATATGGCACCTGAAGCATTCCTGGTGGTACGATATGCTGTTTACCGATCCTTGGGACCTGACCCCGCAGCGGGAAGAAGACATAACCAAGGCCGCGTGGGTGCCGCGGTCCGGGCTCTCCCCCTACCTGAAGAACACCTATCCTTCCATCGTGGAAGTATTCCGGGAAGCAAGGATTTGATACCGCTTCGGGTCTGAAACAATATGGCGGAACATTCCGTATATATTAAGTATCAATCATTCCGATCTTAACAATATTTATGAAATTATCGCAATTCCAATTCCTCCTGCCCAAGGACCGGGTGGCACAGGAACCTGCCAGATGGCGCGACGAATGCAAACTTATGGTTGTCCACAAGGACACCGGAGAGATCGAGCACAAGTTATTCAAAGATATCATCGATTATTTCGGGAAGGGTGACACCTTCGTATTCAACGACACCAAGGTATTCCCTGCAAGGCTCTATGGCAAGAAGGAAAAGACCGGAGCGGACATTATGGTATTCCTCCTGAGGGAGCTCAACCGGGAGCAGCACCTCTGGGACGTAATCGTGGATCCGGCGAGGAAGATAAGGATCGGCAACAAATTGTATTTCGGAGACGACCAGAGTCTCGTGGCGGAAGTGATAGACAACACCACTTCCCGCGGGCGTACCCTCCGTTTCCTCTACGACGGTCCATACGAGGATTTCAAGAACTCCCTTTTCGCTCTCGGCGAACTGCCAGTCCCGAAATGGGTCAAGAACAAGGTGACTCCGGAGGACAACGAGAACTACCAGACCATATTCGCCAGGAATGAAGGCGCAGTGGCAGTTCCGGCCGCCGGCACCCACTTCAGCCGCGAGTTGTTCAACAGGATGATACTCAAGGATATCAACAAGGCTTTCATCACGGAGCATATGGGCATAGGTCAGTTCCGCAGGGTGGATGTCGAAGACCTGTCCAAGCACAGGATGGACTCCGAGAGGCTCATCATAACCGACGAGGCTTGCCAGATCATCAACAAGTCCAAGAACTCCGGCCACAAGGTCGTGGCCATCGGGACGACCGTGCTCCGGGGACTCGAGACCTATGTCACGACGACCCACGAAGTCAAGCCTTACGACGGATGGACCAACAAGTTCATATTCCCTCCTTACGAGTTCTCGGTTCCAGATGCCGTCGTTTCCGGACTGCACCTTCCGGAATCCACGATGCTGATGGCCGTCGCCGCCTTCGGTGGCTTCGACCACATTATGAATGCCTACAAGGTCGCCCTCGAAGGAGACTACCGCTTCGGCCCCTACGGCGACGCGATGCTCGTGCTCTGATCCACACGGTCCGGCACGGTTCCACACCATTCGACTCGGTTCGACAGGATTCCACAATTCCACGGTCGGAATGCGGGCCCACCCCACGGCGACGCTAGGCTCGTACTCTAGGCATCCCCGGGTCGATCTCCCTTCTCAAGGGGTTCAAGATCAAAGGATTACATTAACCCGCAGCGGATTCACTTCCTAGCTGCGGGTTCATTGTTTTGCCGTGGAAATACCCACAAACCGACAGGAACACTGTCGCACGCTATACCTACTCCCCGAAGGAACACCCGCCCAAAACTCAGCATTGTTCAAGAAGCGGAATTGATCGCTAATTTGCGTTGCTCAAGACTCTGTGTTGTTCGAGACACTGTGTTGTTCGAGACACTGTGTTGCTAAAAGAAAAGCGTTGTCCAAGGCACAGAAAAAAAACACTGTGTTGTTCGAGAATCTGTGTGCTAAGGTTCCAGTTACGTACAAAATCGACGCTTTTTGTACTCAACCGCGAACTAAAGATTCCAGTTGAGTACATTATCCCCAAAAATCGTACGCAACCAGCACCTCAAAGAATCAAATGGCCCACAGGACTCGCCCCGGTGGGCAAAGTGCGCTTAAGGGTGCACCCAGATGGACCCTTGCGCTTGAAAATGGGCGTAATCGTGCTCAAGGGTGCGCACAAATGGACCCTTGCGCGAGGGAAGGAGGAGAAGGAAGGGAGAAAAGGGTACAACCACGTTCAAGGGTGCGCCCGGATGGACCCTTGAGCGTGAAAACGGGCGAAATCGTGCTCAAGGGTGCGCACAAATGGACCCTTGCGCGAGGGAAGGAGGAGAAGGAAGGGAGAAAAGGGTACAACCACGCTCAAGGGTGCGTCCAGGTGGGCCTTAAGGGCGCGTCCAGGTGGGCCTTAGGGCGCGTCCAGGTAGGTCTAAGGGCACGTCCAGGTGGGGATTATGGAGGATTCTGCCGAACTTCGAAACTTTTCGAAACTTCAGAAAAAGCAAAAAACAAAAGAATCACATAAACCTGCGGCGGATTCACGTCCGGACTACTGCTTTATTGTTTATATTGCGCCTGACAAACTATGGAATAACGGACGGGAAAAATGGACGGGAATAAAGGACGGGAATAACGGACGGGAATAACGGACGGGAATAAAGGACGGGAATAACGGACGGGAATAAAGGACGGGAATAACGGACGGAAATAACGGACGGAAATTAATGGACGAAAAAAAAGGACAGGATCATCAAGGAGGAAATTGAAAAAGTGAAACTTGAAAATGAGAGGATCGAGGAGGAGAGGATCGGGTTGTGTGCGTTGAACAGGATATTCGGATTCGAGCCGAGGGTGGGGGCGGCGCTGGTGGAGGGTTTCGGAGGGGCGGCGGAGGTGTTCAGGCAGCCGCAGGAGGAGATCGTGGAAGCACTGGTTGGATCCGGGAGGGTCAGATATGCCTCGCAGATAACCTGGAGTGCGTTCGAGAGCGCTGCGATCGAGCTGGAAGGACTCCGGGCTGAAGGCTGCGGCTTCGTTGGCATAGGAGAGGAAGGATATCCGGACCTCTTGAAGGAGTGCGAGGACCCGCCGCTGGGATTATATTTCCGAGGGAAGTCCACTCCCGGACAGGTATTCGGAGGAGCCCCGCACATCGCCATCATCGGCACCAGGGACCTTACTCCGTACGGCCGGGAATGGTGCCGCCTGATTGTGGAAGCCCTATCCAGGTCTTCAGTGAAGCCTTTGATAGTCAGCGGACTGGCCATCGGTGTGGATATCACAGCCCATCTGGCCGCCCTCGACTCCGGCTTGCCTACGGTAGCGGTGATGGCCACCGGGATAGACAGCATCTATCCTTTCAGGAACCGGCAGGCTGCAGAACGGATCGCCGCCACCGAAGGCTGCGCACTGGTTACCGACTATCCCCCGGGAACCGTGGCAGCCCGGATCAACTTCCTGAGGAGGAACAGGATCATCGCAGGAATATGCCGTGCTACCATCCTGGTCGAATCCAGGATAAAAGGCGGAGGTATGATGACGGCGAGGCTGGCTGCTTCCTACGACAGGGATGTATTCGCCCTGCCTGGGAGGATCGACGACACCGCCTCACAGGGATGCAATCTCCTCGTCCGGCAGAATATAGCCGAACCCATAGGAAATCTCGGCGAACTGGTGGAAAGACTCGGCGGCAGGCCGCGGACGGCCTTGAAGACAGATTTCCTGGCCGATGTGGAAGAAGAGTACGGAGGCCGGATGGACGATGCCGACCTGGCGGTCCTGCTGAAAGTCGCCGCGACCGTCAAGTCCAAAAGAGGAATATCCGTCGACGAGATATGTGCTGAGCTGGACCTTCCGTACAGCCGGACAAGGGAACTCACCACCATACTCGAATGCGACGGCTTCATATCCATAGACCTCCTCCAGCATTGCTCCGCAAGGATGAAGTTGCGATGAGACTGAAAAAATTCCTATCTTTGAGGAAATGTATTTCATCGACACACATTGCCACATTTCCGACGAAGCCTTCGCGGGCGAAGAGGATGAGTACATCTCGAGAGCCCTGGAAGCAGGTGTCCGCCTGATGCTCCAGCCGGATGTGGACAGCAGTGAGAGGGAAGCTATGTTCGCCCTGTCGGAACGCCACCCGGACGTCCTGCGCCCGATGCTCGGCCTGTACCCCGGCTCCGTCACCGACCGGTGGCGGGAAGAGATCGACAGGATGATGGAATATTCCTCACGCCCCGTGGTCGCGGTGGGTGAAATAGGCCTGGACTACCACGAGGGGAAGGAATATGTGAAAGAGCAGAAGGATGCCCTGGAATGGCAGTTCGACTGGGCGGCAGCTCACGGCCTGCCCGTGAATATCCACCTCCGCGACGCGATGGGAGATTTCCTGGACGTGGTCAGGAAGCACAAGGGACTGAGGGGGAATATGCACGCATACAGCGGCAGTTACGAGTCCTTCCTGGATCTGCAGAAACTCGGAGACTGGTACATCGGAGTAGGAGGAGTCGTCACTTTCAAGAACGCTTCCCTCGCCCAAGTCGTGGAAAAGGTCCCGCTCGAAAGGATAGTGCTGGAAACTGACGCCCCGTACCTCACTCCGGTCCCTTACCGGGGAAGGCGCAACGAAAGCTCCTACATACCTTATATCGCTGCCCGGATAGCGCATCTCAAGGGCATCAGTGTCGAGGAAGTCGCCGAAACAACCACAAATAACGCCAAAACCCTGTTCGGAATATGAAAAGATCATCCATTCTGCTGATTTACACCGGAGGTACGATCGGAATGAAACAAGACCCGGGAGACCAGACCCTCAAGCCGTTCGACTTCGGACAGATCCTGGAAGAAGTCCCCGAACTGCAGAAATTCGCTTTCCGCGTCGATTCCTATACCTTCGATCCCCTGATAGATTCCTCGGACGTCGAGCCTTCCCTGTGGAAGGAACTGGCCACGCTCATACGGGACAGGTATGAGGAATATGACGGATTCGTGGTCCTCCACGGTACCGACACGATGGCATATTCGGCTTCCGCACTGAGCTTTATGCTCGAGAACCTGGCGAAGCCGGTGGTATTCACCGGAAGCCAGCTTCCGATCGGCGTGGCAAGGACCGACGGGAAGGAGAACCTCATCTCCGCGGTCGAAATAGCATCGGCCAAGGACCCCCAGGGGCATCCCCTCGTCCCCGAAGTCTGCATATTCTTCAATTCGAAGCTACTGAGGGGCAACCGGAGCACCAAGGTCAGCTCCGAAGACTTCAGCGCATTCCGGTCCCCGAACTATCCTCCGCTGGCCGAAGCCGGCATCAACATAAGGTACAACCAGGCCGCCATCCGCAAACCGCTGGACTGGGAAGCCCCGCTGAGGATCAGCACCGAGCTGGACACCAGCGTGTCCATCCTCAAGGTGCATCCGGGAATAACCCCGCAGGTAATGAGATATTTCATGTGCGGAGATGCCACAAGGGCGGTGATCATAGAGACATACGGCTCCGGGAACGCCCCGTCGAGGCAATGGTTCCTGAATATAGTCAAGGAAGCCGCCGCGATGGGCAAGGTGCTTATGAACGTCACCCAATGTATGTCCGGAACCGTCAATATGGACCTGTATGCAACCGGGAAGGCACTTGAGAAAGCGGGCGTCGTTTCCGGAAGGGACATCACCACGGAGGGCGCTTTGGCCAAGCTTTTCTACCTCCTCGGAAAGAGCCCCGACAACGATTGGGTGAAGGCTCGCCTGGGCGATGACATAGAGGGAGAAATTTCTTTTTAGATATTGCCTTTTGAAAATTATTTAGTAAATTGCACACGATTTTTAGATGGTTCACAACCACATAATAAAGGCTTTGAAAATATAACTATTTAATACTTTATTAATTAAAACACACGAAGACAGTATGAAAAAGTTTTTCATGTTCTTGGCAGTAGCTGGTGCTCTCACCTTTACTGCAAGCATTGCATCCGCTCAGGACCAGCCTGCCGCTGAAGGCGAAGCTACCGAGCAAGTCCAGGAAGCAGCTCCGGCAGAAGAGGCTCCTGCCCAGTTGACTGCAGAAGACCTTCTCAAGGGAACCGGTGAGGATGTTCCTTTCCACCAGCAGCTCAAGTCCTACTTCATCCAGGGAGGTCCTGGCTTTATGTCATTGATCCTCCTCTGCTTGATCATCGGTCTCGCACTCGCTATCGAAAGGATCCTCTATCTCTCCTTCGCCAAGACTAACACCAAGAAGCTCGTCGCCAAGGTTGACGCTGCTCTCAAGGAAGGTGGCGTAGAGAAGGCAAAGGAAGTATGCCGCAACACCAAGGGCCCAGTCGCCAGCATTTTCTACGATGGTCTCCTTCACTATGACGAAGGCCTCGACGTAGTCGAGAAGAGAATCGCTTCTTCCGGTGGCGTCCAGATGAGCCTCATGGAGAACAACCTCTCTTGGATCTCCCTCTTCATCGCAATCGCTCCTTCACTCGGATTCTTGGGAACCGTTATCGGTATGGTGAAGGCATTCGATGCTATCGAGGCTGCAGGTGACATCTCCCCTAACATCGTCGCTGGTGGTATGAAGGTCGCCCTTATCACAACGGTCGCCGGTCTTATCGTCGCTATGATTCTCCAGGTGTTCTACAACTATATTCTTTCCAGGATCGACGCCCTGTCAATTGACATGGAAGAGGCTTCCATCGACCTCGTCGACACTCTCGCAAAGTACGAGAAGAAATAATTGTTCGTAGTACGTCCAACTTTTAGAATCTGATAACATAATGAATAAGATATTCAAAATTATCGGCTGGGTACTGGGAATCCTGGGAATCATCCTCGGAGTCATCTGCCTGTCCTCAGGCGGCGGCAACGTCGATGTCCTCCTTCGCTACACCTACTTCCTGCTCATCGCAGCAGTGGTGGTGCTGGTTGGATTGGTAGTATTCATGGCCGCTAAGAACAATCCGAAGAGCCTCCTCAAGGGCCTGCTCGTGCTAGTCGGCATCGCTGCGCTGATACTGATCTGCTACGCAGTCTCCAAGGGAACTCCGGCTCTCAACATCAAGAGCCAGCCGAGCGCTTCTTGGCTCAAACTGACTGACACCGTGCTTCTGCTTACGGGAATCCTCGGAATTGGAGCAGTTGCTGCAATCGTATTTGCTGTAATCAGAGACGCTTTCACTAAATAAAACTCATCAGCTATGGCTAAAAGAAAAACACCGGGTCTGAACACTCAATCGACAGCTGATATCGCTTTCCTTCTCCTGTGCTACTTCCTGATGGTGTCCACAATGGACCAGCAGTCAGGTCTGCAGCGCCGTCTTCCTCCTATGCCCACCAACGAGCAGAAGCAGGAGGACACGAAGGTCAACAAGCGCAATATCATCATCGTAAAGATCAATTCTTCTGACAGACTGTTTGCCGGTGACCAGCTTTTGGACGTTAGCCAGCTCAAGGACAAGATCAAGGAATTCATTACGAACCCCAACGACGATCCTAACCTTCCTGAAAGGGAGAAGAAGACCATCGAAGGATTCGGTGAGTATCCTGTATCCAAAGGAATCATTTCCCTTCAGAATGACCGAGGAACAAGTTACAAGGCATACATCGCTGTCCAGAACGAACTCGTGAAGGCTGTCAACGAAGTCCGCAACGACTTCTGCCGCCAGCACTTCGGCAAGGTTTTCAACGCTTGCAACGAGACTCAGCAGAAGATTGCCAAGGACGCTATCCCTCAGAACATTTCCGAGGCTGAACCTAAGGATGTAACCAAAAAGTAATACGGGAGGACTAAGAAATGCCTATTTTCAAAAGAAGTGGTAAAAAAGAAATGCCTGAGTTGGGAACCAGCTCCGACATCGTGTTCATGTTCCTGTTCTTCTTCATGGTTACAACCCAGATGCGTTCCAGCGAGGTCAAGGTAAGGGTTAAACTTCCTGAGGCTACGGAGATCGCAAAGCTTGAAAGGAAAGATTTGGCTTCATACATCTACATCGGCTCCCCTACCGCCCAGTATCAGGGCCAGTACGGTACCGAGACCCGTATCCAGCTGAATGACTCCTTCAAGACCACGAACGACATCCGTGACTTCATCGCCGCTGAGCGCGATGCTATGAGCGAGGCTGACCGCCAGTTGATGCAGGTTTCACTGAAAGCAGACGAAGATGCCAGGATGGGTATCATAACGGACGTGAAGCAGGAGCTTAGGCGCTGCTCCGCCCTCAAGATCATGTACGCAGCCCGCAGGGCAGCCGAATAACCCACGGCATCGATATTATAGAAAAATGACCTCAAGTTTTTGGGGTCATTTTTTTATATTTGTACAGATAAACGGCTATTCTATGAAACTCAGCAAAACCGCGTTATTCTTCTTATTCTTTGCGACTTCCCTGCTGGCATCCTGCGGCAGGCGGAGCCAAATGACGCAGCTTTCCGACATCGAGTCCTACATCGATGCACGACCGGACAGCGCCCTTGCTTCTATCAGGGATATCGACACTTCCGCCCTTCACGGCAGGGCAGCCAAGGCAAAATTCGCCCTCCTTCACGCAATGGCCCTGGACAAAAACTACATCGACACGGCCGACATCAGTGTAATAGCTCCCGCCATAGACTATTATGAAAAGAAGGGAACGGCTGATGAACGCCTGAAGGCCTATTATTATCAAGGTATCATCCATTATAACGGAGGTCGGTACAATAAAGCGATAGTGTCTTATACACGAGGTGCCGAATCGATCAGCGAAGCCAAAGACCTGAAATATCACGGGCTGCTATATGCCGGCCTGGCAGATTGCTACACAAACACAAAAGAATTTGCAGAAGCAGAAGGATACATTGACAAGGCTTTGGAATGTTACCATGAAATAGGTCATCAAAGATTCTTGAATGGGCAACTTTTCAGCAAAGCGCAAAATCTCGTCAATCTAAGAGAATGGGATTCCGCTCTCAGACAATACAAGGAATTGCTTGACGATCCTTCAATTGAAGAGCCACTCAAGAGTATTATCGAGGAGTATTACGCAATAACTCTTATGACTTGCCCATCACCTGATGAAAAGTCTGCAATTCAACACTTTGAAAACGTATTGGAAGAAACAGGCAGGCTCGAAAGTGTCAACCATTATGCAGCATACGCTTATGCTCTTAGCATCGATGGTAAGCCTATGGAATCCAAAGAATGGTTCGGTAAACTTGAAAGGGCCGGATTTTCAAATGATGTAGCATTTAAGTATTGGCGCCACAGAGTCGCTCTTGCGGAAGGTAATCCAGCAGAAGCTTACGAGTTGTTAAGGGAATCGATGCTTCAGTCTGATTCAATCGATAGGGTAAAGTATTCTCTTTCAGCCGCCAATGCACAAAGAGAGTATTTGGAACAGAGCAACAGGGAGAAGCAACTCCGCATCAAGTCCCAAAGGATTGGAACGGTAGCAATCTGTTTGGCAGCATTGATAGGGATGCTGATTCTGGGGTTGATTATCTGGAGGATCAGATCCCTACGTCGTGAAGAATCTGAAAGGATGTCCTTTCTCATCGGTTCTCTTCAGGAACAGGTCCGGGACTTGTCTCGGGAGAAAAGTCAGGCTAAATTCCACTATCTTTCATACTTATACGAGTTGATTACCCAGTCAGGGACCGATGGCTCCGATTATTCCAGCAAACGGATATACAAACAGATAAGGGATAAGGTAAAGAGCTTACAAAATGATCCTACATCTCAAAAGGAATTTGAGAATATGCTCGATAAGGAGTTCGATGGAATAATGAGAAAGTTCAAGGCCGATTATCCTTCTCTATCTGATAGTGACTACAGAATTGCCAGTTATGTTTTCGCTGGCTTTGACAACACATCTCTGATGCTGATTCTGGGGGCCTCCAACTCAGGCACAGTCCGCTCGATGAAGAGTCGTCTCAAATCAAGGATCAGCAGTTCAGGCGTCTCTGACAAGAAAGACTACCTTCAATTTTTCGAATAGATCGGAGGCTTTCACCCTTCATTGCAACATTTTTTTTGTAACCTTATCAAAAATCGCCTTCCCACTAATACGGAGGGCGGTTTTTGCCAATTGCCTTGCAACGATTTTCTGCCAAAAGGAAACGCTTTACAAGGCTTTTACTTGCTACCTTTGATGCATTATAGATCTTAAAGATATGCATAAACATTTCAAACTATTCATCACCATTTCGTTAGCATTGTCCCTTTTGTTTCTCCCATCTTCTGGGGCAAAAGCCAATGATTCCAAAGACGGAGAAATCGTTATCTCTCCAGTAAAAGACCAACCGCAAGGACATATTAACCGCTCGCCGGCCTTAATTCCGATTTCTGCCTATTATGATTCTTTTTCCCAGAACATATTAATCAGTTTCACTGGTAATCTCGGCATTATCGAAATTGAAATAATGAATGAAACCAATGGGGACTACTGGGACATTGAGGTAGATAGTCAAAATTCCTCTGTAATCTATATCGGAGATGAATCCGGGTTATATGAGATTGTATTCACTTTGCAATCCGGAGTCCAATACCATGGTTATTTTGAAATCCTTTAGACCCTTTATTATGAAAAAGTTACTTGCCTCTTTGTTTATTCTAAGCTTTTGCTTATTTTCGTGTACTGAAAAAACACTAACGGACCAAATAGTGCCTAAACGCGAAAACTCACATTATCTTTCCCTTGAGACTCGATCCTCTATTAAAATGGATGAGTTACCAGACAGGTATGATTTCAATGTAACACTTTCCGATGCCGAGTTTGTGGCCAATAAATATTCTTCTGAAAATAAACTCCAAGAACTTGTTCCTTATGAATACGACGGATATACTCTCTTTTATGTCGCAAACTACGACAAGGGTTACAAAGTAATTAGCGGAGACAAGCGAACTTCTATTTTCCTTCTGGAAAGCGATGAGGGACGATTTGAATTTAGGGATGACGGAGAATTTGATGGGCCTTCCTTCTGGTTGGATGACCTTGCTTATGATATTTTGCTCCTAAAGAAAGGAGAGGCAAAAGTTACGGATGCCTCCAATGTCTTGTTTTGGAATTCAATAGTCGGGAATGATGATCTACGGATTCCAAATCAGCTGTTGATAATGAGTGACCTTGACTCTATTGATTTTGATGATCCAGAGCATGTTTGGGCCATAGTTCCGGTGTCGGAGAATGATTATTACTATAGTGAAAGTATTCCGCATATCTTGACAACAAAATGGGGACAGCAAGATCCATGGAATTGGAATGTCCCATATTGTGGTGCAGGTTACGAAGCTGATTCTCATTGTCGTACCGGATGTTCGGCTGTAGCCATGGCACAGATAATCTATTACTGCCATTTTAACTTGAATAAACCTCTTTGGTTATATCATGGTTCCAAAGTAATAGGAACATATAATGATCCTAGCGATCCTATCTCTTTTATACAAGGAACATACCATTCGAATTCAACTCATTGGGATGATATGGCAGTTGATACAACAGGGACTCGTTATGATTTCGAATATGATTTTGTTGGCCAGCTAATGGCTGATGTAGGTAATCAGATAGATATGTCATATTCTCCTACAAGAAGTGAAGCTGATATTACAGTATCTGGTTTTAACCACTATGGAATTTATTGCGATACTGGTTCTTATAATAGCTCAACCGTTATTGCTAACCTACGTTCCAACAAGCCAGTTGCCGTTGGAGCTTTTGCTCACATTTCATTATTCGGACTTATACAATATGATGGCCATTCATGGGTTATCGATGGTTTAAGTCAAGCAATAAGAGATCATGTGATAACCTATGAATGGAGGCGCCTCTCTGAACTCTCTTCAAATAATTATCCTCTATATACTGAAGAACAGATGATGTATATTGACCCGGACGTATATTCAGGAAAATCTTTTCAGGAGACAACAAGATATTCTCAGTATTATTATCGGATGAATTGGGGAGCTGACGGTATGGACGATGATATCCTTTATGGCATAAATGGTTCAGATGCATGGGAGCATAATGGTGCTAATTACCATCATAATAAAGAAATATGGTATAAATTCCAGTGAACAATTTAAGTGGACAGCAATTGTAAATGCGTAGGTACAAAAAGATGAAAAAGTTTATAGCTATATCATTTGCTACAATATTCCTTGTCAGTGCAGTTCAGGCACAGGAAAAGAGCCTCAAGAAGTTTGAGAACATATTCCAGATTGGAGCGGGTTGGTTTTTGGAGCATGGGTACGATGCCTTGTGGAATAACCCTGGACTTGCCTTGAGATTGTCATATGGATTGGATATAAGACTGAATGACTCTTGGTCGGTGATGCCTGGAATTGGGACAACGGGAATGATCGGGGAAATCCGTAATTTCAAATGGGAAAAAGGGGCACTGTACGCAGCCCCTGGAGCTGATCCCGACCTCTATCGTTCAGTAGACTTATTCTGCGACGCAAGATATCATATTTTCGAGAATAACTTTCGAGTTGTTGTAGGACTTGGTCCTGGGATATCTTATTCTTGGGATAAGGATACCTACTATATCGACGCCGACCTTTCGGATCCTTTGAACCAATGCCAGAAATTCAAGCAATTGGGGATTTGGCTTCGCCCAAGCGTGATGTTTGAACTTGGAAAACACTTCAAGTTGGGATTTGAGGGGAATATCGGGCTCAATAATATGCGCATATTGTATTCTGATTACCCTTCCATCAATCAGACTCATTTCAACAATCTCATGATAGTGGCAGGAATCGGATTCTGACATAAAAAGTCGTTATCAGTAAAGATGTTTTAGTATCTTTACATCATGTGTGTCCGGTAAAAGTTCCGGACGGTTTATATAAATTTCTAATCGGCTGACTCCAAAAACCTTTGTAATTACCTAACTTTCAATATTTTCAAAGAACTTTTGCGGATTTTTACCGGACACTAATGATTTTAGAGATCAATTATTATCGACAGCCTATGAGAACCAATACTTTATTCTTTGTAAATTTGGACAAGATAATGGTGATTATGACGGGTATTATCATTCGGGGATTTTCAATTATAATTCCAGACCTGCTTATTTGGAAGGGTATCATACGAGGTCAACAACTGTAACAACAGAAGGCACACAATATTATTATCAATTTAAGATGCAGGCTGTTACGGGCATACGCCGTTAAATTTTATAGCTATGAAACAGATATTTAAACTTATATTATTAATCGGGATATGTTGTGCTGCTGTCTCTTGCCACACATATTCGGAGGAAATACTTCTTTTAAATGAGTCGATTGAGCTTTCTCAAGATCAAGTGCATTTCAGAGAGGGAGGTGGAGACATTTCAGTCAAGTGTCTGAATTATCCCTTTTGGTGGATTTCAGAATTACTCGAATGGGGTCAGGATGGAGCAGACAATGTTTATTATCCTGTTGAATACAGTGATAATGGCAACCATCAGGAAGCTGGCGGAGATGGGATCAAAGTGATGGTTGATGATAATAACCGCGAGGATGGTGTTTCATCGGTACGGATTATCGTCGATCCTTGTACCAAACATCGGAGCTGGAAGTTGAGAATGAATTGTGTCGACGTTTTTACCACCATCAGGATCTCCCAGAATTAACAAGTGCTTCCCGACTTCCGGAAATATTTAATTTCGTTGCTTTTGGCTTCTTTCTCAATCGGAATGGGAGCCCAGGATGTCGTGGTGAACGGCTTTGTCCGTGAGGCTGGCTCCAAGGAACCCGTAATAGGGGCGATGGTTGCCGTTGCAGGCAAGTCTACTATAACGAATGAGCACGGTTATTACTCCTTGGAAATAACCACCGGTTCACAGTTGACCTTCTCCAATCCCGGATATGATATCCAGGAGGTTGAGATAACCGCCATAAGGGACACGACAGTGAATGTCGTCTTGGTCAAGAATGAGGTTCTGAACAGTTCGCTTGTCTCGGCTGAAGTCTCGATTATGAAACGGGGAACAACCAGTTCTCTTGATGTCCCCATCCGGGCAATCAAGGCTGCACCTTCCCTATTGAGTGAAACCGACCTTGTCAAAACCTTGATGCTGCTCCCCGGGGTCCAGAGTTCGGCGACAGGATTGAGCAGGTTGTATGTGCGAGGAGGAGGGCCGGATGAGAACCTGCTTCTCCTTGACGGCTTCCCGTTGTATAATGCCGAGCATATGCTTGGATTGTATTCGGTATTCCAGACAGAAGCAGTCAAGAAGGTTTCATTCTTTACGGGAGCCTACCCGGCAAGATATGGCGGAAGGGTTTCGAGTGTCTTGGACGTGCGCACAAAAGACGGAGACATGCAGTCGCATCACGGCTCTTTCGGAATCAGTCTGTTATCCACGAAACTCCATCTGGAGGGTCCTCTGGGGGATGGGAAGACATCATATATGTTGAGTGCACGCGCAATGCCTTCTATAATCCCTATATCAATGGGAATCAAGATCGGAGACGAGGATAAATTCGGCTATGGTTTCTATGATCTGAACGCCAAGGTCACCCACGTATTAAGCGACAAGGACAAGCTGTCTTTGAGCTTCTATAGCGGAAAGGATATCCTTGGTGTCTATACTGTCAATAGATTCCAGTTTCAATCTCCTCTCAGGGAAACTACCCAAACATCCGATACCGACATTGTCTGGGGGAACGACAATATCGCCGTCGGGTGGACCCACGTCCTTTCTTCAAGGATGTTCTGTACCACCGTCCTCGGAATGAGCCACTACAGGATGAATACGGATGCTTTTTCAGAGAGTACCCAGATAAATGTCGACGCAAAGAGTAAGGAAATCCAAGAATCCGATGTCGATTACCATTCCGGGATTTACGACTTGGATTTGAGCACCGCCGTTGAATACTCCGTATCTTCGAACCAGATGGTTCGGTTCGGACTTGAAGTCATCGCCCATTCGTTCAAGCCGGAGTCTTTTTCGCAGAAATACAGGCTCATCGAGAGTGATGATGACGCCCGTGACACTTTGGACATATTCAGGGGCCACGGAAACAAATCCGTCACCCGTGGCTTTGAAAGTTCGGTATTCATCGAAGACGAGATTTCATTCGGGCGATTCCAGGTCAATCCAGGGCTGAGAATCAATCAGTTTACGGTACGGGGGAAAACATATTTCCGCCCTCAGCCCAGATTCTCTATGTCGTTTGACTTGAGCGATTGTCTTTCTGCCAAGGCCTCATATGCGAGGATGTCTCAAAATATCCATTTGCTCTCATCGACCCAGATAACATTGCCTATGGATCTCTGGGTGCCGGTTACGGACCGGATAAAACCGATGGTTTCGGACCAGTTCGTCGCAGGGCTGGCGTACCGCAGCCGGAAGGGTTGGGAACTCTCTGTTGAAGCATATTACAAGAAAACCGACAATGTCATAGAATACAGGGACGGAGTCGCAGTGATCGGGAATACTTCAGACTGGGAGGACAGGGTTGTCCAGGGGGAAGGCCGGTCCAGAGGGGTTGAGATATTCGCCAACAAATACTACGGAAAGACCACGGGATGGTTGTCATATACTTTGTCAAAGACCGAAAGACGTTTCCAGGAAGCGGGGATCAGCGGGGGAGATTGGTTCCCATTCAAATATGACAGAAGGCATATCCTGAATCTGCTGATAATGCATTCTTTCAGCAAGAAGTTGGATATATCGGGATCCTGGTCATTGTGTACCGGCGGAGTGACAACTGTTCCGACAATGATGACAACCGTACTTTCTCCCGACGGCAAGACCTTGTACGAAACGGAGTATGTCCCGGTGAGAGGTAACTACAGACTCCCTTCTTCGCACAGCCTGAACTTGGGAGTGAACCTTCACCGTCAGAAAAGACGTGGTGAAGCAACCTGGTCATTCAATGTCTTCAACTTGTACAATAACCTCAACCCTGACTTGCTGTATGACTACCGTGCTGACATCAAGGGTGGCCCATCCGGAACGAGCGTACAATTGAAAATGAAGATCCTGACGTTGATTCCGGTATTGCCGAGTATCGGATATTCATTCAAGTTTTGATATGAGGAACGGAATTGGAATAATGTTGATGCTCCTTCTGACCACGTCCTGCTACAGGGAGGTGACGCTCGAAGTACCCGGTGCAGAGGGTGGCCTATTGATCAACGCCCAGCTTTCAACCGCCGGCAAAAACCATTCTATATTTGTAGGAACTTGTTCTTCTTCAAAGGTTTCCCCTCTACATTCAGCTGAAGTCCTTTGCTCTGTCAACGGCGGCGAAAGAATCAAGGCCGAAGAAGTAATGGTCGGTGGTAAACCACAAGTGGAGTACTGCTTCGATGCGGTTTTGAATCCCGGGGACAAGGTATCCATCGATGTCAGTGATGACGATGGCCGGACAGCCGGCGCAGAAGTGGAAGTACCGGAACAGACCGGAGAAATAGTATCCATTGATACCTCCAGCGTGGAAGGAAAGGTCTGTTTCAGCATCAAAATCCGCGACAACCGGAATGGCCGTAATCACTATATGCTGACCCTTGACCATAATTATAAGGCTGTATTGCAGGACATCGTTCCGTATGAAGGAACCGTTTTTGATTTCGAGGTGACAGGCAGCAGGAAAGGCATAAGGCTTTTCAATGAAAATGATCCAATCCTCAGCGGCGGCCACGTGGGAGGGTTCGGAGCAGACGATATCATAGGTTCTGGAGTTGAGAATGTCAACTGCGTGTTCACGAACCTTCATTTCAATGATGGTGTTGCGACGGTCAATGTTTATGCCGACTCCACTATGCTGTATGATGATGATATCATAGATTATTACATCAGTGGAGTCAAGGACAATACGGCGACAATATCTCTCCATTGCATTTCCAAGATGGAATTCGATTACCTCTGGACCCTGAACACCTTCCAGGTTTCCGGATTCCATATGTCTGAGATGATGGAACCGGCATCAATCCCGATGAACGTTTCCGGCGGCTACGGCTTTGTTTCAGTTTCATGTTGCGATTCGAAGACTATCGGACTCAAGAGACAGTATCTGAGACTTTGAAAGACTGTCGAACGAGGAATACCGCCTTGCCAGTTTGATTTTCGCCAGCTTTGACAATACTACTTTGATGCTCGTCCTGGGAATCACCACCCTTGAGCACACCAGGGTGATAAAAAGCAGGCTGAAATCCAAGATTTCCAAGTCTGCCGTCTCAGGGAAAGAGGTCTATCTGGATTATTTCAAATAAGAATCGCACCGGACAAGCGTAACAAGGTGTTTAATTCTTGGATGGTTATACTATTATGTATCAACGACTTACAAACACTTTTAAAAAGCCCGAAAAACAAAAGCGTAACAAACCCCGTTTTTGATACCACTTCAATGAGGATAAGTTCTTTATTTTGAGTATTATTGCATGTGTGTCCGGTTATATAAATTTCTAATCGGCTGACTCCAAAAACCTTTGTAATTACCTAACTTTCAATATTTTCAAAGAACTTTTGCGGATTTTTACCGGACACTAATGAAATTATATTCTTCATAAACATATGAAAAAGTTAGTTACGATCGTTTTCGCTATTATGATGCTGTCCAGTTTTGTCTACGCACAGCATAAAGAACAACTGAAGGGTAAGCGATTCGAAAACATTGTACAGATAGGAAGTGGGTTATACCTGCAAAATGGCTATTATGGCGAAATGAACAATCCCGGGGGCGCTATGAGATTGTCCTACGGATTGGATACAAGGTTGAATGAAACTTGGTCAGTAATGCCAGGAATCGGATTGACGTATATGATTGGGGAGATTTCTCATCACCACTGGGAAAGTGGAGTCCTTCTTCCAGAGTATGGAGCTGACCCGGACAACTATGCGTGCATTGATGTATTCAGCGACATAAGATATCACTTTAAAGCTGACCGCCTCAGAATGGTAATTGGACTTGGCCCTGCCCTGTCCTACGGTGATGGAGGCACCTATTATATCGATGCTGATCCATCCGACCCTTTGAATCAATGCGATAAATTCAAGCATTTAGGAGTTTGGATTCGTCCAAGTGTGATGTTCGAGTTCGGCAGACACTTCAAGTTGGGATTCGAAGGGAACCTTGGGTTAAATAATATGCGTATCTTATACCCTGAATACCACGTTGTAAATACAAATCGCTTCGCCAATCTTATGGTAGTAGCAGGATTCGGATTCTGATAGTAGACCTAATACTGAATAATTATAGCCGGCTCTGTATTGAGCCGGCTTTATTTGTCCCCGATTTTCCATTGACAAGCGGCGATTTTGTGCTATATTTGTAAGATAGTATTGTTTTTTGAAAAAACTTGACACAAATGAGCACTATTGCAAGGACTAAAGTGAAGGAACTGCTCAAGGCCGAACCGGGCCGGGAAGTTCTCGCCAAAGGCTGGGTAAGGACAAAGAGAGGCAACAAACAGATCAAGTTCATCGCCCTCAACGATGGATCCACAGTCAACAATATCCAGGTCGTTGCAGATACATCCAAGTTCGAAGACTCGCTGCTCGCCAAGATCACCACGGGAGCCAGCATCAGTGTAAAAGGCAACCTGGTCGAATCCGTAGGAAGCGGTCAGGCTGTAGAAATCCAGGCCAGCGAGATAGAAGTGATCGGTGAATGCGACCCGATGAGGTTCCCTCTCCAGAAGAAGGACACTTCCCTGGAGTATCTCCGCACGGTTGCACATATGCGCCTGCGCACGAACACCTTCGGAGCCGTGCTCAGGATCCGCCACGCAATGGCCTTCGCCATACATAAGTTCTTCAATGACAAGGGATTCGTTTATCTCAACACCCCTCTAATCACAGAATCCGACGCAGAAGGTGCCGGCGATATGTTCCAGGTCACCACGATGAACCTTGAGAATGTCCCGAAGAAGGAGAACGGCAAGGTTGACTTCAGCAAGGATTTCTTCGGGAAGAAGACAAGCCTCACCGTGAGCGGCCAGCTTGAAGGAGAACTCGGAGCTACCGCTGTAGGAGAGATATACACATTCGGACCTACTTTCAGGGCTGAGAATTCCAACACTCCGAGACACCTCGCCGAGTTCTGGATGATCGAGCCTGAGATGGCCTTCTACGACATCAACGACAATATGGTCCTCGCAGAGGAATTCGTGAAATACCTGGTCCAGTACGCCCTCGACAACTGTATGGACGACCTCAGGTTCCTCAACGACAAATACGACGACGGACTTATCGAAAGGCTCCGCAGTGTGCTCGGAATCGATTTCCAGAGAGTGACTTACACCGAAGCCATAGATATCCTCGAGGCCGCCGTGAAGAACGGGACCACGTTCGAGTTCCCGGTTCACTGGGGTTCCGACCTGCAGAGCGAACACGAGCGCTACCTCGTCGAGAAGCATTTCGGCAAGCCGGTGATCCTCACGGACTTCCCTATGGCCATCAAGGCATTCTACATGAAGCAGAACGAGGGCTGCGCCCCTGGACGCGAAACCGTCCGCGGAATGGATATCCTCTTCCCTAAGATCGGAGAGATAATCGGTGGTTCAGAGAGGGAGGCCTCCCTGGAGAAACTTGAGAGAAGGATCGACGAGCTGGGGATGAGCCGGAAGAACCTCGAGTGGTACATCGACACCCGCCGTTACGGCACCGTGCCTCACAGCGGTTTCGGACTCGGTTTCGAAAGGTTGCTCCTGTTCGTTACCGGAATGTCCAATATCCGCGACGTCATCCCGTTCCCGAGGACTCCGAAGAACGCCGAATTCTAGAATCTGAAAACCATAAACAACACAAGGATATGCTGGTAATTGGAATAGCCGGAGGTTCCGGTTCGGGAAAAACCACAGTCGTGAATTCCATCACTGAGAAACTCAAGGAAAAGGTGGTGGTCATACCGCAGGATTCATATTACAAGGATTCCAGCCATCTTCCGATGGAAGAGAGGCAGCAGATCAATTTCGACCATCCGGAAGCGATCGATTTCAAGTTGCTCTGCGAGCAGCTGAAGGAGCTGAAGAGCGGGAAATCCATCGAGCAGCCTGTCTATTCATATATCACCTGCTCCAGGTCGAAGACCGAAACGGTAACGGTGGAGCCGGCGGAAGTCATAATCATAGAAGGCATCCTGGTGTTTACCTGCAAGCCGCTCAGGGACCAGATGGACATCAAGATATTCGTAGATGCGGATGACGACGACCGTCTGATGCGTGTGATGGCAAGGGATATACTCGAGAGGGGCAAGACCGTAGAGACCGTAATAGAAAGATATACCAAGACCGTCAAGCCGATGTACCTCCAGTTCATCGAGCCGAGCAAGCGCTATGCGGACATCATAATCCCTCAGGGCGGCCACAACAAAGTCGCCATCGACATCATTTCGGCGACGATTGAGAAATCTCTCAGCGAAAAGAAACTCGGCGAAAACAAATAATCGAGAGCAATGACCGGCGAAGACAGGGCAGGACTTTATATCACGGTGATCTTCCATCTGTTGGTGATCATCGTGCTGCTCGCCAGTCAGATCAGTTCAGCGCTCAGGAAGGGGGAATCCTTCTTGATTGATTTCTCCAAACAGGAGATAATCGAGGAAAAGAAAAAGGAGGAGAACCTCAAGGAGGAGGTCAAGCAGAAACTCGACCGAATGCTCGATTCCTATGCCGGAGTACCGATCAGGAACATCGCCGTGGACAGGAGTTCGACCCTCAAGGACGACCGCAACACCAATGCAGAGGAGCTATACAAGGAAGCAGAAAGGCTTGTCAGGGAGCTGGAGAACGGCTACGAGATAGATGAGCCTGACGATTACATCCCGATCAGCAAACCTATCACGCAGAAGAACGAGTCCCAGAAGAAGCAGCAGTACAGCGGACCGTCGGTGGTATCCTACGACCTGGCCGGCAGGAAGGCCAGCAGACTCTCGATCCCTGCCTACAGGTGTTTCGGAGCCGGACACGTGACCGTCATCATCACGGTGGATCCTTCAGGCAACGTCGTGAACGCAAAGATACAGGAAGATGTGTCATCGAATGACAAGTGTCTCAGGGACTTTGCGATACGCGCCGCTCGTACTTCAAAATTCTCGGCATCAAGCTCTGCCCCTCCAAGGCAGATCGGGAACATAGTCTATATGTTCATCGCTCAATGATTTGTGTTATATTTGCAATATGAGCAAGAAGACGCTGGTCATAATGATCGTAGCTGCATTGGTACTCCTCGGAGGCATTGCGGCCGGAATCTCATATCTATACAAATCGGACAGTCCTGGAAGTGGAACGGCAGCAGGGGCCGGCCAGTTCATCGAGAACCACAGCCTGGTCACTGCGATTCCTTCAGATGCAGCCCTTGTGCTGTGTGTCAAGGACTTCGGCAAGGTCTGCGAGATGCTTTCCGATACGGCCGCCGTATTCAGGGAACTCACTTCCGGTAAATTCGACAAACTCGTCTCGGATGACTACCCTGCCCTCAAGAGGAACCAGGCTATCATCTCTGTCCATTATACCAAGGATATGCCCCCGCTTCTGGTCATCGAGGCAGCGAAGGCCATCGCCGACACACTTCCGGACTGCACCAGGCTGCAGGCCACGGCGGATTCGGCCGGGCTGTTCTGCAAGACTGCCGGAGGCCTCATACTCATATCTCCTTCGGAAACGATAGTGAATTCATCGCTCAGGCACATCTCCGAAGGGCATTCCGTCCTTGAATCAAGCGGGTTCTCCGAACTCTCCTCGAATGTCTCCGGAGACAACATACTCTTTGCCTCGAATGCATATACCGACAACATCCTGGACGCGTATTTCGCTAAAAGGCTACGCAAATGCGCACCTTTCATCAAGGAGATATCAGACTGGATGGCATTCAGCATCGGCAAATATTCGGGCGAAGGTGTATCGGCACACGGGGAACTGCTCTACGGAAGCGACCCTGCCTATTTCCTGAATGTGTTGCGCCACGCTGGCACAGGGCCAGTCACCGTCACCGAAGCAGTCCCTTCCCGGACTGAATTCATCATCGACATACCCGTCGGGAACATCGCTGCCTATCTCAAGGCTTACAGGAACTACCTCGACGCCAAGACCAGGCTGGACAAGTACGAATCTACCCTCTCCAAGCAGAAGAAGGAGCACGGAATATCCGCTGAGGACTGGGCCAAGTCCTTGGATATCAAGGAAGTTGCCCTCGCCGACATACATTTCGACAACAAGCTCCGGCACGTTATCCTCATCAAGCCGGGCGCCAAGCATACAGAAAGCGCGACCACCGGCTTTGCAGCCACCGCAGGCTACCTCAAGACCCTTTTCGGAGGAATATTCACAGGCGAAGGAGAGACTGCCGCCACTTCCGTCAAAGGCTGGATAGTCGCCGGTGAGAGCGACGTAATCCGTAGTTATGCCGAGGATCTCGGAGAGACCCTGGCCGACCGCCTCGCTGCCAATGTAGCCAAGGACAGGATCCCTCAGAAAGAATGCGGATTCTGGGCCTATCATTCGCTCAGCGAAGATCCTACTCTCATAGATGCAAGCTTCAGCCCTTCGATGGCGAAGGGGATCCGGCGTATGACAAGCGGGGTCACTTATGTGCCTGTAACCTTGTACGCCATCGCCCAGGGAGACAAGATGGGGCTGGAGTTCCAGCTGGACCGGATGCTCCTGAAGAAAGGCAGTGCTCCGGAAACCAGCAGGGACACTGCAGTAACCGTACCTTCTGGCCCGTTCAAGGTTACCAACAGCGGTACCGGGAAAACCAACAAGTTCTATCAGAACAGCCATCTTTCCCTGTGCTTGCAGGACGAGAACGGCAAGGACCTCTGGGGCATCCCTTTCAAGTATCCGATATGCGGGTTCGTACAGGAAGCCGACTATTTCAACAACGGCAAGATCCAGTTCCTGTTCGCTGCGGACACCAAGCTCTACCTCATAGACCGCCTGGGCAGGTTCGTGAGCGGGTTCCCGGTGGAATTGGGCAAGGAAGTTGCGGTAGGACCGAAACTGTATGACTTCACGGGAGCCAAGGGCTACACCGCGATGGTCGTATTCAAGGACAATACCGTCGGATACGTAGACCTTCACGGAAGGACCGTGGCATCCTGGAAAGGCATCGATGCGCCGGACACGATCAAGGAGGTTCCGGAACTGCTGGAATCAGGCGGAAAGAAATACTGGCTGGTCAGGACTGCCTCCTGCTCCCTGGTCTATCCTTTCGAGGGCGGAGAGCCCCTGGTGAAGGCTGAGGGCGACAAGAGGATCAGGCCGGACAGCAAGATAACGGTCAATGAAAAAGGTTCCCTGACGGGACAATGCTATGACGGGAAGGAGAGAACCTTCAAGTTAGGACAATAAAAAAGACAGAATATGGGTGAATTCCAATTCCAATCGGTCAACAAGCTCCTTGAAAAGAGCTTCAGGGAGAACTGGGACAGGCAGGCGCTTTCGAACTACCAGGGCGTCAGCCTCTGCTACAGGGATGTGGCAAGGCGGATAGAGAAGCTTCACATCGCTTTCGAAAAGTGTTTCCTGCACAAAGGAGACAAGGTTGCCATCTGTGCCCGCAACCAGGTGAACTGGGCTGTCAGCTATCTGGCCACCATCACCTACGGAGCTGTAGTGGTTCCGATATTGCACGAATTCAAGCCCGGGAATATACACTACCTGGTCAACCACTCTGAAGCGAAAGTCCTGTTCGTGGACGACGTCGTGTGGGAGGGGCTCAGTCCGGACGAGATGCCTGGCGTATTCGCAGTCGTCAGGATCAACACCTTCCAGCTCCTGTACGCCCGTGTCCCGAGGATTACCGAGGCCAGGGAGCATATGAACGAATATTTCGGCAAGCGGCATCCGAATTCCTTCGAAGCCGAGGACCTGTGCTACTACAAGGACTCCCCCAACGAGCTCGCGATGATCAACTACACCTCCGGCACATCCGGATTCTCGAAGGGTGTGATGATCCCGTACAGGGCCCTTTGCTCCAATATCCAGTTCGCAAAGAGTGTACTTCCGGAGCTCAACAACAGGAGCAGCTGCGTCTCGATGCTTCCGTCCGCTCATATGTACGGAATGATGTTCGAATTCCTGTACCAGATGGTCATCGGTTCGCACGTGCATTTCCTTACCAGGATCCCAAGCCCGAAGATCATCACCCAGGCCCTTCAGGAAGTCAAGCCCAACATCATCATCGCGGTTCCGCTGATTATCGAGAAGGTTTACAAGTCGAAGATCCAGAAAATGGTCGAGAAAGGCAGCATCAAGACGATGCTGAGGATTCCGGGCATCGACAAGATGATCAAGAAGAACATCCGGACCGAACTGGTCAATGCTTTCGGAGGGAATTTCGTGGAGATCATTATGGGCGGTGCCGCTTTCAACAAGGACATCGAGAAGTTCTTCTACGACATCGAGTTCCCGTATACTGTCGGGTACGGAATGACCGAGTGCGCCCCGATCATAACCTATGCCCACTTCAACGACAAGAAGCTGTATTCCTGCGGCAAGGCAGCCCTGAATATGCAGGTCAGGATCGATTCCGAGGATCCTGAACTCATCGAAGGGGAAATCCAGTGCAAAGGTCCGAATACCGCCCTGGGATATTACAAGAATGAGGAAGCCACCAAGGATCTCTTCACCGAGGACGGATGGATGAGGACCGGAGATATGGGCGTGATCGACAAGGACGGATACCTGTTCATCAGGGGACGCTCCAAGTGTATGATCCTGGGACCTAACGGCCAGAACATCTATCCTGAGGAGCTGGAAGCCGTGATCAATGCCGTGGCGTACGTGGTCGAGTCCCTGGTGATCGAAGACAACGGCGGACTCTCCGCCCTGATCTATCCTGACTACCATATGGGAGAGCTCGACGGAATGAACCGTACCGAGCTTGAGAACACGCTCTCGGGACTCCTGCCGGTAATCAACAGGGAGCTCCCTGCATATGCGCAGATCCGGAAGATCGAGTTTATGCCGGAAGATTTCGAAAGGACTCCTAAACGTTCGATAAAGAGATACCTCTACCAGAGAAACAGCAAATAATGGAAAAATTCGACCACAGATACCTGGAGATGGCTGAAGTATGGGCCAGGAACTCCTATTGCAAGAGGCGTCAGGTAGGTGCCCTGATAGTCAAGGACAGGATGATCATATCCGACGGTTACAACGGTACACCTTCCGGATTCGAGAACATCTGCGAAGATGAGAACGGAGTCACCAAGCCCTACGTCCTCCACGCCGAAGCGAATGCCATCACCAAGGTAGCCAAATCCGGGAACAGCAGCCAGGGTGCCACCTTGTACGTCACCGCCTCCCCTTGTATGGAATGCTCCAAGCTTATTATCCAGGCAGGGATAAAGAGGGTGGTCTACAAGGATGAATACCGTCTGACCGACGGTGTGGACCTCCTGCGGAGAGCCGGGATCGAAGTCGAAAAGATAGATTAGAATGAAAAGGATATCATCCGTCTGGATAGCTCTCCTGGGTATTATAGTCGGGGCGCTCATCGCGCTTACATTCAACGCATATACCCAGAGGAAGCACCTCATCAACATACAGAACAACCAGTGGCGGAAGCTCAACCTCATCCTGGACAAGATTGACAAGAACTATGTCGATACGATAGACAGGAACGATTTGACGGATGCCGCTATCACGGCAGCCCTGGCCGCGCTGGACCCTCATTCCGTCTATATGCCGCCGGTGGAACTGGACCAGGCCGAAACCGACCTGGCTGGCAATTTCGACGGAATCGGCATCCAGTTCAACGTGCCCAACGATACTGCCATAGTCCTGGAAGTCATCCCGGGAGGTCCGTCCGAGAAAGTAGGCCTCCAGCAAGGCGACCGCATCCTCAAGGTGGATGACAAGGTCATAGCCGGAGTAAACTTCCCCCAGGACAGTATGGTCCGCAGGATGAAGGGTCCCGCCGGCACGAAGGTCACCATCACCGTAGGCCGCGGGAAGGAGACGATCCCGTTCGAAATCACCAGGGGAAAGATTCCTGTCCACTGCGTTGACGCCGCCTTTATGGTCAACGATACCACCGGCTACATCAAGCTTACGAAGTTCAGCAGGACCACATTCTCGGAAGTTTACGATGCGTGCATATCCCTGTATGACAAGGGGATGCGGCGGCTGGTGTTCGACCTCAGGGACAACACCGGAGGGTATTTCGACCAGGCTCTGCTGCTCAGCAATATGTTCCTTGAAAAGGGCAACGAGATAGTGTATATGGAAGGTCTCCACCGGAAGAGGGAGGAGTACAAGGCCGACGGCGGCGGAATTATGAGGAATATGAAGCTCACCGTCCTCATCAACGAATCTTCCGCATCTTCCAGCGAGATATTCGCCGGAGCCATCCAGGACAACGACAGAGGCGTCATTATGGGCCGCCGTTCGTTCGGGAAAGGTCTCGTCCAGGAGCCGATCTATTTCTCCGACGGATCCGGCGTAAGGCTCACCGTAGCAAGGTTCTACACTCCGTCCGGAAGGTGCATCCAGAAGCCATATTCCGATGATTATCAGTATGATATCTACAAGCGCTACACTGACGGGGAAATGTACGACGCTGACAGCATCAAGGTGGATTCTACCCTTGCATACAAGACTGTCGGAGGCAGGATGGTCTTCGGAGGAGGAGGAATAATCCCTGACGTATTCGTACCTCTGGACACTACGAGGGCATCCAGGTTCTTCATTGCGTGCAACAAGAAGGCTACCCAGATGAGATTCGCTTCCGAGATGTTCGACCGTTTCAAGGGAACCATCTCAGGGATAGATGATTATGAGGAACTTAACAAGGCTCTCGACAGGATGGACATTCCGTCCAGATTCAGGGAATTCGCTTCAAGCAAGGACGGGATCACCTGCGGACAGAAGGAATGGGACGAGACCCAGGACTATCTGATCCCGCAGCTGCGCGCTTTGATCGGTCGCTACTCCAAGCTAGGAGACAACGCTTTCTACAAGATGTACCTGAAGGTGGACGACACCCTCAGGAAAGCTATCGAATCGGACTGACGTAGGCTATCACATCCTGCTCGCTGACAGGATCTCCTCCCAGGATCATAAGCCGCTCGACAACATTGTTGAGCTCCCTTATATTGCCCGGCCAGGATTTCTCCTGAAGCAGCTTGATGGCTCCCGGTGAGAATTCCCTCTCAGGCATACCGGACTCCGTGCTGACCTGTTTCATAAAATAATCCACGAGCAGCGGGATGTCGTCCTTCCTTTCGTCAAGCGAAGGAACCTTTATGACTATGACGCTGAGACGATGGTAAAGGTCTTCCCTGAAGGTCCCCTTCTCGATCTCTTTCATCAGATCCTTGTTGGTGGCAGCTATCACCCTGACATCTACGATGATATCCTTGTCGCTGCCAACCCTTGAGAGTTTCTTCTCCTGAAGCACGCGGAGCACCTTGGCCTGGGCGGCCAGGCTCATATCTCCGATCTCATCCAGGAAGAGGGTGCCGCCGTCCGCCTGCTCGAACTTGCCCTTGTGCTGCTTGATGGCCGATGTGAAAGAACCCTTCTCGTGTCCGAAAAGCTCGCTTTCGATCAGTTCCGACGGGATGGCTGCGCAGTTCACCTCGATGTAAGGCATCCCACTTCTGGGGCTCTGCTCATACAAGCTCCTGGCTACCAGCTCTTTACCGGATCCGTTCGGGCCGACGATCAGGACTCTGGCATCGCTCGGGGCGACCTTGGATATCATATCCTTGATATTCCGGATAGGCTCGGATTCGCCTATCATTTTCTGGCCGTATATCTTCTTCTTGAGCTGTTTGTTCTCCTTGACGATGCTCACCTTGTCGGTGGCGTTCTTTATCGTAATCAGGATCCTGTTCAAGTCGAGAGGCTTCTGTATGAAGTCGAAAGCCCCCTTCTTGATACACTCCACCGCAGTATCTATGTCTCCGTGGCCGGAAATCATCACGATTGCGGAGTCAACCCCATCGGCAACCAGCTTGTCCAGCACCTCGGTGCCGTCCATCTCAGGCATCTTTATGTCGCAGAAGATCACATTGTACTTCTCCTTTTCCACCAAGGCAAGGGCAGCGGCCCCGTTTTCCGCGGTATCCACGTCATAACCTTCGTCGGTGAGGATTTCCTTGAGGGAATTCCGGATGGCCCTCTCGTCGTCAACTATAAGAATTCTCATTTCAGCTTGTCTTGAAGAATTGTTTCCCGTGGTGCAAATATCGGACAAAATTCAATCTTTACATAATTTTTGATATTTTTGTCTTTATGAACATACCAGACATCATCATAGCCATCGACGGCTACTCATCCACCGGCAAGAGCACCCTTGCCAAACTGATCGCAGAGCAGTACTCCTTCCTGTACCTGGATTCCGGTGCAATGTACAGGGGTGTCACTCTGTACGCAATGGAAAACGGCCTCATCGCTGAAGACGGTTCGATCGACGAGGAAGGGCTGAAAGCCGCCCTCGATGACCTGGACCTCGATTTCAAGGCCACTGAAGGCGGCAGCGGGACTTTCATCGGGGACCGCTGCGTCGAAAAGGAAATCCGCACGCTCGAGGTATCCAGCCACGTCAGTCCCGTATCCGCGATTCCTTTCGTAAGGAACTTCGTGGACGAAAGGCTCCACGCCTTCGGCCGCAGGAAAAGGGTCGTGATGGACGGAAGGGATATCGGCACGACAGTGTTCCCTGATGCAGAAGTAAAGATCTTTATGACTGCAACGGCAGAAGTCAGGGCGCAGAGACGTTTCGACGAGATGGTCTCCAAGGGGCAGGAACCTGTGATGGAAGAAGTGATGAAGAATCTCCTGGAGAGGGACTATATCGACTCTCACAGGGAGGTCTCCCCTCTCTCCCGGGCTGAAGATGCCTATGTCCTCGACAACTCCGATATGACCCTGCACGAAGAGACCGTTTGGTTCCAGGGCCTCTGCCAGGGTAAGTTCGGAATACTTGAATAGACATCATCGCCGGATGGCACTCGAAGTCGAGATCGACAGGCACTCCGGCTTTTGCGGAGGAGTGATCAGGGCTATCGGCCGGGCCGAAAGGTTCCTGGCGGATTCCCCCGGGCGCAAGTTGTATTCCCTCGGAGCCATAGTCCACAACGAAGCGGAACTCAAGAGATTAGGAGAAAAGGGGCTGGTAACTGTCACCCTTGAGGACCTCCGCGACATCGAAGAACCCGGCTCGGAAACCCTGCTTATCCGGGCGCACGGGGAACCTCCGGAAACATACGCCTTTGCGGAAAGCATAGGAATCAACGTCACCGATTGTACCTGTCCTGTCGTACTGAAGCTGCAGGAGAGCATCAGGGAGGCCTGGGAAAGGTTGAACCCGCTCGGGGGGCAGGTAATCATATTCGGAAAGGTCGGTCACGCCGAAGTCCTGGGGCTGCTGGGGCAGGTGGACGGAGACGCCGTGGTCGTGGAGAACCTGGAGATGCTCAGGCTTGCGCTACAGAAAGGAGAAATCCGGACGGATGTCCCGTTGGAGATATTCTCCCAGACCACAAAAAGCCCTGCCGAATATTCAGGGATATGCGAAGAGTTGTCCGGGAGGGCGCAGGCTGGAATCAAAGTCCACCAAACCATCTGCTCCCAGGTGGCATCCCGGCACGAACAACTCTCGGAATTCGCCCGCGGACACGATGTAATCATTTTTGTTTCAGGTGCTTCCAGTTCAAATGGAAAAGTCCTGTACGAGCTGTGCAAATCCATAAACCCACGGACATTCCATATTGCTTCCCCTGAAGAGAGCGACCCTTCCTGGTTCCGTCCTGGCGATAAGGTAGGAATATGCGGAGCTACTTCCACTCCGCGCTGGCTGCTTGAGGATGCAGCCCGCCACATCGAAGGGACAATAGTCTGATCGGAGCGTCGCTTCCAAGTTTATGGTCAATTATTTGCAAGGTAGGCGGCAAATCGTTAAATTTGCAAGGTTATACTTTTGAGTTTTATTCAGTTATAATATGGCAACAACAGCAGATTTCAAAAACGGCCTTTACATCAGCTACAATGGCAAGCCTTGCCAGGTAGTCTATTTCCAGCACGTAAAGCCAGGCAAGGGCCCGGCATTCGTAAAGACCAAGCTTCGCAACCTCGAGAACGGAAGGATCCTCGAGAATACCTTCACCGCAGGTGCGAAGATCGACGTCATCAACGTTGAGAGGCGTCCGTACCAGTTCCTTTATTCAGATGAGGACGGATTCAACTTTATGCACGAAGAGACATACGAGCAGATCCATCTTCCTCACGACGTAGTCGAGAATGCCGACCTTATGAAAGAGGGTCAGCACGTCGAGATGATGTTCGTCGTCGAGCCTGAGGAGAAGTGCCTTACCTGCGAACTTCCTACCTATGTCACCCTTGAGGTGACCTATGCGGAGCCTGCAGTCAAAGGCAACACCGCTTCCACCAGTGCGCTCAAGGAAGTGACCCTCGAGACCGGTGCCAAGATTATGGTTCCTCTCTTCATCAACCAGGGCGAGAAAATCACGGTCAACACTACCGACCGCAGCTACGGTCAGAGAGTCTAAGCTCCCGAAACACCAAAGCCCGTTCCCGGAACGTAAGAGTCAGCCCGAGGCACCCGCCCCGGGCTTTTTCGAACCTCCCCCGTCATCCTCGTCATCCCCGACCTGCTCTGCGTCATGCCCGACCCACTCGGGCATCCCTTCGCGTCAGTGGCTGCAACCCCAGGCGCTTGCTGCTTCGCAGCCCTGCACGAGTAAATGCGCCCTCACGTTGCAGCCAACTGCCGTCTACCGTCCATAATTCCCGGCTTGACCGGGAATCCCCCGCCATCCCAGGCTCGACCGGAATCCCTTGCCATCCCCGGCTCGTTCGGGGGTCCCGTCGACCCTTTGGCAGGGCGCGAGGAGAGCCCAGCGCCCAGCCGCCGGAGCCCGCATATTCCGGCGGCGCTGCCAAGATCGGTTACATCTTTCCTGCCCATGCCTGTTGCCCTGTTTCCCTTCCCTTGAACTATCTGCATTCTTTCCAGGACACTCCGCTGTCTCACTTGAGTACGATTTCTGCCCAAAATGTACTCAACTGAAATCCCGAGTTCTCAGTTAGGAACAAAATGCCTTATTTTGTACTTAACTTGAAACCAAGCGATATGCTCCAAGCCTGACTTTCCTAATCGTCCGATCATTTCGCCAAATAGCTGCACGTCAATCGGCCTCCTGTGGCCCTGCAGGGGGCATCGCTGTGCAGCTGTTTGGCGGAAAACGGCCACACCACAATCAGTATCAGTCCAGCAATCAATATCAGCCCAATATTCGAGAATGATGCCTCTGTTGACTCCTTGCGATAGTCCGAGAACTAAAAACCGTCATTCGGCAGCTGACTTCAGCGGCTACATCTTATTAAGACCGGGATGCATCCCATGCGACCGGGAATCAACCCAAGCAACCGGGAATCAACCCAGGCGACCGGGAATCAACCCAAGCAACCGGAAATCAAGCCAGGCTACCGGGAAATCAACCCAGGCTGCCGGAAATCAAGCCAGGGCGCGGTCGAGGGCTTCCAGGTCCGCGTCGGTGGTGGCCCAACTAGTAACGAAACGGCAAAGGAGGCGGTCATCGGGGAGCGGGGACCAGACTTCGAAAGCTATCTGAGTGGATAGCTGTTCCTTCTGCTCACGGGTAAGGACAACGAACTGCTGGTTTGTCGGGGAATCCGCCCCGAAGCCAATTCCGTGACGAGTGAATATTCCTTTCAGCCGCTCCGCCATGACGATGGCGTGCTCCGCGGCCTTGAAATACAGACCGTCGGTAAAGAGTGTGTCGAACTGTATGCCCAGCATCCTGCCCTTGGCAAGCAAGGCCCCGTGACGCTTGACCGTGGTGAAGAAATATTTCGGAGCGGGGATATTCGAAAAGACCACGGCTTCACCGAACATCGCACCGACCTTGGTCCCTCCTATGTAGAATACATCGCAGTGGTCCGCAAGGAATGGAAGGCTGACATCGCATTTTTGCGACATCAGGCCGTAGCCGAGACGCGCCCCGTCCACGAAGAGAAGTAATCCGTGCTTCTTGCATACGCTATAAATGTCCGACAGCTCCTTTGCCGAATATATGTCACCCAGTTCCGACGGAAATGACATATAGACAAGCCGGGGTTGCACCATATGCGGATATGTCTCGTCACCGTGGAAGGCTTCCATATATCCGTCGATGCCGGCTGCCGTCACCTTGCTCCCCTCCCCAGGAACGACCAGAACCTTGTGTCCGGAAGCTTCGACAGCACCTGATTCGTGGACATTGATATGCCCTGTCTCAGCAGTCAGGACTCCTTCGCAACCAACAAGGAGAGAATCTATTACGGTAGCATTCGTCTGAGTGCCTCCGAGAAGGAAGAATACTTCAGCAGCAGGCTTGCCGCAAGCGAGCCTGATCTTCTCCCTCGCACTCTCGCAATATGGATCGAAACCATAACCCGTAGACTTCTCCGAATTGGTTTGTGTCAGGCGCTGCAGGATCTCCGGCAGCATCCCGTTATTGTAGTCGCTTTCAAATGATGTCATTTCGTGTTCGTAAGAGATGATTCGAAAACAAAGTTAATAATCGTGATTTGCATTTCCTATTGGAAATATGTAACATTTGAATGAATATACCTAAAAAATAACTCCATTATGAAACGCCTCTTCCCCATCCTGCTTTGTGGACTGGCAGTCCTGTTCCACGGATGCAACACCACTCCGGACCCGGTCCTGACTGTCTCCCCGGAAAACCTCGCCTTCTCCGCCGAAGGAGGTGCCCAGACCGTCCAGGTCAAGGCCAACAACCCTTGGACCGCCTCTGCCAGCGGCTCGGGATTATCCGTCAACCCGTCCTCGGGAGAAGGTGACGCCACGGTGTCCGTAACTCAGGACGAGCGCAAGGTAATCCAGGTCGGGGATGTGATGACTATCCCGGCTGAGGGTGGTACATTCGCAGTCGACATACAGTATAACACTGACTTTGATGTAGTTGTGGAGTCCGGGGCACAGTCCTGGATTACCTTCGTGGCCACACGTGCCCTGCAGAGCGG
>CAJOKD010000027.1 GCA_905235085.1 uncultured Bacteroidales bacterium | reverse complement strand
CTTCTCAGTAGATGTCCAGTACAACACAGACGTGGTTGTCGAAGTAGAATCTGCTGCTCAGTCCTGGATCCATTTCGTAGCCGTCAGGGCGCTTACCAGCGGAAAGCTGGAGTTCAGTTTCGACGCAAACCCTAATCCGGACGTCAGGACCGGCAGGGTCATAGTCAAGGACAAGTCCGGCAAGGTTGCCGACCAGACCCTGACGTTCACACAGAAAGAAAGGGTAATGATCGTAGTTGACGATCAAGATGTCATAACAGTACCTGCAACTGAATCTTCATATTCAATCGATGTACACTACAACTTTGGTGGTTATTATACAATTGATATTGAAGAAGGGGCCAGGTCATGGATTTCCGTTGAAAATCTCAGGAGCTTGACGGACGGGCAGTTTACTTTGTTATTCGCCGCCAACGAGGGTCTTGAGCGTACCGGTAAGATTTACATTAAAGGCGGAACGGACAACATATCATTTGAGCCTAAGGTTATCACTTTCGTACAGAAACAAGATGACAATCTTGTACTCCTGCATCGGGTAATGACAGATCTCTATGAAGCATTGGATGCAAAGAATTGGAAGGTTGATCCTTGGATTCCGGGAGAAAACTGGCCTGGCGTTGAATATGACTCCGAAACAGGGAAAGCCGGCATATGCATCAATTATCAAGAACCGAAAGGATATATTCCTGAAAGTATCGGAGATTTGGGAGGAATGCTTACCCTGTTTAATATATTCGATGGTACAGGGATTACCGGCACCTTGCCGGATTCTTTCCGTAAACTGGTGAATCTTGAGTCATTACAGATAACCAGGTCTCAGATGACTTCTCTTCCGGATGTCTTTTCTGACATGAAAGAACTGAGAGATGTTGTCATAACCATGAACGAGAGAATGACCGGCCCTCTGCCCGTCAGCTTGGGAGAATGTCCAAAACTCGAGATGTTGAGGCTTGTCTCGAATAAGTTCACAGGAGAGATTCCTGCCTCTTGGGCATGGCTGGGAAGTAGATTGTGGCTTGGAGAAAATTGCCTTTCCGGAAAGATACCGGACTCTTTCTTTGCGGAGAATGATTGGGAATGGCTGCTGTTTGATATATTGCCTCAGGATAAGGATTACGGATTCGATATCAGTGAAGTAGACCTTCATGGCGGTGTGTTCTGGCCGAAGAGCAAGATAGAAGACATCAATGGCAACTTGTTCTCATTCGAAGATGTTATCGGGAAGAACAAGTACACCGTTTATCTTAACTGGTCGCCTTGGGATCCATTCTCCAAGACCCTCGTTCCTAGACTGAGAGATTATTACGACCTGTACAAACAGGATGGGCTGGAGATAATCGCAACCATAATGGCCAATGAAGAAGGACAGCTTTGGACCGATCTTGAAAGACAGAGGAAGGAAGTCAAGGACAATGGCTACGACAAGTGGTATAATTTCTATTTCCCTCAGATCTTCACTGCACGTTGGATGGCTTTTGTACCATCTGCTGAAGTCTATGATTCCAACGGATATATACTCTATAGCTGCGACTTGGGGATTTCCGATCCGGTCAGGGAGAGGTTCGGCCATGTAGCTTCCATTGACTTGATTCCTTTCCTTGAAGAAAAGCTGGGGCCTGAGAGTCCTTATGCTTCCACCGACTACTCAGAGGATGGCAAAGTGCTGACCCTGCAGCAAGCCAGCGTTGGCAAGGGCATCAACATCGTATTTATGGGAGATGCCTACACTGACAAGGATATGGCCGCAGGTGGACTTTACGAAACTTTGATGAAAGATGCAATGGAAGAATTCTTCTCAATTGAGCCTTACAAGTCCTTCCGTAACAGGTTCAATGTCTATGCTGTCAAGGTTGTTTCAAAGAACGGAAGGATAGGAGACCACTATTCCACAGCTCTTTCTTGCTATTTCGGCGGGGGTGCAAACGTACTTGGTGACCAGGACAAATGTTACGAGTACGCACTGAAGGTTCCAGGAATAAACAATCAGGACAACTTGCTGATCAATGTCCTTGTCAACAGTGAAAGAAGCACAGGAACAACGTCGATGAGTTATATGAGGATGTCTGGCGTGTCCTTCATCGCTTCTGCCTCCAACGACCATGAGATATTCGGGCATGTCCTGCGTCATGAGGGAGGCGGCCATGGATTCGGATTCCTGGCGGATGAGTATTCTAATTATTCCGAACCTGCTCCTGCAGATCATATTAGCAATTACACTTCGAGGTATGAGGCTTATGGATGGTATTCCAATGTAGATTTCACTTCGGATCCGGCAAAGGTTCACTGGAGCGCCTTCCTTTCAGACGAACGCTACAAGAATGAAGTAGGAATATTCGAGGGAGCGGCCTTGTATGAGAAGGGAGCCTTCCGTCCTTCAGAAAAGAGCATAATGCGCTACATGGAAGAATCAGATGAGTTCAACGCTCCTTCCCGCTGGGCTATTTACCAGCAGATCATGAAGCGCAGCGGCGAAGAGCCTACCTTCGAGAAGTTCCTTGAATATGACGCCGTGAATCGGGCCTCAGCTTCTTCCGCATCCACCGTCCGGCCACCACTCAAGGCTGTGGGGAAAGGTAACTCCGTTCGACTCTTCGAGCAAGGAGCCCCTCCGGTAATCGTTAGGTAATTGTGACGGGGGTGACCCTGAGCAAGGCTGCCCTCAGTCTTGTGGAAGGGAGTACGGAGACATTGATTGCTACAACCGTGGTCTTTGCAACCAGGTTGCAGCAATCCTTACTTACCTTTGCACCAGGAAACAAAGAAGTATGGTATATGTCACATAAGCGTCAGTTCATCCTTATAACCGTAACCGCGTTACTCCTCGCGGCAGCGATCATCATTGAAAGGAAATGCAGCCTCGCCACCTGGCAGCTGCTCTTTGTCTACCTCGTTCCGTATCTCCTCATAGGCCACGAAACCTTGGAGGAGGCGGCCGAGGGCATCGCGCACGGCGATCCCTTCGACGAGCATTTCCTGATGACGGTAGCCACTGTCGGGGCGCTCTGCATCGGCTTCCTGCCGGGAGCGGAGACAGCGTTCCAGGAAGCTGTATTCGTGATGCTGTTCTTCCAGGTCGGTGAACTCTTCGAGGGTTTCGCCGAAGGACGCAGCCGCGAGAGCATCGCCCACCTGATGGATATCCGTCCCGATCTCGCCCACGTCGAGCGGGACGGTGCCACTGTCGATGTCAATCCGGGAGAAGTACTTGCAGGTGAAGTCATCATAGTCCGTCCAGGCGAAAAGGTTCCGCTCGACGGAGTGATTCTCGAGGGTTCCACTTCCGTGGACACTAAGGCCCTGACTGGAGAGAGTGTTCCGCGGGAGCTTGCCCAGGGCGACGAGATCCTCTCAGGCTGTGTGAACCAGACCGGTGCCGTCAAGGTACGTACCGTCAAAGCATTCGGCGAAAGTACAGTATCTCGCATAATCGAACTTGTAGAGCACGCCGGCGAACGCAAATCCCGCAGTGAAGCCTTCATAACCAGGTTCGCCCGGATCTATACTCCCATAGTGGTTGTTGCAGCCATTCTGTTGGCGGCCGTACCACCCCTGTTCAGTGAAAGTTATATGCAGGCTTTCCCTACCTGGCTGTACCGCGCACTGATGTTCCTGGTGGTATCCTGCCCTTGCGCCCTGGTAATCAGCGTCCCCCTCACTTTCTTCGGAGGCATAGGCGGCGCTTCCCGCAAGGGCATCCTCGTCAAGGGTGCGAGCTTTATGGACTCTCTCTCGAAAACCGGAACCGTCGTATTCGACAAGACCGGGACGCTCACGCACGGCCAGTTTGCGGTCGATGCCGTACATCCTGACTCCTGCGACGCACACCGGCTCCTGCATCTGGCCGCTCACGTCGAGCATTTCTCGACCCATCCGGTGGCTGCTGCACTACGGGACGCATTCCCTGAAGAAGCTACCGATGGCTGCCGCATCAGCGACGTCGAGGAACTGGCAGGAATGGGCATCAGCGCCCGCATCGGCGACGAGACGGTCTGCGTCGGCAATTCCCGGATGATGGAGCACGTCGGAGCCTCCTGGCACGACTGCGCCCACGATGTCGGTACCATCATACACGTAGCGATAGACGGCGTCTATGCCGGACACATCGTCATCAACGACAAGGTCAAGGACGACAGTGCCGAGGCCGTAGGGAAACTTAGGGAACTGGGAGTCGGCAGGGCAGTGATGCTCACCGGGGACCGCAAGGAGGTCGCGGAGCATATAGCGGATAGCCTCGGGCTCGACGGGTACTATGCTGAGCTGCTCCCTGACGGAAAGGTGAAGCACCTCGAATCCCTTCTCGCATCGAAAGAACCGGGCACCACGCTCGCCTTTGTAGGAGACGGTATAAACGACGCTCCGGTCCTCGCCCTTGCCGACACCGGCATAGCGATGGGCGGCCTGGGAAGCGACGCCGCGCTGGAGGCTGCCGACGTGGTAATAATGGACGACAAGCCTTCCAAGGTGGCTATGGCCATAAGGATCGCCCGCCGCACAATACGCATCGCACGGCAGAATGTTATCTTCGCCATTGGCGTGAAGATTGCAGTCCTTCTGCTCGCCGGAATAGGCGCAGCCACCCTGTGGATGGCAGTATTCGCAGACGTGGGAGTTACGGTGCTAGCCGTACTGAATGCCATCCGCGCATTGAAGGCTTAAGATATGGAGCGACAGAATCAACTCTCTGATGAACAAATACTTGAAGAGGCCGGAGTTCGCGTCACTGCGGTCCGGCTTCTCATATGGCGCGAGATAAGGCGCTCCCTGGCGGGGGCGTTCAGCCTCTCCGACCTGGAGGACGCTCTGCCGACAGTGGACAAGTCTACGCTTTTCCGCACGCTCACTTTGCTGCGTGAGGCCCATCTGCTCCACGACATCGATGATGGTTCCGGCTCGCACAAGTTCTGTGTCTGCCATCACGAGGGCACCCTCCACTGCACCGGACACGTCCATCTGAACTGCCGTGTCTGCCACCGGACATTCTGCCTGACGGACGTCCGGATACCGCAGGTTGGACTGCCCGCGGACTTCATTCCGGAAGAAGCGGAATACATAGTCAAAGGAATTTGCCCTGACTGTGCGAAAAGGAATTAGATTCTTTTCCGAAAAAACACTATCTTTGCACCGAATTAATTCAGAATGATATGAATCTTAGAGACATCAAGAAGGACATCGAGTATGTAATCGGCGCATTTATTGACGATTGCTCATTATTCAGCGCTGTCAATTCCAAGGCAGATGACGAGGCTCTCGGAAAGCTCCTTGACGAGGCTGTCAATCTTTACAACGACCTGAAAGATAAGGTCAATGTCAAGGTTGAGGGAAAGAAGAGTGCTTATTTCGCAGAGATCCGCAAGGAACTCCTCGAGAAGACGGATGCACTTTATGCCTCCCTCAGCGAAGTAGTGAAGAAATCGGAGAAGCCGGAATAGGCCCTTGTCCCTGATAGAATCTTCCGGGAGGGCTTTGCAGTCCTCCCTTTTGTTTATATCTTTATCGAAATACGAACGGACATATGAAAGTAGCGGTAGTCGGTGTGACCGGACTGGTAGGAACCAGGATGGTTGAGGTACTCCAGGAAAGGCATTTCCCTGTGAGCGAATTCATTCCAGTTGCATCGGAGAAGTCTAAAGGGAAGAAGCTTCTCTTTGGTGGCAAGGAATATCCTGTCGTCACGGGGGATGAAGCGGTGGCTATGAAGCCGGATCTTGCGCTCTTCTCTGCAGGTGCCGAAATATCCCGCGAGCTTGCCCCGAAGTTCGCAGCGGCAGGTTGCCGTGTGGTCGACAATTCTTCCTGCTGGAGGATGGACCCTGACAAGAAACTCGTCGTCCCTGAGATCAACGCCCACGTCCTCACGGAGGACGACTTCATCATCGCCAATCCGAACTGCTCTACCATCCAGATGCTGCTCCCGTTGGCTCCGCTTCATAAAAGATTTATAATCAAGAGGATAGTAGTATCTACGTACCAGTCCGTGACTGGTTCGGGCACACCTGCGATGAACCAGATGCAGGCTGAGCGGGAAGGATGCAAATGGGGTGAATATCCCGCTTTCTACCATTATCCCATCGACCAGAACATCATCCCTCACATAGACGATTTCCTCGACAACGGTTATACCAAGGAAGAGATGAAGATGGTCAACGAGACCCACAAGATCCTGGATGACTATTCTATCGGAGTATGTCCTACTGCTGCCCGCGTGCCTGTCCTGGGCGGGCACTCCGAGTCGATCAACCTGGAATTCGCCAAGGAGTTCTATCTGGATGAAGTACGCAGTATCCTCTCGGAAACGGAAGGAGTCGTAGTCCAGGATGACCCGTCAGCGAATGTCTATCCTATGCCGCTGTATTCACTGGGCAAGGATGCCGTGTTCGTAGGCCGCATACGCCGCGACCCGTCTGTCCCGAACGGATTGAACTTCTGGTGCGTCAGCGACAATATCCGCAAGGGAGCCGCCACCAACGCAGTCCAGATAGCAGAAGTATTGCTGAACAAGGGCTGGCTCAAATAATCCCGTCATCCCCGGCCAGATGCTTTTCCCACGCCCAGGCCGCTGCCAGGGTGTCTTCAATTTTGCGCTCAGCCTTCCAGCCGAGCTCCTCGTTCGCCAGGGTCGGGTCAGCCCATATCGCAGGCACGTCCCCCTCTCTGCGGGGAGCGAACTTGTAATTGAGTTTCAAGTTGTTGGCCTTCTCGAATCCGAGGATGAGCTCCATAACCGACAGCGGCTTGCCGGTGCCGATATTGTAGATTTCGTATTCCTTCTTCATCTTGCCGTCAAGCATCCTGCGTACGGCGTACACGTGAGCCTTGGCAAGGTCCACGATGTCGATGAAATCCCTCTGGCAGGTCCCGTCGGGGGTAGGGTAGTCGTTGCCGAACACGGAAAGGCATTCCCTCTTTCCGACCGCGGTCTGGGTGATGAACGGGACCAGGTTGTTCGGAATGCCGTTCGGAAGTTCTCCGATAAGGGCTGAAGGATGGGCTCCGATCGGGTTGAAGTACCTGAGTGCTATGCCCTTGATCTCCGGATATGCTTTCACGCTGTCCCGCAGGATGTCCTCGCACATCTGTTTGGTGTTGCCGTATGGGGAAGTGGCGCTCTGACGCGGGCTCTCTTCGGTCACCGGAAGTATATCCGGGACTCCATAGACGGTAGCTGACGATGAGAACAAGATATTCCCGCATCCGTGGCTCCTGGCCGACTCGATCACGTTTATGAATGATTCCAGGTTGTTCCTGTAATATTTCAGCGGCTCTGCCACGGACTCGCCGACAGCCTTGAATCCTGAGAAATGGATCACTGCATCAATCTGGTGCGTGGTGAACAGGAGCTCGGTCGCGACGGGATCGCAGAAATCCATCTTTATGAACGGAATATCATCCCTCCCGGTTATCTTCTTGACCCCTTCGAAGCAGGTCAGGTCGCAATTCGACAGATTGTCGGCTACTATCACATCATAACCGGCCTCGATAAGCTCCACGGTCACGTGGCTTCCGATAAATCCGGCACCGCCGGACACAAGGACACACTTTTTCATCTGGTATCAGTCTATTTCGGGTAAAGTTAGCGTTTTTTGCTAAATTTGTGGATATGAGACAGTCGAAAATGATATCCATCCTGGCCGTATTCCTGCTTTCCGGTCTGGTCGCAGCGGCCCAGGTCCCGTCAGCTTCCAGGAAGGTGACAGCCAAGAGCAAGGCCCAGAGATACGTAGAACTGGTTGCCAGGAACGATGTGCTCAGGTCGTCCGTATTCGGAGTCCTGGCGATGACTGAGGATGGGGATACAGTGGCTGCCTGGAACCCCGGCCAGAGGATGATTCCTGCCTCTACCCTTAAACTGGTCACTACCGGGGCCGCCCTCCATCAGCTCGGGCCCGATTTCAAGTTCGTCACCAAGATAGGATATTCAGGGACCATCAAGGACGGCGTCCTGGAAGGGGATCTCTACATAATCGGAGGCGGCGATCCAACCATAGCTTCCAAGGACTCCATTGCCACACCTCGTTTCTTCCTTTTCAGTCAGTGGAAGGGTTTCCTCGACGCTGCCGGGATCAAGAAGATAAACGGCAGGGTGATCGGTGACGGACGGTATTTCGACGGCCCGATCGAGAAGGACACTTGGTCCTACCAGGATGTCGGGACTGCTTACGGAGCAGGCTGCGACGGACTCTGCTTCTACGAAAACGCCCAGGATATGAAAGTCACGCCGGGTGCCACGGTAGGGGCTCCGGTGAATGTCGTCGTCTCTTTCCCGTCTTCGCCCTGGATGAAATTCAATTATCTGTGCAAGACAGCCAAGGCCGGTACCGGAGACCAGCTCTATATGTATGCTTCCGAATATGTCCCTTACGCTGAAGTCCGCGGCTCCTTCGCCATCGACCGCAAGGCCAAGACGGAAGAGTTTGCGAATAAGTTCGGTGCCTACACCTGTGCATACTATTTCTGCAACTATCTTAAGACCAAAGGAATAGAGGTGAGCCAAGGGCCTGCCGATGTACGTTTGGGCAGGGTGCGGTCCAATCTGGAATCCCAGGAATACGGTCCATACGCCGCCAAGGTGGACGGCTTGAAAGTGATAGGCAGCACATATTCACCGAGCTTGAAGAGGATTGCCAGGGAGACCAATCTCAAGAGCGACAATTTCTACGCTGAGACCTTGCTCAGGACCCTGGGGCGCAGGATGCACCATTCCGCATCATACGACTCGAGTTACGTTGCCTTGGGAGATGTGCTGAAGAAGATTGGAGCAGACCCGTCCAAGGTGAGCATCGCTGACGGCAGCGGTCTGTCCCGCCACAATTACGTATCACCGGACTATTTCGTCAAGTTCTTGTCTTCGATGATTGAAAGCCCTGTATTCGGAGATTATATCGAGACTATCGGCCAGCCTGGTGGCAAGAATTACGAGTCCCGTCTGAGAGGGGAGAATGCCGCGCTCAAGTCGCGCGTGCATCTCAAGAGCGGTTCGATGAACGGAGTGCGCTGCTTCAGCGGCTACATCGAGCCTTCCGTCGGCACAAAATCTGACGCCATCATCTTCTCCATAATGACCAATAACGCCCTCGTCCCCGCCTCCAAGGTCGACCCGATCATAGACCGCATCATCGTCCTCCTCGCATCCGAAAACTAGCTTTTTTCCCCCTTCCACGTCATCCCCGGCTTGACCTTTTGAGCGTCATTCCCGGCTCGTCCGGGGATCCCCATCATCCCCGACCTGCATTCCGTCATCCCCGACCCGCTCGGGGATCTCTGTCGACCCTTTGGCAGGGCGCGAGGAGAGCCCAGCGCCCAGCCGCCGGAGAGCGCATATTCAGGCGGCGGTGCCAAGATCGGTCACATCTTTCCTACCCATCCCCGTTGCCCTATTTCCCTTCCTTTAACTGCCTACAATCTTTCCAAGACGCTCCGCTGTCTCACACGGGCACCCCTTTACTTATTTCAGCCTGGTGCATAAATATCTGATTATAAGATATTTACGTACCAGCCTCGATTTCGTCCCGAAAAGAGGGTGCCGGTTCAACAGGTCTCACTTGAGTACGATTTCTGCCTAAAATGTTCTCAACTGGAACCTCAAGTTAGCAGTTAGGAACAAAATGCCCTGTTTTCGTACTCAACTTGAAACCAAGCGATATGCTCCAAGCCTGACTTTCCTAATCGTCCGATCATTTCGCCAAATAGCTGCACGTCAATCGGCCTCCTGCGGCCCTGCAGGGCAGGTCGGTGTGCAGCATAGCTCGAAATCGGCGGGTGCTGCACGTCAATCGGCCTCCTGCGACCCTGCAGGAGGTATCGTTGCGCAGCTGTTTGGCGAAATAATAAGAGTAGCTGAAATAGAGATTCGGCGAAGCAAAGGAGTTGGCGTAATAATGAGATTGGTTTGCTCTGCGGAGGGAACATATCAGAAATCCTGTTAGAAATCCTGTCAGCGCACCGATCAACGACTCATCAAATAGCCCGAAAGTTATTAGAGCGGCTGATGAAACTTAGTCCATGGCGAAATAGCTTTGGCTGCTGAAGACGGATGCGGTGCCGGAGCCGCAGAGGCCGGACGGACCTACTATCCTGCGCACGTGAAGCGGCTTGCGGTCGTAGAAATATTCAGATGAAGGATCCAGGGAGCCGATGCGGACATAGTGTGATGAATGGATGAAATTGCCGCCGCCTATGTATATTCCTACGTGAGAAACCTTCTCGGGAGTGCTGTCGGTCGCCTCCCTGCCCCAGAAGATCAAGTCTCCCGGCAGCATTCCGGACCAAGAAGCAGCCGCATTCCCATCAGCAGCCCGCGAACCGGCACCATCAGCGGCTGGCAAAATAGCTTTGTCACCGGCCGGCAAAGCAGCACCATCCCCGTCAGCGGCCGGCAAACCGGCCGGCGAACCGTTCCAAACAGCGGCGACGAACGGCACTTCCTCGCCGCAACGAACCTGCTGGGAGGCGTTCCTCGGCAGCAGGATTCCGTTGGCGAAGTACACGCTCCTGGTAAGCCCGCTGCAATCCACGTTCTTGATCGAAGTCCCGCCCCACATATAGGGAACCCCGAGGAACGACCGGGTGCAACGCACGATATTCTCTCTCACCGAATCCGGCTTTTTCAAGAGTTCTTCTTTGTCCTTTGCCCATTTGTAGAACACCGCTACATCCTTTGCCGGCACGTATCCGGTCTTCCCGGAAGGCAGTACTACTCCCACGAACTTCTTTGTCAGTACGGCCCTGCCCTCGTCATAGCCTTTGTACCTGCCCGAGGTGTGGTGGATGGTCTTGTACATTATCCTGACGATGTCACCCAGGATGAATTCGGAAACTATCCCGGACTTCAGGGAAGGCTCCTCGTAAATATGCGAATGGGCTGCCGTGCAGATATATTTCGGAGCCTCGAGATAGTCCCGCAACGCCACCTCGTCCATCCTGACAAGTCCCAGGTCCGTGACCCAGGCGGTATATGGTTCCGGGGTCTTGATTTTAACCCAGGAGTCCTGGATATCAAGTATTTCCACAATCGTGCCCATCAGCGCCTGGTCGCCCAGTTCCTCGTCGAAATCAGGCTTTTCCCGCATAAAGTTGGCGGAGAGTTCCACTACAGCCCATCCCGTCTTTGCGGCATCCTGGGCATAGGCACCGCCACAGAGAGGCAGGGCGATAGCGGCAAGCGATATCAAAGTTTGAAGGAGTCTTCTCATCCTGAATATGGTTTGGTTTGTAAAAATATTCACAATTAGTTAGTTTTGCAAGGCTTATGTTGGACTTTACGGAAGGCAGGAGATACAATTCCGCCGCAGGCATCCTGAAGCGGGATTTCGGAGAAAGACTGCAGAAGCTGGTCCTGGATGCCGGCTTCAGCTGCCCCAACCGCGACGGTACAGTCGGCACCGGAGGCTGCACCTACTGCGACAATGCCGCCTTCCATCCAGGTTACAGCACTCCGGGCAAATCCCTCCTCCAGCAGATCGACGAAGGGATCGAGTTCCATCGCATCAGGTATCCGCGCGTAAGGCACTATCTTGCCTATTTCCAGTCATATTCAAACACTTACGCCTCCCTGGACCGCCTGAAGGAACTCTACGGAGAGGCGCTCTCGCATCCGATGGTCACCGGAATCGTCATAGGCACCCGGCCTGACTGCATCAATGAGGAGAAACTGGATTATCTGGCAAGCCTTCAGGAGAACCCTTTCGACCCGGCTTCAGGTAAGGAAGGCAGTCCTCTGGTCATTGTGGAATATGGCATTGAATCCTGCTATGATTCGACCCTCAATCGGATCAACCGCGGCCATGGTTTCGAATGTGCCCGACACGCCGTAGAAATGACCGCCGGACGCGGAATCCGTACCGGAGCCCATTTCATCCTCGGACTTCCCGGAGAGACCAGGGCTATGATGCTGGACCAGTGCCGGACCATATCCTCCCTGCCTCTTTCCACTGTCAAGTTCCATCAGCTCCAGATAGTGAAAGGAACCAGGATGGAAGAGGAATATTCCCGGCATCCGGAAGAATTCCTGCGGCTTCCGCTCGATGCCTACCTGGATTTCATTATCGATATCCTGGAACGGTTGAGGCCGGACCTGGGGATAGAAAGGATAGTCGGTGAGGTTCCTCCGCGCTTCGTGACCGAAACACCGTGGGGACTTATCCGCAACGCTGAGATACTCCGGATGCTGGACAAGCGTCTCGAGGAACGTGACACCTTCCAGGGACGCCTATGGCAGCCCCTACGGCAATAGCCGTACATAAGGAAAAAATGATTATATTTGCCAAATTAAACTCATCACAATGGCGAAGTTCGTAAACCGAGAGATTTCCGAAGGCCTCACCTTCGACGACGTGTTGCTGGTTCCGGCACATTCAGATGTACTTCCACGTGACGTAGACGTCACATCCGACTTTACTGCCGACATCAGGCTCCATACCCCTGTCGTATCGGCTGCAATGGACACCGTGACCGAAGCCGACCTAGCGATAGCTATGGCAAGGGCGGGCGGTATCGGAGTCATACACAAGAATATGCCGATAGAGCATCAGTGCGAGCAGGTCAGGAGAGTCAAGAGGGCCGAGAACGGTATGATCTACGATCCTGTGACGATCCGCCCGGATGCGACCGTTGGAGACGCGCTGGCAATGATGAAGAAGCACCATATCGGAGGTATTCCGGTAGTCGACGGCAACAGTTTCCTCATCGGAATAGTCACCAACCGCGACCTTCGCTTCCAGGAAGATATGAACCAGCCGATCTCCCAGGTTATGACCGGCGAGAACCTCGTGACCGCACGCAAGGGCATAACCCTCGCCGAGGCCACCAAGATCCTGCTGAAGAGCAAGGTCGAGAAGCTCCCTGTGACCGATGACGATGGCAAGCTCGTGGGACTTATCACCTACAAGGACCTGATGAAGATCAAGGACAACCCTATCGCCTCCAAGGACAGCAAGGGCCGTCTCCTGGTCGCTGCCGCAGCCGGCATCAAGTCCGACACTCTCGACAGGATCGCGATGCTGGTCGATGCAGGAGCCGATGCTGTTGTCCTCGACACCGCGCACGGACATTCCGAAGGAGTCATCAAGATGGTGAAGAAGGCCTGTGAGGCATTCAAGGACTACCAGATCGTTGCCGGTAACGTGGCTACCGCAGAAGGCGCCAAGGCACTCGCTGACGCCGGAGTCAAGGCAGTCAAGGTAGGTATCGGACCTGGATCCATCTGCACCACCAGGATCATCGCCGGAATCGGAGTCCCTCAGCTTACGGCCGTTATGGAGGCTGCTGAAGCCTTGAAGGGCACCGGAATCCCGGTAATCGCAGACGGTGGAATCCGTTATTCGGGAGATATCGTCAAGGCTCTTGCTGCCGGTGCAAGCACCATTATGGCAGGCTCCCTGCTTGCAGGAACCGAAGAGTCTCCGGGCGAGACCATCATAATGAGCGGCCGACGCTTCAAGTCCTACCGCGGAATGGGCTCCCTCGAAGCTATGGAACAAGGCTCCAAGGACAGGTATTTCCAGGATATGGAGGCCGATGTCAAGAAGCTGGTTCCGGAAGGCATCGTCGCCCAGGTTCCTTACAAGGGAACGGTTTCGGAAGTTGTATATCAGCTTGTTGGAGGCCTCAGGGCCGGAATGGGCTACTGTGGCGCCCATAACATTGCGGAGCTTCGCAACGCCCGTTTCGTACGCATTACCAACGCCGGTTTCCTCGAGAGCCATCCACACGATGTGACCATCACCAAGGAGGCTCCTAACTACTCCCGTTAATCGATATGCGCACAAGACTGCCCGGAATAGCCTTGGCCCTGGCATTGGCCGTCCTGCCTTCGTGCAAGACGGTCCAGTCCATCATCCACGACGATGAAGTGGTCGCCAAGCTGGGGAACCACAAGCTCTACAGGGCAGACCTTGAAGGAATCGTTCCGGCCGGCACTTCTTCAGAAGACAGTCTGAACCTGGTGAACCTGTTCATCAATTCCTGGGCTACCGATATGGCTTTTCAGGATATAGCGCAGCAACGTCTTTCCAAGGAAGAGAAGGATATCTCCAAGGAGATGGAAGCCTACAGGCAGTCCTTGCTCAGGTACCGTTTCGAACAGCATTATGTCGCCGAAAGGCTCGACACCAATGTGTCCAGGAAGGAAATCGACGATTATTACGAGGCTCACAAATCCTCCTTCAAGCTTCAGAGACCTATCCTGAAGGCCAGGTTCCTGAATATAGCCAAGGACTCTCCGAGCCTGCCCGAGATAATGAGGCTGATGTCCTCAGACGATCCTGCTGATGTGGAAGCAGCCGACAGCGCTGCTTTCGGGACGGCCCAGAAATACCGCGATTTCTCTGCGAACTGGATCGATGCCGTCACGCTGGCGGCGGAATTCGGGGTTGACTATGTCGAGATGCTCTCCAGGAAGAAAGGCTCCTTGATCGAGATTCCTGACGGCGATGCGAATGTTTCGGTCGCCTATGTGTCCAGGATGGTGGGAGCCGGGGAGACCGCTCCGGTAGCATATTGCGAAGATCGTATCAAGGATATCATCCTGAGCGGAAGAAAGCACGAGCTCCTGACGACTTTGGAACAAGAGTTGATAGAAGAAGCCAAGCTTAGGGAGAATTTTGTAATATATTAGAAATGATAAATAAAGCAGTATTCACACTCTTGGTCACCGTGGCGTTTTGCACGGGGGCTTCTGCTCAGAAATACAAGTACATCGACAAGACGGTGGCGGTAGTGGGCAACGAAGCCATCCTGATCTCGGACATCGAGTCAGCGGTCAAGGACAGGAACGCCCAGGGCTATTCCTCCGACAGGAATGTCCGCTGCGAGGTATTGGAGCAGATCCTTGAATCCAAGCTCTTCCTGATGCAGGCCCGCATCGACTCGCTCACCGTGAACAACGATATGGTGGAGAGCAGCCTTTCCCAGCAGGCAGACAGGATGCTGACCTACCTGGGAGGCGAAGAGAAGGTTGAAGAGTATTTCGGCAAGCCTCTGTACAGGCTCCGCCAGGAGTGGCGCAAGCAATACGAAGAGATGAGTCTCACTCAGCAGGAGCAGGGCGAGATTATGCAGAAGATTCCGGAAATGACCCCTTACGATGTCAAGGAATATCTCGACACCGTGGACAAGAAGAACCTTCCTATCATCCCTATCAAGTACAAGCTTAGCCAGATATGCATATATCCGGACCGCGAAGCAGCCAATCTCGCTGTGCGTGAGAAACTTCTGGAACTCCGCGAGAGGATCATCAACGGCGAGAAGTTCTCCACCCTGGCCAGGATTTATTCCGAGGACCCGGGCAGCGCCCGCCGCGGAGGCGAGCTCGGTATGGCCTCGAAATCCATTTTCTGGCCTGTATTCTCCGATGCTGCGATGGCACTCAGGCCGGGCGTCATTTCCCAGATAGTCGAGACCCCTGACGGGTTCCATATCATCGAAGTCATCGAGAAGAAAGGAGATATGTTCAACGCCCGCCATATCCTGATGAAGCCGAAATATACGGAGGCAGACAGGGAGAAGGCGTTCAAGACCCTGGACAGTCTCCGCACGGAGATTAACAATGAGGCGGTTACTTTCCCGATGGCTGCCGCTTTCTATTCCCAGGACCCAGCCACCCGTACCAACGGAGGCCAGATGGCCGACCCGAATACAGGCTCCGCGTATTTCGAAATCGACCAGCTGAAGCCTGAGGACTACAGGGCGATCAAGGACCTCACGGAAGGAGAGATATCCCTTCCGGTGGAGTCTACCGACAATGACGGCCGCGAGGACCAGGTGAAGGATTACGTGGTCGGAAAGACCATCTACAAGATCATCCGCGTCGACAAGATAATCCCAGCCCATACCGCCACCTTCGAAGACGATTTCAGCCAGATCCAGAGGCAGGTAAAGATGGACAAGCAGATGAAGGCGATCGATGAATTCCTCGATGCCAAGATCAAGGAGACCCACATCATCATCGACCCGATGTTCAAGGATTGTGAATTCAAGCGCTCCGGTTGGGAATCCAAGTTCACCGAATAAAGATGCTCCCCAGGCGCCTGGCATATACCCTTCTACTCCTGCTCGTAACCTGCAGTCTTTCCGCCCAGAAGAAGGAGCGGAAAGACAGTCTTGTACGCCTCTTGGGCTGCAATGAGCTCCAGCAGGTCGATGAATATGGGATGAGTTTCCGCAAGGCGCTGGGCAATGCCCGTTTCGAACACAACTCCACCAAGCTTATCTGTGATACGGCCATCTGGAACGTCAACCAGAAGGTCATACACTGCTTCGGTCACGTGAAGATCATCCAGAACAGGACCGTGCTCAGCAGCGACAAGCTGGACTACCTGATCGATGACAACCTTGCCCAGTTCCGCGGCACACTGGTACAGCTGCAGGACAAGGACAAGAACACCCTCCGTTCCCACAACCTGGACTACAACACCAAGGACAGCCTCGCCACGTTCAAGGCCGGGGCGTCGATGAGGGACAAGGACGGCCAGATAATCGAGAGCGACGAAGGTTCCTACGATGCCAAGATAAGGAAGTTCAGCTTCCTGCGCAATGTCAATATGTACACCGATTCGGTGTTCGTCAAGACCGATGCGCTGGACTACAATGCCGGCACCCAGATCGCCGTGTTCGGTACCAACACTAACGCCTGGAAGGACGACAATATGCTTTCCGCGAAATCCGGGTGGTACGACCACGCCAACGAGATATTCTTCTTCGTCAAGGATGTGCATATGATGACCAAGGCCCAGGAAGCCTGGTGTGATACGCTCAAGTACTACAGGACGCCCAATGATGCCGAAATGTTCGGCCACGTCGAGCTCCTTGACACCACCAGGAACATTGCGGCCGTAGCCGGGTATATGCAGTATATCGACTCCCTCGAATTCGTGAAGATGACCCGCGACCCTGCCGTGATCGCAGTGTCCACGCAGGATGAAAAGAGGGATACCGCCTATATGGGCGCTGATACCATAATCTACCGCGCCGTTCCGAAATACAAAGTTCCAAAGGGCGAGATTTCCTCGTCGGCGTCCAGGGTCAAGGAACTGGATGTGGATGCTGTCACCGAGTATCGGCGAAAGGCTGCCGAAGCCGCCAGGGCTGCGGCCGAGGAGGCACGCAAGAAGCAGATGGAAGACGACCCTAACGCCGCTGCATCCGTCGACCCGGGCCAGAAATCCAAGGGACCGACCCTGCCTGCTCCCTGGGACGAAGACGCAGCACCTTCAAGACCTCTGTGGTCATTCTCTCCGCAGCTTCCGGACACGCTCAGCAAGGCTGCCGGAACAGAGCCTCCTGACACCTTGAATCCGATTGCCCCGCCTTCCGACACGACTTCTCTGCAGGACTCCCTTGCGAAAGCTCCCAAGGATTCGACCAAGATCGGTTTCCTTTCGGGAATACGCAACGTAAAGGTGTTCAGGAACGATATGCAGGTAGTCTGCGACTCTCTGGCCTACAATGACTTGGATTCACTGATCAGGCTCTACCGGAACCCTGTCGTATGGAATGAGATAAGGCGCCAGTATACAGCCGACAGCATCACTGTCATAATCAAGAACCAGAACATCGAAAGGGCGAGCCTGATGTCCAACGCCTTCATCGTAATCCAGGAGGATTCCATCTGTTTCGACCAGATAAAAGGCACGGAGATGATGGCGTATTTCGACACGACAGGCGCCTTGAAGCGCTTCGACTCGCTCGGAGGAGCCTCCGGCTTGTTCTTCATCGAGGAGAACGACGCCCTGGCGACGGTCAACAAGTTCGAAGCGAAGATGCTCACGGCCACCTTCGAAGACGGTAACATATACGATCTCAATTATTTCGAGGAGGTTAAGAGCGATGCCTACCCGGTGGTCCAGATGAAGAAGGACGAAAAGATCCTCAAGGGCTTCGAGTGGCAGCCCGATAAACGGCCCAAGGATCCTACGGACATAACCCTCCTGACTCCTCGGCAGACCGAAAGGGAGAAGTATGAGGCTATTCCCCAGGCCGGGTTCCCTCTTACCGAAGTTTATTTCCCGGGCCATATGGACAAGGTCCGCAAGGTCCTCGCTCAGCAGGATTCTCTCAAGAGGGCACGTAACGCCCGCAGGAAGCAGTTGGAGCAGGAGCGTAAGGCGGCGGAGGAATTGCGTATTGCCGACAGTTTGATGAGAGCTGCCGCAGACAGCCTCAAGATGCCTTCTGCAGACAGCCTGACCGGCCCGGCGGACAGCCTAAAGATTCCTTCAGCAGATACGCTCAAGACTCCTCAGGCGGACAGCCTCAAGGTGGCATTGCCTGACAGCCTTTCTGTTCCGAAGGAAGTCGCCCAACCTGACCCGAAGGCCCTGAAAGAGGCGGCCAGGAAGGCGGAGATGGAGCGAAAGAGAGCTGAAAAGGCCCGCCAGCAAGCTGAAAGGAAAGCTCGTCAGGAGGAGAGGGAAGCCAAGTTCGAGAAGGAGGAAGCAGAACGCAATGCTATCAAGGCTGAAAAGGAACTCAAGAAACAGAGGGCAAAGACCTTGAAAGCCCTCAAGGCGCTCAAGAAGCGCAAAGCGAAGGAGCAGAGGGTGCTTGAACGTTACCTCAAGAGATATGAAAAGAAGAAGGCCCGCCAGGATGCCAAGGCAGCCCGGAAGGCCGGTGAGGTTTCTGAAAAGGAGTCTAAAGAAGTTTCTTCCGGAGAGCAGTGATCATATCCACCGTCATACTCTCCAGGTCGAATGACGGAGCCCAGTCCCATTCTTCACGGGCGCAGGAATCGTCCATCTTGTCAGGCCAGGAATCTGCGATAGCCTGACGTACAGGATCCACTTCGTAGCGCATCCTGAATCCCGGAATGTGTTCCTTGATCTTGGCTGCGAGAATCTCAGGATCGAAACTCATCGAAGCGATATTGAATGAATTACGGTGCTTCAGCCTGGAAGGATCGGCATTCATTATGTCCACCGCCGCCTTCAGTGCATCAGGCATATACATCATATCCATAAATGTACCTGCAGCGATAGGGCAAGCGAATTCTTCACCCTTGACTGCAGCATAGTATATCTCCACTGCATAGTCAGTCGTTCCTCCGCCCGGAAGGGTCACATTCGAGATAAGGCCGGGGAAACGCACCGAACGGGTGTCTACTCCGTATTTGTGGAAATAGTAGTCGCTCAGCAGCTCGGTAGCGACCTTGGTGCAGCCATACATAGACCTCGGTCTCTGGATGGTGTCCTGCGGGGTGTTTTCGTGCGGAGTCTCAGGGCCGAATGAACCGATTGAAGAAGGGGTGAAAACTGCGCAGCCTTCCTGGCGTGCGATTTCGAGGATATTCATCAAGCCGTCGATCTGGATATGCCAGGCCAGCTGAGGCTTCTTTTCAGCTACCGCCGAAAGCAGTGCGGCGAGGTTGTAGATAGTGTCGATGTTGTATTCCTTGACAATCCCGAGGAGCTGCTCTCCGTCGCAGACATCGGCCAGGGCGGAAGGACCGCTTTCGAGCAATATGCCTTTAGGCTCGGCGCCCTTGATATAACCTGCAACAATGTTTCCTTCAGGATACATCTTCCTGAGCTTCATCGTCAGCTCCGAACCGATCTGGCCCGTAGAGCCTATCACCAGTACATTTTTCATTGGATATCGCTTCTGATTTGCTATATAGCAAGTGCAAATTTACATTTAATTTATCGATTTATGCAGGTTTTTGGTAAATTTGTAAGTCACACTCACGAAACTTTTAACTGAATTCAATATGTACGGAAAATTCCAGGATCATCTGAAAGCAGAACTCTCCTCCATCAAGGAAGCAGGTCTGTACAAAAACGAAAGAAACATCGCCTCCGCCCAGTCTGCGGAAATAGTCCTTCAGGACGGAAGCAAGGCACTCAATTTCTGCGCGAACAACTATCTCGGCCTGGCTGATTCCCCGAGGCTCATCGAAGCCGCAAAGAAGGCTATGGACGAGAGAGGCTTCGGAATGTCTTCAGTCCGTTTCATCTGCGGCACCCAGGATCTCCACAAAGAGCTCGAAGCTGCGATTTCCGAGTTCTTCCACACTGAGGACACTATCCTCTACGCCTCCTGCTTCGATGCCAACGGAGGAGTATTCGAGCCTCTTCTCACGGCTGAGGACGCGATAATCTCGGATTCCCTGAATCACGCATCCATCATCGATGGCGTACGCCTCTGCAAGGCTGTCCGCTACCGTTATGCCAACGCCGATATGGAAGACCTCGAGCGTTGCCTCAAGGAGGCCCAGGCCCAGAGATTCAGGATCATCTGCACCGACGGTGTATTCTCGATGGACGGCAATGTGGCTCCTATGGACAAGATTTGCGCCCTGGCCGAGAAATATGACGCACTCGTGATGGTGGACGAAAGCCATTCCGCCGGAGTCGTCGGAAAGACCGGACGGGGAGTCGCTGAACAGTTCGACTGCTACGGCAGGATCGACATATTCACCGGAACCCTTGGCAAGGCCTTCGGAGGCACTGTCGGCGGTTTCACCACAGGCCGCAAGGAAATCATCGATATGCTCCGTCAGCGCTCTCGCCCTTATCTCTTCTCCAACTCCCTGCCTCCTATGATCGTGGCTGCCGGGATAGAGATGTTCAAGATGCTCGGCGAAAGCAACGAGCTGCACGACCGCCAGCAGGAGAATGTCAAGTACTTCCGCGATGCTATGATGGCAGCCGGCTTCGATATCAAGCCGACCCAGAGCGCGATCTGCGCGGTGATGCTCTACGATGCTCCGCTTTCCCAGAAGTTCGCCGCCAAGATGGCAGAAGAAGGAATATTCGTCACCGGTTTCTATTATCCGGTGGTTCCGAAGGGGCAGGCCCGCATCCGCGTGCAGCTTTCCGCAGCCCACAAGAAAGAGCACCTCGACAAGGCGATCGCCGCATTCGTGAAGGTTGGAAAGGAACTTGGAGTAATCAAATAAGCGATGAAACGTCTAGTTTCCGTCATTATTGCGATGGCACTGTGCGCCGTCGCTTTTTCGCAAGACCTTGATTCCCTCCGCAAGGCCCAGGGTTGGGATGACGCCCCAATCACGATCAAGGAATTCCTGACATTCTGCCCTACGCCTCCGATGGGCTGGAACAGCTGGAACAAATTCGGCTGCGACGTCAGCGAAAAGCTCCTGATGGAGACGGCTGACGCTATGGTGGCTTCTGGCCTCAAGGATGCCGGATATGAATATATCGTCGTGGATGATTGCTGGCAGATCTCCCGTGATGCCGACGGCAACATCGTCTGCGATCCTGAGCGCTTCCCGCACGGGATGAAATACGTCGCCGACTATATCCATTCCCTTGGACTCAAGTTCGGAATATATTCCTGCATAGGCACCCGTACCTGCGGCGGACGTCCCGCCAGCCTCGGCCACGAATACCAGGACGCCTTGTTCTATGCCAGGACCGGAGTGGATTATCTAAAATACGACTTCTGCTACAAGCAGGAGGCCAACGGCAAGACCGCGTACCGCCTTATGAACCACGCCCTCAGGATGACCGGGAGGCCGATTGTCTTCAGTATGTGCGAATGGGGGCATACCAAGCCTTGGGAGTGGGCAGAAGGTACAGGACACCTTTGGAGAACCACGGGGGATATCCGTGCCAGCTGGTCGGAAAACGAAGGCTACAACCACAGCATCCTGGACATTATCGATTTCAACAAGGAACTGTACCCGTATGCGGGTCCCGGCCACTGGAACGACCCGGATATGCTGGAAGTCGGCAACGGTGACCTGACTTACACCGAGAATGTGTCCCATTTTACGATGTGGTGTATGATGGCGGCTCCTCTGATGTGCGGTAACGATCTCCGGGATATGACGGCCGACATCCTGTACATCCTCTCGAACAAGGAAGTCATTGCAATCGACCAGGATGCCAAGGGTATCCAGGGACACGTGGCTGTTCCGCTCGGGGACAGGGAGATATGGATAAAGGAATTGTCAGGTAACGATTGGGCTGTCTGCTTCCTGAATAAGAGCGATAAGGACTGGAACCTTGATTTCAACTGGACAGACCTGGCCGAGATCCGCGATGCCGGAACCACCTTCACGGTCCGTGACCTGTGGCTGCACAAAGAAATCGGCAAGACCACAAAGAACGTAGTCTCGTCGATTCCTCCTCACGGAGTCCTTATGACCCGTCTCTCGCCGGAAATCGTTACCCGGCGTAGAGGGAAATAATGTTCAGGATAACTTCTGAAGCCTTTTCCATAGACTGAAGCGGCACGAATTCCATCTTGCCGTGGAAGTTCAGTCCGCCCGCGAATATATTCGGGCAAGGCAGTCCTTTGAAACTGAGGTTGGCGCCGTCGGTGCCGCCTCGGATAGGCTGTATCTTCGGCTTCACGCCGGCCATCTCCATAGCTTTCACAGCCTTCTCCACGACGTGGTAATGAGGCTCGACCATTTCGCGCATATTGTAGTACTGGTCCTTGATGACTGCCTTCACGGTGCCCTTTCCGTATTTCGTGTTGATAAACTTGCAGCAATCTCGGAGGAAATCCTTCTTGGCCTCGAACTTCGTGCGGTCGTGGTCCCTGATGATGTAAGTCATACTGGCCTCTTCGACCGACCCGTTGAATCCGATAAGGTGGTAGAACCCTTCGTAATCTTCGGTATGCTCCGGTCTCTGGTCGGTAGGGAGCAATCCGTTCAGTTCCGTCCCGATGTGGATGGCATTCTTCATCTTCCCCTTGGCGTATCCCGGGTGTACGTTGCGTCCCTGGATATGGATCTTGGCTGAAGCGGCATTGAAATTCTCGAATTCCAGTTCTCCGATTTCGCCGCCGTCCATAGTGTAGGCGAAATCAGCCCCGAAACGCTCCACGTCGAATTTCACTACTCCGCGTCCGATCTCCTCGTCTGGGGTGAAGCCGATCCGGATTTCTCCGTGCTTGAACTCAGGATGGGCGCAGATGTACTGCACTGCATCCATAATCTCGGCGACTCCGGCCTTGTCATCGGCACCCAGCAGGGTGGTCCCGTCGGTCGTGATCAGAGTCTGGCCGACATAATGCAGCATCTCGGGGAACTCGGAAGGCTTCAAGGCGAGACCCTTGATTCCCTTCAGAGCGATGTCTCCACCATCATATTCCTTTATGATCTGAGGCTTGATATTGGCTCCGGATGCGTCAGGGGCCGTGTCCACGTGGGCTATGAAACCGATTGCGGGAACTTTCTTGCCTATGTTGGAAGGAATCCTTCCCATCACGTAACCATATTCATCCAGGGTGGCTTCCACGCCCAGCTTAAGGAGATCGTCCTTCAACATTCCCAGGAGATTCAGCTGTTTCGCCGTAGAAGGCTGGCTCTCTGAATTCTCATCGCTTTGCGTATCCACCGCCACGTACCTTAAAAACCTTTCCAGTATTCTTTCCATTTCTTATTCTCTATTAACTTTCATTGAAGATATAAGCATATATGCTATGATTCCGAGGAACGGGATTATGGCGATGATTTCGCCGTAGCTGGCGTTCCATCCGCTGAGGAACCAGTCCACGTTGAAGAACTTGAGCAGAGCGCTCACTACTCCCATCAAGGCACCTCCGGCGATGAAACCCGAAGCAATCAACGTACCCTTGTTCAGCCTGGCGTCATTCAGCTCCTTGTCCTTGCTGCGGCTTCCTACGTACCAGGAAATGGCACCGCCGACGAGCAGCGGAAGGTTGAGGTCGATAGGAATGAACATACCCAGGGCAAACGGCAGGGCAGGGATCTTCAGGAGGGTCAGGAATATGGCGATGGCGGCACCGATGCCGTACAGCAGCCACGGAGCTCCTCCTCCATTCATCATAGGCTGGATTACTGCGGCCATCGCATTCGCTTGGGGAGCGACCAGAGCCTGGTCTCCTACGAAGCCGTAAGTCTTGTTGAGGACCAGCATCACCCCGCATACCGTGGCAGCGGCGACTGCTACTCCCACGAACTTCCAGCTCTCCTGTTTCTTAGGAGTCGAACCGGTCCAATAACCTATCTTGAGGTCGGTGATGAACGATCCGGCAACGGACAGGGCGGTGCAGACAACACCGCCGATGATCATAGCAGCCGCCATTCCGGCATTACCCTTCAAACCTACGGCCACCAGGATGAGCGAAGCGATGATCAGAGTCATCAAAGTCATTCCGCTTACAGGGTTGGTTCCCACTATCGCGATGGCGTTGGCGGCCACTGTAGTAAACAGGAAGGAGATCACGGCCACGATCAGCAGCCCCACGAGAGCCTGCCAGACATTGCCTACCACGCCTCCGAAGGCGAAGAACGCGAAGATGGCCAGCAGCGCGATGACTATCCCGAACACTATATTCTTCATAGGAATATCTTCCTGCGTGCGGTCTTCGACTGCGACTTTGCCGCCTTTCTTCTTGAATTCATTCGTAGCGAGCCCGACGGCTGATTTGATGACTCCGAAGGACTTGATGATCCCTATGATGCCGGCAGTGGCGATTCCGCCTATGCCGATATGTCTCGCGTAATCCTTGAATATCTGTTCGGGAGCCATATCCTTGATCAAGGTGGTTACACCGGTGTTCATAAGGTCCACGACCTGTCCGCCCCATATCAGGTTCATCAGCGGGATGATCACCAGCCATACCAGCAAGCTGCCGCAGCAGATTATGAAGGCATATTTCAATCCGATTATGTAGCCCAATCCGAGCACTGCCGCGCCCGTGTTCAGCTTAAGCACGACCTTCGCCTTGTCGGCTACCGTCTGGCCGATTCCGAGCACCGTGGTGCTGATGGTGTCCGCCCACGCACCGAACGTGCTGACCACGAAATCGTACAAGCCGCCGACGAGACCGCTCACCAGCAAGGTGCCCACTCCCTTGCCGCCTTCACCGCTGACCAGGATCTGAGTGGTGGCCGTAGCTTCAGGGAAAGGATACTTCCCGTGCATCTCCTTGACGAAGTATTTCCTGAAAGGAATCAGGAAGAGGATACCCAGGATGCCTCCCAGCAGGGATGACAGGAACATCTGGAAGAAACTCACTTCCACCCCGAGGATATAGATTGCAGGAAGCGTGAATATGGCACCGGCCACGACTGCACCGGAGCAACCTCCTATGGACTGGATGATCACGTTCTGCCCGAGACCCTCTTTCTTCCCGAGGGCGCTGGTAAGTCCCACGGCTATGATCGCTATCGGGATAGCGGCCTCGAAGACCTGTCCGACCCTCAGCCCGAGATAGGCAGCTGCGGCGGAGAACAAGACCACCATCAATATACCCATTATAACGGAATACGGCGTCACTTCCGCCCATTTCCTGTCCGCACTCATCAGCGGTTTGTACTCCTCACCCGGTTTCAGCTCCCTATGGGCGTTCTCCGGCAATGAATTCTTGATCTCTTCCATGTTGGATTATCTTACATTACAAATATAGATAATTAAATTGTCTTTCTTGGCCTTATTGTCATTCTGACTTGGCCTTATTGTCATTCTGACTTGGCCTTATTGTCCTTCTGACTTGGCCTTATTGTCATTCTGACTTGGCCTTATTGTCATTCTGAGGGAGCGAAGCGACCGAAGAATCTAAAAAAATCAAAAAAAGATTTGCTGGATTCAAAAAAGTCCGTATATTTGCAGCCCGTTTCGAAAGAGGCGGCAAGTTCATTGACAATACTGAGAGATTACAACGAGGTAAGTGAAAACAAAGATTAGCTTAAGAGATTAAGGTAATACAATTTCATTAGACGAAAGATTCATTAGAGAAAGAGAAGCAGGGCGTACGGAGGATGCCTTGGCTTCGGCAGGCGAAGAAGGACGTGGTAAGCTGCGAAAAGGTCCGGGGATCCGCAAACAGGACGTGATCCGGACATATCCGAATGGGGCAACCCACACGGTTGAAGACCGTGTACAGCGAACAGCTGGGCGAACCCGGGGAACTGAAACATCTTAGTACCCGGAGGAGAAGAAAGAAAAAGTCGATTCCCCCAGTAGTGGCGATCGAAGAGGGAAGAGCCTAAACCGTGGTGTTTACGGACACTGCGGGGTTGTAGGATCACTCACTAAGGACGCATATCTGAACCGGAAGCTTCTGGAAAGCTGCGGCGCAGACGGTGACACCCCGGTACGGGTAAGGAGAAGCGTTCGAGAGTGGCACCTGAGTAGGGCGGGGCACGTGGAATCCTGTCCGAATCCGCGGGGACCATCCCGCAAGGCTAAAGACTGCCGAAGACCGATAGCGAACCAGTACCGTGAGGGAAAGGTGGGAAGAACCCCTGGCAGGGGAGTGAAATAGAACCTGAAACCGTGCGCCTACAAGCGGTTGGAGCCCTATTCGTAGGGTGACAGCGTGCCTTTTGCATAATGAGCCTACGAGTTGCTTCAGTGATGCGAGGCTAAGCCCTTAAGGGGCGGAGCCGTAGCGAGAGCGAGTCTGAACAGGGCGTTATAGTATCATTGAGCAGACGCGAAACCTAGTGATCTACCCTTGTCCAGGGTGAAGGTGATGTAACAGTCACTGGAGGCCCGAACCAGTTTCCGTTGAAAAGGGCTTGGATGAGATGAGGGTAGGAGTGAAAGGCCAATCAAACTGGGAGATAGCTCGTACTCCCCGAAA
>CAJOKD010000026.1 GCA_905235085.1 uncultured Bacteroidales bacterium | reverse complement strand
GACATCAATCAACAGGTGGCGGTACAACGCCAAGGAGGAGCAGGACTCCATAGCAGGACTCCCGTACCTCGACTACGGTGCAAGGCTATATGACCCTGTGATCGGCCGATGGCTCCAGCAGGACCCGATGGCGGAGAAGTACCCGCACCTGTCGCCGTACAACTTCTGCGGGGATAACCCGGTGAACAACGTGGATCCGGATGGGAAAGATCCTATTTACGCTAAGAATTTTCGGGGCAAAGTTAAACTTATCGGAGATGATGGTAAACAATCCTCTGTCTCGTATCTTGCCCATAAAACAAAAATCAACCACCTGTGCAAGTGGTTGATTTTTAGTGCTCCTCAAGTAGGACTTGAACCTACGACCCCCTGATTAACAGTCAGGTGCTCTAACCAACTGAGCTATTGAGGAAGGTTTGGGATTGCAAAGGTACAACAAAAACACGTTTCTCCAAATTTTTTTGGCCTTTTTTTGATTATCTTTGTATGAATGAAGCAAACCGAACAAAGATACTGAGCGATGGACATTGACCTTTTTTCTGAAATGATCAAGAATTTGATTCTTGACAATGATGAGGTTACGTTACCTGGTCTGGGTACGTTCGTGTCCGAAGTAATGCCGTCGACCTTCTCGGACAAGGGATATACCATCAATCCACCATACCGCAGGATATCCTTCCGTCAGAGGGAGAACAGGTCGGACTCGTCTTTGTACGATTTCTATTCAAAGGTCAACGATCTGGACGGCGAGACATCTTCCAGGTTGCTGGGGGACTTCATCTCGGGTCTGCGGGAGCAGCTTCTGACCAAGAAGCTCGTGGTGCTTCCGGGGCTGGGCCGCCTGAGGGCCACTAAGGAGAATACTTTCTTCTTCATTGCTGACGAGGACCTTGACATATATCCTTATGGCTATGGGCTGGAACCAGTATCCCTGAAGACTCACGAGGAGACTCAGGAGGAAGTGTCCGCCGCAGTCGAGGAGCTCCAGAAGATAGTCGGGGAGACCCCTGAGGAAGAGACAGCTCCGGACAATCCTGAAAAGCAGACTTACACGTTCAAGATAAAGCAGGATGCCCCTGCACGCCGTAATGGCAGGAGGGCCCTGGTTTGGTTGCTCTGCATCCTGGGACTGGCCGTGCTGGCCCTTGGCATATTCGTGCTCCTTGCCCATATCGCACCTGAGTTCATCGATTCCATCCTCTATACTCCGGAAGAATTGAGAATCATCAATCATTGAAACCACCTGACTTGATATGCAAGAAGGATATACTTCAGACAATAGATATTCCCGGGACATAACCGTACCTTGCTATGCCACCGACGCTTCTTTCCACCTGAAGCCGGCGGCATTTATGGATTTTGCGCAGGAGATGGCTTACCTGGCTGCCGACAAGCTGCATTTCGGCTATGACGACCTTCAGGTGCATCATACCGCCTGGGTGCTTTCCCGTTTCCATTTCAAATTCTGTAATCCGCCCAGATGGAGGGACGACATCACCATATTCACCTGGCACAAGGGGCAGGAAGGACTGTTCTTCCTGCGTGATTTCGAAATACGGGCAAAAGGAGATACAGGATTCGGCGACAAGTCGCAGGCGCTGGTGCTCGGCACTTCGTCCTGGATCGTGATGGACGTCGACAACAGAAGGTTGGTCAGGAGCGAAGAGGTTCTGAAGATGGTTCCTCTCACGACACATTGCCCTGACAACGCGATAGCCGAGCCTTGCCCCAAGATCGTGATGCCGAAAGGCTGCGAACCGGAGGTAGTGGCCAGCCATACCGCCACATATTCCGACATAGACATAATTGGGCATACGAACAATGCCAGGTACATAGTCTGGGCGATGGATTGCATCGATTACGGAACGGCTTCCACCCGGAGGGTCAAGGATGTGTGGATCAACTTCAACAAGGAGACGAAACCCGGAGAGGTCGTCGTCCTTTCCCGTCTCGTTGAGGAAACCGAAGGAGGCAGGACCTATTATGTGGAAGGCAAGACTGAAGATAAGTCGTGTTTTTGCGCTAAGATTGATTTTTGATTGACGAAATGTTTGAACTGATATATCCAGTGGATCCGGCTCCCATCCTGCCGCTTCCGACCGCAGACAATCCCGGCAGCGAACCTCGTACTGGCGCGGAGATGGTGCCCGTGGTGGAAGAGACCGGACTTGTGATAGGACAGGCGTCCAGGGAGATTGTACACGGCGGATGCAAGCTTCTCCATCCCGTGGTGCATCTTCACATAGTCAACCGCAGCGGAGAGTTGTTCATCCAGAAGCGCTCGATGAAGAAAAAGCTGCTTCCTGGCAAGTGGGACACTGCCGTAGGCGGTCACGTGGATTACGGCGAGCGCCTCGAGACCGCCCTTTTCAGGGAATCTTTCGAAGAACTGGGATTCCGCGAGTTCAATCCCGTCTACCTTAAATCCTATGTGTGGGAAACCAGGCAGGAAAAGGAATTGGTGAATGTATACGCCACTGTCGGCAACTTCGTCCTGGAACCTTGCAACGATGAGGTGACCGAGGGGCGTTACTGGACGATGGACGAGATCGGATCGCGTCTTGGGAAGAATGTGTTCACGCCGAACTTCGAGCACGAATTCGTCGATGTCAAGGATATGTTGCTGGCTCTGTTGTGATGGAAGGACGGATCGGTAAATTCATCAAGGACCAGCTTTCGGTCTGGCCTCTGGCCGCGGAGAACTACCGCGACCTCAAGAAGGCCGAGGTCAAGTCGCTCGAGGTAGGAGGCCTGGAAGTCAAAGTCCAGCACAACCCTTGCCGCAGGATTTCTTCCGAGGCTGCGCTCGACAAGAAGTCGATAAGCCTCCGCCCTTGTTTCCTCTGCCCTGAAAACAGGCCTCCTGAGCAATACAACATCGAATTCGAAGGCAGGAAAGGGAAAATGTACCGCGTCACCCTGAATCCGTATCCCATATTCCCGGCCCATCTGGTCATATCCAGTTTCGAGCATACTCCACAGTCCATCTGGCACCGCTATCAGGACCTGCTCGACTTCGTCAGGACCAATCCGGACAGGATATGCTTCTACAACGGACCCGAGTGCGGAGCTTCGGCACCTGACCATATGCACTTCCAGTCCTGTCACAGGGGGTATATGCCCTTGGAAGGCAAGGTGGACGAACTTCTGGACCTGGGAGATACGGCTTACCTGCACTACCTGACATCAGTGAAGGAGGCGAGGCTGTATCACCTGGACCTCTATACGACCGGAGCATTCGTCCTGGAAGCCCGTACGGCCAAATCGATGGCCAAGCTTTTCTACCGCCTTCTGGACTGTGCTCCCGTGAAGGAAGGAGACAATGAGCCGAGGATCAACCTCCTTGGCTGGTACAGCGGAGGGGAATATCGTTCCGTGGTGGTATTCAGGGAGAAACATCGTTCCCACCACTATCATTCGACCGGCAAGGACCATCTCGCGATGAGTCCCGGATGTGCCGACATAGCCGGTGTATACGTGGTTCCGGAAAGGGAAGACTACGACAAACTCGATTCCGAGCTGCTCACGTCGATGCTGGAAGAGGTTTCGGTCAGGAAAGAGGTCCAGGACGAAATCATCTGGCGCCTCACGCGTACCCAGTCGAGGCTCGAAGTCGGCATAATGTCCTCGGAGGAAATCGTTTTCGAGATAATTTCGGATGGAGCCGGCCCTCAGAGGGTTTCCTATCAGGAAGGTAAGATATGCTACAACGGAGCGCTGTACGATGAGCTTACTTTCGAAGCCCAGACTGAGTCCACTATGTTCGCCGAGCCATCGTTCATCCTTTACGACGTAACCATCGGAGTCGGATTCCATTGGGAGCGCAAAGTCACCCAGAAATTCGCGGGAACCCTCAAGTTCCTGGCCGACAAGGGCAAGGTGGTCGCCGTGAATATCGTAGGAGTGGAGGATTATCTGCTCAGCGTCATATCTTCCGAGATGAAATCCTCCGCAGGCCTCGAGTTCCTGAAGGCGCACGCCGTCATCTCCCGTTCGTGGGTTATGGCACAGATAGCTCATCGCGGCAAGCTCGCCCGGAAAGCCTTTCCCGGAGCCGATGCCGCAGAATTGGACAATGTCCCTGCACTGGTGACACACCTGGAATCCCTGTACGGATCCGGTGATGCCATAGGAGGCGAAAGCCCTGAGGTCAAGGAATATATAAAATGGTTCGATCACGAGGACCACGAGCTTTTCGACGTGTGTGCGGATGATCACTGCCAGAGATACCAAGGCCTTTCGATGGCTGTGGGTCAGACTGTCCGGAAGGCCATAGACCAGACCTGGGGACAGGTCCTGACGTATGGAGGCGCGATCTGCGACGCCCGCTTCTCCAAGTGCTGCGGCGGGCGTATGGAACTCTTCAGTACTTGCTGGGAAGACAAGGATTATCCTTATCTCCAGGCACTTCCGGACACTCCGTCCGAAGATGTGACCGGTGATGTCTTCTGCAACACCGACGACGAGGCGGTCCTCTCCCAGGTGCTCAATGACTATGATCTCGAGACCAAGGACTTCTATAGATGGCATACTGAATATTCCCGTCAGGAAGTATCCGAGCTCCTCAAGAAGCGTTCCGGGATTGACTTCGGTACCGTCCGACAGCTTACCCCGCTGGAAACCGGTCCGTCGGGCAGGATAAAGAAACTTCTCATCGAGGGTGACAAGGCCACCATAGTCGCCGGCAAGGAACTGATCATCCGTAAATGGCTCTCGGAGTCCCATCTGAAGAGTTCGGCATTCAAGATCAGCTGGAAAGGGGACCGGCTTCTCCTCGATGGATCCGGCTGGGGGCACGGAGTAGGCCTGTGCCAGATCGGAGCAGCTGTAATGGCCTCAAAGGGATATCCTTACCAGGAGATACTCCGGCACTATTATCCTGGTGCCAAGATTGAAAGAATATGAATAATACTCGAAGAACACCCTGGGCGTGGGTCCCTACCCTGTACCTTGTCGAAGGTCTGCCGTATGCCATAGTGAACACCGTGGCCCTGGCAGTATTCAAGGATATGGGTGTGGACAACGGCACCCTCGGACCCCTCACTACGCTCATCAGCCTCCCTTGGCTCATAAAACCGCTGTGGAGCCCGTTTATGGATATATTCAGGAGCAAGAGATGGTGGATCCTCCTCACCCAGTTCACGATGTTCATCACCCTTGCAGCCATCGCCCTGTTCCTGCCGGTTTGCTCTATGAGCGCGTTGATGGCCCTCTTCGTGATCGTCGCCTTCGCTTCCGCGACCCACGACATATCTGCCGACGGCTTCTACATGCTTGCGCTCGACCGTCAGAGGCAGTCGTCCTTCGTGGGTATCAGGAATACCTTCTACCGCGGCGGACTCGTACTCGGTCAGGGCCTGCTCGTAATGCTCGGAGGCATCCTCCAGAAGAAGACCGGCAGCGTTCCAGGAGCCTGGTCCACCGTGATACTGATCTCCGCCGCACTGATAGCGGCCGTTGCGGTGTATCACCTTCTGGCTTTGCCGAAGGCGAGTGAAGACATCGACAGGCGCGGTTCCAGGAGCGCTTCAGAGATACTCTCTGGTTTCGGGGAGTCTTTCAAGTCCTTCTTCCTCAAGAAGGGCGTCTGGTGGGCGATTGCGTTTATGCTCCTGTTCCGCCTTCCGGAGGCCCTGTCACTCAATCTCCTGTATCCTTTCTTCAAGGATGGGGCAGAGGTCGGAGGTCTTGGTGCGGGCACCCAGATGTACGGGTTGGTGTATGGAACGTTCGGCGTGGTCGCGCTTCTGCTCGGAGGCATCCTGGGAGGTGTCTATGCGTCCAAGGTCGGCCTTAGGCGCGCGATGTGGCCTATGGCTCTCTCCCTTGCCGTCCCCTGTGCAGTCTACCTGCTGATGGCTCTTTTCCGTCCGGAAAGCGTATGGTCCATAGGGTCTCTCATAGTCCTCGACCAGTTCGGGTACGGCTTCGGTTTCACCGCATATACCTTGTTTATGATGCAGTTCGTGGACGGTCCTCTCAAGACCTCCCATTATGCGATATGCACGGCCTTTATGTGGCTTTCCATGAAGCTTCCGGCCCTGGTGGCAGGATATCTGCAACAGTGGCTGGGATATGTAGGATTCTTTACTTTGGTAATGGTCAGCTGCGCAGGGACGTTCCTGGCCGCAGAGATCGCCAGACGTAAGATAGTAACAGAATAGTATGATGAAAAGGACATTTTTGATATCGGCAGCCCTGCAGATATTCCTGATCGCTTGCGGACAGCCTTCGACCCCGCCTCAGACCAAGGCGGAAGAGTGCCCTGGACCGGTGCCGGTACGTCCCGGGATTGAAGTCCTCGTCGAACGGGGCTTCGAAGGACTCATCGGCAGGAATGTCGGCCTGCTTACCAATCCGAGCGGAGTGGACCGCAACCTCAAGTCCACAGTGGACATCCTCGCGGAGGCTCCCGAGGTGAACCTGAAGGCGCTTTTCGCTCCGGAACACGGAGTCAGGGGCGACGTCTATGCCGGAGGCACGGTGTCAGACGCCACCGATCCGGTGACCGGATGTCCGGTGTATTCAGTTTATGGTGCGCACAGGAAACCGACGCCTCAGATGCTCAAGGGGCTGGATGTAGTGGTATATGACATCCAGGATGTGGGTTGCCGCTCATATACTTTCATCAGCACCCTCGGCCTGATGATGCGAGCCTGCGCGGAGCAGGGGATAGAGGTGATGGTCCTGGACCGCCCGAATCCCCTGGGCGGCGAGAAGGTGGAAGGCTGCCTTGTCGAACCCGGCTTCCATTCCTTCGTCAGCGAGTTCAGGATACCTTACATCTACGGGCTTACCGTGGGCGAACTGTCGACCCTCCTGAACGAGGAAGGCCTCAATCGGGGCGAGAACGGCAACCTGGCTCCTCTCAAATGCAAACTGACCGTGGTCCCTATGGACGGCTGGCGCAGGGATATGCTCTATGAAGACACCGGCCTCCCTTGGGTCCTCCCGTCACCGAATATTCCTTTCCCTCAGTCCGCGATAGGATATCCTTCTGCCGGGATTGCGGGGGAATTCCAGAACTACCTGAATATCGGGGTGGGCTACACACTTCCGTTCTGTGTGTTCGCCGCCGAATGGATCGATGCCGACAAGCTCAAGGAGCGCCTCGACAGTTACGGAATACCGGGTACCGTATTCAGGACCATCCATTACAAGCCGCTGTTCGGGGCAGACAAGGACAAGCTGGTGCACGGGGTGCAGTATCATTACACTGATTATTCCGCTGCAGCCCTCACCCTCACGCAGTTCTATGTTATGCAGGCCGTGAGTGAGTTATATCCCGGGAAAAACCCGTTCAGAATGTCCTCTACGCGTAATAGTATGTTTGATAAAGTTTGTGGTACGGATTATGTAAGGACGAATTTCGAGAGGCGGTTGAAAGTCTCCGACATCATTGATTACTGGTCCAAGGATGCCGAAGGATTCAGGGCACTCTCTCAAAAGTACCGCTTATATCAATAATAACTAAAACGCTAGAGATATGAAAAACATTTTCAAAATCGCAACTGCTTCGATAGTAGCACTTGCACTGCTGGCTTTCCCGGCAGATATCTATTCCCAGAGCAGAGGCTCCTCCAGGAGCTCCGGTTCGACGAGGTCTTCCTCACCTTCCTATAGCTCATCTTCATCTTCAAGAGGCTCTTCTGCTTCAGCTTCCAGAAGCTCATCCGCTTCTACCAGAAGTTCTTCTGCGGTGAGGTCTTCTTCTCCGTCATACAGCTCTCCTCAGAACAATAACAGGAGCAGCGCTTCTTCTTCAAGGAGCTCTGCCACCCAGTCCAGGAGCAGCTCTTCGACCCAGAGCAGGAGTTCCGCAACCCAGTCGAGAAGCACTGCAAGCCAGAGTTCGGCAAGCCAGAGCAGAAGTTCTGCAACCCAGTCCAGGAGCAGCGCCTCATCTTCCAGGAGCTCTGCTACCCAGAGCACAGCGAGCCAGAACAGGAGCAGCGCCTCCTCTTCGAGAAGCTCAGCAACCCAGAGCAGGAGTTCGGCTACCCAGAGCAGAAGTTCGGCTACCCAGTCCAGGACCTCTGGTGAGAGGGTCGCAAGGCCTATCGGCAATTCTTCCAGGAGTTCCGCTTCCCGCAGTTCCAACAGCGGCAGCGTCCGCGAGCAGAACCAGAGGGTTGGGAACGCCACCAAGAATGGTCTTACCTCTTACGACAGCAACATGAGCCGTAGCAGGAGTGGAGCGGATGTGAACAGGGAGACTCGCAACGACTTCATGAGGATCGGAGAGGACAGGAACGTCCACAGGATCCCGCCGAGGGAGCGCGATTTCCTGGCTTATGACCGTCCTTGCCACTTCTGGGGCTTCGAACCTCACTTCTACGGCTACAGGGTCAATTATCTCCCGCCTCACTACAGGAGGCTGCACTACTGGGGAATCGACTACTGCTTCTACAACGGTATCTATTACAGGCCTTACAATGACTGGTGGGTAATCTGCAGACCTCCGTATGGAATCTGCATCGAGGCGGCAATCACCGACCTGGTATTCACCACCGTCCGTTTCGCCTACTATAACAATACCTACAGGATGTACAGGGCCATCGATGCCAACAACAGGATCATCGACGAGCAGAACAGGATAATCGCACAGAACAACGCCACGATAGCGGCTCAGAACAGTGCCCTTGCCCTCAACACAACTCGTGCGAACGATGCCTACACCCTCGCCAACAGGCTTGGACTTGCGCAGAGCTACGCTTATGCCAACCAGCCATATTACTATCAGGACGGAGTCTTCTACATCGTCAACTCCAACGGACAGTACGAGGTAATCGTACCTCCATCCGGAGCCCTGGTGGAAGAACTGCCTGACGACTACGACATCATCACCCTCGACGGGATGGAGTTCTACAAGGTGGACGATACGGTTTACCGTACCACTCTCGTAGGCGGGAAACCTTACCTCGAGGTCCTCGGACAGATGTATGGCGACATGGCCAGGAAATACAATCTTTACTAACCGTTAATCTTTGATGGACGAACTTAAGAAGTTATTCGAGAGTTACACAGGACAGACAGTTACCGATAGCGAAGAGTTGAACTCTTCGGGCAGCAACAGGAGATATTTCCGCCTTAGGGGCGGGAATATCTCCCTTGTTGGTGTAATAGGCTTGAACAAGGACGAAAACAACGCTTTCATCAGCCTGAGCGGCCATTTCCTAAAGAACGGTATCAATGTACCGAAAGTCCTGGCAGTGAGCGAAGACAGGATGCGTTACATCCAGGAGGACCTTGGCGACGCGACGTTGTATTCACTGGTGTCCCAGGGCCGTGAGAGCGGAGAGTACAGCTCGTATGAGCGGACTCTTCTGTGCCATACGATGGAAATGCTCCCGAAGCTCCAGTTCAAGGGTGCGAGGGGAGTGGACTGGTCGGCCTGCTATCCGGAACCCGAGTTCAACGAACGGATGATTCTCTTCGACCTGAACTATTTCAAGTACTGTTTCCTCAAGGCCACCGGTCTGGAATTCAACGAAGTGACCCTCCAGGAGGATTTCGAAAAGCTGAAGGACGACTTGATGCAGGATATGGGCGACACCTTTATGTACAGGGATTTCCAGGCCAGGAACGTGATGATCAAGGACGGCGAGCCGTATTTCATCGACTTCCAGGGGGGACGGAGGGGACCGATCTACTATGATGTAGCTTCCTTCGCCTGGCAGGCTCGGGCCCATTACCCGGAAAAGCTCCGCAAGGAGATGATCCAGGCATATATTTCCGCGTTGAAGGGTTATACTGAGGTCGATGAAGCTCATTTTTACGAAAGGCTGCGCCTGTTCGTCCTGTTCCGCACACTCCAGGTCCTGGGAGCATACGGCTTCAGGGGATATTTCGAGAAGAAGCCCCATTTCCTCGCCAGTGTACCTTATGCCCTTGCCAACCTCAGGAGGCTGCTCCAGAAGCCTTTCTCGGATTATCCATATCTCAATGAGGTGCTCACCAACCTTGCTACCTTGCCTCGCTTCAACAGCCTCGCAGAGGACAAGAGGCTGGAGGTTTCCATATTCAGCTTCGCATACAAGAAAGGGATACCTGTGGATACATCCGGAAACGGGGGAGGATATGTTTTCGATTGCCGTGCGATCAACAATCCAGGCAAGTTCGAACACTATAGGCAGTTCACCGGCCTGGATGCCGAAGTCATACAGTTCCTTGAAGACGACGGAGGAGTGAGCAAGTTCCTGAACAGTGTGTATTCGATGGTGGACGACCACGTCAAAGTATTCATAGAAAGGAAGTTCACTCATCTTCAGGTTTGTTTCGGATGTACCGGAGGGCAGCATCGTTCAGTGTATTGCGCCGAACATCTGGCGCGGCACCTGTCCGAAAAGTTTGACATCAAGATAACGGTTCTCCACCGCGAACTTGACATTGAAAAGATATTGTAAGATGAAAGCACTGGTCTTCGCAGCCGGGCTCGGCACAAGGCTCAGGCCACTCACCGACACCATTCCTAAGGCTCTCGTCCCTGTGGGCGGGAAGCCGCTCCTTTACCACGTGGTGTCGAAGCTGAAGACCGCAGGGATAGACCGTATCGTGATCAACGTGCACCACTTCCCGGATTCGGTAATCGGGTACGTAAGGGAGCAGGACGGCTTCGGGATCGATGTCCGTTTCTCGGATGAGAGGGATTGCCTTCTGGACACCGGCGGAGGCATCCTTTTCGCACGCAAGCTGCTCGAAGGCGGCCCCTTCCTGGTCCATAACGTGGATATCATTTCTGACCTGGACATCCGCTGGTTCATCTCCCAGGCCCGTCCGGATGCCCTTGCAAGCCTAGTTGTAAGCGAGCGCAGGACCAGGAGGTATCTGCTCTTCGACGATGATATGAGGCTCGTGGGCTGGACAGATACGGCGACAGGGGAGGTGAGGAGTCCGTACCCCGGCCTGGATCCCGGTAAATGTCGGAAATATGCGTTCGCCGGTATCCACTTTATCTCCGGCAGTATATTCGATGTATTCGAAGAGGATGGCTGGGAAGGGAGATTCCCTATAGTGGACTTCTATCTGAAGGAGTGCGCCAGGCATCCTGTATACGGCATCGTGCCCCCACAGCTGACCCTTATAGATGCCGGGAAGCCGGAAACCCTCGCGCAGGCGGAGGAATTTCTTAGAAACCCTATTAATTACCAAGTATATGGCAAAGTGTAAATTCTGGAACGAATTCAAGGAATTCGCAATGAAGGGCAATGTGATCGATATGGCTGTCGGTATCGTCATCGGCGGAGCCTTCGGGAAGATCGTCACATCCCTTGTCAACGACTTATTGATGCCTTGTATCGGTGCCCTCATCGGAGGTTTCGATTTCGCGAACCTCAAGGTTACTCTCTGCAAGGCGGTGATGGAAGGCGAGGAAATAGTCAAGCCTGCCGTTACTCTCAACTACGGAACGTTCATCAACGAGATTATGAACTTCCTGATCATCGCTCTGTGTATCTTCTTGGTCATCAAAGGTATCAATAAGATGCACAAGAAGAAGGAAGAAGAGCCTGCAGCACCGGCACCTAAGCCTGATGATGTGGTTCTCCTTGAAGAAATCCGTGATCTGTTGAAGAACAAGTCTTGATGTATTCCCTCGGTGAAAGCCCGACGGCTTTCCTGAAATAGTTACCGAAGAAAGACTGGTTCGCGAAATGAAGAGCGTCACTCACCTCCTGGACGGTGTAGTTGCCGCTCTTCAGCATTTTCTTCGCTTCCCTGATTACGTAGTTCCTGATCCAGTCCTTGGCGTATTTTCCGGATTCCTTGTATATGACCTGGGCGAAGTACTTTGGCGACACGCATAGCCTGTCCGCGTACCAGGATGTCCTCCGCTCTTCCATAAAGTGAAGGCTGACTTCGTTCAGGAACTTCCGCATCAGGATATTGGTCTTCCGCGCCTCAATCTCTTCAAGGTCTCCCTTGTCCGAAACAAGCTTGGTCGTAATTATGCTCCCCAGGGTGAGCAGCAGGCCTTCCACTGCGTCTTCCTTGAAGGCATTGTTCGCGGTGAGGATGATGTTCTTGATGGAAACAAGCAGAGTAAGGATTATGTCCGCAAGGTCATCTTCGAACGAAAGCAGTTGAGGGTTGGCGAGATAGCCTCTCAGGAGTTTGGTGCTGACGTGGCTGCCTGAAGCGAACATACTGTCTGAAGTTACGGATACGGCGATGGCCGTGAAACCTTCTCCGATGGTGACGTTCTGAAGCATCGCGCCTACGCTCACGAGCAGGACGTCGTTCTTCCTGACTATGAACTTCTGCTTGGACACCCTTAGCTTGGTACTGCCTCCCGTACAGAACAGGGTACAGGAAAAACTGAGCTTGGCAGGGAAGTCAGGCAAGGAACTGATGAAAGCTCCTGCGGCCTCGGGATTGAATCCGGAAAGGTTCTCGTTGATGCACAGGGATTCAGCAAGCCTCAACGTCCCCGGAAGTTTTTCCAGGAACGAAATATCCAATACACCGTGAGGCTTCTTCTCGTTCATAGTTGATTTTTTGCAATATATCATTTTTTTTGCATTTTAGTGCAAGGAATCCCCGAGCCGGGATTTAGTATAATGAAACTGAAAGAAGATGAAAAGATTTAAATTATGGAGAATAGGCTGGGGCTTGATGTCTGCTGCTCTGTTACTGCCTGTTTCCTGTATGAAATACTCGGAAGACATCGAGAATCCTAACGTGCGCGTTGCCTTCAAAGTAAACGGAATGGTGACGGTCAAAACCTTGGAATCCGGGACGGTGTACTTCCAGCTTGACGAGAAAACCACCCTTCATCCTGTTTCCTGGAGCAATGTTTTCGGGAAGGAAGTTCGCGCGCTGTTGGACTACATCGAGTTGTCTCAGGAGTGCGATTTGTTCACCAAGGAGGTGAAAGTCAATCATATAGATTCAATCAGGACTAAGAAGGCAGTCTCCCTGATGTTCCGCAATCAAGACGAAACCCTAGGAGACCAACCAATCGAACTCATAGACGATTGGATGACTGTATGCGAAGATGGTTACATGAATGTCCATTACGCATACCAGTATGGTGACGACCTCGTGAAGCACGAACTCAACCTGGGCATACATCCGGATAATCCTTACGACCTGTATCTGTGGCTGGATAGGAAAAATGACTCAGGAACGTCGTGGAATGATGATTTGGTTGCGTTCGATATCACTGGGCTCATCCCTTGCGAAGAAGGGGAGGTGGTCTCCCTTACCCTCCACTGGACTTCGAACGACGGAGAAAAGACACTGAAATTCAAGTGTAAGCCTCACAGGATTACAAAACTGTAGAGCTCCGTGTCCGGAAATGGGAGTGTTGGCTGAAGATACCGAGAGAAGGATTGTCGAGCGCGCCCGGAAAGGAGACAGGTCAGCAATGAAGCAGATCTATGACTGCTATGTGAATTACCTGACCGCCACCTGCTCCAGATACCTGCCTGACAAGGGGGAGTTACGTGATGTCCTGCAGGACAGTTTCGTGAATATCTTCAGTTCGCTGGACAAGTTCACATACCGCGGCGAAGGTTCGCTGAAAGCCTGGATGAGGCAGGTATCAGTCAACGAGGCGCTGAAGAAGATACGGAAACGGAAGTCCCGGAACACGCTGGAATACAAGTGGGACCTGCCGGATTTGGAGGAAGAGGAAGATCCTGATGTCGGGAATATCCCGGACGGGGTGATCCAAGAGATGATAAAGGAGTTGCCCGAGGGATACAGGACGGTTCTTAACCTATATGCTTTCGAGGAGAAGAGCCACAAGGAGATCTCGGAGTTGTTGGGAATATCAGAAAGCACGTCAGCTTCACAGCTGCACAGGGCCAGGAACCTCCTGGCAAGGAAGTTAAACGAATACAAAAAAAAGACGGAACAAAGATGAAAGACGAGTGGTTAAACAGCATCAAAGACAGGATGGATTCCTATGAGGAATCCGCCCCGGAAGGGCTGTGGAGCGACATCGAAGCTTCCGTCTTTCCGAAAGAGAAATCCCGCAGGCCGGCTTTCGTGCCTTGGTTGTGGCTGAGCGCTGCCGCTGCTGCTGCCATAGCTGCGGTGTTCGTATTTATAAACGTATCTGAGACTGATCCTAAGGAGGACCGGATTGCCGTTCAGGAAGCAATCACGCCATCTTCTTCTTCAGTATATTCCGAAGACAGTCCGGCTCCTTCGGCGGATCAGGGAGTCCTGCTTGCGCAGGCTGATGTAAGGAAGGTGCGGCAAGCATCCGTGAAGCAGGTGGATATGGGCCGGACGCCTGTGGAACCGCGGATCCCCGAAGAAGCTGAACCGGTTCAGTCTGAGACCGTGGAACCGGAGCAGCCGAAGGTATCCGAGCCTGAACCTCAGGAGTTTACGGAGCCATCGGAGCAGGACTTGAAGGTAGCGTTCACCCACGAGGGGGAGGACTGGTCGGGGTATATGTCGGCAACCGACGACGGGGAAGGCAATCTGCTGTCGAAGGTTTCGCTGAAGGCGTCATTTACAGGCGCCGCAACGGAAAGCCAGGATTTCAGCAACTACGATCCGACGATGTTCTATTATGGTTCGGGGGACACGAGGAGTTCCGGATATACATACGATGAGACCAGGGCACCGGCACCTCTGCCGCCTCTTTCGACCGCCTCGTCTGTAAGCAGCGAATCTGACCATCATCGCCCTGTCAGGATGTCCCTTATGCTTCATATGCCTCTAGGCAAAGTACTTGGATTGGAGACAGGAGCATCTTATACCTTGCTGCGCAGTACCTTCATGACCAGTTCGGGGTCTACAGTCTCCCAGGATCTCCAGACATTGAAGTACGTCGGAATACCGGTCAACCTGACGGCCGGCCTGTTCGGCAATGATTGGTGCAGGGTTTATCTCTCCGGCGGTGCTATGGCTGAGAAATGCATATCCGGAAAGGTAGTGAACAGTAAATTTGTTTCCGGGCAGCAGAGCGGAGAGAAGGTAGTTACAAGCTTGACGGTCAAGCCGTTGCTCTGGTCCCTGAACGCAGCTGCCGGAGCCCAGCTCAATCTGGGAGGCGGTATCGGACTATATGCCGAACCTGGCTTGAGCTATCATTTCGACGACGGCTCGACGGTCCGGACGGTGTACAAGGACAGGCCTCTGGACTTTATGATGACCGTAGGAGCTAGGGTGTCATTCAGATAGCAGCACCTTCCTTATGAAAGGTGTCTGGTAGCAATAAGGAATATAAGCCAGGGAAGGAAGCGGATCCGTGATTATCAGGTTCGCTTTCTTTCCTTTCGTGATGGATCCGAGAATATCGGAAACTCCCATCGCATAAGCTGAATTGAGGGTGCAGGCATTGAATGCCCGTTCCGGTGTCAGCCTCATCTTGATGCATCCCATCGCCATTACGAAGCGCATATCACCGGATGGGGAAGAGCCCGGGTTGTAGTCAGAGGCGAGAGCTATTCCCAAACCGGATTCAATGAAATCCTTAGCGCGTCCGTACGGGAGGCCCAGGAAGAAGGACGAACCCGGGAGCATAGTCGGCATAGTGACTGTTCCGCGTAGCGCTTCGATCTCAGCCGCAGTCGTCCGTTCCAGATGGTCGGCAGACAAAGCTCCGTTGGCAGCAGCTACCTGGACGCCTCCGGAGACGGCCAGCTCGTTGGCGTGGATCTTCGCCTTGAGTCCATATTCCTGTCCGGCAATGATTATACTTTCTGTCTGTGAAGGAGTGAAGAACCCTTCGTCGCAGAAAACATCGATGAAATCAGCCAGTTTCGCTTCTCCTACGGCGGGAACCATTTCCTTGCAGACAAGGTCCACATATTCCTCCTGCCTTCCTGAATACGCCCTTCCGACGGCGTGTGCACCGAGGAAAGTGGATTTGATCGTAGCTGGTGAATCCTCCTTGACTCGTCGTATCACCCGCAGCATCTTCAATTCGTCTTCCACCGAAAGACCGTAGCCGCTCTTGATTTCGATGGCCCCGGTCCCCTTTGCCGTTATCTCGTCAACCCTCGCCATCGTCTGCAGGTAAAGGTCATCTTCGCTGGTAGAGTGGAGAAGGTCGGCCGAGTTGAGGATTCCGCCTCCGCGTGCGGCTATTTCTTCATAGCTCAATCCATTGATCTTGTCGATGAATTCCTGCTCCCTCGATCCTGCGTAGCAGATGTGGGTATGGGAGTCGCAGAAAGCCGGAAGGACCATTCCGCCGCACGCGTCCATTACTTCGTCCCCGTCCGCGGGTGAAGGGCAGTCCTTCATATGGCCGAAATCTTCTATCCTCCCATCAGCAACCGTGAGGAATGCGTCTTTCAAGGTCACCAGCTCATCCATCCCGGTGCCCTCCTTTCGGAGGACTCCCTGGGGGACTATGCCGCACAGTTCGCCTATGTTGGTGATAATGGTCATCTTATGAATTCGATGGATTTCACGATGAGAGGATGCATATACTGGTCGTCGCTGATGAAAGGAACGGACTTGCGGTATTCCTGGAATATTCCTTCGATCTTGGGGGAAGACTTGGCATCGGAGATCTGGTGGCGGAACTCGAGAGCCTGTGCTGCGTTGAACAGTTCGATTGCGAGAACCTCCTCGCAATTGTCGATCACCCTCACTAGTTTCGTAGCTGAATTGGATCCCATACTCACGTGGTCTTCCTGACCCTGGGAGGACGGGATGGAATCCACCGAGGCAGGCCAGCATAGGCCTTTGTTCTGGCTTACTATCGAAGCCGCGGTGTACTGAGGAATCATAAAACCACTGTTGAGTCCCGGAGTGGCAACCAGGAACTTCGGCAGGCCCCTCTGCCCGGAGATCAGCCTGAATATCCTCCTTTCGGATATGTTCGCGAGTTCGGAGATAGCGATGGCCAGAGCATCCATAGGAATGGCGATAGGCTCTCCATGGAAGTTGCCGGCGGAGATGATCATATCCTCATCCGGGAATATGTTCGGATTGTCGGTAGCCGAATTGATTTCGTTCTCTATGACGGATTCGACATAACGGATGCTGTCCTTGACGGCCCCGTGCACCTGGGGGATGCACCGGAATGAATACGGATCCTGGACGTGCTCCTTGTATCCGTTGATAAGTTCGCTTCCTTCAAGGATATCGATGAACCTGGCGGCCGTGTCGATCTGGCCTTTATGCGGCCTTAGCTGATGGGTGAGAGGCAGGAACGGTTCAATCCTTCCGTCGTAAGCTTCGAGGGACATGGCTCCGATCTTGTCGGCCCATTCGGAGAGCCTGTGGCATTGGATCAGGGACCAGATAGCGTGAGCGCTCATAAACTGGGTACCGTTCAGCAAGGCCAAGCCTTCTTTCGACTGCAAGGTGATAGGTTCCCATCCCATTTCATCCCAGACCTCCTTGCTCGGCCTTATCCTACCTTTGTAAAGCACTTCTCCGAGTCCTATAAGAGGAAGACTGAGGTGGGCGAGTGGAGCGAGGTCTCCGGAAGCTCCGAGGGATCCCTGTTGGTAAACTACCGGAAGGATGTCGTTGTTGAACATATCCAGAAGCCGCTGGACAGTTATAAGCTGTGCACCGGAGTGACCGTAGGACAGAGACTGTGCCTTCAGGAGCAGCATCAGTCGGACTATCTCGGACCGTACCGTATCTCCTGTTCCGCAGGCGTGGCTGACCACCAGGTTGTACTGCAGCTGGGAAAGCTGGTCGGCAGGGATGGTCACGTTGTAGAGAGACCCGAAGCCGGTGGTTATACCATATACCGGTTTCTCCAGGTCTTCCATCTTGCTGTCCAGGTACTTGCGGCATTTCTCTATGGCTGCAACAGCCTCTTCTCCAAGCTGGAGTTTCTCTTTTTTCTCAAGGATTTCCTTGAGCCGGGAAAGGCTCAGGTGGGCTTTGGATATGATATGTGTCATAGTTCTTCGATTGCTTTGTTTACTAATGTGTCATCTGCGAGGTTGGGCAATGTCACCTTCAGACCCGGGGTACGCTCCATCTCCCTGCGTATCGCGTTTCCTGCGCCTTCGTTCCTGGCCCAGCTGCGTCGGGCTATGCCGTTGTTCACATCCCAGAACAACATCTGGCGGATATGGCGGTCGGAATCCTCGGAACCGTCTATGACCATTCCGAATCCACCGTTTATGACTTCACCCCAGCCGACTCCGCCTCCGTTGTGTATCGAGACCCAGGTCGCGCCTCGGAAACCATCACCGATTACGTTCTGGATGGCCATATCGGCGGTGAATTGGGAGCCGTCGTAGATGTTCGATGTCTCGCGGAAAGGAGAATCGGTTCCGGATACATCGTGATGGTCGCGTCCAAGTACGATAGGAGCTGAGATCTCACCCTTCCTGATTGCCTCGTTGAATGCCAGGGCAATCTTCGTCCTGCCTTCGCAGTCGGCGTACAGGATCCTGGCTTGCGAACCCACGACGAGGTTGTTCCTTCCGGCTTCTTCTATCCAGTGGATATTGTCCTGCATCTGTCCGCGGATTTCTTCCGGAGCTTCTGCGGCCTCTTCAGTGAGGACCTTGACTGCCAGTTCATCCGATTTCGCAAGGTCTTCAGGTTTCTCACTCATACATACCCAGCGGAAAGGCCCGAAACCGTAGTCGAAGTAAAGAGGACCCATAATGTCCTGTACGTAAGATGGATATCTGAACGAGCCGTCTGCTTTCAGGATGTCAGCCCCTGCGCGGGAAGATTCCAGCAGGAAGGCGTTCCCGTAGTCGAAAAAATACATTCCATCAGCGGCCAGCCTGTTGATTGCAGCCACGTGCCTCCGGAGCGATGCGCGGACAGCATCCTTGAACTTTTCAGGCTCCTCGGCCATCATTTCCTTGGATTCCTCCAGAGACAGGCCTGCGGGATAGTAGCCTCCTGCCCAAGGATTGTGCAGGGAAGTCTGGTCCGAACCTAGATCTACGTGGATGCCTTCGTCCGCCAGCCTCTCCCAAAGGTCGACTATGTTGCCTACATAGGCCATAGAGACGATTTCCTTGCCTTCGACCGCTTTGCGGACACGAGGTATCAGTTCATCGAGGCTGTCGTGGAGTTCGTCCACCCATCCCTGGTCGTAGCGCTTGCGTGCGGCCAGCGGATTGATTTCCGCCACTACGCTTACCACTCCTGCTATGTCGCCGGCCTTAGGCTGGGCGCCGGACATTCCGCCCAGTCCGGCGGTCACGAAGAGCATCCCCTTCATGCTCTCGTTGGTCGCAGGTATATTCCTGTTCCTGAGCTGTTTCCTGGCAGCGTTCATGACTGTGATCGTGGTACCGTGCACGATTCCCTGAGGACCGATGTACATGTAAGAGCCGGCCGTCATCTGGCCGTACTGCGAAACTCCCAGGGCGTTGAATCTCTCCCAGTCGTCCTGGCTGGAATAGTTCGGGATCACCATTCCGTTGGTCACAACCACCCTCGGGGCGTCCTTGTGGCTTGGGAAAAGCCCCATCGGTAGACCCGAATACATAGCCAGGGTCTGTTCGTCGGTCATAGTGGCGAGGTACTGCATCGCCAGCCTGTACTGTGCCCAGTTCTGGAAGCACGCACCGTTGCCGCCGTAAACTATCAGCTCGTGCGGGTGCTGGGCTACCCTCGGGTCCAGGTTGTTCTGGATCATTGCCATTATGGCGGCAGCCTGCTTGCTCTTGCAAGGATATTCATCGATAGGGCGGGCATAGATCTCGTATGAAGGACGGAACCTGTACATGTAGATCCTGCCGTAGTCCCGGAGTTCCTTTGCGAATTCCGGAGCGAGCGCTTCGTGGAATTTCTCCGGGAAATACCTGAGAGCATTCTTCAGCGCTAGGACTTTCTGCTCCTTTGTAAGTATATCCTTTCTCTTAGGAGCGTGGTTGATTGTAGTATCGTATGGCTTTGGATCCGGGAGCCTGTCCTGAGGGATGCCGGCAAGTATTTCTTCTTGGAACTTATCCATTTATCTTGGAATTTACGATTTCGAGGATTTCTTTTTCTTCTTGGACGGCCTCCCTGGCAATCTCATCGGCTTCGGCGATCAGAGCCCCAGCCCTTTCCTTGTCTTTCAGGCCGACAGCGTTGATCTTGACATTGAGCTGCGCTCCAAGAACCGCGCTGCGGGCAGCGAGGGCGCCGACGCCGGCATCGGAAACGGAGTTAGGATTACCATCTGCGGCCATTGCCCGGGCTACTTCGAACACCTTGAAGGAAGCTTTCATCGTGCGGAGAGGGACCTGGGACGCATAGAGGGTGGCGTCTTCTATTGCCTGCTCCCTTGCCGCCTTTTCCTCATCGGTGCCCTTCGGCAGCGAGAATGCAGCCATAATCCTGTCGAATGCGGCAGTATCCTCATCAATCAGGGAAATGAGTTCGGACATAACGGCCTGGCCTTTTTCAGCCCAGTCGGAGAACTCTTTCCAGCGGTCGTCCCAGCCGCGCTTGTGGCTCGAGAGGTTTGCAACCATCGTGGAAAGGGCAGCTCCCAGGGCGCCCATATTGGCAGCTACCGATCCGCCGCCAGGGGCAGGGGATTCGGATGCCGTCTCTTCGGCGAAGCCTTTGACTGTCATGCTCACCAGACGTTCGCGGGCGGCCTTCTCCTCAGGATCTTCCATAAGGTATTCGATCACTTTCTCGTGCGGATCGAACGGCTTGAGGTCGTCCAGGCTCATAGACTTGACGGCTATCTTCATTATCTCCTCGTCGGTGATGCCGAGGGAACGCTGCTGTTTTTCAAGGTAATACTTGCCTGCATCGATCAGGACCCGTTTCGGGACCAGTCCTACGATCTCGGCTCCGGTAACGCGGAGTCCCCTGGCTGCAGCAGCTCTGGTGACCTCATCGAAGGCTACGTGCAGGGGGGTGGCCTCGATGTCGGTGATATTCATAGACACTTGGGCGATGCCGTATTCGTCAATATACCATCCGATGGCCTTGCAGCCCTTCAGGGTGCCTTTCTCCCAGATATCCTTGCCGTTCTCATCCTTGAGGACCTTGCCTGTCAAGGAACCGCCTTCGCGCTTCTTGCGGCCTTTCTCGCGTACGTCGAAGGCAACCGCCATAGCCCTGCGGGTGGATGTGGTGTTGAGGTTGTAGTTGACCGCCACGAGGAAGTTCCTGGCTCCCACGTTGATGGCTCCGCACCTGGCGACGGTCTCGTTGTATCCGTCCGGTCCGAAATCCGGCTTGCGGGCAGGATCCGCTATCTTCTCAGGCAGGGCTTCATATTCCCCGGCCCTGCAGACGGCGAGGTTCTTCCGCTCCGGCTTGAATGCGGCTGCCTCATAGCAGTAGCAAGGGATGCCGAGGTTTTCATAGATGCGCTTGGCAAGGCCTCTGGCAAGTTCGGCGCACTCTTCAAGGGAGATTCCGGCTACCGGGACCAGCGGAAGCACGTCGCAGGCTCCGGAACGGGGGTGAGCTCCGTGATGCTTGCGCATATCAATCACTTCCATAGAGCATTTCACGCCCTGGAAAGCTGCCTCGAGCACCGCCTCGGGGCTTCCGACAAAGGTAACCACCGTCCTGTTGGTGGCTTCTCCCGGATCTACGTCAAGGACTTTGACCCGTTCTTCCTTCCCATCAACTGTCACCCTTGCATCTGCAATTGCCTTTACTATCTTGTCGATGACAACCCTGTCACGCCCTTCGCTGAAATTGGGCACACATTCTATGATTTGTTTCATTTTAGTTATTAATTACGCGTTTCGGCTATAAATTTATTAATAATTTTTGGATATGGTAAATAATCATTAAATAAAACGACAAGTACCTTTTCTCCAATCAAGGTCCAAACCTTATTGTTGTGCACTAACCGTCCGCCAGAGACGTTTTCAGCCATCTCGGGGCTGGTCCTGATATAAGTTTACCGATGTTAAACAATAAGTAGTTAGGAGAGGTGACTTGTAAAATCCTGAATATCAGCAGAATCGTCGCTCGAGGGGTACCCGATTTTGGGCTCACCGGAATATTTCCGTGTTTTTTGACCTCGTAAGAGGCGGAAGAAAGCGATAAAGTTATAAATTTGCTCTCATGAAACAGTTCCAA
>CAJOKD010000025.1 GCA_905235085.1 uncultured Bacteroidales bacterium | reverse complement strand
GTTTCCCCAGGATTTCCCTGCGGTCCCTGAGGTCCGGTTTCTCCGGTTTCCCCCTTGGGACCCTGTGCTCCGGTAGCACCCGTCTCACCTTGCGGACCTTGTGGACCGGTTGCACCAGTAGCGCCCGTCTCTCCTTGTGGTCCCTGAGGACCAGTAGCTCCAGTCTCACCCTTCAGCGAGGCCAGCCACTGTGCCTCGGTCCCGGAAAAGCCGTTATCGACGGCAACCTGATAGGCTGACTTACCCTGCGGGCCCTGTGGACCATCTTTCAGAGATTCCAACCACTCAGACTCTGTTCCTGAAAAGCCATTCTCAACGGCTACCTGATAGGCTGACTTACCTTGCGGTCCTTGAGGCCCTTGAGGACCCGTGGCACCTATTTCGCCTTGCGGTCCCTGCGGACCTGTTGCGCCAGTCTCTCCCTTCAGGGATGCCAGCCACTGGGCTTCTGTACCAGCAAAACCGTTATCGACGGCAATCTGGTAGGCTGACTTACCCTGCGGACCCTGTGGGCCGGTGGCACCCGTTTCCCCAGGATTTCCCTGCGGTCCCTGAGGTCCGGTTTCTCCGGTTTCGCCCTTTAGGGACGCCAGCCACTGGGCCTCGGTGCCGGAAAAGCCGTTATCGACGGCAACCTGGTAGGCTGACTTGCCCCGCGGGCCATTCTTCAGAGACTCCAACCACTCAGACTCTGTTCCTGTAAAGCCATTCTCAATGGCCAGCTGATAGGCTGATTTGCCCTGAGGTCCTTGTGGACCCGGATTTCCAGAGGGCCCTTGTAGACCTTCAGGGCCATCCATACCCCGCGGGATGCCAAAGTTTATGATCTGGTTTGTCGGTGTGCCCACATTCCTGGCATAAGCCTCCTCGCCAGGATCCAGCGTCTCGACATCTCCCACTTCAACAGTCCCAGCTACTTCCAGTCCACCAATGTAAATCGTATCGGGAGTTATTTCGGTATACAGATTGATTCCGAAACCATCTTCACCCTCCGTTGCTGAGGATGAGACGTCGGTCATGGCATTACTCTCAACAATTACGATAAGTCCACATTCGTAACTCCTCTTGGCCTTACCTTCGGAGGAGGTAAAGGTTAGTTCCACTCCATAGAAACCTAGTGTCAAGCCTTTGGCCCGGAAGGAACCAGTTGCGGCATTACCAGATACCGACATACTTTTCGCAGTGATATGGCTCAGGCCGCTAACTAGGGAGATCATCACGTCATTAGCTGTTGACAAATCATATGTCTGATAGAGTCCGGTATCCGGATCTTTCCTGGAGACACGGACCGTAAGAGAGAAGTCATTCCCTCTTGGAATCCTGAGAGGAATTATCTTGTTGCGTTTCATATCATACCCCTTTTAATACAGTTTAAATAGCATCCAAATAGTGATCAACCTTCGTTCGACTCTTTAACTAACAAGCCACGCAGGAGATCAATGTCGCCTCTGAAAAGAGTCCCTTTTGAGATAAGTGGATCGATAGCCTTCCAGAACTCATCCTCGGTCAAAAAGCGGACATTATGGACTTCGACGGTCCCTTCCAGGAATTTGGTCAGGGAAGTGACGAAATCGTTCCACTTCTCCTCCCCATCCTTTTCCGGTCCGCCCTTGATTCCCATGTCTGCAGCGAGCTTGTCGCGGAACCTATAGAATGGATTGGTTATTTCTGCTATTTCGTCCTGCAGAGAGAACAGATCCTTAGCCTTTGGGCCTATTGCGAGGTTAAGCGAATTGATCCTCGCAGCCTCGTTAACGATAAGTGTTTTTGCAATTTCCATATTATAAACCTGTATAGTCGTATGTTGCGAAATTCAGTGATGCGGACACAACCTGGATACCGTTAACCTTCAAGGTGAACAAACCTGTGCGTCCGAGGTCTGTCCCGAGTGTCCCGAGATTGTTGCCGTTGTAGTATCTGAAGAAGTACGGACACCTGATATATACCCATTCGGTGGATCCGGGCGCCACCGTCACGCTGTGTACCGAGGTGGCTCCATCCGCATTGTATACTTGGCAGGCTCTCTCGCTCCCGGCAACGGTACTGTCGGATGCCAGGGTGGATGTCCATTTTGCCGTCGTTCCCGAGGTCGGGTATACCAGTTCAGATTCGGTCGAGTTCACCAGCTTGACACGGATATAGAGGTCTCCGGTGGCATTAACCCTACAGTATGAATTCATATCAAGTTGTCCTGGGGCAATCGGACCTTGCTCAACATAGAAGCCCATTCCCTGCCAGCCCCAGGTTTGTGTGGACTTGTTATAAGTATAGGCCTGGACAGATGGCCGCAGCTCACCGAATTCAATCGTAACCTCGTCGAAAGGCCAAGTCTTGGTCACGGTGATTGAGCCGGAGGCGTAGCTTACCGAATCAAACGGAAGCGGATAGTATGTCTTCCCTGATGCGGTGGTCCTCGAGGTGTGCGATGTCGTGCAGAGGCATAGGTAGTAGGTGTATGTCGCGCTTCCTCCCGCGGAAACGTTCGGGAAGTCGGTGTCCTCAAGGGTGATGGATATGCCTCCGTTGGTTATTGTACTGGACGCGGTCTTGATGTAGGTCGTCCCCCCGTCCGTCCAGCAGAAAGCCAAGTAGCATCCCGAAATGAGAGTGAGGTCTTCGAGGGCGAGTCCGGTCGTCGATCCCGCAACAGCTACGATCAACTCCCTGGTAATCTCCGAGTAGCTGAATATCGGAAAGGTCATCGCAGATGAGAATCCGCCCCTTCTGGCAGGTGCCAGCGCAGAATGGTTGTAGCCCTCTGAGTTGATGTTGGCCGCATTCAGGAAGTCCGAGATCCTGCACCAGTCGTTGGCTGTCGGTCTCGTATACCCGAACGTCTTTGCCGCTGCTGCAGCAGGGGTGGATGACGCTGAAGGGAGTGTCAGACCGTAGCTCACGTCAAGCAACTCTGCTACGGATAGCGGTGTCGGATGCCCGGTTGCCTTCGTCAGTCCCTTCAGGGTCTCGTATGCAACAGGCTTGTATCTCGCCCATTTGTTGATGCCCGCATAAGCGCAGATGCTGTTCAACTTCGAAGCACGACTCATCCCAAAGAACTCAGCTATGTCGCTGATGGTAGCATTGGCCTTCGATATGGTATTTCCTGTTACCCTACTCATAATCCAAGTGCGCTTTCAAGGTTGTACAGTCGCTCGAAGACAGCGATCATCATCGTCTCCACATCGGCGTAGGATTCTCCGGTGTAGTCATCGTCTACGCCAGCCACAAACTCCGGAGGGATGTCATACGGCAGGTGGTCGGCATGGATCTTATGGCTTATCCCTGATGCCGCCAGGGCGGTCCACATCTCGTCAATCACGTTCGCGGACGAGCCGGCGCCGTATGCGCTGATGAAGGAGTCGCAGACGATCGGGATGGTCACATGCAGGCAGTTGTTACTATCCTTGTATATGGTCCGGTCAGACACTCCTCCGGTGATGTCGAGTCCGTTGACGAAGGTCTTGACGCCGGGAATGTTCTGGGGACTCGTAAGGTCCACGTAGTTGCTGAGGTTCAGGGTACAGGCCTTCGGTACTCCGTCATCGAAGTAGACAGGAAGGGCTGCGCTTCCAACGTCACCGCAGTTGAGCTTCGCGGCGCTCTTGGCTACCCCGCTTGTGAAGTATCCCTGGAGGGCGGTGATGGCGTTCGCGTTGGTCGTTATCTGCGCCACGTTGCCAGAGGTCGGGATGGTATATCCGTTAGTGAGGCTCAGTTTGATTAGGCCTGCAGACGTGATTGAAGCCGCTGTCAGTCCGGTAGGCGTCTCGATTGAAGTACAGGCGTTGACGTTGACTACGTTAGAGGAAGGCGTCAACTCGGTGCCGTTGAGCTTTATCCCTTGGAGAGCGGAGTCCGCTTTGTCGCCCTGCTCTGCTGATGCGATGTCTTCCGCGTCCAAATAGGCTGCAGAACCTATAAGTGAAGTCGTTACATATACCGAAAGGTCGGGCCTTCCGGAGAGATCAGAGTATGCTCCGGAAGTTGCAACGGCAGCAAGTGATGCTTTAGTAGCATAGACTGATAGATCCGGCTTATTGCTAAGGTCGCCGTAATTGCCGCTGAAGAAGGTATTATTGTCGAACACAATCTCCGGATAACAGTGCAGCTTGTTGCCAGAGACGTAAAAAGTACAGTTGACGCTGCTGCCTCCCGATATCTTCAGTCCGCCCTTGACCACCGCGAGGCTATCGATGTTAAGATATGTTCCGTAGACGTACCTCCACTTGTACGATGACGATCCCAGGTCGTAGACGGCAGTACGGTTCGGAGAGAGAGTCCCATCGATACTGTCGGATCCGTCCAGCGGAATGAAATCCAGGTCCAGGACCACATTGCCTGTCATGCCATTGACAGAAGAGACACCTCCTCCGCTCAACCCGGAGATAGCCTCCTGGACGAAAGACGAAAGCAGTAGTGGCTATCTGGGTGGTATTCGTACCCGGGGCCGCTGTTGGTGCCGTAGGTATTCCCGTCAGAGCAGGGTTTGACAGAGGAGCATAGGCTGAGAGGTCCAGATGGGCAGCATTGATCTTGTAGTCCGCGTAATCGTCTGCGTTACTCCTCAGGGACGCCCACACTTCGGACAGGTCGATACCGGACCCTGCAGGTCCTGCAGATGCGCCGTACCCGCTCAGGTACGAGTCAGAAACGATAGGGAGCTTGCAATGCAGGGCTCCGTTGGCATCGATGTAGAGCGTGTTCTGGGAGGAACCTCCGGTAATGTTCAGGCCGGCTGCAAAGGTCTTGACCGCCGTGATGATCTGCTCGGTGGTCCTGGTTACATAATCTCCGCCGTCGTAGTCTCCGGTACTGGATGCCACGGCAGCTCCTCTAACGGTGTCCCTGAGCCTCTGGGAGCGGGGAACCGACGTGCGGTATTTCGTTCCTGCTATGTAAGTCTTGCTCATTGCCTATGCACTAGTATATTCGTCTGCTGCAAACTCTGCCGCCGTTATCTGGCTTTCACATTCGCGTATTAACTGCACTTCACCGAGCAGCATCAGTTTAACTCCTGGCAGTGCAGGATCTGTCAAATATCTTAATCCTTCGGTCAGAATGTCGCAAGTGCCAGACAAGGTCGTTTTCCTTTCAGCATACTGTGAGTACAGAGTTCCTATCAGGAGTTGCTCCGGATGATCTTTACGACCCGCCCGGGTCATTTCGGAGACCACTGCGGAGGAAGTGTCGTAATATAACCCTTTGGCCGACGGTATCGGCTTGGTAAGCGTCCCGCATAGGGTCTCTACCTCTATTCCGTCAAGGGCGTCTTCGTTGAGCACCCCTGAATACTCGACATCGTCGGCCGTGATCGCAGAATGGGCAGCATTGTTGTTGACCAGTTCTATTGTCGGAGCCTTATAAAGGCACCATCGTATTTTCGCGAGGAAGGCAGCCCTGACATCTGCTGCTACACTCGACCATGGGAGGAACCAAGATGCGATGTGGACATCTGCCAGAACCTTCATCTCAAGCCAGCCTCCTGCAGGAGGGTAAGGAATATACTGCCCAGGCTCAAGTTTCTGGAAAGACGGCATAATAGCAGTAAAACCGGAGCCTATCGTCTGCCTATTGGTCTTCCATCCAGAGCAACCGCTTGTCCTTACATCCGTTGGATCATAGTACTGGAGCATGCAATCGCCGAATGATGCCTCTCCGGATTCCCATGATCCTAACAACGCGGAAAGCTGGCCTACATCTCCGTCAGGATGGACGGAGTTATTGGTATAGTGATACAGGGCTGTGCCGGATTCGTCATAAATGCTTATCATTACGGGAATCATCGGCCAGATTCCATCCATCGCCTTGTAGTTGTCCTCTTCGTTGCCTTCCCCTGCATCTTCGAAAGGATTGTATCTCGGGTCAAGCAGCAGCGGCAGCTGGATGCGTATCAGCTGCTTATCACGGTCGGCTGATGACAATTCAGGCAGGTAGAATCTTTCAGTGCGGAAGAGTTCTGCATTCGATTCCGCCGATGGCTTACGGACGACGTTGCCAGAGTCCTTTGAATCGTGTCCTACGAAGATCCAGTTCCTGATTCCGTTGCACTCCTCGCCTCCCAGGATCGGCAGTATCTTGAAGTATTTGCCGGCCACGTAAGGCAGGGCACCGGCTGCATCAAAGAAGATGGTGAAAGCAATATTGTCAAGGTCATATCCCTCCTTGTAGTTCGGGAAGAAGCTGTAATACTCCACTGGCTGTAGCGTCTCCGTACCTAGCCATACCATGTTCTCGGAAAATACCCCTTCGTATTCCAGTTCCTTGGAGAGCTTACTGTCACCGTATGGTGAGAATACCACCTTGACATTGTTCGCCACCTTGTCTGTCCCAAGCATCTGGTCGGTCGCTGACCATGCGATCTCGGACACTGCCGCGCTCCCATGTAGCCCGTTGATGTCATAGACGTAGATGGTCCCTGCCTTCTGGACCATCTTCATGGCAAGCGGTTGCAGCATCCCCTCGATGACCTGGTAAAGATCCTTCGTCTCACCGTCTTCGTCAGTCCAATTAAGGCTTTGGACAGCCAGTTTGTCGAGCGTTGCCCTCGTCTCGGACAAGTATGTGGATATAAGAGACTGGTCGAGGGATGAATAGTTGACACCGCTCCTTGTAAGAGCATCGGTGAGTATCGCCTGGATGGTCTGCATCCCGGTCAGGTTATACTTCAACCGCTTCAAGATTCCGAAGTCGGAGAATGTAAGGGACACCTCGTATGATGATGCTTCGGAATATGACTCCTCATAGAACTCCGGATCGAGACATCCTGACCAGTAGATGGCATTCTCCCGGTAGACGTCAAGCCTGATCTGCCCCGGGGTGATAGAGTAGAGGTCGATATAGGTTCGGTCTCCTGGAGACATGATCTTAAGGGTAGCCACACTTCCGCAGATTACATCCTCCTTCGGGACGGGTTCCCATTCGATGACCAGGGGGTTGTCTGCTGCGAAGACAAGCTCTCCCACCGAGGAGAAGGCGGAGTTGGCCTGCTGGAGGATATCACACCTCCAGGCGGTTCCATCAAGGGAGAGGAACTCCCCGCTGTATCTGATGTGGAATGTCATGTCAGCTTCTGTCCTTAAGGTTTGATTCCTTCCTCATGATACCGTACAGGTCCCTTCCCTGGATCCGGAAGTCCACCCGTGACGGGAAACCGCTACCGTCGTTGATGAGTCCTTTCAGCTTGCTCAGCGGTGCAATAACCTCAGGGTTGGTTGCAGCTCCGGCATATTCGCCGAACAGCCCTATCGTCGGTCCGTAGGCCAGTGCTCCTGCAGCGAACTTCGGCATGTTGGCAAACGCCGCTATGATGTTGGCCGCAGCTGCCACCGCCATGGCAGCTCCCACGTATGGTGTTGAAGCTACTGATTCTGCACCACCGGTCACGGCGGCAGCAGCATTAGCCGTTGCTTCCGCCTTTTTCGCGGTAGTCAGTTTTACTATGGCAGGTATGGCTTGAGCTACCGCCTGGAGCAGGTTCCCCGCCCATTCCAGCCATTTTCCGGCCGCCTCGCCTACCACCCCGGCCAGCGAGCCGAAGGCGCTCGCTATCGCTCCGACGCCCTGCTGCATCTCTTCCTGCTTCTGCTTTGCCTTATCAAGGGCCTTCTGGTATTCCTCCAGTTTTTCCTTGGCTCCTTCCGGGGTCTTATCGTAAGGGATGGCAAGATCAGATGCATAAGTCGCGGACTTCTGCCATGATGGCTGCTTGTTTCGCTCTATGTCTTTTCCTGTCCTAGCGCCAACCCCTGAAAGGATGTTGGCGGTCCCTTCAGACATAGCAGGCCCTCCAGACAGTAGGGCTGCACCCCTTTCTCTCTTTAGCTTTTGGTACTCTGATATGAGTTCCTGGATAGCTTCGGTTTCGAGCCCGTATTTCTTAATCAAGGACGTAAGTCCAGACTCCATGGCTTTCTCTTCTACGGCCGCCGAGCCGTAACCTCCTTCCAGGGCCTTGTTGACCTCGACCGCACGCAGCACTGATTCCCGATACTCCTTGATGTCATCGGCCATAGTCTTTGGCTTGGATTTGCCGTCTTTCCCTCCCGGATCCCCACTGCCGGCAGTGGTCATTTCAGAGAGGGCTTCTGCGGCCTTCCTGGCCTCGGTCGTGGATTCTTCTATCTGGACGTTTCTTCCCTTGATTGCCTGGGTGAGCGCATATTCCTGTTCGACTAACTCCTGGTATTTCGGAGTATTATGCTCGCCGATCGTCCATCCTAGAGTCTTTCCGTCAGCACCTGATACTTTTCCCACACCACCCCTGGTCGCTTTTCCGGCTGCCCTCATCGCGACCATCTGCTTCCTAGTTTCATCGAGGGCTACATAGTCTTCACCGTTCTCGCTGATGAGGGCTTCCGCCCTGGCCTGGTATCCGAGCTGGCGACAGTAAGCCGCACTCTTGGTCTGAAGGGTATCGTACCACTGTGATAGGGTTTTGTAGTGGCCGAACACCTCTCCGTATTTCGTATTGAGCTCTTCGACCTTCTTCTTTTCGTCCTTCTTTTTCTTGATGAGGTCTTCGATCTCCACAATCTGCGCCCCAATCTCCGCCCTGGCCTTGGCCGAGGCGTTAGTGTAGGCGCGTTCAGCTTTATTTACGTCCTCTATTCCCTGGGCTGCCTCCTCGGCTCGTCCTGCGAGCTTACTGAACAGGCTTATGAGAGCGGTTATCGCTACCGTGAGCCCCAGCGACATGGCAGCATACAAGGCCGCCGTGGCTATCCGGAGTCTCGTCATGGCGGATGCACATGTCCTTGCCGTAAGGCCGCACATCTTCAAGGCCATATCCTGAACCTTTATGGCCACGGAAAGAGCCACCGTCCTGACCCTCGTTATGACGGCCTGGACATTAACGGCCTGGAGAGCTGCAGAGAGTTGAAATATTCCGTTTGCGGCGTTAGCGATGGACGCCAAGGAGTTAATGAGAGGCATAGCTCTTGCCACTAAGGATCCGATGGACTCCTTAACCTCATCGAACCACTGCTCGACCTGGAATACCGTTCCTCCGACGGAGTTCTTGACGGACTGGGCTACACCTCCGACGGAAGCTCCGATTACCTCCGCAAGGACGGCAGCTCTCTCGTTCTCCTCGCCGAACTGCAGGACGTATTCCTGAGCCTCGCTGAAGCTGTATCCGTAGCGGCTCAGGGCCTTGGTCTGACCTTCCATCACCTTGCCGAGCATGGTAGCTATCTGCGCCACGCTTTCACCGCTGGCCCCGATGCCCAGCTGCTGGGCGGCCATGTCGTTAAGTACAGGTATGAGAGTCTGTAGGGAGGACGGCAGTTCAAGGTAGGTCGCGAGTTCCTGGGCACCGGCCAGCTGGGCTTCCTTGCTCGTCACACCGAGACGTTGCTGGGCATCACAGAGGGCCTCGATGGCCTGTATCTCACCCTGGCTGGCGTCCATTGTGTTTCGCATGACCTGCTCCAGACGCGCCATCTGGGTCTGGCCCTCGATGTAGCCGGACGTCAGGTTGGCGAAGGCACCCTGTAACGACCCGATGGCTGACTGGAGCGCACTGAAGGACTGGGCACGCTGGGCGAAGTTGATCACCTCGGCGTTCAGGCGGTTGGTCTCCTCCTTGACCTCACGGATAGCCTTCCTAAGGTCCTTGGCATCGACATCGACCTTCTTGAAGGATCCGGCGTCATCGATTTTTATCTTTACTGATACAGTATCGGCCATTTTTTGTTATATTTGTCTCGCTATGACAACTCTGTCTGTTTTACTCAGTTTATTAAAGAACGCTGCGATAGGATATGGTGTCCTTTTATACATCGCCGCAGTTGTTCTTATAGTATGGGTCGGCTTCTGTGGAATGCCTGGCGAGGACAGGAAATCTTCTAAGTCCCGCGATTAGCCTTCATAACCCTTGCAATTATCTCCTTCCTCCTCTCCGGAGTACTCGGCTTTGCCGGTGCCCCGTGGGTTTCATCATCCCATGGGAAGCGGATAACGTCGGTAGCCTCGATTGCTTTCTCGCTGTAGGGTGTCAGAGTCGCCACGGCGATGAGTCGTGCCTGCTCCCAACTTCTCCGTCCTTCATGCTCCGCGACTTCCCGCCAGCAGCGTATGACTTCCGAGAACTCCTGCGGGGTGCATCGTTCAAAGTCCTGAAGACTCATCCCCACGCACCCCACAGCGAATCCCAGCAGCGACTCTATGCTGTCGGTACCTTCTCCGGATCCTTTTTTTTTGATCCGTCAGAGGACACCTCGTCAGCGTAGAACGCCTGCACGCTGTCAGGCTCGAGGGAGTCCGCGAACTGTTCGATGGTCATGCCGAACTCCACACCGTCATGCGCACTGGCGCTCGCGGTGCATGCCCACATGAACACGATTATGTCGCTTATGTCGTCGGAGGACATCAAACTGACATCCCTGCCGGTCTCACGCTTGAAGCGCAGCATTGCGCCCATGGTGATGCGGCATGGGTAGAGCACCCCATTGATTTTGATTTTCTTCACGGGCCTAGTATTTTGGGGTTAAACACTGTTTATGTCGAACTTAGTCTCATCGATGTCTGGTGCTCCGTCGTTATCGAAGGTGGCGTTCCATGTAGTATCGTCCCCTGCCGGTGAGGCATGCTCCAGGGAGGTGATGACGAAGCTGCCGGTAAGGTAAGGTGTCTGGTCGTTCTCCCTCTCGAAAAGGTTAAGTGTCACCACTCCTCCTACCTTCCACTTCGCCAGCAAGCTCTTGAAGCTGCTTTCGGTCTCGCCCTCGAAGACGATGCCTTCAGCCTTTACCTGGACAGACAATCCGGTGACGATCTTAGACTTGAATTTAGCCGCCTCAGCATGGGGCACCGAAGAGAGCGGCTTGACCGCCGTGTCCTTGGTCTCCGTGTTGAAAGAGGCTGTATGACTGGTGCAATGCCCGAAAGCCTTGCCATCCAGACTTACTAATAGATCATTTCCTTGCTTGTACATTTCGTAATGTCTTTATTTGGTTCTCTTGAATATCGATTTAAATACCGTCAAAATGCCTCCTGAACTATGTTTGAAAGCCTTTAGAAGCAGCAGCACTGCAGTTGCTGCAGCAGCGCCCAGGGCTAGCCACTTAGCCAGTGGCCGCATCCCCTTCCGGCCTTTTTTCGGGCTTGCCGATGAGACCTGTTCCTGGCTCAGTGCCTGGACTGCCTCTCCGGAGCCGGAGACGGTCTCAGCCATGGTTTCCTGCTGAACAGAGGTTGAGACGGTCTTCCCGTCCCGGATCCTGGATCTGTCCCTGGTGATCTCCCGTCTCTTTAGAGGAGGCGTACCGGTTGACGAATCCACGGGCAGCGCGGTGTCAAACTCCTCGACGATGACCAGGGACTCATCCAGACTGTCACGCAACACCCCTGCGGAAAAGGATATTCCTTCGCTCCGGACAAAGGTGTTTCTCTCTACGCGGACAGCCTCTTCCTGACGGTAGTCCGTTTTCGGGACGGCCGTACGGATGCCGCAGGAGCACGACAGCAGGGCAGCAATGATGTATGCGGCTATCCTATCCATCGGCTTTCTTGATCCTGGTTATGGTCTTGACGCCGCTCAGCTGCTCACGGAGCTGGCCAACCTCGATGGAGAGCTGCTCGTTCTCCTTGCGCAGAAGCGCTACCTCTCCCTTCAGTTCAGCATTCTCGTTTCTGAGCAGGATCACCGTGTCATTGAGCCCGATGATCCTCTTCATAAGCTCCGAGTTCTTACGGCTCAGTGTGTCAATGGATGACTGCAGGTCGCCCAGGAAATCGTTCTTGCGCTTCCTCCGGCCGAACAGGAAACCGACGATGCTTGTCACCAACGGTACCAAACAATCTGTAGTTATTGCGATGATATCATTCGTTTCCATCTTGCCGTATTCCTATCTCCTTGAGCCATTTCTGAACGTCGAATGAGGGACAGGCTTTCGCCGCCAGTTCGTTGTGCCCGACTATCCTCACTTTTGGGAAGCGCCGGTGGAAGGACTTCACGTAGGCCTCCATGGTTCTCCTCTGGGCAGCCGTCCTGGTGTCCTTGGCCGTTTTTGCGTCTGAAGCAAGCCCGCCAACATACACCACGTGACGGCTGACAGAGTTATATCCCTTAGCTCCGTTGGTGATCTCCCACGGATCGACTAAGGCATCCTCGTTATTATCCACGAGCCGCTCCGTCCTGCCATCCAGGTGGATCATGTCAGTATACCCGACCTGCTTCCAGCCACGTCCCTTTGGAGGGGCGGAGGTGTGCCAGCGGCGGATATCCGCAGCGCTCACCTCACGCCCTTCCGGGGTCGCGGTGCAATGGAGGACAAGGTAACGGAGCCTAGCCATGGGCGGTCGGAATGCTAGGTATTAAGCATTGGCCTTATAACCGCTTCTCATCACTACGCCAGCATCGGCCTTCTTTGGCTTGGCGATGAAGTAGTGGCGGAAGTTGGCAAGGTTCTGCTGGTTCTGAGGGTCGTTCTTCGCCTCGCTGAGGTAAGGTACCAGGGAGCCGCTCGCCTTGAAGGCGCGTGGAGTGTAGAAGGCGAAGGAGCACTTGAACTCACCTGCGGAGGCGGTTGCGCCGAGATCCTTCTTCGCTCCTGCACTGGTGTACAGCGGGTTCTCGGAGGCCTCGTAGATGTCGAATCCGTACAGGCGTCCCACCTTGCCGTTGATGTTATCCAGGTTGTACTGGCGGACGAATTCTTCACTCCATCCAAGGATATCGTTAACGTGGTCGGAGCAGAGGACAAGCCTCCTGTCCTTGGCCGGTACGCCGAGCTTGTCCATGGCGGACTTCATCGCAATGAGGTCGGCACGTGTCATGGCTAGCCTGCCGTTAGCGGCGTCACGTTCGCCGGTGGTGGCCAGCACTGGGGTGGCAGCCGTGTTTGATGCTGCGCAGAAATTCCACGCGGCCTTGGCGAACTTGGCATCATCGATGGCGTTCCTGTGGGATTCGATCACACGCGACATCTTGTCATAGGAGAGCGCGTGGAGCTCGTCATCGGTGATAGGGGTGGCTTTGGTCTGGAACTTATCCAGGGAGATGGAGATGTCAGTGTCGGTCAATGCCTGGATGTCGATAGGGTAAGAGGTGTTATTCACCAGGACATCCGGATCCCCGACGATATCCACCAGGTGGATCACGTCGTTCTCGACGGCGGCACTGTAGTCAGGGATACCGTCCAGCCAGCTGTGCTCAAGGCCGCCGCGAAGCGCCTTGACCATCTCGCCGGTCCAGAGTTCACGGAAAATACCTGCACGGAGGATGCCCGTGGCCGGGCCTCCTGCGAGGAATCCAGGAACGGAGGCTACAGCCTCAGCTCCCAGAACACCCACGACCGGATTGATTCCGGCTGCCAGGGCGATAGTCGCTCCTACGATTGCATTGAAGAGGAGCGCGGATACAAGTGTAATTGCTTTTCTCATGGTACAAATGGTTGTTGATGATTACTCTTCTTCCTTGAATGACGGTTCGAAACCGTATTCGGCCTTGAAAAGAGCCACGTACGTTTCGCGGTCGTCCCTGCGCATGGCCTCCAGTTTGTCAGACGGAACCTCGCTGAGCTTCCTGTAGGAGCCAGGGGTCTGTGCCGCAGCTCCGCCTCGGTTAAGGACAGCCGTCACCTTCTGTGCAGGAGTCATGGCTGCGATGGTCTCCCTGAGGGTGTCGATACCCGCGGTCTTGCCCAGGGCGATGAAGTGATCCTTCTTGTCGGCCGGGATGCGCCTTTCGGCTACGCCGGCTTCCACTGCCTGGGTGATGGCCGAGAGGGTCAGCTGCTCTTTTTCGGCACGGAGGGTTACAACCTCCTGCATCGCGGCCCTGAGTTCCGCGATCTTCGCCTCGACCTCGCTCTCGGAGGCCGTGGCGGCAAGGCCCAGTGAAAGGGCCAGTTTAGATAATTCCATATTGTTTTTTAGATTGGGTGTGTCGATCAATGGCAGTAGGTTGCTGCCGTCCTTTCCCAGTTCGAGCCTGGATCCGTCCCTGGATAGGACCAGGGCGTCGTCATTGCCTCCGATATCCACAACGGAGACCTCTACGAGTTTGCTCTTGGTAATGGTAGGCCGGGTCTGACCAACGAGGAGCAAGGTCGGGTCATCGGACATCTCCATGATGTCTATCCCGGCGCTTACCATTCGCAGGCTTCCGAATTCGAACTGTTTCTTTGCGCGGATGCTCTCCGGAGAAGCCTCATCAAACTCCAGTTCGCCGGTAACCTCGCCATTCTCCTTCCTGATATCCTTGACCAGTCCGATAACCCTTCCACGCTCGTGCATGAACAGGAGGACTGGGTTTCGCTGGAACTGGGTGATGTCCAGCCCATCGGTCATGATCCTGGTGCCGTAGCTGTTCAGGATCTCATTTGAGATACGTACTCTCTTTCCCATACTGTAGTCGTTTGTGATACTGCCCGATAAGGGGCTTGTGCGCTACAAGTTTAGACAGGCGGTGCGGTCCATCAAAAAAAGTATGCAACCGTTGCACACTTCTATGCAACCATTGCATACTTCTCTGCAATGCTTGCATACATTTTTGTGTGCAAGCATCCTAAGAGGCATTTTTGCCTTGACAATATCCATTACCATGACGAAAAAGGAAACGGAAAACAAGAAATCCCTCGCCCGGCAGCTGTACCTCTCCGGGATGGAGATGAACGCCATAGCTGACAAGCTGGAGGTATCCAGGGTCACCGTCTCGAGGTGGTGCGCGGCCGACGGGTGGAAGGAAGCCAGGGCCGCCAGGAACATCACCCGCCCGGAATTGGTAAACAAGCTACTCGCAACAATCAATACCCTCATAGACCAGGTCAGCGCTTCCAAGGATCCGACGCTCATCGCCGGCCTCGGAGACAAGCTGGCCAAGCTGTCCTCTGTCATCGAGAAGCTTGACAAGAAGGCGAACGTCGTCGATGCCATCGAGGTGTTCATGGCCTTCTCCAAGTGGCTTGAATACCGGTCCCTCACGGATCCGGAGGTGACGCCTGAACTGATCAAGGCGATCAACCGGTACCAGGACAAGTACATCATCGAGCAGATGGGCGGAAGCAAGTAAACAATGGCGACACAGGCTGAAATAAAGGCGATCTACGGGGAATGGCGGGAGCACTGCAAGAGGATCCAGTCGTTCACCGACACGGCCGTGCTCAGCAGGGAGTCCGATGCGGAACGCGATCGGCGTATCGCCCGGCTCCGGAAGAACTACGCCGCTTTCTGCGAGTATTATTTCCCACACTTCCTCAGTCTGAAGGATAAGACCACCGGCGAGGTAACCCGAGTGATCCACAATGCACCGTTCCATAACGAGGCGGCTCGCAGGATCAAAGAGACAGCGAACCTCAAGGCCGTCTTCAAGTGGCCGCGCGGCCACGCCAAATCCACGCACATGGACATATTCGTCCCGCTGTGGCTCATGTTCCAGGCAAGGCCTCTCATCCATTTCATGGTGGTGGTCGGCAAGTCCGAGGACTCCGCCATCCGACTGCTCTCCGACATACAGGCCGAGTTGGAATTCAACCAGAGGATCCTGTCCGATTTCGGAGACCAGAAGTCGATCGGGGACTGGACGGAAGGTGAGTTCACCACCGAGGGAGGTATACATTTCCTCGCCTGCGGTCGCGGGCAGTCCCCGAGAGGCCTCAGGAACAGGGAGGAACGGCCGGACTACGTCGTGATAGACGACCTCGACGATGATGAGCTCTGCAGGAACCCGTCCCGCGTCAGGGAGATGACGGACTGGGTGACCGACGCGCTTTTCGGATCGCTCGATGTGGGACGCGGACGGTTCATCATGGTAGGTAACCTGATCGGCAAGAACTCTGTGCTCGCAAACATATCCGCGAAGAAAGGGGTATACGTGTCCACGGTCTACGCCGTTGACAAGGACGGGAATCCGACCTGGAAGGAGAAATGGACCAGGGAAGAGGTCGAAGCCTATGCGGAATTCGTGGGTTACAGGTCCTTCCAGAAGGAGATGATGCACAACCCGATCATTGAGGGATCCATCTTCCGCAATGAATGGATCCGCTACAAGAAGTGCCTGCCTCTGAGCCAGTACGACGCCATAGTATGTTACACTGACCCATCCTGGAAACCCAAGACTTCCAACGATTACAAGGCATGCCGCATGTGGGGCAAGAAGGGGAAGGAACTCCACCTCATCGATACGTTCGTCCGTCAGTCAACTACAGGGGAGATGGTACGTTGGCTGTACGACCTGTACGAACGTATCCCGGAGGATGCAACTGTCCGGTTCTACATGGAGGCCAACTTCCTCCAGGATACCATCCTGGACGAGTTCGAGGCGGAAGGAGAGAGACGCGGCTATCAGCTGCCTATATCCGGAGACAAACGGAAGAAGCCGGACAAGCTCCAGAGGATAACCGACATCTCACCGTTGTGGGAACGCGGTTTCGTATTCTATAACGAGGCACTGAAGGGTACGCCGGACATGCAGAACGGCATCGACCAGACCCTCGCCCTGGAGAAGGGCAGCAGCGCGCATGACGATGCTCCGGATGCCGATGAGGGTGCCATCTGGTTCCTCCAGAGGACTGCCAGGCAATCAAGGTTCACACCGCGGATGGGCAGACGGCCGTCCGCGAAAAACATATTCTGACACATGCTCAAACTAATCAAGGACTGCATTTGGGCCGGACGCTACAAGCGCAAGGTCCGCGAGGCCAGGAAGCTGGCCGAACTCTTCAATATGACCTACCTCGTATTCATGCTCAACGGCAAGATCAAGGTAGCCCCAAAGAAGGTCATCAGGGACCTGATCCGCCAGAAACGCTTCAAGGGCGGGACCACCATCCAGGACATCGAGAAGAAGGCCCTGTACATCGCAAGACCCAATAACTAAACCCCACGCGTATCATGTTCATAGAAGTGATTGACTACAAAGTGGTCATCGGCGAGACCGCCCTAACGGTGGTGGCTCAGGCGAGCCCGGAAAACCGTGCCAACGCCGAGGCGGAAGCGATAGAGGAGATATCCGGTTACCTTAGGCCAAAATACGACTGCTCAAGGATCTTCGCTGCTGAAGGTCCCGATCGAAACAGGCAGCTGCTCATGTACGCCTGCGACATTGCGCTATATCATATGTCCTCATCACTACCGAGCCGAATGGGCATGGATATCCGTCGGGAAAGGTACGAGAAAGCCCTTGAATGGCTCAAGAAAGTCCAGGACGGAACGGTTTTGCCGGATTTGCCGGAAGCCCTCGACGAGGATGGTAACAGTGCAGCTCCCACCATCCGCTATGGATCGCAGCCCTGCGTAGACAACAGTTATTAATCATCCGAACCATGCCAATCATCGATTCTTTCAAGAAAATGATACCCGGCCGATCTACCCAGGCCAGGACTGAGACACACAGGGTGATGCGCCTCAAGGACGGTTCCACCATCGACCTCTCGAAGAAGGCCGACCGGGAGCGCTTCCGCAAGGTCGTAGCAGACCTGCAGCGCCAGACGGATTTCCTAGCCAAGCGTGACCTGGCCGAATGGAGGCTGGCCCAGCAGGCTGCCATCAATGTCCAGCAGCCAAACAGGCAGCGCCTTTATGACATCTACCGCGACGTTGAATTGGATCTCCACCTGTCCGGATGCATCGGACAGCTCCAGGGGTTCATCCTGGGCAAGGCCTTCAAGCTGACACGGCCGGACGGGACACCCGACGAGGATGCCCTAGCCCTCTTCGAGACGGCATGGTTCAAGCAGCTGCTGCGCTATGCCCTACAGGCCCGATACTGGGGACACTCACTCATACAGCTGGGAGATGTTACCCACCGTGAGGACGGACTTATGACCTTCGACGGGGTGGAACTGGTACCTCGCAAGCATGTCGTACCCGAATACGGTCGCGTGACACCACTTCCAGGTGGGAACTGGGAGACCGGAATCTCGTACAGGGAAAGCCCGTACTCCGACTGGCTCATCGAAATGGGGGCACCGGACGACCTGGGACTTTACCTCAAGGCGGCCATCCAGACTATCCCGAAGAAATACGCCATGGCTTTCTGGGATGCCTTCGCAGAGATGTTCGGGCTCCCGATCAGGATAGCCAAGACAGCCAGTCGCGACCAGAAAGACATCGACGAGATGGCCAAGATGATGGAAACCATGGGCTACCAGGCCTATGCCGTCCTGCCGGCCGATGCGGAAATCGAACTCAAGGAGAGTTCCCGGGGTGATGCCTTCAATGTCTACGACAAGCGTGTGGAAAGGGCGAACTCCGAACTGTCGAAGCTTATCCTCCAGGTCACCATGACCATCGAAGACGGTTCCAGCCTCTCCCAGAGCCAGGTACACCTCAAGGTCCTGGACAATCTCATCTACGAGATTGCAGACTCCCTACGTGATATGGTCAATGACCAGCTTATCCCTAAGATGGTCAAGTTGGGTTTCCCGGTAAAGGGACTCCGCTTCGACTGGGATGATCCGATAGACTATACCCCTGAGCAACAACTGGCAGTCGAACAGATGATCCTTAATAACTACGAGGTGGACGGCAGCTACTTCGCCGACAAGTACGGGCTTCCGGTCAGAGAACGGCGACAGGATCCATTCTCGATGACTCAGGGAGGAGATGGTGACTCACTGCAGAATGCCCGCCAGGGTTTTTTCGACTGAGCCCCTCTGACTACGAGGGGCTGCACAGGAGATATGCCGGCATCCTGGAGAGCCATCTTGACCTGGCCAAGGGGAAGGATATCCCGGAGGACGCACGGATACGCCTCCGAGAGAAGTTCTCCGGCATGATGAAGGCCCTCTTCAAGGAGGAAGGGGCGTCGCTCAGGATAGAACTCATGGAGGATCCCGCGGTAACCGGTTTCATCGATGAGCATGCCGCCATCCTGGACAGTGGCTTCGAAAACGTGGAGCTGTCCGACAGGATGCGCTCACGCCTGAAGGAATCGGACTGGATCTTCTCCGGGATGAAGACATTCCACGAGCTCAACGAGGCGTTTCCGTCACTGCTCGACGATAATGGCCAGAGAAAGCCGTTTGAACGCTTCTTGAACGACGTTCAATCCATCGACGAGACCTACAACCGTCACTACCTCCGGGCGGAATACAACTTCGCCCAGGGCTCGGCAGAGATGGCCGGAAGGTGGGAGAACTTCATGGAGGACGGGGATGAATACTACCTCCAGTACCGGACGGCTGGTGATGACCTGGTCAGGCCGGAACACGCCGCCCTCGACGGAGTCACACTCCCGCCATCGGATTCCTTCTGGGATTCCTACTACCCGCCGAACGGCTGGAACTGCCGCTGTACGGTCGTCCAGGTCCTCAGGTCGACCAATGAGCCGACCGATAGGGCGGAAGCCCTCAGGAGAGGCAAGGAAGCCCTCTCAAAGGACAAGAAGGGGATGTTCCGTTTCAATCCGGGCAAGCAGCAGAAAACCTTCCCGGACTACAACCCCTACACAATCTCCAAGTGCCGCAACTGCACCCGTAAACTCAACCTGATGAAAGGGATCCCGGAGAACCAGCTATGCAATGCTTGCGGTATCTCAGGTAACTGGGCTGCTGGCAATATTGCACAGGCCTTGAGGACCCTGCATGAAAAGGAAGGAGTGGAGTATATCAAGGCTGTCCGGGAGATCACAGAGATGAAGATTTTCAAACCAGTCGATGGCTCAAAGGAAATCTTCAGCGCATTGGGGAAGAGTCATTCAGACTTCGACAACATCTTAGACGCTGCCGAAAAGATGGTTGAGAAAGGGTGCAGGGTATTTATACTCCCCAACCCTGGTGGGACCCGGTCCGGGGACTGCATCCTCCAGAAGAAAAGTTTTGTCGGATTATATGATGTCAAGACCATTGTTGGCAGGGGCAGTATTGGAAGCCGCCTGGTGGAATCTGCAGGACAAGCGCACCGCGTCATCCTGAATATCAAGAGTCAGTATGATCCCAAAACGATGGCCAAAGAACTCCGAACATATTTTGAACGGAATGAAAATGCTCTGGAGGTAAAAGTTCTGAAAGGGAATAAAGAAATACCCGTCATCAGAAGAGACACCATGAAGAAGGATTTCGACAGAAACTTTGTCAGGCGCTATAAAAAATAAAGAAACGGTCCGGATGGGGACCGTTCGAACGGGCTATATCTAATGACCTGTTCCATTGGGAACTTACCAACTTAGCCATCACTGGCACTGCAAATATAACAATTCTTTTCAATATCAACACACAACGGCAAAAAAAATCCGGTCAGCCCCTCGGCTCACCGGATTAATGATAATTTCATTCAGGAAATCAGAAGTAGTCTTCTTCATTCAGATGCTTCAATTTGCTTACTACCTCAAGTCCTCTTGCAAGTATACCACTGTTGCAGAACGAGACATCTTCTTTGATTGTCCTGTTGTAAGTTCAGCCCTATTCTCTGAATGACGAATTTCGGAGTGATACTCATTCTCTTCTGTAGGATCATACTTAACAAGTAAACCACTCTCACGAACAAACCCAGCCATAAGTCTTCCTATGGCGATAAAAGGCTTATTCTGAAGAAGGTGGGATACACAAGATTCTTCATCCCGATCACCGCTCCTATCAACAGATACACCAAGCGAATCTTTATACGCAGCAGAAGTGATTCGATTATTAACAAAATCCCATTGCTTATTTGTTATACCCCTATAGAGGTATTCTCCATCGGCTATGATTGGAGAAAAAGCCCTACTTCCCATTGATGATGTTATCCAAAATAGTTATAGCCTCTTTTCTTGTCACCTTTTTTTCTTCTTCCATACCCTTTGAGACTATGAAAGCATTGTACTGATTCTGAAAAACTTCAATCTCTGTTTGATTGTCATCATCAATATAATACTCTATCTGAACGGTCCCTCTTCCTGTCGGAAACACCTGGAGTCTTGGACTAGATGGTTTCCGCACTTTTAGAAGTATATCTTGGACTCGGTTTAAAATGGTTTCCGGAATTATCTCGGCGCTATAACCGTCCCAACCCTTCTTTAAGGATCTAAATGATTCTATACGAAAATAGTTATCACCTAGCTTCTCCATTTTGTCGATATCAATAAATAGAGAAGGCTTTGTATTGCTTACGGAGTCTTTTTTTCCGTATATAATCTTAGTGACATCATTATAATAAGGGAAAGGCTTTTGTCCCCATTTCCTCATAAAGCTTGTGTCACTAAACTTAGCTAAGCTGGCAATCATAATCTCCGCAAACATTATTCTTACTCTTTCTCTGGATCAATACCATATAGCTTCTTCAACGTCTCAATATGCTGTCCCAACCAATTGTGTATTGTAATGGCGGTCTGAAGATTCATTATAATGCCATTACGAATGAATCTGATATGAGACTGATTCAAATCCTTAGGGTCGGAAGCAATGACGTCTCCCAGTTTACCTTCTGAGGTTATGGCGTTTGTTTGGCTATTTGGAAGCCCCATACGCTCAAGATAGAAGTTGACTATAATTTCCCCTTGGGAATTAACACCGCCATGTGCCCCATTGACATAAACAGGGTTATAATCATCATTAAAAATGTACTTGAATTTTACTTCGCCTTCTGCCATACCTGAATGTGTGTTAAAGAATAATTGCCCTTAATTAAATAAGAGTCTCTTACAAAAATACAAATATTATGCAAAAAAGTAACATATAACCTTTCAATAATTTGAAAAACGTTCAAGTTCCGTTAAATCAGTACATTAGAAAAGAGAACTGATGACACTACGTTCATCACAGGTTCACTGTTTTCGGATTCTCCAGCATGGTGGCGAGGGCCCGATCTCGGGCGGCCTTGGTAGGGTATTTCTCCAAGGTCTTCCAGGCTCCGTCACCGACCCACTGCTTGATTCGCGGAGCCGGGTAATCGTCTGGCCGGACAATCACGAAGCCTGCAGCGGCCAACTTCTCATAGTTATCACTCCCTCTCATCATCGTACAAGTTCAAACACATAAACGTACACCCAGGGATTACTCTCCCAAGTTCCTACAAAAGCTTAAACTCCCTCCACTTGGCTCCAGCTACGAATGCATCAATTACCGTTCCGACGGATGGGCCATCATCTACATCGCATATAGTCTTGTCGGCATATTCCTTCGCTGCTTCCTCCAGGTCACTTGTCCCTGCCGGGTCTGGATCTCCCGTGGGGCCGTAGACAAACCTTTTGTCATTCTCCATCGCTCCGGATTCGTATGCGCTGATGATGTCGCCGGAATCGTATGGAGGCTCCATCTGCCTCTGGTATTCCTCAGCTTTCTCGGAGATCCATCTTGGTACCATTCCCTGTCTCCCACGACGTCCAACTGGGTCCGCCTTGAATCCTGTCTGACATGGCGGGATTCCTTTGGGTAGGGAGTTGATGTAGTCAATCACCTCGTTAACCTTGGTGATGATTTCTTCATCAGACGGTGGAATCACACCATATACATTTCCGCTTCTGTCTCTTTCTGTTTCGTATTCAAGTTTCTGTATCATTTCTGTTCCTCCTTACTTTTCGATTACATATCTTTCCCCATTCAATTCAAAGAACGTCACTTCGCCTGTGCCTGAACCTTCTTCTGGCTTTATCAAGGCTCTTATATTGATGGCGGCTTCTTCAGGCTTGTCCCCATTGATAAGCTCGAATAGAAGGTCGCGGATCTCAACGCCGCACCACTTGATTGGCACATCCTCACAACTGAACATATTGTCGAGAATTGTTGCCTTATGAATTAAATCGTGAAGTGTCATCATTTCTGTTCCTCCTTTCTTTCCGGGCATTGAAGCCCCTTTGGTAGCTTGCATTTGCCTTTCAATCTCTTGGCGTAAAGTGGTCTTGAGGTCCATTGATTATGGTATTTGATCGTTGATAATGATTCTCTTGGCCCTGCACCCGGAATCGAACCGGACTGTAAAATTTGGTTTATGGTAAAATGTCAGAAATACAGGTTTAACTTTTCGCCAGCCATCTGGCCTGTGCAGGGCGGCGCTTCACAGCGTCATGACTCGTCTTCCGACGAAGTTTGGATCCGGCTCACGCGCCTGTGGAACGTCACGACGTAGATATCGATGTTCTCGACTATATCCGCGTGGTCGTGGTTGGTCTTGGTGCTGTTGAGCCATATTCCTCCGTAATCCTCGCCTTCCATGAGTTCCATTATCTTTTGGATCCTGGCACTCAGGTCGAAGTACCGCAGCAGCAGGTTCCTGGCTGGACTGTCAGCTGAGGCGCTGCCATCCCAGGGCGTAACGATATGGATGGTCAGGGTTCCTTTGCCCTTGTAGTCGATGGTGTCCTTGTCTACCTTGGAAGCACTCCAGAATATCTCCCCGAACTCCAGGAAGACGGCCGGCATGAACCAGTCCTCTTGCTCGATGAATTCTATGTTCCTGTTCCAAAGATCCACATGCTTGATCTCCGGAAGCTGTCCCTTCACCGCATCGATGAAGTCATTGTAAAGCCTTGCTCTGTTCATGGTTTGATTTCGTCCTTGATTGTCTTAAGGTATTCCTCTATATCCTTCTCTATGATTGCCTTCACTGCATTCTCTAGCTGCGGGGAAGTCCCCAGGTACTGCCTCTTCGGGATGGTGATAGTCTCCCCGACCTTCTTCAGTGCCATCGCCTTCCAGAACTCCGCCTCCTCGCTCAGCTGGACCTGGCGCTTGCTCCGGCTGAGGGAACCGTCCTTGCGCCTCTTGAAGCCACCGGTAGCCTCGTAGTACTTGGCCCAGAACAGCCGCTTCATGCGTGCCGTGACCCTTATGTCTCCACCTTTGTTCTGGATGGCCGCATAAGGGAGGTCTGAATAGAAGGTAATACTGTTTTCGTCCGATCGACTCAGGATGCTGCGCCTCAGGTCACCGGTACTGACAAGAAGGTGCCTGTTCCTGCGGACCGGACCCTTCCGGCGGGGCCATGGCGTGCCGAAGAATGACTCCTGGGTGAAGTTGCGGTCGAACTGCTGCGAAGCTTCCACCCTTACGTCCCTGAGGATCTTCCTCATTATGTCCTTGCTTGATGCCATAGTGTCAATCCTTGAATCCAAATAACGTAGGGTAATCGTCCGGAAGGGTCTTGTCAGGATTTGCGGAAGCGGAGAGGATGTTGTAGAACGACCGCTCGCTGATGGCATACACAGGATAGATGAACCTACGCCAGATCTCCCTGTTGGAGAGACCATCGTTGACATGTTCATCATATATCCGGTTGATGTCCACCACCCTCTTACGGTAGCTCACACCGCGCCTCTGCCTCCGTTTCCGCATATATCGCCGAGATTAGTATTCTGGAGCTTCCACAACTCTGTATATGTCGTCAAGCGCATCCTGTAGTACTATACGGAACTCTGGACGCTCCCTCAGGAACGCCTTGAACAGGTCTCCCATCATGTGCGCTGATCCGAAGACCGCTATGAAGCGCCCCCCTTCGGCATATACGTGGGTAAGATCGGCTACCCTTTGGTCGGCCGGCCGCTTGGCGTCAAGCCTGCACAGATTCTTCAATCTCTCCGAGGCTTCGGTCAGCTGCTGCCGGGCCGTCTCTTTCACCAGATCATTCATGCTTGTATCCATACCCTATCCTCCTATGATTCAGTCATGCCAAGCGGGATTGGATCCCATCCGTTGGTATTCTCGTTCCTTCTCCATGCACGGAGATACGTCCTGGATGCTGTTGGACAGTACGCCTCCTCGATGATCCTGACGCCCTCGATGAACTGCTCGGCACCCGATTCCTCGGCGATCCTGCGCAGCTGGATGATCCTCTGGGCCTTGAGGGTACCCTTGCGGTCCTTGGCCAGCAGCCGCATCACCATACCCACAAGGGCCTGGGACTTCTCGTCTGTCGCCAGCGAGGAGATGTAGTCCCGGATCATGGCGATGCCGGTCTCGGCTGTGTCGAGGTAGTCGTCATTCATATAGCGGCCGATGGTTATCCTCGCCTTGCCGTCCGAGGACGTGAAGGTGTGGGAATAGTTGGCCATCTCCTCGCCTTTCCTCTCCCTGTAGAGCTCGCCCTTCATGGCGAGTATCGCCTGGAAATTCTCCAGCACGGTCTTCTTAACCGTACTGATGTCCTCTGAGATGGACAGGAGTGCCGGCACTGCCGCCGCAATCTCATCGTCCACTATGGAGGTGTAGTCCGCCCTCATCTTGCGGGCCCGCTCCTCCCTCTCTTTCTTGGCCCGGGCCTCCTTGAACGCCCTGTACTCGGCCAGCTCTTCGTCCGTCATCCGGACCTGTGTCTCGTTATTCTCCATATTCGTAGATGTTAAAGGTTCTTTACTTCTTCGATTATCGCCAGGATCCTGTTCTCCGCCAGCCTCTTGATGTCAGTCACCATGTGCCGGCTGAGGTTGTATGCCCTGCCATCACTGCCGGTCATGGACCAGCCGCTGAGGTTCGTTTCGATATCGCTCCCTAGATGGAGCAGCACATCCAGCTCACTTTCCAGCGCCACAGCCCTTGGTAGATTCGCGATATCCATTTCAGTTGATCTTCAGTGGTTTCACATTGTTCCCCCTGGCATAACGGTTCCACCGCTCCAGCCAACGCCTGTCCCTCCGGCGGCGGATGTATGCCGCAATGCAACCGATGAGGCCGGGAAGCCTGTTTCTATTATTCATCTCAATTCGCATATTTCGAGTTGGTCTTAAAAGTATTTGCTAGTGCCTGTAGGTGGGCCGATTCGTCCTCTTTATCCCTTTTTCGGACCTCCTTAAGTCCTCCCCTCCGCAGGATCATCTCAAGCTTGGTACGCAGGGACCTCAGCTCAGCGACCGTCAAGGCGGCGAACCGCTTGCCTGCGATCCTCCTGCTCAGGCAGAACTGGTCAATCCCGTCCCAGTTGTCCACCGTCGGGATCCCTAACCTCTGGATACGCACTAGCACGGCAGAACGGGCCTGCTTCAACTCCGCCATGGACTTCTGGCCATAGCCCTGTCCGGCACCGTACTGGAGGGCATCGCACAGGGAGTTGAATTCTTCCTCGGTCATCTCCCGGAGACTGGTGGTACGCTCTTCCGTGAAAGACATCACGAGCTCGTCCTTATCCGCGTCCGGGTTCTGCCTGAGCAGCGCGTAGAAACGCTTGTAGTTCTTTGCCATGGTCAGAAGAGTCTTGGTTGTACAGAGTCTTCTATCTCCCGGAGGATCTTCTTTGCGCTTTCGAAAGTTATCCCCTTGCCGGGAAGGTATCTCATCATATCCACACCATAATGGATGGTATTCAGTATGGTCTGCTCCCGCGTCTGACCACAAACGCCTCTTCCGCGCCTGCAGATGACCTTGACGCGCAGTTTGTCCTGATCGTCAGTTATGCAGCATCCACCGATCCATATATGGTCAATAGGCTTCACCCTGATGACCGCCTGGGCCCTACCAAGGGTCTCGGTCTTGATCTTGTTACTCATCTCCTTCATTGCTTGTTAGTTTACCGTAATAGTCGAAAGCCTTGTCCGGCCATATGACTGCCTTGCCCGTGGGTCCGAAGAACCGCCCTCTCGTAGATGCGACGCCACCTTCCACCCAGATTTTGATACCCACATCATAGAGGATCTCCTTCGCGGCATCCCCCCATGGCTCCTTACCCTTAGCACGACTGATCAGGATGATGAGCTTGTTCGGGTACTGGGCCTTCAGGAACTCATAGTCCCTGATCCTCATCTTGAATGCCTGGATGGAGTCTATGAAGATGAACTCTGCGGATCCCTTCTTGAAGAGTCGGGTGTTAAGCTCCTCTTTAGAACACTTGTCCAGAGCCTGGAAGCGCGTACCGCACTCTATCATTCCATGTCTCCTCAGTGTGTTCTGGAAGCTGACCGAGAAACCCTCCTCGAGCGAAAGGAAGAGCACCGTCCCGAAGGCTGTGAGTTCTTTAGCCAGGGCCATTGCCGCATTCGACTTGCCGCTGCCGGAAGGTCCGAACAGCATCGCCGTGCCGTGACGGTCGATCGTGCCAAGGCACTGCCCCCACTCACCGTCGAGAGTGATGGTATTGCGCCGGATCGAGAGTATCGAAGAGGCGGACAGCGACCTTGAACGCGAGTCTTTGGAAGGCATTTGAAATATATCTGGTTATTGGTTTGAAAGGGATTTGAGACCTTTCTGCTTCACGATCGATCGCTTCACACGTCGCAGGTCGTACTGGGCGTCGTCTGCCTCTACCAGGACATTATGTATTGCCTTTCGGTCCTCGATGCCGTTGGCACGGCAGATCGCGATGACCTCCTGGCGCGTCGCCGGCTTGACGGGTACGAACCGCCTGCATATTCTGGAATACAGTTCATTGTATCCAAGCTTGTTGTAACTCACACCGATCTCCATGCGCCTCTTGATGGAGTCCGTGGACAGGAAGACGATTCCGCAACGGTCCTCCAACTCGTTGTATATGGTGATGAAGTACATGAGGACGTCGTCGCGGAGTTTGTCCGCCTCGTCGAAGATCAGCAGCGGTCTCTCGAGGGTCACCAGGTGGCGGATGATGGCGTATAGGGTCTCCCTCACGTTGAGGCCTGTGTTGTCCAGGCCGACGGCAGCGGACAGTCCCTGCATAAAGTCACTACGGACCATATCAGTGGCGCATGTGAGCATAAAGGCGTTCTGCCCTTTGGAGACGAACTCGCGGGCGGCCGTACTCTTGCCGACACCGGCCGGACCGGTGATCCACATCATCGAGGAGTCCTCCTTCATTTTCCGGAAGTACCCAAGCAGGTTCAGCCGGGCGGATGTGTCGGCGAGGCTGTAGTCGGCCGTTGCCGGCATCACCTGCGCTTCCAGGCGGCTCCACATGTCATCGCCGATTTTGTCGAACCTGCCGTTCAGGATGGTCGAGATGGTGCCCTCGGAGATGTCCTTCAGGGCCGCTGTCGCCTTCTTCTGGGAGCCGTAGCGCATGCAAAAGCGCTCGAGGGCGTCCCGGATCTCTTGTTTTCTTTCTTCTTTCATGGAATGGGTATTATGTGTTTTACAGATTGTTCAATGCCTCGTAGTCAAGACCGCTGATGCGCCTTCCGGACCTGTCCGACGGTATCCGGTAAGATGTCCTCCGGATCCGGACCCTCCGGCACGGCCGCCGCGCTTCCGGTGGCAAGCCGCTCCGATATCCGACGGTACTCCGTCTTGGTCACGCCAGCCGGCAGCGGGGATACCAGGCCGTGCTGCTCCGGAGCAGTGCCGAACTCCCTCTCGATCTCCTTGACCATCAGGTGCCGCTTGACGGTATGTTCCTTCACTCGCTGCTCGACACCGCGGATATAGCCAGCATCGAACTCGTTCTGCGACCAGATGTCACGATGGATCATCTGCTTCGTGGCAGCGTCGGCCACATATCGGTATCCGGTCTTCGGATCGAAGGTGTAAAGCTTTATGACGCTGAGGTCGTATGGATCGTACCGGTACCAGAAGTCGTGCTGGTTGTGTGCATCCAGCCACTCGAGATCCGGATAGCCGTCCGCGGTCTGCACCTCAAATATGAACTGGCTCCCGTCGATGGTGACCCTGAAGCCGTTGTTCGTATATCTGACGGATTTCTGACTCGTGATCCAGAATGCGTCCCTGCGCGAGGCGTCGCTGAGTGCGGCGCAGTCCGGACAGCTGCTGCTCCGGAACACGTCCATGCGCGTCATGCCCTGGTACCGGGCCTGGTCGGGATGCAGGCTGTTGTTCCAGGTCTGGACGTCAGCCTCATACATAGCGACACATTCCTGGTAGTTCGGCAGACTGGCAACGTTCCTCTCCGTGAAATCGATGTCCGGCCTGGAACTGTCCTTCTTCGAAGTGACATTCTGTCCCGTGAAATTCCAGTGCCTTGAGAGAACCTCGGCCTGGAATCGCCCGAAAACGGACTCGATAGCCTTGGATGGCCCGTTGTGAGAAGCGGAGGTACGTGGCACTTGGACACACCTTGATAGCCACTCTCTTACCTGCTTCGTAGTCGCACTGCTTTGGTTGTCGTTCACAAGCTCGTAGGGGAAGAGGCCCACGCTCTCGACCGCGCTCCTGAAGCCGTCATAGAACATCCGGAAGTCCTCCCCGTTGCCAAATGACCGACCAAGCATCACCTCGGAGGCTACGTCGATGAACTCGTATACCCAGAAGGTGGCCATCTTCTCCTTCCCGTCTACGTAGGTCCGGTAATAGAGGTTGACCTTGGTACCGTCTCCCTCCCAGCGGGCATTGGGCACCGTAGGTAGGATGGTGGAATGCATGCGGTTCAGCATCATCTTCGCCTTGGTGGTACCGACCTCGGTGTCCTTCCAGAGTGCGACGTTGCCGGAAAGGTAGTTCTCGATGGTACCCTTAGAGCGGATCTGTTTCCACCCTTTCTCCAAGGCTACGGCATTCACCTTCCGGCGGATGGCCTCGTTGCTGTAGACAGGATCCTTCGAACGCTTCAGCGCTATGATCAGCCGGCCCATCTCTTCCGTGATGGTTCGGCCGTTGCTGTTCCCGAGCTTGCCGGAGATCAGGGAACCGTATCCTTCCCGGTCAAAGCGCCTTAGGACGTCTCTCAGCCTCGCGCTCCCGGGCAAAGTGTGCCCGCAGATCCCTCGCAGCCGTTCGCTCTCCTCCATGATGGCGTCCCAGAAGACACCACGGCCGGATCCGCCGACATGATGACTGTCAACCATCCTGGCCTTCATCCCGGAGAGCATCCGGAGAGCGGAGGCATTCACCGTGTATCGTTCTGCAATATTGGTCGGAAGGGCAAGGCTGTCTCCGAAGAAGAACTCCCGCGCCTTGGTATCCATTCTGAATTCCATCTTCTCTTCAATGTTTCTGAGCTCCGGATCGCCGTACTTCTCGATGTACCGCGCCTTGAAGCGGTCTGGGAGCGTAGCATACTCTATCAGGGCGCCTGTCTCCAGGCCGCCGCCGCGACGGACGACGTTGATGCGATTGCGCTTGACGAGGTTGTCGTAGTTCGCCCTGGACATGACTGCCGGGCCGTCATCCGAACGGGTGAGTTCGGACAGGTCCACGCAGAGTATGTTGTTGTAGCGCTCCATGGCTTTTTTGGATGTCGACCCGGATGTCAGGATATGCTTGCCGATTCTGAATCTTCTTTATAGCACGGCTCACCAGGGGTGCAATCGAGTTCCTGAGCCATCCACAGAATGTTCGCCCAGGCATTTATATCCACGTTCTCGTAATGGTTCAGCTCTTGGTCTCCGCGCATGATCCGCGCGGTGCTGTCCTGCAGATCCAGCAGTACCACCACACCATTTGCGAACTTCTGCGCGAGGCCGGTACTGGTCTTGACGGTCGTGCATGCCGGCATGTAGGCCTCGCAGACAACCTTGCCGCCGTTGGCAAGGGCGAATTGACGGACTTGCTCGCTCTGCTCGGAGTGGACGAGGCCACAGAGCGCCTCCCAGATGCTCTTCTTTGTGATACCGAAGCGGCGGACGATTTGGCTACGGATACTTGGTTCGATTTTAATGTATGTCCTCATATCTTTTGAGTTTTTGTTGAATTTCGGTTAACTTTGCGCCAAGGGTAATGTATTACCAATTGCAAATATACAGAAGTTTTCTGAATATCAAACAGAAAATACAGAAATTTTCGTAAATCTATGGAGGCGAAGGATAGAATAAACACAATCCTAGCATATTATAAAATAAATGCTAAGGTGCTCTCTGAAAGGATAGGAATGGATAGGCCTCAGGCTATCTATGATATTATCAATGGCAAGACGCGCTCTATTACAGAAAAGATGGCTTGTAAGATTATTTCTGTATTTTCTGAAATAAGCAAACCTTGGCTCCTTTCTGGAGAGGGAGAAATGTTCAAGTACACACACGATAGTGCTCCAAATCATACTTTTTCTCTGCAAACTGATCGCGCAGTTGATAATCAAGAAGTACCATTATATGATTACAATGCGTCCGCCGGTCTGCTCGCAATCTTCAACGACCACAACCTGGAGCCGACAGACTTCCTCCGGATACCGAACCTTCCGCCGGTAGACGGGGCTATATATGTAAGAGGTGAGTCAATGTCACCGCTTCTGAAGAGCGGCGACATCGTCATGTATAAAAAGAAGGAACTCTCGATTGATAGCTTCTTCTGGGGAGAGATCTATTTGCTGTCCTTCGTCTCTGATGGGGACACCTATACTGCGGTGAAGTACATCCAGAAGGCCGATGATCCGGAAAAAGTCCGCCTCGTCTCCTTCAACCCGGCCTTCGCTCCCAAGGACATCCCCATGTCCTCAATCACAGCCCTCGCCCTCGTCAAAGCCTCCCTCACCTTCCACACCATGGAATAGAAATGGATCAGAACGCCCATACTCAAGAAAGACTTACTCGAATGCAGATCGATAACGAACGAAGGAATCGCCCTGTAACTAACTTATCAAATCTTCAGAAAAAGGTTCTAAAACTTGTTTACAGCGACGAGTGTAAAACTCAAGATTGGTTTTCACTGACATCTCCTGAAGGAGCAGCCTTGGAATCGCTTAACGATCTAGGACTTGTTCACTTAGTAGCAACCAAAGAAGGATTAGGAGCCATCCCAAACGCAAAAGGAAGATTACTACTTGCGGAGAATCCTGAATTAGTATTCCCATTGCCCGAGTATAAGCGATGGAAGATTACTACTGGTATAGCTATTGGAGCTCTGATCATAGCCTTAGGCTCACTTATCGTAGCAATTTTATCGCTATTATGATCTGCAGGAAACTTATAATAATAGCGACTATAGATAGATAAATCGGGAGATCCCGACAGTTTTGATAGAGATAATCCCACATTTGATTCCACCTGTTCATACATACGAGTTTTACACAAAAATACCACTCGTTTTCATTTTTACAGTTTTTTTTGCACCGTTTTTCGCCCTAAATTCCCATCCTTCAGCCCCTTAAACCCTCCAAAAACGGACGATAAGGGGTTGGATTCTCGCAGTTTTCCCGGCATTTTCGGCGTTTTTCGGACAATAAGGGGGTGGATTCTGTCCCGGAAAGGGCCGAATTTGACCGTCCTCGTGACCGTCCTCTCGCTACATTTCGTCTTGACCGATGCGTAAAATGACCGTCCTCGTGACCGTCCAAATGACCGTCCTCTCTGTTCTTCGAGCATTCCCCGGCTCTCTTGCTAGCTGCTGCTGAAGGCCCCGTTTCAGCCCCATTTGAGCGCTTTTTGAAAGGGGTATAAAGAGAGCGCCCGGAGAGCCAGATACGGCCTTCCAGGCGCTTCTAACACATTTTCGTAGGTTCACGTAAATGATCCGAATATCAGATGTAACAAGAACTCTCAAATTAGGCTTTCAAATTGCCCTCGAATGTAACTCAAATGTAAACCTATGTAACATTTCGTTTTGACCGCTCTTGTACGACTAAACCTACCTAACTCCCACAAGTACAATAACTCCCACTAGTCAACCCCTTAAGACATATAACTACATTTCGTCTTGTGCCCCTTACTTGACCGGGCATCTGATCGGCTATCTTCTCCGCGAAGCTCCGGCTCACCATCACCGAGCCCCATTTGCCCAGCGCCTTCACCGGATCGCCTGCAAGGATAGGCCGGTCGAAGACCTTAAAGAAGCAGGTATCTGCACAGACCAGCGTTCCTTTCAGCTTGTTGCCCTCCTCATCCAAATAGGTGTCCCCATTGAACACGAAGGTAGTGCGGGTTCCGGCTTCCACGCCCGGCACCTCCTCCATAAAGCCCACCGCCACGGCACCGCTCACCTGGCCATAATCCTTCTCCTCACCTTGGTGGGAATACCAGGTGTTAATGGTATACACCCGGTCGATGTCCTTGTAGAAACTGTCGTAACTCAGTTCAAAGAACACCTTGGCAATGAGCACAATCCCCACCGCCAGCCCAACGCCCAGGGACAGAACCTTGATCCAAATATCGCTTTTTGTTTTCTTCAGTTCAATCGCCGGATTGGTCTTCGCGGCCTTGAGCACCTGCCAGAGGACGGTGCCGAAGGCGATGGCGAGGGAAATCACGACGGCCAGCGCGAACACCCAGCCGTAGCCTTCAACACGGTAGGCGAAGCGCTGCAGATATATGCTTGCAGCCCAGATGGCCAGCGGAATGCCCACAAGGCAGGCCACGCCTACAAGAATCATATAGCTGCGGACATTCCTCCAGGTCTCGTGCGTCACATCAGAGCCAAAAACCTTCCTCACGGCAATCTGTTTCGTGTTTTCATCGGCGAAATACGTGCTCATCGCCAGCAGGCCCAGCAGGGAAATCAACACCGCCAGAACCGCGAAGAGTTCCACCAGGCGCAGCGTTCTCTGAACAGGAGCCAGCATCTTCTTGTTGATGTCACGCACAAAGCCATACCGCCAGGCGGGTTCTTCCACACCGGCCGTTTCTAGACGATATTCCCGGTAAGCCTGCCGGATGCCTTTATCGTAAGAGTCGTCCTCTCCCGTGGTGCCGATCAGCATGCAGTTGGCATACCTGAGTTCCTCGGTCCGGGTCCGGGTCACGATGACGCCGCCATTCGGATTCTGACTGCTCTCGGAGGCTGGCCGTGCGGGGAAATCCGTAACAACGCCGCCGATGAACTCCGGCTGGGCGCCGTTCATATTGATTCTCCTGGGGAATACGGTAGAGGTGTCCGATACCGCGGCGGCATTGAAGGCACTGCGGCTCATCCAGAGCGAATGTGTCAGCGGATGGCCGAAATCTTCCTCCACCTCCAGTCCCAGCAGCTTGAAATAGGTGGAATCGCAAATGATGATGGGCATATCTACGCGATGCTCCTCGTCCACCTTGACACCCATGGTCATATTGATGAGCCCCGGGATACCGCGTCCCACGCCCGACTTTGTCACGAAAGGCAGCTGTTCCACCTTGTCCTTGAAGAGCTTCATCGCGTCATAGTTCTGGGCGGAGTACTCGATGTAGTAGAGATTCTCCGTGGCGGCGTGCATCGGCCGGGTGAGCATGTGACGCATCTGGACCTCCATCACCAGCGCCAGGGCAATCAGGAATACCGACAAGACGTTCTGCACCACGATGAACACCTTACTCAGAACCATCTTGTTGCGGCGCCGGAGCGTGCCTTTAATGACGTCGATGGGCTGATAACGGGAAGCGGCAAAGGCAGGGAGCAGCCCGTTGACCACGCCCAGAACCACAATGCCGGCAATGTAGGCCAGGATATACCCCGGCGTCATCATAAAGGAGAGCCTTACGCTGGTGTCTCCGATGCCCAGCATCAGTTCATCCGGGTCGCCGGTGGAAACCAGGCTGTTCATCATGGGCGCCAGCAAATCGGCCAGCAGAAGTGCAGCGGCGAAGCAGACGGCGGTGAAGGCGACGGATTCGCCGATGTACTTCCACAGGATACCGGTTTTTTCGGCTCCAAGAAGTCTCCGGGTGGCCATTTCCTTGGACCGCTTGCCGGTCAGCGCGAGGCTCAGGTTGACATAGTTGAAAACAGCACTGAGCAGGAGCAGAAGTACGACGATTGTCAGTAGTTTGAGCATCTGGGCGTTGCCCTGCCGTGTCAGTCCGTTGCTGTTCCCTGTGGAAAAGAAGGCCTCGTCCATCCGGTAAGCCCTCCAGGAATCCACCTTCTCTTCACTCCAGATAGCGTCGTAGTTCTTGTGCAGCAATGCTTTCACTTTGGCCCTCACATCGGCAGGATCCGCATCTTCGCGGGCGCGGAACCAGGTAGTATAGTTGCCTATACTGCCGAAGTTACGCTCCTGCTCTGCGGCCCAAGTTGCCGAGATATGCGTAATGATGTCGTAGGGCATGAAGTATGTACCGTCAAAATCGGCAAAAACGCCTTTGATGGTTCGCTCCGATTGGTCGACGTTGATGACTCTCCCAATGAGGTTATCACCATCCACGGAAAGTTTCCTCGCCAGGGACTCACTGATAAGGACATCGTCCTTCCCGACAAAGCTATCGGCGCTCCCTTCGATTATCCGATATTGTGGGAACACCTTGAAGAAGTCGGCATCGGCCTCCATACCGGCGGTCTGGAGCACTTCCTCGCCGTTTTGGATGACGGGCTGCCAGAGGAGCGTAGCACGCGTCGCAGCCTCCACTTCGGGGATGTTCATCTCCAGCTCTTCCTTATCCCAATAGGTCAGGCCTATGAACTCGCCTGTGCCCAGCACGAAAGTGCGCTTCCACTGCGGTGACTCGTGCGCCACCTCATACTGCTGCACCACATAGGAGCCAATCAGGATCACAAACGTCAGGCTCACGGCCAGCCCCACCACCTCGATGGCGGTGTACAACTTGTTGCGGGAAAGGAACTTCAGGTAACTATGCATACAGATTCTTTGGTCGCTTCGCTCCCTCAGAATGACAAAATACCAAACATTCAGAACGTTCTTGTCATTCTGAGCGTAGCGAAGAATCTACAACTCATTTTTCACATCGCTCACAATCTGACCATCGAACAGGTCGATGGTGCGCTGGGCGCAGGCGGCGTCCTTCTGGGAGTGCGTCACCATCACGATGGTGGTGCCTTCGGCGTTGAGCTCCTTCAGCAGGTCCATCACTTCCTTGCCGTTCTTGGAATCCAGGTTACCGGTGGGTTCATCGGCCAGAATCAGCTTCGGGCCGGCTACGACGGCACGGGCGATGGCCACCCTCTGCTGCTGACCGCCGGAGAGTTGCTGCGCTGCGCCCGGTGGCTGATGTTCATCCGCTTCATGATGTCCGTGACCTTGGCTTTCCGCTCGCTGGCGCTGATGTTCAGGTAGCGCAGCGGCAGTTCGATGTTTTCGTAAACATTGAGTTCATCAATCAGGTTGAAACTCTGGAACACAAAGCCGATGTTGCCCTTGCGGAACTTGGTGCGCTCCTTCTCTTTGAGGTTCGCTACCTCGGTACCCAGCAGTTCGTAGCTGCCGCCGGTGGGATTGTCCAGCAGGCCCAGAATGTTCAGCAGCGTGGATTTGCCGCAGCCCGAAGGCCCCATGATGGCGACGAACTCACCGTCCTTGATTTCAAAGGAAACACCATTGAGAGCAGTGGTCTCGATTTCTTCCGTCCGGAAGATTTTGGAAAGGTTGGTAACGATAATCATAATAAGT
>CAJOKD010000024.1 GCA_905235085.1 uncultured Bacteroidales bacterium | reverse complement strand
TGCGAATCCGAATCCGGACGTCAGGACCGGCAGGGTCATAGTCAAGGACAAGAACGGTAAGGTAAGTCCGATTACACTCACTTTCGTACAGGCAGAGAAGAAGGTCATTACAGTCGGAGACGTGATGACCATCCCGGCAGAAGGAGGAACCTTCTCAGTGGATGTCCAGTACAACACAGACGTGGTTGTCGATGTCGAGTCAGCAGCTCAGTCCTGGATCCACTTCGTGGCAGTCAGGGCTCTCACCAACGGAAAACTGGAGTTCAGCTTCGCCGAGAACCCGAAACCGGAGGAGAGAACGGGTAAGGTAACCGTGAAGGACAAGTCAGGAAAGGTAGCTCCGATAACCCTGACCTTCGTCCAGGAGGAACAGAAGGTCATCAACATAGGAGAAGTGAATGAGATCCCTGAGGAGGGAGGCCTCTTTGAGGTTGATATCCAGTACAACACCGACTTCGAAGTCATTATAGAGGAAGAAGCCCGATCCTGGGTCACTTTCGTCGCCACGAGATCGCTTACCAGCGGGAAGCTCCAGTTCCAGATAGCCCCGAACGATGTCAGCGACATCCGTACAGCGGATGTGGAATTCAAGGATAAGACTGGCCGTTTTAATCTGGGAAGCCTCACATTGAAGCAGGCATCCAAGGTAAGGAGGTTAATGATGGAGTTCTATTACGCTATGGACGGACCTAACTGGACCCAGAATTATAACTGGGGGACGGATGCCCCTCTCGATCGTTGGTGCTGGGTATCGTATGATGGCCTTAGGTACGGATTCCATTTCAGAGAAGCAGGCTTGAAGGGAGAAATACCTGAGATGATCGGTGATTTCGGTCCTGCTCTATTCGAGTTCCTTTTAAATAATGAGCCTGGAGTGACAGGCACGTTACCGATGTCTTTCTCAAAGCTTACTGAACTCACCAGGCTTTGGATAGTCAACTCATCAATGACTTCACTGCCTGATGTCTTTTCGGGAATGAAATCCCTGAAAGAAGTCTTTGTGGCCGGCAATGATAAAATGGGAGGCCCTCTGCCTCTCAGTATAGGAGAATCCTCTGTATTGGAATTACTGAACGTCTTCTCAAATCGCTTTACAGGTGAACTCCAGGCCTCCTGGGCGCGCCTGGGCAAGGGTCTCAGGGTTGATGATAACTGTCTGACAGGAAAGGTCCCTAAAACGTACATAGAATCTGAATATTCAAAGTATCTCTTGACAGAAGTTATTCTTTATCAGAAACCAGGCTACGGTATCGACGTGACCGATGCAGAGTTTTATGGCTATCAATTTTGGCCGGCAGAACTCTACCTTCCGGAAGAGACGGCAGTCGACCTGGACGGGAATATCCTCTCTTTCGAGGATATTGTATCTGAGAACAAATACACCGTCTATATTTTCTGGGCGACTTGGTGTCCTTTCTCCAAAGAACTTATGCCTCAGTTAAGGGATTATTACGAGAAATACCAGCAGGACGGACTGGAAGTCATCGCTACGATAGCTGCCGGAGATAGCGATGGCCACGAGCCGACTTTGTCTGAACATGTCGATGCAGTCAAGGAAAAAGGATATGACAAATGGTACAACTTCTACTTTTGGCAGCATAGGCCACAGATATATCCTGCATATGTACCTATTGCCGAAGTATATGACTCTGATGGAAGAATCTTGTTCAGCAGTTTCACCAATTATATTGATCCTGTCAAGAAACGTTTCGGAAGGACCGCCTCCTCAGAACTGATGCCGTTCCTGGAATCATTGCTCGGACCGGCCACGGGTCCTGACGTCTATACTTCGACCGATTATTCAAAGGATGGAGAAGTCATCACTCTGCAGAGAGCCACTGTCGGCAAGGGTATCGACATTGTTTTTATGGGTGATGGATATGTTGACAAGGATATGGGATCGGGAGGACTCTATGAGACAGTAATGAGACAGGCTATGGAGGAATACTTCGCAATCGAACCTTACAAGACATTCCGCAACCGCTTCAATGTCTATGCAGTCAAGGCAGTTTCCAAGAACAATAGGATCGGGAATGACTACACTACGGCATTCAGCTCCTATCACGGGAATGGTTCTTATATCGGCGGCGACATTGACAAGTGTTATGAATACGCACTGAAGGTCCCTGGAATCACCACCAAGAAAGGATTGCTTGTAAGCGTATTGGTCAATTCCAACAAACACGGAGGCACCGCCCATCTGGATGCCACCCTGCAATCCGGTGTTGCCTTTTATCCTTCATTCGGAAACGATCCAGATGTCTTCGGACCTTCAATCCGTCACGAAGCCGGAGGACACGGATTCGCCTTCCTCGCAGACGAATACAGCACATACAGTACAGCGGCGACTCCGGAACACATAGCTTATTACAACGAAGTCTACAACCAGTATGGCTGGTTCGCCAACGTGGACTTCACCAATGACCCGACTAAGATCCGCTGGAGCGCGTTCCTCTCCGACGACCGTTACAAGAATGAGGTGGATATATTCGAAGGCGGAGCACTGTACAGCTATGGCGCATACCGCCCGTCCCAGAACAGTATGATGAGGGATAACCTGGAGTACTTCAACGCCCCTTCACGCTGGGCTATCTACCAGCAGATAATGAAGCGCAGCGGCGAGTCCTACAGCTTCCAGAAGTTCCTTGAATATGACGCCGTCAACAGGGGTAAAGCCTCGCAGGCTGCCGCAAGACCGCCTCTCAAGGCCGCTGCCAACGGCAGGAAGATCCAGCATACTGCTCCTCCGGTGATTAAAAAATAGTATATGGCAACGATAAACGTCTACGAGCAGTATTTCAAGGCCGTCAATGTGATGCTGGTTTCGGACTCCGAAGCCGGCCACATCCGGACGAACTGATGATCAGCTTCTTCCCGCACAGGTCTGTAGACGACTTTGCAATATCATACGATGCCTGTTTCAGCAAGGTGCTACACGAAGCACCCGGAAGGAGGTCCAGGAAGCGCGAGGAAGCGCTTCTTGCGACCCTCCGAGACGAAGCAAATATGCTGGCCTCGGAAAACGGGGCCAGCATATTCTGGGAATACCCTCTCATTGAAGCGAGAAGGGGTTAGGCTTCTGGGTTCTCTACCGCTTTTTCAGGTTTCTCCTCATCCGGAGCACTCTCCTGAGTGGCCTCCTGTTCGGACTGCGTCGTAGAAGGGTTCGACGTCTCTTTCGGCGGTTTCGGTACGATCACCACCTTCGAAGGGTTTTCGGTCGGTTTTTTCATATCGCTTGAAATTAGGAATAATCAATCCAGGTATGAGTCTATTGCGGAAATGGCATCCTCCAGGTCCGAGATGTCCGTAAAACTCTTAGGATCAGGTTGGGATGTAAGCCATTCTATGGCATAGCGGCCATAATCCGTCTTTATGAAATCCTTGATGTCCAAAGCACCTCCCCGGGCATAGAGCCCGACCGTCTCCTTGTCGATTGCCTTCTCGAAGTGGGCATCCCTGGCAGAGACGTGGCGGTTCATATACTCCACTATCGCGCCGCAAGTGTCGTAAGCCCGTATAATCTTCATAGACAAGTCCTTATTACCTATCTTCTGGAAGATGGACGACATCTTGAGCAACTCCAGGGCATCGTGGCTTAGAGAAGCGGAAACCTCTGCGAAAATAATCCCGGAATGGTAGTACAAAGAATCCGACGGACAATACCGGATGGAGTCTTTATGGTCGATGATATACTCAGCCGACTTCACCTCATCATAAAGATATTTCTGCATTTCCGATACATCCTCAATGTTCCTGGCGAGTTCCGAGCGGACGAGCTCCAGGGAAGAACGGACGCTCTTGCGGTCACTCGACCTGTCTATCATCCCCTGTATGGTGAAGGTGATGAAGATACCAAGGACGACTGACAGCAAATTGGTCAGGAATGATTTCAAGGATGCTTTCATATTCGCAAATATACAAAATATTATGAGTTACCCGCCTTGTTCCTCAGCACGATCTGGCCGCCTACCGCATCGACTTCTATGGCAGAGTCCTTTCGGACGGTTCCCCCGAGGATAGCCTTAGCCAGCTGATTCACGAGTTCCCTCTGCATAAGCCGCTTGACAGGACGGGCGCCGTAGGCCGGATCGTAACCGTTTGTAACCATCCAGTCCTCGAACGCAGGAGTGAATTCCAGGGTAACCCCATCCTCGCCCAGGCGCTCCTGAAGCTGCTTCATCTGGATATGGAGGATATCACGTATGTCATTCTGGGTCAGCGGGTCGAACATTATGATCTCGTCGATCCTGTTCAGGAACTCAGGACGGACTGTCATCTTCAGAACTTCCGTTACCTTCTCCTTGCATTCGTCCAGCAACTCACGCCTCCTGGCGATGGCTTTCATCTCATCAGCGGGATCGGCACCCGGACTTCCGACGGAAGGAAGCCTCTCCATATAATTGGATATGATGTCCGAACCTACGTTCGATGTCATTATGAGGATAGTGTTCTTGAAGTCCACTGTCCTGCCCTTGTTGTCAGTCAGACGACCGTCATCCAGCACCTGCAGGAGGACGTTGAATACATCTGGATGCGCCTTCTCAATCTCGTCCAGAAGGATCACCGAATATGGCTTCCGCCGCACCGCCTCGGTCAGCTGGCCGCCTTCATCGTATCCGACATATCCCGGAGGAGCACCTACAAGCCTGCTGACTGTATGCCTCTCCTGATATTCGCTCATATCGATCCTGGTGATCATATTCTCGTCGTTGAAGAGGAACTCGGCCAACGCCTTGGCAAGCTCGGTCTTACCGACTCCGGTGGTACCCATAAACAGGAACGAACCGATCGGCCTTTTCTCATTGGAAAGGCCGGCCCTGCTCCTGCGGACAGCATCGGCGACGGCCTGGATCGCCTGCTCCTGGCCGACCACCCTCTTATGGAGCTCATCTTCTATCCGGAGAAGCTTTTCCTTCTCGCTCTCGAGCATCTTGGCCACTGGAATACCGGTCCACTTGGCCACTACTTCTGCGATATCCTGAGGCGTCACGGCCTCCATGACGATCGGATCCTTGATTGATGCCTGCCTTGCAGAGAGTTCGTCGATTGTCTTCTGGGCTTCGGCGAGACGCCCGTAACGGATTTCGGCGACTTTCCCGTAATCTCCGGCCCTCTCGGCAGCGGCAGCCTCGATCTTGTAGTCCTCCATCTTCTGGCGAGCCTCCTGGAGCCCGGAAAGGATCTCCTTCTCGCTGTTCCATTTCTGCATAAGTTCCTCCCTGGCAGCCAGTTTGTCAGACAGTTCCTTCTCTATCTTCTCGGACTTCAGGGATGTCCCCTCGCGCTTGACCGCCTCCTTCTCAATCTCGAGCTGGCGGATGTCGCTGTTCAGTTCGGCGATAGGCTCCGGTACGGAATTCATTTCCAGACGCAGCTTGGAAGCAGCCTCGTCGACCAGGTCAATGGCCTTGTCCGGAAGGAAACGGTTGGTTATGTACCTGTGGGACAGGTTCACTGCCGCGATTAAGGCATCATCCTCGATGCGGACCCTGTGGTGATTCTCGTATTTCTCCTTCAGTCCCCTGAGGATAGCTATGGACTCGGCAGGCGAAGGTTCGTCCACCATCACCATCTGGAATCTCCTTTCCAGAGCCTTGTCGGTCTCGAAATACTTCTGGTACTCATCCAGGGTGGTGGAGCCGATGGTCCTCAGCTCGCCCCTCGCTAGGGCTGGCTTGAGGATATTCGACGCGTCCATAGCTCCGGATGTACGACCCGCGCCCACCAGGGTGTGGATCTCATCGATGAAGAGGATTATCTCCCCGGCGCTGTCGACCACTTCCTTGACCACGCCCTTGAGCCTTTCCTCGAATTCTCCCTGGTACTTCGCACCTGCGATGAGAGCTCCCATATCCAGGGAATACACTCTCTTGCTCTTCAGGTTCTCCGGCACGTCACCGTCCACGATCTTCTGGGCGATACCTTCCGAAATCGCGGTCTTGCCGACTCCCGGCTCACCCACGAGGATAGGGTTGTTCTTGGTCCTCCTGCTGAGAATCTGGAGGACCCTCCTTATTTCATCGTCCCTGCCGATGACAGGGTCTAGTTTGCCCGAAGCCGCCTGCTCGTTCAGGTCGAGGGCATACTTCGGCAGGAATTGCAATTGTGGATTATTCTTTTCAACCATATATAATTTCTCCTTTTGCCGGAAAATGAGTCAAATAATATTCCACCTGCCCGTTCCTGCCATTTTGTCACAAAAAAAGAGGTGACCTCGATGGCCACCTCCTGTTCGTCTAAATACCCTTGGATTACTCTGCCGGAGCTTCCTGGACAGGTGCATCTTGTCCCGGAACTGTCTGCTGGACAGGAGCTGAAGGGAACTCAGGCTGCTCTTCGACCGCTTCGATCTTGTCAGTAACGTCGACACCTGAGGACTGGGTCCTGACGGTGAATGCGGAGATGATGGAAACGACGAGGATGAAGGTTACCAGGCCCCAGGACACCTTCTCGAGGATGTCTGCGGTCTGCCTTACACCAAGAGTCTGGTTTGCTGACGTGAAATTGCTGGCCATTCCCTCTCCCTTGCCGTTCTGGAGCAGGACGACGATCGTCAGGAGGATGGCTGCGAACACAATCAAGATTGTAAGGACTGTAAACATATTCTAAAATTTTAATTTTCTTCCTTCAATTTTTGAATTAGGGATGCAAAGTAAGCACTTTTTTCCGGATAACGCAACATTAGACGTGAATAAATCTTCTTTGCCTGAGCAAAATAGCCCTGCTCGGCATAGATCCCCGCAAGCGTCTCGGTACAGAATCCAAGCTCAGGATCTTCCCAACCCCGGCCCTGCGGCTCGTCCGATTTCCCTATCTTGATCCGGGAAAAGAAATTGTCGTCTTCCTGCTTGACCTTCTCGTACTGGTCTGCGGAGAAGAAGTCTCCCCCGACCACCTTCACGGTCCGGCGGTACTCCGTGGTCTTCTTCACCAGGTTCCTGACATCCTTGTCGGAATAGTCGGCCCCTGAGGCGGAACGCATAATGTCGAATACGATGGTACGCGAAGGAATATACATAGCGGCATCGGCGTACTGCTCCTTGCCCCACTCGCTGCCTCCTACCTTGGACATCCTCTCACAGAGCTCCCTGCGGGCGGCACCGAACCATGGGTAGACGTTGATCACCCCGGTCAGCTCGTCCATCGTAAGGGACTTGAGTCTGGAAATTCCTTCGCCCATAACCGCTACCACTGAGCCACGCAGGCATTGAACATATCCTCCACCAGCTTCTCTACGATCTCCTCGCACAGAGTCGCCTCGACAGCATCCAGCGGATTCGTGGAATCATAGTCCGAATAAGCAGAAAAACTCTGTTCTACGTTATCCTCCGGATACTTACGGTTCACGAACCTCAGCTTGCAGGTGACGGTGAGCCTGTTCTGGGCTGCAACCTCATCCGCGGTCACGGCAGAAGCACGGACCTCGTAACCGGTCACCTCTCCGGAGACCTCCAGGTCCCCGTCCATCTCGACCTGTTCCAGGTTGGTCATCTTACGGAACTTGTCCTTCAAGGCTTCCGTGATGTCGTTGCTGAGGGTCGGATTGACCTTCAGCGCCTTATAGTCGAAATAATTGATAGTCACGGTCTTGACATCAGGCTCTATGGATGTGCCCGAAAAAGAATAACGGACTATCGAGCAACCGCCCGCGAGGACGGCCGCAACAAGCGCCAGTGCTGTCAGTAACCTTCTCATTTCTCTATTGATCAAGATGATATTTCTCTATCCAACGATAGAGCGTACGCTCGGAAATGTCCACTTCCTTGGCCGCGAGCTTGCGGTTCCCGTGATGCTTTTCCAAAGCTTTACGGATATTCTCTATCTTCGTATTCTTAAGCGAAAGGTCCTGTTCCTCAGGCTCTTCCGCATTAATGTCCACAACCTTTCCGATGTTGTCGCTGGTCACCGGCACACCCTGGCCCTGCCATTCGGCCTCCTCAGGTTCCGCCACGGGCTTGATGGCCTGGATCGTATGGGCGGCCGACTGTACACCGTCGAGGCGAGCCTTGAGATGGTCCACCTCCTGCTTGAGGTCCAGGAGAGCCTTGATGAACATCTGCCTATCCGAATCCGACATAGACGACTCGTTCCTGCTTCCGGAAGAAGTCACCGGCAGAAGGTTGTAATCCTCCTTCGGCATATACTTCGACAGGGTGGCAGCATCCACGATGCATCTTCCCGAAGTAGGAGTGACATTCTCCGATTCTAGGGCGGTCACGGTCTCCACCACGTTCTTGAGCTGGCGGATATTGCCCGGCCAGCGGTAATTGATGAGCAGATCGATGGCATCGTTGGTAAGGGTCACCTTGCCCATTCCGTACTTTTCCGAGAAATCCGAAGTGAACTTCCTGAAAAAGAGATAGATATCCTCCTTGCGGTCCCGGAGGGCAGGCATCTGGATATTGATTGCGTTGAGCCTGTAGTACAAGTCCTCGCGGAACTTCCCCTTGCTGACCTGGTGGAGCAGGTTGATATTCGTGGCTGCAATCACCCTCACGTCGGTCTTCTCGACCTTCGACGACCCGACCTTGATGAACTCACCGCTCTGGAGCACGCGCAGGAGCTTGGCCTGGGAAGCCATCGGAAGCTCTCCGATCTCGTCCAGGAACAACGTACCGCCGTTGGCTTCCTCGAAATATCCTTTCCTGGTCTCTATGGCTCCCGTGAAAGAACCTTTCTCGTGCCCGAATAGCTCGGAATCTATGGTCCCTTCAGGAATGGCTCCGCAGTTGACGGCAAAATATTTGTTGTTCTTACGGCGACTGTTCTGATGGATTATCTTGGGAATATTCTCTTTTCCGACGCCGCTCTCTCCGGTGATGAGCACCGTAAGGTCGGTCGGGGCCACGGCTACCGCGGTCTCCAACGCCCTGTTCAAGGCGGCATCGTTCCCGATGATGTCATATTTGTTCTTCAGTCTCTGAAGTTCCTGAGAATCCATACTAAATAATCAAGGTTTGGCAAAGTTAAGAAAATATTAGTTATATTTGTATACTGAAATAGAATGCGCTAAAGCAAACGTTTAATCATTTTTAATATGAAGAAAACTCTTAAAACATTGGCTATTGCAGTTATCGGACTAGCTGCAGTCGCTTGCTCTTCAGCCCAGAAGATGGCTGAATTGGCTGACAATGTGGTCGTCAAGTGCGACCCTGCAGTTCTTGAGTGCATCGGCGGAAGCATCGATCCTACCGTCAGCGTCACTTATCCTGCAAACTACTTCCACCCGAAGGCTATCCTCGAGGTAACTCCTGTCATCGTATACGAAGGCGGCGAGTCGAAGATGGCTCCTCTGATGTACCAGGGTGAGAAAGTCAAGGATAACTACAAAGTCGTCCCTAAGGTGGGAGGCACCATAGCTGAGAAACTTCACTTCGACTATGTCGAGGGTATGGAAAAATCCCACCTCGAACTCCGTGGTGTAGTAAGGTACAAGGCAAAGAGCTTCCAGCTCCCTACCAAGAAGGTTGCCGACGGCCTCAACACCACTTATATGCTTGTCAAGGCTGGCGGTCAGGTTCCTATGAAGGCTGACGGCTACCTTCCTGTCATCAAGCAGACCGCTGAGGGTCAGATTATGTACAAGGTCAACTCTGCAGATGTCCAGGCTGCCCAGCTCAAGGGTCAGTCAGTCAAGGATTTCCAGAATGCTCTCGATGAGATCCTGGACAACGAGAGGAAGACTCTCGTCGGTACCGAGGTCGTTGCCTACGCTTCCCCTGAAGGTGGTGAGAAGCTCAACGCCAAGCTTTCCGACAAGCGTGCCGGCACCGCCGACAAGGCTTGGGACAAGATCGTGAAGGGCAAGGACGTCACCGATCCTGAGGTCAAGAGTATGGGTCAGGACTGGGAAGGTTTCCAGGAGCTTGTCCAGAACTCCAACATCGAGGACAAGGACCTCATTCTCCGCGTTCTTTCTATGTACAGCGATCCTGCAGTACGTGAGAGCGAAATCAAGAATATGTCTTCTGTCTACACCGAGCTCAAGAGCGACATCCTTCCTGAACTCCGTCGTGCAAGGTTCATCGCCAACGTCGAATTCAAGAACTACACCGCTGACGAACTCATCAAGCTGGTGGACAGCAACAGCGACGTTCTTGACGAGCCTGCTCTCCTGCACGCAGCTACCCTCGTGAAGGACCTCAGCAGCAAGGTGAAGCTCTACAACAAGGCTATCGACAAGTTCGACAGTGACAAGGCAAGGTTCAACCTCGCTTGCGCTTATCTCAACGCCGGCGACCTCAAGAAGGCTGCAAAGGCATTCGCAAACGTCGAGACCAAGGACGAGGAGCTTACCAACGCTCTCGGTGTCCTCGCTCTCCGCGAAGGCGACTTCGAGAAGGCTACCTCTCTGTTCAAGAAGGCCGGCACCAAGGTTGCCAAGACCAACCAGGGTGTCATCGACATCCTCACCGGCGACTACGAGAAGGCTGTCTCCGACCTGAAGGATGCTGAGGGATGCTGCAACAACACCGTGCTTGCTTATGTCCTCACCAACCAGTATGACAAGGCTCTCAAGGCCGCTCACTGCAAGGATCCTCAGGTCACCTACCTGAAGGCTGTCATCGCTGCACGCCAGGGTAACTTCGACCAGGTCAAGACTTACCTCGCAGAGGTTGCAAAGAAGGACAAGGCTCTTGCTGAAAGGGCTCTGAAGGATGTTGAGTTCGCTGAGTACTACAAGTAATCGGTAACCCAAGGCCAATGACCGGAGGCCGGCTCGCTATGAGCCGGCCTCTTTGTTTGTCTTCATAACCGAAAAGTGTTATATTTGGGGTATGCGCAAGGTTACGGGAATCGGTGAAACGGTGTATGACATCGTTTTCAGGGACGGGCAGCCGCAGGCGGCAGTGCCCGGAGGATCGACTTTCAACTCGATGATATCCGTGGGCAGATGCGGCATCCCTGCATCCTTCCTCTCGGAAGTAGGAAGCGACAAGATAGGCGAGATCATAAAGGATTTCCTGACTTACAACGGGGTCAGCACGGCGAGTGTGAACACCCTCCCGGGCAAGACTCCCCTCTCGCTGGCGTTCCTCAACGAAAACGATGACGCCGAATATTCCTTCTACCGCGACTCCTACGACAAGCATCCCGACTTCACTTATCCTGAGCTGGAGAAAGACGACATCGTCATATTCGGTTCTTTCTATGCCTTGAACCCCAAGGTCCGCCCACAGGTCAGGAGTTTCCTCGAATATGCCCGCTCGCGCGAGGCTATAATCTACTACGACATCAATTTCCGCCCATCGCACAAGAAGGACCTCGGCGAGTGCTGGGACAGCATCTGGGAGAACATCGAATTCGCGGACCTGCTCCGCGGCAGCCACGAAGACTTCCACACCCTCTTCGGAATCGACGACGCGGCAGTAGTATATTCGGAGAAGATCGGCGGCAAGTGCCCCCATTTCATCTGCACAAGGGGATCGGATCCCCTCGAGATATTCGATGTCGGCGGTTTCAGGAAGGAATATCCGGTAGGGAAGATCAAGACAGTCAGCACCATAGGAGCCGGCGACAGTTTCAACGCAGGCATCGCCTACGCGATAGTGAAATACGGAATTACCAGGGATATGGTCTGCAAGGGGCTGCCGGAAGACCTCTGGGACAAGTTCACGGCCTGCGCCCAGGCATTCTCGGCCGACTGCTGCAAGTCGATGTACAACTACATTACTCCTCAGTTCGGGGAAGATATGGCTCTATAGCGACATAGCTCTACAGAGCACATTTAGTTATTCTTTTACAGTCTCTTAATACAGGAAGCGGACTTTCTCTCCTACGCGGGTGTAATCATCTATGCGGATATAATCCATACCCCGCAGGCGTATCTGGCTGTCGTTGCCGCCATCGGTGAAGTCATCCCCGACAAAAAGGATCTGGTCCAGCGTGTAGCCGTGCTCGGAGGCATACTTCATCACTGCATCGTACTTGTTGTAACCGCCTGGGGTGATGTCGAACGAAGTCGTCCCGCCGATGAATATGTTGTAGCCCTTGAACGCCTCCTGGACATCCGGAAGCATCGCACGTCTCTTCACCTTGTCCGGATCGAAGGAAAGCTTGTCAGCCTGGTCCGGCTTGGTTCCAAGGAGGCCGAAGGTCACCATTCCGGACTCGTGATATTCGGCCGTCTCGCCCTTGTAGGACGCATAGCCGTGCTTCTTGCGCAGGATGGCGAGGGTCTTGTCGAAGAACTTCCGGTCAATCTCAGCCTTGTCTTCACGGACCATAGTGAACACCCCGTCGACGATGTGGCTCTCCTCCATCCCGTAGTTCCCGAGGATGGTGATCGGATATTCGTTCATCTGCTTGTAGATCCTCCGGCAGTTGCCGCCGCCGACCATAATGACCTCATAACGCTGGCGGAGGGTGTCGAGGACAGCCTTGCTCTCAGGAGTCATGCTCGTACGGTGCTGGGTGAGCGTGCCGTCCAGGTCGAAGCAGATGAGTTTCTTGGACTGCTTCCAGTTCAGCTCGCGGATGGCACTCATCAGGTTCTGCATCGCCTGCGGCTCGTCGGAGGAGACGTAATCCACCTTGTGCCTCATCGCGAAGTCGGCCAGGTCGTAGCTGTTGACAGGCCACAGAACCGTCTGCAGGCCGGCATCGTGAGCCTCGTCGAGCAGGGAAAGATTGTTGATGATGGTGTTGTAGTTGTATGAGACTCCGGAATAGCCCTTGTTCAAAAGCTCGGCAGTGGAGTAAATCTTCTTGGCGGAAATAGGAACTGACAAGGCGCCGGGATGCAGGCGAAGGATCTCGTCGCAGAGATGCTCGCTGAAGGAGATGAAGGTGATCTGGTCGTACATGTTCATCTCGTCGCATAAGGCCAGGACCTTCTCTGCCAGAAGGGTTTCCCTCTCCGGAGTCGGATGAGCCTTCAGCTCAAGGAAAAGCATCAAGGCAGGAGTCTTCTTGGCCTGGGCGAAATATTCGCGAAGCGAAGGAACCCTGTCGCCGTTCGGCAGGACGCAGGACTTCACCGTCGCATAGTCCAGCTTCTGGACGTCGGAATAAGAAGTACCGGCAATCTTCGGCCCATGCAGGATGACCAGCGAATCATCTGCAGTGAGATGCACGTCCAGCTCTATTCCCTCGACACCGAGTTTCTGTGCACCGGCAAGGCTGGTCAAAGTGTTCTCAAAGGATCCCGGATGGGCATAATACCCCCTGTGGGACATGATCTTGGTCTGGGCCGGCAGCAGGGAAACAGCCACCAGCAATGCTGCCAGAATGGAAACGAATCTCTTCATATTCAATTATTTTTCAAGTTTCTTCAAATCTTCCTGTTTTTCCGCCATCCTCATCAGGATACTGATGGAGGAATACGAGCAATTCACCCAGAAGGTGCGGTCGCGGTCCCGCTTGGCATCGCGCCATTCCCAGGTCGTAGGAATCTGACCATTGATTGCGTTCTGCTGGATGGTCATGTTGTCGGCCATCGCCTTCGCCTTTGCAAGGGCGAGCAAGTCCCCGGTGACCTCATAATAGTCCAACCAGGCGTTAGAAACATTGCACGCACTCGCATCCACAGGCATCTCATAGTGGTACTGCTCGTGCACGCACGGGGCGTTCTTCTTCGGGAAGCCGTCCTCGGTGAGGTCGGGATAAGCCCAGTGGACGAACTGGTCTTCGCTCAGGCGGATGAGGTCGCGGGCATCAGCCATATTCTTTTCACTTATGATCTCTTTGTCAAGCAGATAGGAGGCATAAGGAGCAGCCGTGCAGTTGGTCAGGTTCTGGTAAGGCTTCAAGCCGTTCACATTCACATCCTCGAACTGGCCGGTCATGTCGAAGGTCTCCACGGCCACCTCATCCATCCACTTCTCCGCCTTGTCCTGGGCCGGGATGAACTCCGTAAGACCGTAGCCGCGAAGCCTCTGGAAATATCTCAGCAGAGGATGCAGCATTGCCGAAACATCGTTCACCGGCTCTGCAGTCTCGAAATCAACCTTGATCGGCAGCGAACCGTCTTCCCTCTGGAGCCTTACGTAGGTACGGGCTATCCCGACGGCCCTGTCCATCCACTCCCGTTCTCCGGTAAGGTCGTACAGGTCCAGATAGGCGTGGCCTACATAGCAGGCTTCCAAGGTCATGGTTTTCCCTTTGTTCCACTCACGCTTGGAAGCCTCCAGGTCCTTATAATAGGTAGGAGGGAAATAGGCCAGGACATGTCCTTCCGGATGGCTCATCTTGATGAGGAAGGCTGCTGCTCCTCGTGCCACGGCAAGGGCGTTCTCACGGCGGGCGGGAAGTTCACGGGCGATGAAGCACTCGTTCCGTATGGTGGCTCCGATGATCTTGCAAGGATAGGTGTTGTGATGGTAGGCCATATCCGGAACATCCGACTCCGTCCAGTGCTGGATCTCCGGCATAAGATGCACGTAAAGCGCTCCCTTGATGGCAGCCTCGCGGTAGTCCCTCACCGGTTCGGAATATGGTCCAGAATACGGGAAGTCTCGCACGAATTCTCTCTCGTAGGCCGTTCCAAGCAGCTTCCCTGAAGCATCAAGGGCATCAACCTTGAGCTGAACGTGTCCCGGACGGATGTCATTCCAGACCGGTGACAGGTCTGCCGCCGGATCCGTTGACGAGAAAGTCCAGGTGCCGTCCCCTTCTTTCTCATTGACCGTGAAACGGTAGGATGATGCCCCGGCGACAGGTTTGATGTCGAACGCAGGGGCGTACATGAACTTCTTTGCGAACTCGTTCCAGCAAGGGTTCCTGCCCTCGGACGCCGGCCGTACCGGCTTCAGATATTCCCTGGCAGCCTGGTCGTCCAGACGGGAATATATTCCTTTACCCATCAGTTTCAGCTCCCGGATAGGGCCTTCGTCTCCCACGACGGTATAGCGGTCCCCTTCTATGACGACAGCTCGTCCGAGACGCTTGTCCATGTTGACCTTATTGTCCACGTTGACATCAACGACCCTTCCGTCGTAGAAGGTAGTGATGTCATCGAATATGGTGTGGCCGATGATCATGTGGTCCACCCCGAAACGGTTCAGGATGAGGTCCACCGTGTCCGTCTGGATCGGACGGCGCTTCTCCCCGTCCCTGACAAGTCCCCTGTACCAGATCGGGCCATAAGAGCCATAGAGGAAATCCATAGTGTCCGAGACTGCCTTCCTTTCCTTGTTCCTCTGGAATATGTGTTCGCTCATCTTGCGGTTTACCAGGGGTGCCGGGAGGTTCCAGCGGTAGAAGTCTCCGCCGAGACCGGCGTGCACGAAGAGGTCGCGGCCGATTATCCCGATCGTATTCCAGGAAGCGATCCAGCGTCCGAGTTCCGAGTTGGAGCCGAACAGGTCGCGGTACTCCATCCCAAGCTGCCGAGCCAGGATCTTGTACTTCGGAGTGGCATAGCGCATATCCCCGGAGAATTCCATAGGCTCGTGGTTCCCGAGAAGCATGGTGACCTTTCCTCCGGCGTCTTCGGCTTCCTGCTGGAGCTTGTAGAAGAGCCAGTAGATCTGTACGGCATCATCGCCACGATCGAAGATGTCTCCGATCACCACGAGCTGATCCTGACCGTAGGACCATTTCAAATCCTTGTCTATCACTCCGTTGGCGCTCAAGAGGCTGATCACGCAGTCGAGCTTACCGTGAGGGTCGCTCATCACGAACAGGCGCCCCGGCTGGCGGGTGTCCTTCCAGTTCTGCCTGGAAATGGAGCGCAGGCTGACTTCGAAGGCGTTCTTGCCCAGATGGTCGGAGACGGTGAAAGTCTCCGGTACCTTTGGATATGTCTTGTCGGAGATCCTGCCCTTTGCATCCACCTTGATGATCCTCACGCCTGAATCGGTGTAAAGGATATAAGGGCCGTCAACGGAAAGGGAATCCCTGGTGCTTCTGGCCGCAAGTCCGGTGCTGCACAGGGAGAAAACAATCATCAGAAGGAATATCGCTCTTTTCATGCCGATTAGATATTAGCTATGCGAAAATACGAAATTCCTTCTTTTTATGCCAACGCACCAGAGAATGGACCTTGTTTGGACCTTAGGGTTAGTTTCAAAATAGGTACTTTTGAAAGATTTCATTTGCATTATGATCAATAACAGAATGACTAAGGAAAGGTATTGCACCCCTCAGGCAGAAGAAATAATCCTCCTGGACATGCTGATGTTCCAGTCAAGTTCCCTTGAGAAACCCGAAGAGGGAGGAGAATGGGACGATTTCGACACAAACGGTTAAGGTAAAAATCATGAGAAGAAATATCATAATAGTCTTATCGGCTTTCCTGGCCGCCGGCTGCTCCGCCTTGGAAACTGCCGATCCCGATGGGAATACTCCTAAAGTATTCCATGTCAGGCAGGACGAGGAATTTGACACAAGGACTTATGTGGACAGTGACTTGCATCACTATTGGACCAGGGACGACAGGGTCTCGGTATTCACTTCCACGCAGAATGAACAATACAAATTTGACGGCAACACCGGAGACGACACAGGCACGATCAGCAAGGTCGGTTCCGGCCAGTCCGGAAGCGGGAGCCAAATCCCGTCCAATTACGCTATCTATCCTTACAATACATCCACGACCATCTCGACAAGTGGGGTTGTCAGCTTGACCCTGCCTTCCTCGCAGACATATGCGGATGGCACATTTGGCCAAGGAGCGAACACTATGATGGCCGTAACCAGGAACAGCGAAGATAATTATTTGTCGTTCAAGAATCTGGGAGGTTACATAGTATTGAAACTATATGGCGGTGGAACTGTAAAGAGCATTACGATTTCCGGGAATGACGGAGAAAAAATCGCAGGGAAAGCAAACGTCAATCTTTCATACGGCAGTGAACCTTCAACTGTAATGAGCAGCTCGGCAACTGAGTCGATAACCCTTGACTGCGGAGTCGGGGTGGCTTTGGCAGACTCCAAGGAAAATGCAACGGCATTCTGGTTCGCCGTTCCTCCGGTCACATTCTCCAAAGGCTTTACTATCAGCGCATTGAATGCCAAAGGTTGGATAATGACCAAATCCTCGACAAAGAGCCGCACCGTAGAGCGTAACGTTGTATATTCAGTTCCTGTCAAAGCGGAATTCAAGCGACCGGTAAAACTTCCTATCGAATATGTTGCCGAATACAATCTTGCAAACGCAACTTCTTTCTCAACCAACCATTATACCTTTGGATGGTTTATGGCTGAAAAGCAGTTCAACTTCCCTTACCTGGATCAGATCAAAGTCAGCGGCTATCATATTCCTACAATATATGAATGGAACGGAATCATACCAGCAAGCAGTTCTAACAAGATCACGATCGGCTCGGATGTCATAGAACAGGAGTTTGCATCTGACTACAAAAACGTCAACGGTATCAACTACGGAAAGAGATTCACCGGTACTGAATATGAATCTGCATACAGGTATGAGCTTTCCGGCGGGAATGTCATCATAACATGCAGGTACCTTGGGAAAGACTCAGGAATCAGTCTTAACACAATTGCATCGGAAAGCTGGTGGTCTTCAGGCAGCTCCGATGACATAAGCCGCACGATTCCTGCGGCTGGTTACTACGCGACAAGTTCGACTCCGACTATTACGAATCAAGGAACCAGGGCTTATTATTGGTCTTCAACCGCAGTAGAATCCAGCAATCCCGCAGCTCATCAGGTGGCCAGCTTCACTGCAACGGCAAAGTATGGTATGCAGGCAGCGAATTCATGCCGATTGCCAGTCCGACTCTTCGAAGATTAAGAGCTGCCAGAACATAATATTTGTTATTTCGGGCAACCTTTAGTATCTTGAAGGGTTGAATCTGCATTTGCCATGAACTGTCGCATTGCCGAAATCAAGGGGTTACTCACGATCTTCCTGTCATTTCTGATGGCATCATGCTCCAATGATGTCCCGGAAGGCCTTGCGGCTCCCGGCATGTTTGAAATGAGCGAGACGGCCTCAGCGTACAATGTGGTGATGACCTGTTTGCCATCGCCTGCCGGAAATGTTGTAAGTTGTTTATTCAGAGTGTTTCAAGGCACGACGGTAATTGCTGTCGTCGAGGGTGGTCATGAAGATGGAGGTGCTTTCATTGCCTCCGCCAGCGGGCTCCGCCAGAACACTGAATACTCCTGGACGGCAACCCTGACGAACGGCAAGGACGAAATAACCTCCACGCCCAGGCCGTTCAAGACAGAAAAACTCCCGTACGACCCTGTCCTTTGGGAGGAGATATTGCGAAACTTCGACATAGATGGAAGCGGAAACATTTCAGAATCAGAACGTTCAAAAGCGAAAGAGTTCGCGCTCAGCGACCTTCCCCTCTCTTCACTTTCTGGCATCGAAGAGCTCCCATACCTTGAGAGATTGTCCATAGGAGGGAACGGACTTGAAGTTGTGGACATCACCGCCCTGAAGAACTTGGAATTCCTGTCCTGCGGACGTGACAACTATGAAAGGATTATATTCGACAATCCAAAGTTGTCATACATCTACATAATCGAAACTCCACTGAAAGCGCTTGACACTTCCGGACTGCCGGTACTATGCTACTTGGACTCTTACCATAACCCGTTCGAGATCCTGTCCTTCAAGTCGAACCCGCTTATGGAGCATCTGATCCTCGTAGGAGCCGAGATGGAAGAACTTGACCTTTCATCAAATCCACGGTTCGACATTATCTTCGTCAGGGAGAATGATAACCTGCGCATACTATGGCTGCATCCCGAATGTAAGCCGAGCAGCATTGATATCAATGACAAAACAGAAATAAAATACAAGCGATGAGACAGGACAATCCTGAATATTCATTCCTCCGCCAGGAAGTAGAAGCCAAATGGGGCCGGCGCCTTTCCACATCCGCTGACTTCGCATCCCTTGCTGAAGAAATGGATGAGAGTCTTTCACCTTCTACCTTAAAGCGTTTCTGGGGATATGTAGGCGACAATCCGGAGCCCAGGAATTCGACATTGGATTCGCTTTCCAGATATTCCGGTCATATGAATTTCAAGGCTTTCCGGGAGTACCTGTCTTCATCAGGGAAACTCCCCTCAAGATATTTCCAGACAGAGACTGCAGCCTCTTCCTCTATGTCGAAGGGGGACCGCATCATTATCGGATGGAAGCCGGACCGGGAAGTAGTCCTTGAATACGAAGGTTCCTCCATATTCAAAGTACGTTCAAGCCGGAACTCATCCTTGAAAGAAGGAGACAGATTCGAAGCTGCAAGCATATTGAAAGGTTATCCCCTTGCATTGTCGGGAATATTCAGGGACGGGAGGAAAACAGACCCTTATGTAGCCGGACTTGACGGCGGCATAGCATACATCAAGAAAGAAATTTGAGAGGATGGGAACCAAGTCTTCGGGTTTTTTCAAGGAGATTGGGGATTCCTTCTCGGAAGTTCCCTCCAAGGAAGGATTGGAACTCATATATGAGTCTCCTGGCGGCCATTCGATTCTTTACAAGGGCAGCCTTGGAGAACGTATCGTCGCCCTGAAATGCCTTAAGCCTTCCTTCCGCGGAGACAGCACCTACGAGGCCATACTCAGGCATGAATATGAAATCTCCTCCCAGTTGAAACACCCCGGAATCCGCGACTGCCTTGGTTGGATAAATACAGACGGATTGGGGAATTGCCTGGTCTTGGAATGGGTGGAAGGCATCACCCTTGAAGAGTTCCTTTCGAAAGATGAAGCGGACGGGAAAACCGCACTCTCCATATCTGCGCAACTATGCGACGCCCTCGCTTATATTCATAAGAAACAAGTCATACACAATGACTTGAAACCGGAGAATATTATGCTTGCCTCAGAAGGCAATGTGGTGAAAATAATCGATTTTTCCTTGGCTGATTCTCCTTCCATGACCACAGGCCACCTCCCTGCCGGAACCGAAGGATTCGCAGCTCCGGAGGTTGTCGATGGAGGAAAGCCATCTGTGCGTTCGGACATATATTCACTTGGTAAAGTGCTGTCCCTATTACTACCCTCCAGGTCCAATGCATGGGGTAAATGTTTGGAAATAGACCCTTCCAAACGGTATTCTTCCCCAGAAGAAGTCAAGGCTGCCTTTGAGGCCCGCAAGAGTGGAATCGGGCGCACAATCTTGATGGCTGTCCTTGCCGCTGCCATCCTCTTCGCGCTGAGCATGTCCTTATGGCCGAAGGCAGATGTGCAGGAAGAGAGCGATATCTTCCTGGATGCAATCGCCTTGACCAAAGAAAGGATTGCCAGACCTCCGGGAACCGATGCGTCAAAATTCAATCTGGCGGACACTGTTGACTGCCTCAACGGGAAATACATCGTGACCTCGGATGGAAGGAAAGGGATCTTGGATTCTTCTGGCAGATTGCTCGTTGAGCCTGCCTGGGATGATATTGAGTTCCTTTCAGTTGATGTGGCTTTGCTCTCAAAAGGAAGTTTCTTCCAACTCTGCGGCCCGGATGGTAGAATATTCGCAGAAAGTGTTGATAAAGAGGGCCTTATAGATACTTACCAATCACAGTATGAAAGATCTTTGTTCGAAGATATGCGTCGATGGGACGAGGTTGTTTCCCGGCTGGACTCTCTCTTCAGTTCATGCTTGTCAAACGAACTTTCAGAAGAGCTCCCGGTCAGGTTCGAATCTTTCAGAAGGAGTCTCGAGGCGGCCTCCGGGAATATTTCCAAGAACCAGGCTCTCCGGATTTCCGACATAGAGGAGCGTTACAACGAACATTCAGGAAGATGAAAAAGTCCTTGGTCATATCCTTGCTTTTGTTTCTGCCTTGTCTCATCCTTCCGGCACAGGATCCGAGGGTGATAAAGGAGAATCCTTCATATATCTGGGGAGAGGCTTCCGGGAATGATTATGAATCAGCCCAGGCAAAAGCACTTGATGCGTTGATCGCCAAGTTGGCAGCCTCAGACATACTCCTTTTGCCTTCCCGGAGCAGGATCTCAGTTTGGAACTCGTACAGGACTGATATAATCTCTGCATCCGATGTCATTGGCAACAACGGGTCCATGTTGCGATATATGGCCTGGAAAGATGTGGGAAGGATATTTTCCAGAAGGAAGAACTTGGTCAACGAGTTGTCTGCAAGGGCCCGGCGTAAAATCTCTTCCGGGCGGAATGGGGAAGCTGCAACTTGTCTCGAATGGGCTTTGACGCTACTCGAGGCTCTTCCTGAAGACAAGGATTTGGAAGCCCAACTTCGAACGGCCCGGAATGCATTGGGGACTGTCAATCCCGTAGACATCCCTTCCCTTTCGTATATCGGAAGGGAGGTGGCCTTGATCCGTTCTGCCCTAAGGTCCGGAATTCCCAAGGTGAAACCGGCCACTCCCAAGCTCCCCTTGAAACCGGAAGAGAAAGAAACCAGAACTCACGCAATTCAGAAACTGCCTCCCGTTGTATTCCCGGAAGGGCACGCAAATAGCACTTATTATACTGAACATCAACTAATTCCAAGAGAGATTGAACCTACTGCCATAATAGGAGAGGAACCTGGTACTTCTCCTCGGCTGACCTTGATTGCTCTAGCGCAATGCTCAGCCAACCCTCAAGTCCAACCTGGAATCCTGCTCGGGACAAAATACGGTAAGGTCGGAGGATATGTGTCTTTCAGGAAATCACTGTCGATAATAGACGAGGAATACTCCTGTCTCAGCGACGGAAGTACCGATTATGGATACATCTGGACCTCAGGATTATCCAAAAGATCCGGCTATGGCTTTTCGGCAGGCATACTACTCGGAGTCAATAGCTGGCTTTCCGCCTATGCAGGAGCCGGATATGGCAATTCACTTCTCTTCTGGGAAGATGTCTCCGGACAGTGGGCAAGGGTATTGGACAAATCCTTCAAAGGACCGGTGGTTGAAGGTGGCTTTGTCATGTGTGCCGGCCAGGATGGAAGACCTTGCCGGATAGCATTCATCACAGGTCTCTCGACAATCTCATTCCGCACCGTCTCTCCGACTGTGGGAATCGGGCTCTCTTTTTAATCCTGAACCCGGAACCCGGTCACTGATGAAAGGATGACCATAAATTTGGTTCTTTAGTTGTCCTCTAGTATGAATATAATTCTTATCATTGCGGGATAGTTGAATATTACTTATTAATTTTAATAATCATGAGAATCATCCAAGTTACAGGTAGGGAGATCCTTGACTCAAGGGGAAATCCTACGATCGAGGCTGAAGTTGTCCTCGAAAGCGGTATTATCGGTGTTGCAGCTGTCCCTTCAGGAGCATCCACCGGCGAAAACGAGGCCCTCGAGCTTCGTGACGGCGACCCTAAGCGCTACGGCGGCAAGGGCGTGCTCAAGGCAGTGGAGAACATCAACGACAAGATCGCTCCTGCAATCGTCGGAATGTCCGCCCTCGAGCAGCGCGAAATCGACAAGACCATGATCGAGCTTGACGGTACCCCGACCAAGAGCAACCTCGGAGCCAACGCCATCCTCGGCGTCTCACTCGCAGTTGCCAAGGCCGCAGCCGAATATCTGGGAATTCCTCTTTACCGTTACATCGGCGGCACCAACGCCTATGTACTCCCTGTCCCTATGATGAACATCATAAACGGTGGAGCACACTCTGACGCCCCTATCGCATTCCAGGAGTTCATGATCCGTCCGGTCGGAGCAACCAGCGAGGCTGAAGCAGTGCGCATCGGCGCCGAAGTCTTCCACGCTCTCCAGAAGGTTCTCAAGGGCCGCGGACTCTCCACCGCAGTGGGTGACGAAGGCGGTTTCGCTCCGAAGCTCGAAGGCATCGACGACGCTCTCGACTGCATCATCGAGGCCATCAAGAAGGCTGGCTACGAGCCAGGAAAGGATGTTACAATCGCAATGGACTGCGCTGCTTCCGAGTTCTGCTTCAAGGAGGGAGACACCTTCTACTATGACTACAAGCAGCTCAAGGACGGCAAGAAGAAGGATCCTAACGGAAAGAAGCTCACCAGCGAGGAGCAGATCGCTTACCTGGAGCAGCTGATCACCAAGTACCCTATCGACTCCATCGAGGACGGTCTGTCCGAGGAAGACTGGGAAGGCTGGGTCAAGCTCACCAAGGCCATCGGCGGACGCTGCCAGCTCGTCGGAGACGACCTTTTCGTTACCAACGTCAAGTACCTACAGAAGGGTATCGAGATGGGTGCCGGTAACTCCATCCTCATCAAGGTCAACCAGATCGGTTCCCTGACCGAGACTCTCGACGCTATCGAGATGGCTCACCGCAACGGCTACACCACAGTGACCTCACACCGCTCAGGCGAGACCGAGGACACCACTATCGCCGACATCGCAGTAGCCACCAACAGCGGCCAGATCAAGACCGGTTCCCTCAGCAGGACCGACCGTATCGCCAAGTACAACCGCCTCATGAAGATCGAGATCGAACTCGGCGAAGAGGCTCGCTACGGCTACAAGAAGATCAAGTAAGTTTCTTCTTCAAGACTAAAAAAAGGGCAGGCGTATCCTTACGTCCGCCCTTTTTATTTTAATAGGGAATGCCGTCAGTCCTTATACGGGATGCCGTCAGGGAGATGCTTGCGGGCAATATCCAGAAGCGTATCAAGCGATTCCTCCTTGTTGGCTGCGATGACGAGCGAAGGGCAGGTAAATGACGGTGCTCCGCCGTCCAGGGTCGCGATGCAACCGCCGGCCTCCTGGAGGATGAGCATTGCAGCAGCATAGTCCCAAGGCTGGAGACGCATTTCGAAATAGAGTTCCATGACCCCGGCGGCAAGCAGGCAGAGTTCGATCGCAGCGGAACCCAACCGGCGCACGTCATTGCACTGCATGTAGATGTCGTAGATGATGTCCGAGCAAGTCTTCGCATATTCCTTGCGGTAAGTGCTCATCGCCGTGTAGAAAATCCCGTCGGCGAAAGGGCGGTCTGAGACATGGATCGGACTTCCGTTGCAAGTCGCACCCTTTCCTTTTTCTGCGGCATAAAGCTCGTCCCTGCCCGGACTGTAAACGACTCCAAGCTCGGGCACGCCGCAACGGACCAAGGCTACCGAAATGCAGCAGTCGGCTGTACCGCGGGCATAATTCGCTGTTCCGTCGATAGGATCGATGATCCATACGGCCTCTTCAATATCCTGGAAATCCTCTTCTTCACAAATGAATCCGCAGCCTGGCAGCAGGGCTGCCAGCCGTTCTGTAAAGAAGTGTTGGACGGCCAGGTCGGACGATGTGACCAGGTTGGCCAGCCCGTCTTTCTGCATGATGCTGAAATGATCCGTCGACATCAGTGCCGACGCTTCTTTGACGATGTCTATTACTTGTTGTAGCATATCGTGCAAAGGTACGAATTAACAGCGAGAATCCTTTCAATTATTATCGAGCACCCCCTACAGACCATTGTGGAGGCATGCTTATTGCACAGTCAATGAAAAGGGAAAATATTATGAAAGCTAGACTTATTCTTATTTGTGCGTTGTTGGGCCTGTGCGGTAATGCTTTCGCCCAAGACATCATCCACACGATCGACGGCCGTTCCATCGAGGCAAAGGTTCTCCAGATCAATGACGATGACATCCTCTATAAGACCTTCGACAACCAGGACGGCCCGGATTACCGGATGTCGGTAGGACGGGTTGCCCGCATTGTTTTCCAAAACGGGACGGAGAAATCTTTCGCCCCGTCAACCATTCTTGTCCCCAGTCCCTATGTCCACGATCCATACGGCTATTATGGCCCTCTCGAGTATCGCTGGGGCCATTACTATGACCGCCGGGGAAGGCTCTACGCCGAGCAGTTGCAGGACTATCTGGGCGTATCCCTATATGGGAGCGATTACCTGAAGGCAAACAGTCAGTACCAGTGGGGCCTTTGGCTCACCATCGGTGGTGCTTTTTTGCTGACATCTTCCATCACAAGCGGAGCCATGTTGTCTGACTATAACAGGGGTGTCGCAGCCATGAATATGCCCGGCGGCATGCAGCGTAACGACCATTCCGGCCTGGGACCGCTTTATGTAGCCGGAGGCATTGCCGGAGCAGCCTGCATCGGCGCCGGAATACCTTTGTGGATCAAGGGCAACAGGAAGCTGAATGCCATTGCAGATGATTACAACCAGCGGTATGGGCGGAATGCCTACGGCTATAAATCCAGACTCTCCGTTGGCGCGACGGGCAACGGGGTTGGCCTCGCATTGAACTTCTGAGGTTGATTAGCATGACAGTTCGTTCCGTTGATCCTCGCAATATCATGGAGCCTGCTGCTATGCTGCAACGTATTGGCCTGGTAACTCCTAGATAAGCCCCCGTTTCACTGTTAACATATCGTACAAATGTTGTTTGACGCTCGCCCTCCTAAATGGTGATCTCGCCAGCCCCAGGGCTCCAAGAAGAATCTATACTGTTTCATCTGCTGCCCCTTCGGTATTCTCATTTGCAAGTGAAACCAGGCTGTAGTTGAAATAACGGCCTTGCATTCCTGAGGCGAAGCGGCCTGCCCGGGTTTGGTTTTTGCAGCGACGGAACCGTTATGATAAACTATCTTATGGCCATATTCTTCCTCCTTGCTCCTTCGGCGGCAGGTGCCGACGGCGGGGTGGTGAAGGTATTCAAGGGAACTGGCCGGTACAGGTCCGACATCTTCTGCACCGTAAAGGGTGACAGGATATTCAAGGGCACGAGTCCTTACCGGACGGATATCATGTATACCATCAAGGACGGAAAGGTATATGAGGGGACGAGCGTCTATGAGTCCGATGTGGTGATGACGATCCGGGACGGGATAATCTATAAAGGGAAGGGCGTCTATAGGACCGACATACTTGCGACGGTCAAGGATGGGAAGGTATATTCCGGAACCTCTTCCTATGATTCCGACATTCTCTTTACCGTCGACGGCAACCTCACCCTAGAGGAATTCGTCGCCGTCTGGTATTCGGTAGTGAATATTAACTAAGCACAACATCCAGAACCATCATCAGCGCGAAACCGAGGGCGAATCCCACGGTTCCGATATTGGAGTGCTTGCCTTGTGAATATTCCGGAACCAGTTCTTCCACAACTACATAGAGCATTGCGCCGGCGGTAAGGCAAAGGACGATTCTTCTCTTGTCATAAATATACGTATATTTGTAACATGAAGCCTCTCTTTTATCGGCAATTATCGCGTGTAACCGAATAAAATATACGATTTTTTGCCCTTTCTCTTGAATGTTGCCATTGAAACGAAACCAATCACGGCCAAGAGCACTACAGCCGGGATCTTCGCCCATTCTTTATTAAAGAAGAAGTAGGCTGTCCCCAAAAAGACAAAAGCGTTCATGATTCACTTCTTTTGACGGGGCAGTTCGAACACTTCCAGGCCCTTGACGGAGCCGAATTCTATCTTGAAGCGGAGGGCGGTGCGTACCAGTTGCCAGCCTTGCAGGCCGGCGGCTCCGGGGTTCATCGTAAGCATATTGTACTGCACGTCCCACTGTACTTTCAGGATATGCGAATGCCCGCAGACGAACAGGCCTGGCTTCATCTCCATAATCGCCCGCCTGGCCACCGGATTGTAGTGGCCGGGATATCCCCCGATGTGGGTCATCAACACTTTCAGCCCCTCGCGCTCGAAGCACTGGAACTCCGGGAAGTCGTAGCGGGCGGGATATCCGTCGCAGTTGCCATGTACCCCTACCACCGGCTTGAAGTCCTTGATACTCTGGAGGAAAGCTTCATCGCCACCCAAATCACCGGCGTGCCAGAGCTCATCCACGGGTTGCAGGAACTCGCGGAACTCGGGGCTGAAAACCCCGTGCGTATCTGATATCAGACCTATATACATGGCACCCAGACTTTCATCTTGCCGAGGTCTTCCTTGACCAGAGGGCCGGCATCCACCAGGTGCACAGGCATATCGAAATCGAGCGATACCGTATCGCCATGGCCGTGGCCGCGTTCGTCAAGCAGCCACACCGGCCACTGGTCAAATCTAACTTTTCGAAATTTGATGTCAATGTCACTCATGTGAATCGTGTATTCTGCTAATTCTGGTTGTATTTGAAGATTCTCCTAAAGGAAGTACGCTAAATATGCAGGTAAATACTTGACCGACTTTTCATGAGCATAGTCTTTCGTATAAATCAGGTAACGGTCATTAGTGATGCGAGAAGAGAACTTCTTACAGAAGGCATCCAATGAGACATGTGTCTTGTAGGAAGAGGACTTAACTTCGATGGGCATAATCTTGGTCCCATGAGACAGAAGGAAGTCCACCTCGTAGTTGTGCTTGCCACTCTCCGTGGGCCAGACGTGATAGAACAGTTTGTTGCCGGAGGCCGTGAGCATCTGAGCGACGATGTTCTCGTAAAGGTAGCCCAGATTGGCCGCCAACTTATCGCTAAGCAAGCGCTCATAAATGATGTTCTCGGTGAATGCCTTATCTCGGAAGGCAAGCGTCACGAAGAGGCCGGTATCACCAACAAACATTTTGTACTGCATCAGATCTTCGGTACTACCTAGGCCCACATTGGGATCATCGCAGTGATGCGAAATGTTTATAGTCCTAGATTTCTCCATTTCCGATATAAGTTCAACGAAGTCTTCAGCATGGGCTTTGGGGATGACATTAGAAATCTGAAATCGGGAAGCATTGCTGTTAAGCTGAGCGGGAATGGCCGCGAAGATTCTTGCAGCTTTCCCTGTCGGATCAATCTTGCCGAAATCTTCATCGTACAGGTCTAGGATTAGGCGTTTTGCGTGATCTACGACCTCGAAGTTGTTGGACTCAATATAGGCATCAACGGCCTGGGGCATTCCTCCCACAAGCATATAGAGCCTGAAGTCGCGCATGAGCTTGCGATGCACTTCCTTCAACGGTTGGGGATGCTCCCAAACCGAGCGTAGCAGCGGGACAGTGGCAGTATCTCCCAAAGCCCAGCGGAACTCTTCATAGTCCATTGGATACATGCTGATGCGCTCCTCCTCACTGGGGATGAGAATGTTTTCCGTGTTTTTGCGGATGGAAATCAGCGAGCCGGTTTCGATGTAATCGTATCGATGGTCTTCTACAAACGACTTGATTGCCTGTCGGGCAAGGGGTTGGAACTGCACTTCGTCGAATACGATAAGGGACTTGCGTTCCACCAGTTGCACCCCATAAGCGAGTTGTAACCTGAGAAAGATGTAGTTAAGATCTGAGACATCGTTAAACAGGTTCTTTACCTCTTGGGAGCACTTGGTGAAATCGATAAAGATGAATGATTCGTATTCGTTTCGGGCGAATTCTTTTACAATGGTAGATTTACCGATTCGGCGAGCCCCCTCAATAAGGAGAGCACTCTTCCCTTTACTGCTTTCCTTCCATTGAAGAAGACGGTCATAAATCTTGCGTTTGAAGAGTCTTTCAGGTTCCATATCTATTATTCTAGCAATGCGAATTTAGCCTATATTCCGGTCTCCTCAAAATTTTTCTTGAGGTTATTCTCAATTTCCTCAAAATTTAAAGCTTCGTTTTTCGCAAAATCCTCAAAATGTTAATGGGACCTTAACGCCGATCCGCGTTATGACTTTAACTTGCTTGTACTGCTCGCTGTAAGTAGACACGAAAAGATTTTTTCGTTAATACTTATTTTCGAAAGTAGACACCGGTGATTTTTTCCCGGCATCCGGTTTTACA
>CAJOKD010000023.1 GCA_905235085.1 uncultured Bacteroidales bacterium | reverse complement strand
ACCTGCCCAGTGTTGAAGATTTAACCTCCTACATTGAGAAGGAGACAGAGAAAGAAATCGGAAGACTCTCCTCGGCCAAATGAAAAGCCAAAACAAAACCCGGCGATTCGCTAAACTATTCAGTCAGTATTTACCATCAACGATGGTGTTCAAATGCGTCCGGAGAACAGATACGGACAGATGACTCCATCGGAGCGCGTCGCTTTTGCGCTATCCGACGAAGGAAAGAATTACCTTTTCCCCTGGGGTTTCACTATAGAAGGGAAACGCTATGAGAAGATGGTTCCTGGAAGAGTTGCTCGAATCTTCGCTGAAGAGAGCAGGGTGACAGAGCAGCCAAATCTTTCGAACCGCCTTTCTTCTCTTTGCCGGATATGTTGATGCCTCCACCACCGTCGCTCAAAACTGCGGAGGTGGAGGCTCCGCCCCCGACCAGAACTGGGGCCGCGACAAGAACGAGGACGACATCCCTCTGGGCTCGCCGTTGCTTCCGCAAGGCACGGGAGATGGTCACTACACTAGACGCCACCGTTCTATTGGATGATGGCGTCATTGTCAAAATGGAAACAAAGCCGAAGGAATGAAATGATCCACTTAGTGGATCCCTTTTCAGTATCTTCCGAACTGGATTCCCTGATACACTGTCTGCCATTGGTTAATCCCGTCATCTAATTCTTGCACGGAATCGTACTGCTTATAATCGGAAGCGATAATGACTTCAACACGATAACCCCGCGGCATAATGTTCAGATTGGCGGGCATTGTGAAAGGGACTAACCAGCACTGGCTCTCTTCATTATACTCCCAATTAGCACCAGGCATTTTCCTGACTAGGACTTCTTCGATGGTCTTATACTCTTCCGTCAAGAACTCTTCCCCGGAGTTTTCCACTCTTATCCTGTATCCCCAGTTCCGGAAATGCTCCGGGAAGTGTGGCTCCGTGTCGATTTCCCAGATAATCATGAAATAACAAGCGCCGCCATCCCTATGAACTCCTTGACCGACCAAAACCTCTGGCACAATCGGATCATAATAGGCGGGGTTACATCCCGAGAGTATCGAAACGGCCAAAAGGGAGATGGCCAATGATTGAAAAAACCTAAACCGAAGCATAATATACAAGAATCAATTATCTTCCACAGATGAAAACACAAAGTTGCGGGAAACATTTCCGCACAAATAAATAAACCGAGACGCAGAATGCGACGGTGAGTATAGCTGTCAACAAAAACACGGTTGCTTCACTTAAATGAAACGGAAGCAAGACAAGTAATGCTTGTCTGATGTTAGAAAGGACAACAGAGTGTGTAACATAGACGAAGAAAGTGCTATCAGATAACAATGAGATAGTCCTTGCGTGCGATTCAAGAGGAAGCGCAACCAAAAGGTTCACAAAAGCTACGCCCCACACGATACACCAAATCGGTCTCAGTAGTGTGTAAAAATCGCTTTGCCGGATGAGAATCATGGGCGCCAAAAGGAGAGATGATGCCAACCACGATGATACCTTCCACCTTGAAAAGGTTTCGTTCAAGTCTCTTCTTCTGATAAGCACCTGCCGTATAGAAGAACACACAGGTTATCCCGATGCAGTGAAATGGTGGCCAAAGCTGCAGAAGGTACAGGATAAGTAACGCTATCAGGACCATCTTCCCTCCTTTGCGAAGCGCCCAATGAATAGTGGGTGACAATACATTGACAACCATTAAGTCCCTGACAAACCAAAGTACTCGATGGAAGGGATGGGCGGAGATCATCCGGTACCCCAGCGGATGACCGTTTTCCGTCACGATGGAATCCCACCACATGCTTATTCCGCCATGATCGGAAAGCCACTGACCGACCGGAATCCATCCTTCGTCTGCGCATAGAGAAAGTCGGCATTGATGGAAATAGACGTATGCGATATAAAGCGTTGCCCAAATCAGATACGGAATCAACAGTGTATGAACTCGTCGGCGCATCTTCTTCCTCCAATTATCCCAGTTCCACCGCTCCAATCCCTGGAAAAACAAATACCCGGAGATCATAAAGAACAGGGGGACAGCTATGGCAGGAATAACATCCGCAAACATTACCCGAAACCATTCTCCACCATCCACAAACGGCCTGTTGCCCGAGTGGATGAAGACCACCATTACGGCAAGGGGGAAACGGAGTCTCTGAATGAGTATGGAATCAGTGGATGACATACCAGCAACTTGTCGATAACCAATTCCTCAGATAAGGAATCCTGTCCAAGCCCAGCCTTAACTTCATCGGGCGAAGCCCGAACTTGGCTTTGTAGTGAGGATTGGCGAACCAAAGAGTCCGGTCCAAAACAACGTAACCTGCCATCCGGAAAAGGCTTTCAAACGTCTCCACTGTCATCCGTGAGCGTCGTATGTCCATCAACTCTTCTATGTGTTGCTCCGGTTCCTTGAACAGGCGGAGCATTCCCCGATATACCGGTATCGGCAGCAGATGGATCCATGGGAGGATTCGGACTCCCTTCCGGACGCAGGTCTGTTGGTGACCTCCGAACGGCATCTGCCAAGCGGGGAAAGCCAGGAATGCTACACCCTTTGGAGTCAGAAATGCTTGAATCCGCTCCATAAAACGTTTCTTGTCTTCCGGCGCAATATGCTCTATTACATCGTGGACAAGTATGACATCAAATGGTTTATCCTGTTTGGGAAAGTCAAAGAAATCCGCGCAGAAGAAACTACCTTCAGCGCCATTCATCCGGAAACAGTTCCGCGCATTTTCAATCTTCTTCTCGGAAATATCAACCCCAGTCACTTCGCAGCCAATCAGCGCAAAGGGCAGGAGATTTCCACCTTCGCCGCACCCCACTTCCAAAACTCGAGTACCCTCGGCAATGGGTGTGTATCGGCGGATATAATCGACGTAGAAAGCCGTCGATGTCTCCACTAACTCATCGAAGTATTGATGTCGGTCTTTGTATCTGTTTCCCATCAGGTCTGTTTTCCTATTAGACTGACCGGATGGGTAAATACTGCGTGCCTCAGAAGGTCAGTCGCACACCGAACGGAACGGCAAACTCAACGGGCTCGACCTGCCGGATGGTCTGGACACGGCCTCCGGCATCGAAATAATATCGAACCTGCGGCTCCACATACAGGCCCATCCAAGGGGTAAGATTATACTGAACCCCGATGCCTGCACCCGCAGACCACTGAACCGGAGCTTTTAACCGCAATGTGTTCTGATAAGTGTAGGCCACTCCGTTATGGTGCTCAATGTTAAGGATTCCAGCAACCGGAATCTCCATCTTGCAGAAGGCAGATGCATTCAGGTTTAGATTGCCCTTTGACCAGACCGTATAGGATAGGCCGAGAGGAACACCCAGATAATGGATGGTCTGCTGATTCTTGATATACAACGTGTCGTGGCCAATGGAATGTGTAGAACGCAACCGAGTATAATCCAGGCCAGTGAGTATGCTCCAGTGGTCATTCAAGCCGATATTGGCGCTGAGGCCCAGCGTAAACGGCTTTTCATATTCGGACTTCTCCTCTACAGGCTTCGGATTCGGATCCGATACGTCCGGTACTGCCAGCCTTTCCGCAATGTGGAGGAGCGACTTGTAGTAAGCGAGCGAATCGCCGGTGTTGTAATGGCCTTCCATAGACTGTACTGCTGTGAGGAAATCATCCCAGGAAGTCACCCTTGTATCAGGAGCCAGTATGTAGGACGATGCGTTAGCCAGGATGCCGGACCCCATCACAATCGGGCTGCTTCCGGTAATAGTGCCGGGCAGTGCCGAAATGGAGGGCAGAAGTCCAAGGAGATTCTTACTCGCCGTCGTTCTGGTTTCGGCCAGCAGTGGCTGGTTGAACTCTGCCGCCTGTCGCTCTTGCTTTCTGATCCTGATTTTCTGTCCGGATGCTCTGAGTGAAACGGACGGGATAGAAATGGGACGAATGTCAATAGGAGTCAGCCTCTCGCGTATTATGGAAGAATCGTTCAACTCAGGAGTAGTATTTTGAACGCTTATTTCAGCCATCCGAGTTTTTTCTATCAATGTCGGAGTTACAGGCGCTACCAATGAATCGACCGGCAGTACCACATGGATACTGTCTTCGGCGGGCGTCATGGCCACAGGAGCATTCTGTCCCGGTAAGGACTCCGTCTCTTTATGCAGCAGGAGCGGAGTGACAATGAGGGCTATCAGGGCAAGAAGTGCCAGCCAGTACCGTTTCAATTCCTTCTGCAGCGCCTGTCTTGCCCTGAAAAGATTGGAAGAGGATGACCTCTCTCCGATATGCAGCAGCGCCCCAATCTCCTTGTGCGAGAGCCCCTTCAGCACTGAAAGGCGGAACACCTTTCCATACTGTTCTGGCAGGCGGTCAATCAGTGCCACCAAATCATCGTACGGCGGGACGGGATACACGGTCTCTTCCGGGACATCCTCAATGTCGATGTCTTCCTCCGGGTGTGTGAATTGCTGACATTCCTTGAGATAATCGATGGCAAGGTTCTTCACGATGACCCCCATCCAGACTTCCAGCTTTTCCGGATTCCTCAGCCTGCCGATCGAGGACAAGATCACAACAAAAGCGTCATGCAACAGGTCTTCCGCCTCATCCTGGGAATCCACGTAGTGCCGACATATCCCCATAAGTTTGCCGGAATAGCTCCGATAGAGGGCCTCCGCCGATGCGGAGTCCCCACGTTTGCAGCCATCCACGAGTTGTCGCTTGTCCATATAGTTCGCGGCTTATTCTATATAAAGACCACAAAACTACGAAATACTGCGTGGGATAACCAAAATAATGTTTTACTTGATTTTATGTCGCCAAAATCTCGCCAAAAATCAACTGTTTTCTGTGTGGTATCCTTGAGAATATCGAACTTTTGTCGAGGCCGGAAGGTTGCGACCTTCTGCCGGAAGCTAAAAGATTTATTATAAAACCGAGGGGATAGAGTAGTAGCGCCTTATGGCTCAAGGCAGACACCAACTACAGAGGAAACCTCTAATATCTCCTGTAGTGGGCCCTTACCTTTTCGACTTTGCCATCGAGAACGCGCTTATACGCCTTCACTTTGACTAATTTTGCCACCTCCACTCTAATGGAGATTTGCACATCTTGGCTTTGAGTTCTCTTTTTCATTACGTATTAGACTTTTAGCTGTAGAACAAAGCGCTAGTGAGCAGCACCTCCCCTCGGTAAGGGTCAAGAGAGAAAAAGAAACAGGCACCCATTTAGAGGATGGATGCCCGTTCATAGTTTGCTAAAAGTCATCCGTAATGACATTGCAAATGTAATCAAATTTTCGTTATATGCAAACAAAAGAGACACCCTCTTTCGAAGATGTCTCTTGTGCGGTAGGTGAGAGTCGAACTCACACGGGCTAGCGCCCACTACCCCCTCAAAGTAGCGTGTATACCATTTCACCACTACCGCAGGTATGTTCCCGCCGAACGGGATTACAAAAATAGATATTATTCCGGAAATACCAAAATTTTTTCGCGGATAAATTATTATTCGTATCTTTGTGCGCTTTCACGGGATGAAAGCAAAAAGGTTAATATTAGTTAATTAAAAAACAGATTCACAATGGCTGTTAAAATCAGACTTCAGCGCCACGGAAAGAAGAATTTTGCATTCTTCCACATTGTTGTGGCTGACTCTCGCGCACCTCGCGACGGTCGTTTCATCGAGCAGATCGGCTCTTACAACCCTAACACCAACCCTGCAACGATCGTCCTCGATTCAGAGAGGGCTCTCGCTTGGCTCAAGGTCGGTGCACAGCCTACCCTCGTCACCCGCAGGATCCTTTCCTACGAAGGTGTCCTCCTCAGGAACCATCTTGACGGCGGTGTCGCTAAGGGAGCCCTCACACAGGAGCAGGCCGATCAGAAATGGAATGCTTGGAAGGCTCAGAGGGATGCTAAGATCGAAGCCAAGAAGGAAGGTCTCGTAAAGGACGCCAAGGAGGCAAAGAAAGTCGCCCTCGCTGCTGAAAAGAAGGTAAATGCCGACAGGGCCGAGGCCATCGCCAAGAAGGCCGAGGAACTTGCAGCTGCCGAGCGCAAGGCCGCTGAGGAAGCTGCTGCGGCAAAGGCTGCCGAGGAAGTTGCCGAAGAGGCCGCTCCGGAAGCACCAGCAGAGGCTTAAACAGATGTCCGGGGCTTCTTCAGATTTTCTGCAGATTGCCCGGGTACTGAAGTCCAACGGTACCGAAGGCGAAGTCCTTGTGGGCTTCCGCGAGATCAGTCCGGAGGACTTGAACCTCAAGGAACCGGTGTTCATCGAATTAGATGGACTGCCGGTTCCCTTTTTTATCGAATCTTTCAATCGGAGAGGTACTTCGAGAGCCTTGATGAAACTCTCCGGTGTCAAGACATTGCAGGATGCTGAAGAGATAGCCGGCCGCCCGGTGCTGGCACCTCGCAGTTCCATCCTTGATTATGAAGACGGAGATGATTCCCTCACGGTGGAAGACCTTGTGGGCTGGACGCTTCTTGATGAGGATGGCTCGGAGGTCGGTTCCATAACCGGTTACGAAGACATCCCGGGCAATCCTTGCCTGTATGTAGATTCCGGTACCGGTCAGGCGATGGTCCCTCTTCACGAAGACTTGATCCTCTCCATTGACGAAGAGGAACGTAAGATTTCGATGATCATTCCGGAAGGATTGTTATAAACATCATAGATTATGGAAAAGATAACGGACGTTAACGCCCATCTTCACACCCCATATTCTTTCAGCGCCTTCGACGATGTCGCACAGGCTCTGGATATGGCAGCTGCTGAAGGAGTAGGCGTGGTTGGAATAAATGACTTCTACAGCCTCGACGGGTACAAGGAGTGGAATGACGGATGTGCGGAAAGGGATCTCTGCCCGATGTTCAACATCGAGTTCATATCCCTGAACAGCGAGGACCAGGCTGCCGGCCTGAGGGTCAACGACCCGAACAATCCGGGACGTACCTATTTGAGCGGCAAGGGTTTGGCTTATCCTGTCATCCTCTCCGGAAAGGAAGCCAGGCTGCTGGAAGATGTCAGGAAGGAGTCCAACCTCCAGGTCGAGAAGATGTGCGCCAAGCTGAACGACCATCTGGATGGCGTAAAGTCCGGAATCAGGATCGACTTCGCGCAAGTGACCAGGGAACTGACACGTGGCTCTGTCCGTGAGAGGCATCTTGCAAAGGCGCTCAGGCTGGCCGTAGATAAGGCTTTCCCGGGCGAAGATGCCAGGCGCGGAATCTATGAAACCATATTCGGTGCTCCTTTGAAGTCCGACCCTGAAAACAAGGCTGCAGTGGAGAATGAAATCCGCAGCAGGCTGCTGAAGGCCGGAGGAGCCGCATTCGTTCCGGAGGATCCGAAAGCATTCCTGCCGATGGAGGTCGTCTGCGACATCATCAAGGCAGCGGGAGGAATACCTACCTATCCGTTCCTCGCCGACAATGCTAAGGGCGAGTTCACGGACTTCGAGGGAGACCTCCAGAAAGCGGCGGACACCCTGCGCGAGCGCGGCTTCTGTTCCGTGGAATTCATTACCACCAGGAACACCACCAAGGTGCTTGAGGAATATTCGGACTATCTCCAGGACGAGGGCTTCATCGTGACCTTCGGCTCGGAGCACAACACTCCTGCTATGGAACCGATCAGGCTCCGTACCAGGGATGCGGAAGAACTCAGCGAGAAGCTGTTGCGTACCAATTACCGTGGTGCCTGTGCCGTAATCGCCCATCAGGCAGGCTTGGAATCTGTTGAGGAAGGCGACTTGATAATCAGGGAAACTCTTAATAAGTAGGATGATATGAAAGAGATCGAAGATCTTGTGGCGGTTTCTAGGAAGTATGGCCAGGACGGCCGGTATGTGATCGCCGGAGGCGGAAACACCTCATTCAAGAATGCTGACAAGCTTTGGGTTAAGGCCAGCGGCCACGCCCTTGCCACCATCACCGAGGACGGCTTCGCAGTGCTTGACAGGAGCCTTCTCAACCCGATGGGAGAAAAGAAATACAGTTCCGACGTGGCGGAGCGCGAAGCACAGGTCAAGAACGACCTGGCCAATGCCTGCCTGACGAAGGACAGGCGCCCGTCCGTGGAAACATCCCTCCACAACTGTATGGAAGCAGCGTATGTCGTACATCTCCATCCTACCCTCGTCAACGGCCTGATGTGTTCTGCCAAGGCTGAGACCCTCTGTGCGGAATTGTTCCCGGAGGCGATCTACGTGGCTTACACCGACCCTGGATATACCCTCTTCAAGAAGGTATATGACAAGATCAAGGCTTACCGTAAGGAGAAGGGCTGCGAACCTAAGGTAATATTCCTCCAGAACCACGGTATATTCGTCGGTGCCGATACTACCGAAGAGATAGTAAGCATCTACGACGGGATAATGGCAAAGCTCGGCAAGGTGGCGACGGACGTCGAAAGTATTGTTTCGGAAGAGGCTCCTGTTTGCGACTGCGTGAGCGAGACGATACCGGCCATCAGGACCATCCTGAGCCGCTCGGGCAGGGGACTGAAGACCCTGAGGGTCACCAACAACACCCTGGTGGAGTCTTTCCTTTCAAGCAAGGAAGCCGTCAAGAAGGTCATGTCTCCTTTCAATCCGGATGAGATCGTCTATTGCAAGAGCGAATACATCTACATCGACCCTAAGGGCGAGGAAGACCTCTTGAACCAGGCTGAGAAGAAGATCGAGGCCTATGTCCTCAAGCATGGCTTCACTCCGAAGGTGCTGCTGGTCAAGGGAATGGGTCTGGTTGCTGTTGGCGACGATTCGAAGAACGCCGGCATCATCACCGATGTGTTCATGGATGCCATGAAGGTCGCCGCCTATGCCGGAAACTTCGGCGGTGAGCATCCTATGACCAAGCGTCAGATCGCTTTCATCGACAACTGGGAGGTGGAGAACTACCGCCGCAAGGTAGCCTCTTCCGCTTCCAGGGGAAGGGTTGAGGGCAAGACCATCATAGTGACAGGTGCAGCCCAGGGCTTCGGCGAAGGGATCGCCCGCGAACTCCTCAAGGAAGGAGCCAACATAGTGGTGGCCGACCTTAACGAGGTCACCGGAATGAAGACGGTGGAAGGCTTCAATGCCATTGCGAAGGCCAACAAGGCCATATTCGTGAAGACTAACGTTGCCGATCTTGACAGCCTGAACAACCTTGTGAGGGAGACCGTACTCAACTTCGGAGCCCTAGACGCTTTCGTGTCCAATGCGGGTGTAGTCCGTGCGGGAGACCTCGAGGCCATGACTCCTGAGAACTTCAGTTTCGTCACGGACATCAACTACAAGGCGTATTTCTACTGCGCGAAGATCGCAAGCCATGTGATGAAGGTCCAGACGGCCCGTGATCCGGAGTATTTCGCCGACATCGTGCAGGTCAACTCAAAGAGCGGGCTCGCAGGCAGCAAGGCCAACTTCGCCTATGCGGGCAGCAAGTTCGGAGGAATCGGACTGACCCAGTCCTTCGCCCTCGAACTCGCTCCATTCCGGATCAAGGTCAACTCGATCTGCCCTGGCAACTATTATGACGGCCCGCTGTGGAGTGATCCTGAGAAGGGTCTGTTCATCCAGTACCTCAAGGCCGGAAAGGCTCCGGGAGCCAAGACGGTCCAGGATGTAAAGGACTTCTATCTTTCGAAGGTTCCTATGCGCAAAGGCTGCAATCCGGTGGATGTCTGCAAAGCCATCATGTACGCCATGGACCAGACCGGAGAGACCGGCCAGGCCATTCCGGTCACCGGAGGGCAGATAATGCTTGCATAAGACTTATTCTCCAGCTATTATCCTGGCATCCTCCTCGCGGTCGATGCCAGCTTTTTTTGCAATCAGTTCCCTCCTCTCCTGGATCTGCTCCTTGTGGTGGATGACCCAGTTCTCCACATAGATGCAGATGCAGGAAGTGAAGAAATAGACGATGGTCTGCATGACCAGGGCTTTCATCTGCATTGCGGCGGCATTGATGTCGCCTCCTGCAGTGCTGAGGTTGATATACCCCTGCACACCGAAAGTGGAAGGGAAGAGATATGAGAACAATTTCCAGAACTTCGGGAAGGCAACCGTGGGCCATGAACAGCCGGTCAGGAACAGGCAGATCGGAGAAATGGCAAGGAACAGGAGGAATACCGATTCCCTTCTGGTTATCACCGTGCTCCAGGTCATCGAGAAGAACACGCAGTCAGTGATGAAGAACAGCAGCAAGGCGAGAATCTCCCCGAAGCTGCCTCTCTGTGGGATTCCGAATATAGCCGGGACTATGAATGCTATGTACATTCCGATGCCGAGGTACGGCAGCCAGTAGGCTCCGCCCCTTCCCAGCACCACACGTCCGACACCATTCCCGCTCAGCTGGTCGGGCAGCGAAGCGAAGCTGTGATTCTTTTCTCTCTGGGTCCCCACCAGCAAGGACATTCCGTAGAACAGAGTCTGCTGGATGATGATCATCAGGATGGCCGAAATCAGGAAGAAGCTGTAGTTCGAGGCCCTGTTGAAAGGATTGTTGTCGTCATAGCCTATCGGCTTCACGGTCTGGGACACTTCCTGCGCGGTCATTCCGGCAAGGGAATATCTCTCCACCTGTATCTGGCCGATTTCATGGAGCATCACGAAGTTGGTCCCGATCATGGCATTCTTGTAGTACATGAAACTGCTCATGTCGCAGTAGAGCGACAGTTTGGCAGTCTCCATCCTTGCAAGCCTGTCTCCGAAATCCCTTGGAAAATAGATGATAGCGTTGACCTTGCGGTCTTCCATCATCTTCCGGGCTTCGTCCATGTTCATGCACTTGGCGGCTATGCTGAGCTCCCTCGTAGCATCGACTTCCCTGATGTACCTCCGGCTCTCTGCGCAGTCCGCGTCATCCACTACGGCCACGGGGGTTTCTTCGAGTATTCCGTTCAGGTAAACCACATTGTACAGCAGCGGATAGGCGAGTCCTGCGACAAAGAATATAAGCAGTACTCCTCCGTCGGAGAATATCTGTTTAAGTTCGTGGCAGAAGATGTTCCACCAGTCCCTAATCCATCTTTTTGCATATCTTTCAGCCATGGCGGATCAATCTTTAGGGTAATTCTGGTTGATGTAGGCATTCTTCAGCCTGCGCAATCCCAGGAGCGGGACGAACAGGAAGAGAAGCAGGCAAGCAACTTCCTTCCACCATCCGGCGAATCCGGTTCCGAAGATGGCTTCCTGCACGAGTAAGAGATAGTAGTGCCTGATGGGGAAGGCGACGGCCAGGCCTTGGATGTAAGGAGGCATGGCTTCCAGCGGCAGTGTGAATCCCGACAGGGAGAAGCCCAGCACGCTGTACAGGGCCCCGATCGAAAGGGCGAGCCTCGGCACAGGAATCATTTCAAGTATGAATATGGCTACCGCCTCGCTGGCGAGGACCAGCAGGAACATGGCAATGAACATGTTGAATATGCTGCCTGCCATCGGGAAATGCATCCAGTGGTACAAGAGCAGTATGAGTATTAAGCCTATTGCGCTGAATATCAATGTCCAGACCGTCAGTTTCCCAGTGAGGGCCGTAGTGATCGAGTTCCCTGCCTTATTCAAGAGGTGCCTTGAAGTCCCGTACTTGAGCTCGGTGCCCAGTGAGTAGATCAGGACGATGATTATGATCATCTCCAGAATAGCAGGCAGCAGGGTGCCGGTCAGGTAGTAGTTGTAGTTTGTCGTGACGTTGCCTATCTGGTGCGTGTCGATGTCGATCGGCCGGATCATTCCCATGATCTGCTCGTCGTTGTATCCCTTCGCCCTGAACACCTGCCTCTGGACGGCGCCGTTGGTAAGGTTGACCATGGTGAGCAGGTCCTTCCATGCCAGGGCTCCGCTTACGAAGTACAAGCCGTTGATGTAGAATGAGATCTTCGGCTGGCGGAAAGCCTGGATGTCATCGTTCATCCCCTTCGGGATGACGCAGACAGCCGAGATCTTCCCGCTCGTCATGTCCTCCCTGGCTTCGGCGAAGGAGTCGTAGTGGACTACCTTCCCGAGCTGGGTGGCGTCAAGCTGCTGGCTGAAATTCCTGGAAGTCGTAGAGTAGTCCTCGTCCACCAGCCCTATCGGGATGTCGTGAGGCAGTCCGCCTTTCAGGAATGTGAGGAAGAATATGGTGCAGAAGGTTATCACGCCGATGGAACCCACCAGGTACAGGGGCCTGTTCCTGATAATCCTGAGTTCCCGGCGTGCGACCGCACTTATCCTTTTCCATTCTTTCATTTCCGGATCCTTGCTTTTATTGTTTCATTATTACCGTCATCCCAGGCAGGATTCCTTCGGCGTTCCCTGAAGGAACCGCCCTGACCTCGAATGTCTTGGCATCGTACATCCCGGTTTCCTTGGTGGCCTTCCATGTTGCATAGGACTCCCTTACTGCGATGTAGCTTATGGTGGCTGCGATTTCCTTTCCCTCCAGGGCAGGCACGATGACGGTGATGCCGTCGCCCTGCTTCAGGCCGTGAAGATAGTCCTCACGCACATTGAAGGTGAACCAGATGTCGTTGAGGTCCAGGACGCTTGCCACCGGGGAACCCTGGCCGACGAGTTCTCCGACCTTTGGATACGTCGCAGAGATGATTCCGTTTGCAGGGGAGGTCAGGTACAGCTCTCCTAGATAGGATTCCACCTCCTGGACCGCTCCGTTCGCCTGGGCAACGAGTGCCTGGGCCGCGGCTTTGTCCTCGGAACGTGCTCCGTTCAGGGCCATGTCGTACTGGCTCTTGGCTGCCTTCGTCTGGGCTACGGCTGCATCGTACTGGGCCTTGGTCTCGTCATATTTCTGGGCGGCAACCACCTTCTGCTCATAAAGCTTCTGCACCCTGTCCAGGGACTTTTTCATCACGTCCTCCTGGACTATGGCCTGCTGCCAGAGCTGGTAGGCTCCCTGGATCTGTTCGCTGCGCGCCCCGTTCCTAGCCTTGCTGCTCTGTGCTGCGGCTGCACTCCTGGCTGCGTTGGCCTGGGTGAGTTTAGCCCTGACCTCAGGAGAGTCGATGAAGGCGATGGTGTCGCCCTTGTGGACTTCCTGGCCTTCCTTCACGAACATCTCCTCGATCCTTCCGGGAACCTTTCCGGAGACGCGGTACTCGCTCGCTTCTGCTTCACCCTGGATTACCAGCGGCTTTGGCTTGGACACGAAGTATCCGATGATGGCGATGACCAGGATGATTGCTATCAGTGCAACTATTCCTATGACCAGGTTGTAGTTTTTCTTTCCCTTTTCCATGATTATGCGTTTTTTATGATTATCTGTATGATTGTCCGTGGATGTTGCCTTCCGCCTTGTTGAGCTTTGAAGAGAGCATCTGGAGTTCTATTCCTGCATCGATGTATTCCGAGTGGGCCTGGAGCCAGCCTGTGTGGGCTGAAAGCGCGGTGTTGGCGTTGATCACTCCTTCATTGTAGCCGATGGTGGCGGTACGGAGGTTCTCCTCTGCGCTTTCGAGGTTGTTCCTTGCGGTCGAGAGTTTCTCCAAGGCCTCCAATTCTTGCTTGCGAAGCTGGGTTACCTGGAGGTTGACAAGGTCTTTCGCATCCTCAAGCTGCGACCTGTAGAGAGTGGCTTCGGCCTTGGCCTTCCTGGTCTTGTTGAGGGCTTCGAAGCCGTGGAATATGGGTAAGTTCACCACGACGCCCACGCCCCAGTAGCCGTTCCAGTTGTTCTCGAAACCGTTCTTCAGGCTTGGGTTGGACATCATGTATCCACCCATCGCAGCCACTTTCGGCATCATGTCCGCCCTGGCGACCTGCACCTTCCCGTCATATATCCTTGAGGCGAGGTCCAGGCTCTTGATTTCCGGCCTGTCGGCATAGATGTCTTCCATGCTCTTTTCGGCAGCTATCTGGGGCACCGGCACCGATTCAAGTTCTTCGTCGGCCAGTTTGATGTCTGAATCGAGAGGGAGTCCGATCTGCTTGCAAAGGAGCATCCTGGCCAGAGTCAGTCCATTCTCGGCCTTGGTCTTGAGGACATCCGCTTCGTTGGCCTTGACCCTGATCTGCAGGGCGTCGGATTCGGTGGACACACCTTCTTCCACGGCCAGTTCCACATCGTGCTGCATGTTGTGGAGCAGCTCCGCGTAAGATTCCGAGAGTTTTTCCTTGCTTGCGATGGACACGATCTGCCAGTAGGCTTCCTCGACATCCACAACCACTTGCTGGTACTGCTGGTCGTACTGGGTCTCTGACAGTTCTTCTGCCAATCTGGCAATCTTGTTGGCCGCCACGATCTTGCCGCCAGTGAACAATGGCTGCTGCACGGTGACGGCACCTGCGAATATGTTCTGGAGGTCCGGGTGCAAGGCGTCGTCTATTTCCTGTCCTATCGCGTTGATTGTAGCGGAGTAGTCAGTGGCTGAAAGTTTAGTCAGAAGTGACTGGAACAGAGGATCCTGCATTATTCCCTGATACTTGGCGAGCTGAGCTGCGGCGGATGCGTCTCCCTGCATCGCGGCAGCTGCCAGCTGCTGCATGTAGGCGGTGATGTCGGCCATCATGCCTTGTTCTGTCTGCTGGACCATCCCGTGCAGGGTACTACCTGCTGTTGTCAGCCTCCCGGATGCTGCGTCGCTGATGAGTGACACGTCATTGGGGTTGTACATGTAAGCTCCTGTGGCGGAGATGTTTGGCAGATAGTTGGCGAATGCGATCTTACGGTCGTATCCGGCCATTTCAACCTTGGTGCCTGCCTGCTGCAGGGCCTTGTTGCTGCTTATCGCCATCTCCCGGCACTCATCCAGTGTCAGGATCCTTTGGGCATTCAGTCCTGCCGGAATTACTGCTAGAATGGCAATCATGCAGGTCGTGATGATGTTTTTCTTCATATAATCATTGTTTTCAATTAATCGACAAAGCGTAGCGTCAACTGCAAAAAAGTTGCCTTATTTTACTTTAAAAAAGGCTTAAATGGGAAATAGATTGTCAAAAGGTCGAATTTTACGAAATTTTGAAATTTATCCTTATTATTTTATCTTTGTCCATGCCTCAATCTTTACAAAACATAGGTCTCGAGCAGATGCTCAAGCTCATCCCTTTCGAAGGAGGGTGCCGGATAGGCAATGATTTCTTCATTGTACCTGTCAAGTACTCTGACAAGTTACGCGCGTTTCAGTACCCGTGCAGGAGCGATGCCTACATTGCCATATTCTGCAAGTCCGGGGAATTGGAAATCGAGGTCAACCTGCGAACCTACAAGGTCGGCAGTCACTGGGCATTCATAGGTACCCCGGGGAACATCATCAGGGTTGCGGAAGCACCGGAGAATCCGGAGCAGATGGAATTCCTGGTGATGGCGATATCCAAGGAATATCTTTCCGAAATCGGCTTCAACTTCAAGAAGGTGTTTGACGACAGGCGGCTGACCCTGCTCTCCGACCCTTGCCTCAAAATCGAGGAGAAAGACATTACTTATTGTGACAAGTACCTGGATCTCCTCCGGGATGTGGTGGAATCGGGAATCCATGGCAAGAAGGATGCGGTCGGCTCCCTGATAGCCTCTCTGTTCTACCTGCTGGCAGGACTGCTGGAAGCCAATCTGGTCAAGATGGGCGGGGAGGTCGCTTCAAGTCCGTCCGCCACCAGGGTCAAGATGCTGTTCGAGCATTTCATGTCCCTGGTGACTGAATATCACAACACCGAACGGAGCATGTCTTTCTATGCCGGCCGTCTCGGCCTGACCCCAAAGTACCTGTCCAAGCTGATCAAGCAGGCGAGCGGCCGCTCCGGTCCGGACTGGATCGATTCTTTCGTGGTCCTTGAAGCCAAGAACATGCTCAAGTACACGGATCTCACCATCAAGGAAATAGTCTATAAGCTTCATTTCCCGAATCCGTCCGTCTTCTACAAGTTCTTCAAGGCTCACACCGGGATGACCCCGAGCGAGTACCGGAATGGTTGATTCCCTTATAATTTTTAAGAATATTGAAACAATAAGTAAACAATTATATTTTCAAATCGTTTTAAATATTTCACAAAAAGCCTTGTATTTAACAAAATACTTAATATCTTTGCTCTTGGACAAACAAAAGTTCTTTTTGTTGTCTATTTGTTAAGTTCGTTTTATATACAACAGGCTGTCGCTTTTGGGAAAGCGGCGGCCTTTATGTAAAAAATTCCTATATTGTAGCGATATGGGCAATGCATTGAAATACATTATCACAGGAATCCTTATTTGTGGATGTGCCTGTAGTGAAAAAGGGAAGGACAAACCGGATGAGCCGGTCACGCCGCCCGAGGAAACCAAGGATGTTTTCCAGTACACCACCACCGCTGACAAACTCAAACTGTTCGAGGAGACAACCTATTCATTCGCGAAACCTGGTACCGCTCCTCAATATGTGGTGAAGATAACGGGTGACACTTATCAGGCCGTCGACGGCTTCGGAGCCGCCCTGACCGTATCATCCTGCTACAACATCCTGAAGATGCCGGGCGATGCGCGCACGGAATTCCTCCGCCAAGTATTCGATCCTGAGGACGGAATAGGTTGCAGCTTGGTCAGGGTGGCAATCGGTGGCTGTGACTTCTCCTGGGATTACGGAGAGAGCGGTCTGTCTGAGGACGGCCGTTTCACCTGGTGCGACACCGAGGGCATAGACAATTTCGCTCCGCATCCTATGGACGTCAAATATGTCATTCCGGTCCTGAAAGAGATATACTCGATCAATCCGGGCCTGAAGGTCATCGGCTCCCCGTGGACGGCGCCTCGCTGGATGAAGACTGACGCGAAGCTGTCCGGGGCGGCCCATTTCAGCTGGACCGGCGGGCGGCTTGCTCCGGAGCATTACGGGGATTATGCGGCTTATTTCGTCAAATGGATCCAGTATATGAAGGGCCAGGGTGTGGATGTGGCTGCGGTCACTCCTCAGAACGAGCCTCTGAACGCAGGCAACTCGATGTCGATGCTGATGTATTGGACGGACTGTCGCGACTTCGTCAAGGTTCTCGGTCCGGCCCTCAAGTCTGCCGGCCTGTCCACCAAGATCCTCATATTCGACCATAATTACAATTACGACAATATGGGAGACCAGGCTCAGTATCCGCTCAAGGTCTACCAGGATGCCGAGGCGTCATCGTACATCGCCGGATCGGCTTGGCACAACTACGGCGGGCACGTCTCCGAACTTGACCGGATAGTGAGGGATGCTCCGGACAAGGAGATATATTTCACGGAAGCCTCGATAGGAACGTGGAACTACGATTTCGCGAACTGCCTGGTCAACGACTTCAGGGATATATTCCTGGGCACTCTCTCCAGGAATGGGAAGGGAGTGACGCTGTGGAACCTGATGCTGGATGACAGGAACGGCCCGTATACCAAGGCCAATGGTTCCTGCACGACCTGCTGGGGCGCGGTCACGGTCGCTTCAGCCAACCACGTAAAGCTGGAGCCGTATACCCATTACTACAACATAGCGCATTGTTCCAAGGTCATACGCCCGGGCGCCGTCAGGGTGGGGACCAGCGGGTACACCGCACCCGGACTGACTTACCAGGTGTACAGGAATACGGACGGTTCGTACGGGGTCGTCATCCTGAACGAAACGGCCACCGGACAGCAGCTTGTATTCACGACCCAGTCCCACTCCGTCAACTGCGGAGTCCCTGCAAAGGGCATCGTGTCCCTTCGCTGGAAGGATTGACATAAACAGATTTTTTATTAAATTTGTAAGGATATACCTACGACTGATATTCACAAACATAATTTAATACTAGAATCAAATGGGAAACAAAAATTCTAATCTCCCGGTAATCATCGTGATGTTCGCGCTTTTCTTTATGATTGCGTTCGTCACCAATCTCGCGGGATCGATGGGCGTTGTCGTCACCAACCAGTTCGGAGCTTCCAAGGCTATGTCCCAGCTCGGAACACTTGCGAACTTCATCGCCTACGCTTGTATGGGTATTCCTGCAGGTCTTATCCTCAAGAGGAAGGGTTACAAGTTCACATCCCTGCTCGCTGTAATTGTCGGTTTCATCGGAGTGGGCGTGCAGTTCCTTTCCGGCTATGCCGAGTCCTTCCCTGTATATGTGCTCGGCGCATTCATCGCAGGTTTCTCGATGTGCATGCTCAACATCGTCGTCAACCCTATGCTCAACACCCTGGGTGGCGGTGGCAACAAGGGTAACCAGCTGATCCAGTGGGGTGGCTCCTGCAACTCCATCGGTGCAACCCTCGCTCCTATCCTTGTCGGTTGGCTCGTAGGCGGCAGCATCCAGAACGCTACCGTCGCCAAGGCCGCTCCTGTGATGATCATCGCAATGGCTATCTTCGCCATCGCTTTCGTGGTTATCCTCCTTACGAATATCCCTGAACCTCATATGGAGACAGCGGAGGAGAAGGCTGCCCGTCTCGCGGGAACCGCGGTGAAGGATCCTCACGGACCGCTTTCCTTCCGTCACTTCCTCCTCGGCGCAATCGCCATCTTCTTCTATGTCGGTATTGAGGTTGGTATTCCTAACACCGCCAACGTATTCTATTCGGGAATCGACTGGGTCGGACCTGCACTCGCAGGAACGATGATCGGTGGGTACTGGCTCTGTATGCTTATCGGCCGTCTGTTCGGTGCATCCTTCGGAGCCAAGATCAGCAGCAAGAATATGCTTCTGTGGACCTCCCTGGTTGCAATCCTCTTCCTGGTCTGCGTGATATTCGTCCCTGAGACCGCCAAGGTCACCCTCTTCGGAAAGACCCTGCCTCTCGGACTCGTATTCATACTCCTTTGCGGCCTTTGCACCTCCATTATGTGGGGAGCCATCTTCAACCTCGCTGTCGAGGGACTCGGCAAGTACACCGCTCCTGCTTCGGGTATCTTCATGGCACTTGTCTGCGGTGGCGGAATCATCCCGTTCTTCCAGAATCTCCTTGCTGACCACGTAGGTTCTCTCCAGAGCTACTGGCTGCTGATCGCCTGCCTGGCTTATCTGGTCTACTATGCCGTCTCCGGATCCAAGAACGTCAACAAAGACATCGTCGTAGAGTAAGATGGATATGGAGCAGAATCTCGTAATAGGAATCGACGTAGGTGGACAGACCACCAAATGCGGCGTCGTGGACGCCCGCGGTACCGTCATTGCCCAGACAGTCATCCGCACCGATACGTATGACACCGTAGAACCATATATCGCCGAACTGGCGGCCGCGCTGAAGAAGATCATCGCGGAAGCCGGAGCGGAGGGAGCAATCCGAGGAATCGGTGTAGGTGCTCCTAACGCCAATTACTACACCGGAGACATCGAGAATGCCGTCAACCTTTCCTGGGGACGTACGGGCTCCCTGCACTTCGCTGCAATGCTCAAGGAAGCGATGGGAGGAATCCCTGTTTCCCTGACCAACGACGCCAATGCCGCTGCTATGGGCGAGATGACTTACGGAGCCGCCAGGGGAATGAAGAATTTCATAATGATCACCCTCGGGACAGGTGTAGGAAGCGGAATCGTCATCAATGGCGAGATAGTTTACGGTCACGATGGTTTTGCTGGCGAGCTCGGTCATACTTCCATCGTCAGGCATAACGGCCGCTTGTGCAATTGCGGCAAGACCGGTTGCCTCGAGGCCTACTGCTCCGCTATCGGTATGGCCAGGACTGCCCGTGAGTGGCTGGATATGACCGATGAGCCTTCGCTCCTGCGCAGCCTCGACGTCATCACTTCCAAGGATATCTACGATGCTGCCAAGGAAGGCGACGCACTCGCAAAGAAGCTCTTCGACTATACCGGCACCCTGCTGGGAGCCGCCTGTGCCGATTTCATCGCTTTCTCCGCTCCTGAGGCCATAGTCCTCTTCGGAGGCCTTGCCCGCAGCAAGGAGTTCCTGACCGAACCGATTGAAAGGTCGATGAATGCGAATGTCCTGCCTTTGTGGCGCGGCAAGGTGAAACTCGTATATTCCTCCCTCAAGGAATCAGACGCTGCCATCCTCGGAGCCTCGGCTCTCGCCTGGTAAGACAGTCACTGAATATATCGAGGCTGGCCGGAAAGGTCAGCCTCTTTTTTATTATCTTTGTGTGTCGTTTCTGATATGCCTGGGAAAAAGGAATATATTGAAATCCGTGGTGCGAGGGCGCATAACCTGAAAGGGGTCAGCTTGGACATTCCGAGGGACTCTTTCGTCGTGGTTACCGGTCTCAGCGGCAGCGGGAAGTCTTCACTGGCCTTCGATACCATCTATGCGGAGGGCCAGAGGAGGTATATGGACACGCTATCCACGTATGCGAAGCATTTTATGGGGGTGCTCGAGAAGCCGGAAGTCGAAAGCATCGAAGGACTCAGTCCTATCATCGCTATCGAGCAGAAGACCACGGGCAACAACCCCCGCTCCACCGTCGGCACCATCACGGAGATATTCGATTTCCTCAGGCTCCTTTATGCCAGGGCTTCCAGGGCATATTCCCCGGTGACGGGAAAGGAAATGGTCAGGTACACGGACGAGCAGATCGTGGACTTGATAATGGAAGGCTACAAGGGCAGGAAATGCTATCTCCTGGCTCCGCTCATCAGGGGCCGCAAAGGTCATTACAGGGAGCTTTTCGACCAGCTTAGGAGGCGTGGATACACCGAAGTCAGGATTGACGGGGAAATACATCCGCTGAACGAAGTCGAGGCCCTGGACCGTTACAAGGGCCATTATATCGAACTTGTGGTGGATAAGCTCAAGCCTTCGGAGGGGGACCAGAAAAGGATCAGGGACTCCGTGATGACAGCCCTGAACCTTGGAAAGGGTTCCGTGGCTATGCTGGAAGCAGGAGGCGACACTTTGGAGCATTTCTCGAAACATCTCGTGGACCCGGATTCGGGTTTGTCTTTGCAGGAACCTGCGCCGCATTCCTTCTCTTTCAACTCTCCCGAAGGTTACTGCCCACACTGCAAGGGACTTGGAATGATCGTGGATGTCAATATCGATACCATAATCCCTGACAGGAGCGTGTCGATAGCCGACGGAGGCATCATCCCGCTGGGAAGGATACGGGAGACCAGGAAGTTCGACGTCATCCGTTCCATCGCCAGGAAATACGGATTCTCATTGTTCGACCCGATAGCATCTATCCCGGACGAGGCCGTTTCCCATATCATATTCGGAAGCGATGAACTCTTCAGGGTGGGGGAAGGCAACCTGTCGGAGATGGTGTCATTCAGCGGCATAGTGGATGACATAGACGACAAGGTCGAGTGCCCGGTCTGCCACGGAACGCGTCTCAATGAGAACACCAAGTGCTTCAAGATCGACGGCAAGACCATATCCGATGTCGCCGCTATGGAGATGACCGAGCTTGGGAAGTGGTTGGAAAGCCTGCCTACAAAGCTGAACACCAGGGAGAACAGCATAGCGAGGGATATTCTCAAGGAGCTGGGAGACCGCGTCCGCTTTATGCTCAACGTGGGCTTGGACTATCTCTCCCTCAACCGTCCTACAGCCTCGCTTTCCGGTGGAGAAAGCCAGCGTATCCGCCTTGCCACCCAGATAGGTTCGAAGCTGGTGAACGTGCTATACATCCTGGACGAGCCTTCCATAGGCTTGCACCAGAGGGACAACCGCAAATTGATCTCCTCCTTGAAGGAGCTTCGCGACGAAGGCAATTCCGTGATGGTGGTCGAGCACGACTTGGAGACTATGATGAACGCGGACTGGCTGGTGGATGTAGGCCCGGGTGCCGGAGAAGAAGGAGGCAGGATTTGCCTGAACGCTCCTCTGAAGGCTCTTTTGAAATACGATATGGAATCTCCGAAGATTCCGATAGGTGAGGCGCGGCACTGCATATTCGGAGAATCCCTTACCCTGGATTACCTCCAGGGTAGGAAATCCATTCCGGTCCCTTCCGTCCGCCGGCGCGGCAACGGTTTGACCCTGGGAATAAGGGGCGCGCGTGGCAACAATCTCAAGGATGTCGACGTGGATTTTCCTCTCGGGTGTTTCATAGGCGTGGCTGGAGTCAGCGGCAGCGGCAAGTCTTCGCTTGTCAACGAGACCCTTATGCCTGTCCTCAAGAACAAGTTCTACCGTTCCAAGATACGCCCCCTTCCTTATGACTCGGTAGTGGGGATCGAGAATATCGACAAGCTCATAGAGATAGACCAGAGTCCCATCGGGCGGTCTCCGCGTTCCAACCCGGCCACCTTCACAGGGGTGTTCAACGATATCCGCAGCTTGTTCGAAGACACTCCGGATGCCAAGGTCAGGGGATTCAAGGCGGGCAGGTTCTCCTTCAATGTTCCGGGAGGCAGATGCGAGGCTTGCAACGGAGCCGGCATCAAGGTGATAGAGATGAACTTCCTGCCGTCCGTCAACGTGGTCTGCGAAGAATGCCGCGGGCGCAGGTACAAGGAAGATACCCTTGCGGTCCGCTACAAGGGAAAGAATATCAACGACGTCCTGGAAATGCCTGTCAGCGAGGCATATGAGTTCTTCAAGCCTATCCCGAAGATAGCGCAGAAGCTCAAGGCCCTGGTGGACGTGGGGCTTGGATATATCCATCTCGGACAGTCCGCCGTGACCCTTTCCGGCGGCGAGTCGCAGAGGATGAAACTTGCCGCAGAACTCTTCCGGAGAGCGACCGGCAATACCCTGTATATCCTGGACGAACCGACCACCGGCCTTCATTTCGAAGATATCAAGATCCTGCTGGGAGTCCTCCAGCAGCTTGTGGACCAGGGCAATACAGTGATCATCATAGAGCACAACCTGGACATCCTCAAGAGTGTAGACTACATCTTCGATATGGGTCCTGACGGTGGAGCGAAGGGTGGCCGCATAATTGCCAGGGGGACCCCGGAGCAGCTGGCCGCCGACCCGGAATCAGTCACCGGTCCGTACCTCAGGGACGTGCTTTGATTTACCGAATTATTCAGTAAATTTGTAGTAATGCACGAGATCAACATAAAGGCTTTTTGCTTCAATCCTTTCCGTGAGAACACCTATCTGATGTGGAACCGGGCGGGAGAATGCATCTTGGTCGATCCGAGTCCCTATACTGACGAAGAAAGTGACAGCCTGTTCTCGTACATCAGCGACAAGCAGCTCAAGCCGAAGGAGATATGGCTTACTCACGGCCATTTCGACCACGTTTACGGTGTCGCCCGGATAGTCCGTGAGTATTCCACCCCTGTCCGGATGCACCCGGACGACAAGGTCATACTCGAGAACGACCACATTTTTGCGGCAAGCGTGCTCCTGGATGCGCCCGACAGTTCTTTCAAGACGCTCGACCTCGAGGACGGAGAAGTCCTGGATGCCCTTCCCGATTCCCCGTTCAAGGTAATATGGACGCCCGGGCATACTCCCGGAAGCGTGTGTTTCCTCGATTCGACTGACAAGGTAATGCTTTCCGGAGACACCCTCTTTGCTGGAACCATCGGCAGGACCGACCATATGGGAGGGGACTACGACCAGGAGATAGTGAGCGTGATGGACAAGCTTATGGGGCTTCCGGGCGACATAGACGTCCTTCCGGGCCACGGAGGGATGACCAGCATAGCTGACGAGCGGACCCACAATCCTTTCCTCCAGCCTTTCAACGAACCTGAAACAGAAATACTCCCGTAAGATGCATATAGGAATAGCAGGAAACATAGGTTGCGGCAAGACCACCCTGACCAGGATGCTGGCGGACCACTACGGATGGACGCCGAAGTTCGAGTCGGTTACGTACAACCCGTACCTCGAAGATTATTACAAGGATATTCCGAGGTGGTCGTACAATCTCGAGACTTATTTCCTGGCGCAAAGGTTCAAGGATGTCCTGGCCATATCCAAGAGCAACGACGTCATTATCCAAGACAGGACCCTCTTCGAAGGTGTATACATATTCGTGGCTAACAACTATGCTATGGGTAACCTCTCCAAGAGGGACTACGAGACCTATATGGACCTTTTCGGGGTGATGTCGGCTATGGCCGGCCAGCCGGACCTCCTGATATACCTGAAGTGTTCCATCCCGCACCTCGTGGCTCAGATCCAGAAACGTGGGCGTGACTACGAGCAGAGCATCGGCCTGGACTATCTAGCAGGCCTGAACGAACGCTACGACAAATGGATAGCCGAATACAAAGGCAGGGTGCTGACTATCGAGAAGGACAATCTCGACTTTGAAAACCGTCCGGAGGATTTCGCCGTCATTACCGACAAGATAGACGCGGAGCTCTACGGCCTTTTCCCAATTGACAACAATATAAAACAATAACAGTTATGCATATCGCGATAGCAGGCAACATAGGCAGTGGCAAGACCACCCTGACGAAGATGCTGGCCGCCCATTACGGGTGGACGCCCAAATTCGAGTCGGTCGACTTCAACCCCTATCTCTCTGATTTCTATGCGGATATGGAGCGTTGGTCTTTCAACCTCCAGATTTATTTCCTGAACAAAAGGTTCAAGGATGTAGTGGATATATCCCGTTGTGACGATATCATCATCCAGGACCGGACCATCTACGAAGACGCGAGGATATTCGCTCCGAACCTTCACGCGATGGGCCTTATGAGCACCCGTGACTTCGAGAACTATTCCGACCTTTTCGACCTTATGATGTCCCTGGTCAGCAAGCCGGACCTGCTGATATATCTCCGTTCTTCCATCCCGAACCTGGTCGCGCAGATCCAGAAGAGGGGCAGGGAATATGAGAGCAGCATAAGGATAGACTACCTGACCGGACTGAACAAGCGCTACGAGGACTGGATCAAGGAATATGATGGCCATCTCCTCATCGTGGATGTGGACAAGGTGAAATTCGAAAACCGTCCGGAGGATTTCCAGACGATCACGGACAGGATCGATGCTGAACTCTTCGGCCTTTTCCCTGAAGTGAGGCACATAGATGAATAGGCTCCTATCGATATTCGCTGCATTCGCTGTTTACGCATTGCTGTGCAGCTGCGGCGGTTCCGAGAACGGTGACGGCCCGCAGCCGGAGCCGAAGGTAAATCCTGTGCCGGAGGTTTCTTTTGCCAAAGGAGCTGACGTAGGCTGGGTGTCCGAGATGGAGAAAGCCGGAATGAAGTTCTCTGATTCCAAGGGTGGCACAGAGATATTCTCCGTCCTGAAGAATCTGGGGATGAATTCCGTCAGGCTCCGCGTCTGGGTGGCTCCGCTGGATGCCAACGGTTGGAGCGGCAAGGATGACGTGGTGGCTATGGCCAAGAGGGCTGCCGCTGCCGGTATGGCCGTGATGATCGATTTCCATTATAGCGACTTCTTCGCCGACCCTTCTCATCAGGATATTCCTGCTTCCTGGTCCGGCCAAACTGCGATGGACTTTACAGACAAGGTTTCTTCCCATACGACGGAAGTCCTCAAAGCCTTGAAGGATGCTGGTGTATCTCTTCAGTGGATCCAGATCGGCAACGAGACAAGGAACGGTATGCTATGGCCGGCAGGCCAGCTTTGGACTTCCTCGGGTGACATCCCTGGCGGGTGGAACAACTTCGAGACCCTTTATATGTCAGGCTACAATGCCGCCAAGGCTGTGTTTCCCGATGCTTACGTGATGCCTCACCTGAACCACGCATACGAGGACAACGAATGGTGGTTCACCAAGCTGAAAGCTGCCGGCGGGAAGTTCGATATGATAGCCCTTTCACACTATCCGATGTCTGAAGGAAACGGGGACTGGTCTTCCGTGAACTCCTCCGCCATTGCGAATATCAAGAAGCTGTCTTCCAAGTTCGGAGTCAAGGTAGTCGTATCCGAATTCGGAGTGAAGCAGAAGGATTCCCAGGCCTGGCAGTGTTCTTCGGCATTCTACGATGCTGTCAAGGCTCTTGGTCCGGGAGTCTGCGCCGGAATCTTTTACTGGGAACCCGAAGTGGACGGTACCTGGAAACCTGCGGTATATTCCAAAACTGTCAAGAAACACGGAAAGAACGAAGAGTGGAATGCATATGATATGGGAGCCTTCACCCGCTCCGGCTCCACCTTCTCCCCGAATACTGCTATACTCTCCGTCTTCTCCCAATAGATGAAGAGGATGACCTTGAGTCGAATTGACTTGTCGGTCATCCTCTTGTCGATACTAATCTGGATATAATGGTAACGGTTAGTCCAGTGAATGGATGAATAGTCCGGAACGGAGCTTAGGCTCGAACCAGGTGGTCTTCGGCGGCATTATGTTGCCGGTGTCCGCGATGTCGATGAGCTGCTTCATCGAAACCGGATAGAGCGCGAAGGCGACCTTCATCTCGCCGGAATCGACACGGGCCGACAGTTCGCCGAGGCCTCTTATACCACCAACGAAGTCGATCCTCTTGTCCGTACGCAAGTCCTTGATACCAAGGAGCTTGTCGAGGACGAGACTGGAAAGGATGGTAACGTCTAGGACCCCGATCGGATCCTTGTCGTCATATCTTCCCGGAAGAGCTTCCAGGAAATACCACTTCCCGTCCAGGTACATCGAGAAATTGTGGAGATGGTCCGGATGGTAAATTTCAGTTCCTTCTTCCTTCACGGTGAAATCCTTTCCGAGAGCTTTCAGGAACTCCTCCGAAGACATCCCGTTCAGGTCCTTGACCACGCGGTTGTAATCCAGTATCTTGAGCTGGCTGTCAGGGAAGGCGACGGCCATGAAGAAGTTGTATTCCTCGTCACCTGTATGGTTAGGGTTCTGCGCCTTTTTCTCTGCACCTACCCTTGCTGCTGCAGCGGTGCGGTGATGTCCGTCCGCCACGTAGAAAGCGTCCACGTCGTTGGTGAAGAGCCTGGTGATCTGGTCTATGGTCTTGTCGTCGTCGATAACCCAGAACTTGTGCCCGAAGTTGTTTTCGTCGATGAAGTCATATTCGGGAGCCATGGTCACTGTCTGTGCGACTATCTTGTTGAGGATGTCGTTGTCCTTGTAAGCGAAGAAAACAGGCTCGATGTTGGCGTTCTGGATGCGGACGTGGACCATACGGTCGTCTTCCTTGTCCTTGCGGGTCAGCTCGTGCTTCTTGATCTTGCCGGAGGCGTAGTCATCCGTGTGGGCGCAGAGGACGAGACCGTACTGAGTTCTGCCTTCCATCGTCTGGGCATACACATAATAGCATTCCTTGGCATCTCGCTTGAGCCATCCCTTGGCCTGCCACTCCTTGAAATTGCAGACGGCCTTGTCATAGACAAGCGGGTCGTGGTCTTCGAGGATAGGGTCGAAGTCGATCTCCGGCTTCGTGATGTGGAGGAGGGATTTCTCACCGGCCATCTTCTTGGCCTCGACTGAATTCAATACATCATACGGAGGTGCTGCGACCTCGGCGACTATGTCTTTCGGCGGACGAATCGCCGCAAACGGTTTTACTCGTACCATTACTTGTTGACTTGGAATCTGGTGTTGCCTGTGGCGAAATAGTCGACTATCTGGCGTGCAGCCGCAAGACCGGCGTTCATATTGGCCTCTGCTGTCTGGGCACCCATCTTCTTCGGGGTTGAGAATACTCGCAGACCGAATTTCTCCTTGAGGGCCTCGTAGTTGTCAGGCATCACGTCGGAGATGTATTTCAGGTCAGGGCGATCCTCGAGGGCTTTCTCCAGTCCGGCCTCGTCGATGACCTCCTTGCGGGCGGTGTTGACCAGGCAGGCTCCCTTAGGCATCCTGGTTATGAGATCGTAACCGATGGAACCTATTGTCTGAGGAGTTGCAGGAATATGGATGGAGACGAAGTCGCAGGAGCCGTAAAGGGCTTCCAGTGACTCAGCCGGCTCGGCTCCTGCCTCGCGGATCTTCTCGGTCGGGATGAATGGATCGATGGCCATCACGCTCATTCCGAGAGCTTCGGCCTTCTTGCCTACCAGGCGTCCTACGTTGCCGAATGCCTGGATACCGAGCTTCTTGCCCTGTACCTCGCATCCCGTGGCAGGGGTGAACTGGTTGCGGCACATATAGATCATCATTGCAACCGCAAGCTCTGCGACAGCGTTGGAGTTCTGGCCCGGGGTATTCATCACTACCACGTTGTGAGCGGTCGCGGCCTCGAGGTTGACGTTGTCGAATCCGGCACCTGCACGGACTACGATCTTCAGTTTCTTTGCTGCATCGAGGACTTCCGGAGTGACTTTGTCGGAGCGGATGATGAGAGCATCGGCGTCAGCGACAGCGGCGACAAGCTCTGAAGCATCGGCATATTTCTCAAGAGCGGCGAACTCGTGTCCGGCACCCTCGACTATCTCCTTTATCCCGGCTACCGCAGCCGCGGAAAAAGGCTTCTGTGTTGCTACTAATACTTTCATATTCAGTTATTTCTTGAGTTCCTCGAATTCCTTCATACAATCTACGAGAGCCTGGACGTCTTCCATCGAGCAGGCGTTGTAGAGGGAGGCCCTGAATCCACCGACAGAACGGTGTCCCTTGATGCCGATGATGTTGTGTGCCTTGGAGAAGGCCATGAATTCGTCCTGGAGATTCTCGAAACCAGGAGCCATCACGAAGCATACGTTCATAATCGAACGGTCTTCCTTGGCGGCCGTACCGACGAACAGAGGGTTGCGGTCGATCTCGCCGTAGAGCAGGTCGGCCTTCTCGTTGTCGATCTTTGCGATGGCTTCCACGCCACCCATAGACTTAATCCACTTCAGGGTTTCGTTCATTACGAAGATGGAGAACACCGGAGGAGTGTTGAACATAGAAAGTTTGTCGAGGTGGGTGCGGTAGTCGAGCATCGTAGGGATATAGCGGCTGACCCTGCCGAGGGAATCCTTCTTGATGATGGCGAATATGACGCCAGCAGGACCTACGTTCTTCTGGGCGCCTCCGTAGATGAGGTCGTACTTGGAAACATCGACCGGACGGCTCATAATGTCGGAGGACATATCGGCGATCAGAGGGCAAGGGCAGTCATAGTCTTCCTTGATCTCGGTTCCGTAGATGGTGTTGTTCGTGGTGATATGGAAATAGTCCAAGTCTGCAGGAATCTCGTATCCCTTCGGAATATAGGAGTAGTTTCTGTCTGCCGAACTTGCGAGGGCATAGGCTACTGCGCCCTGTGACTCTCCGAGTCCCTTGGCTTCCTTGAGGGCCTTCTTCGCCCAGACTCCGGTCTCGAGATAGCCGGCCTTCTTCTCAAGGTAGTTCATCGCGACATAGAGGAACTGGAGAGATGCTCCGCCTCCAAGGAAAACTACCTCGTGGGTGTCCGGGATGTGGAGGAGTTCCCTCCAGAGTGCGCGGCATTCATCCATCGTCTCGTCCCAGCCGGGAGTACGGTGAGATATACTGAGGACGGAAACGCCAGTCCCCTTGAAGTCCTTGATAGCCTCGATAGAATTGTCATAGACCACCTGCGGAAGAAGGCAAGGGCCTGCATTGAAAACGTGAACTTTACCCATAGGATTACTGTTATTAATTATTGTTGTTATTTTAAGTTTTAAATCAAAACCAAACGGTCGGTAAATATAGATAAAGTAAAACTATAAAGCAAATATTATCTGTAACCGAGAAGGTATGAAATTATAGCCATGCGGACATACATTCCGCCTCCGGCCTGCTGGAAGTAGTATGCATACGGAGTGGAGTCCACATCGGTCGCTATCTCGTTGACCCTCGGAAGCGGATGCAGGATCTTCATTCCCGGCTTGACATTGTCCAGCATCGAAGCCTCGAGACGATAGACATCCTTCACCTTCTCATATTCTTCGACGTCAGGGAACCTTTCCTGCTGGACCCTGGTCATATAAAGGATGTCGCAGTCGCTCAGACCGTCTTCGATGTGCTCGGTCTCGCAATATGGAATACCCTTGATATCAAGCATTTCCAGATATTTCCGAGGTATGGTCAGCTCTTGTGGGGAAGTGAACATGAAACGCGGATTGAAGAAGCTCAGGGCGTCCACGAGGGAATGGACGGCCCGGCCGTACTTCAAGTCACCGACCAGGTTTACGTTCAGTCTCTCAAGATGTCCCTGAGTCTTGCGGATAGCGTAAAGGTCCAGGAGTGTCTGGGTAGGATGCTGGTTGGCCCCGTCGCCGGCGTTGATGACCGGGACGGTGGCGACCGAAGCAGCAATGTCCGCCGCTCCTGCCATCGGATGTCTCATCACTATCATATCCACGTAATTCGAGACTATCCGTATGGTATCCTCCAAGGTCTCTCCCTTGGTCTGGCTTGTATTGCGGTTGTCAGGGAAGCCGATGACCCTTGCTCCGAGCCTGTTGACTGCAGCTTCGAAAGACAGCCTGGTCCTTGTGGAAGGTTCGAAGAACAGGCAGGCTATGACCTTGCCGGTGAGGAAGTTCTGCTCACGGTTGTCTTCGAACTCGCGGGCTACGTCCAGGATATGGAGCATTTCTTCTTTCGTGAAGTCCTGGATGGAAATCAGACTTTTTGGCATAAGACGTTGATGTTGGAGAGTTTGGTCGTTAAATCATTTTCAGAAGAGAGACGTACCCAGGTGTCTAGAGTGCACTCGGTGCCGAAATCCTGGTTCTTCTGCTTGAGGTCCATATCCTTGAGTATCTTCATCACCTGGGGAAGGACATCGTAGGAGAAAGTCAGCCTGTAGGTGCTGCCGGCCGTCTTGTCCGAGACACCGGCCTTGTCCAAGGCATCTGCGGTGGAAGTCTTGTAGGCGCGGATCAATCCTGGGATCCCGAGCTTGATGCCGCCGAAATACCGGACCACCACGACCAGGACGTCACTCAGGCCCCTGGAGTCGATCTGGCCCAGGATAGGCCTGCCGGCCGAGCCGGAAGGTTCGCCGTCGTCGTTGGCCCTGAACCGGTCGCCGGTATATCCGAGCCTGTAGGCATAGCAGTGGTGGCGGGCATCGTGGTATTCCTTCTTGAGCCGGCTGACGATATCCTTCACTTCTTCCTCCGTCTCGACAGGAAAGGCAAATGATATGAAGCGGCTGCCATTGTCCTTGAACAGCCCTTCGGCTGAGCCTGGAATGCTCTTGTAGGTATCCCTGATGATGTTTTCCGGTGTGTCCATTCTATTACCACGAAATTAGTGTTTTTAACATAAATTTGCAACGGCTCATTAATTTTTGTAAATTTGAATCAGCTATTGAACAAAGTCGGTTTATGGTTTATCAATTCAGGGTTACCCTTGACGGCATCAAGGGTTTCTACAGAGTCTATCAGATGAGTGGCGCGGCCACTTTGTACGATTTCCACAAGCAGATGCGTGCTGATATGGAATTCCCGCAGGATCAGTTGATTATGTTCAAGTCCTTCGATTGTGACGGTGGCGTTGTGGCCCGTTACGGACTTTTCGATCTCGGATCCGGCACGGTAGACAAGGTTACTGTCGACCAGGCGATCGAATCCGGAATAGTGTCTTTCCGCTACTTCTATGACGTCCCTAACAGGAAGAGCGTAATCATAACATTCGAAGGCGTGGTCGAGAAACCGGCCTGCTCTCCGGTCATAGTCGAGGTGAAAGGTCCGAATCCGGTCGAATTCGAGAACGGTTACGTTGCGTTCGAGGACCTTCCTGACTCCCAGCGGCACCTGCCCGGCCAGAAGCCTGACTGGGGATCTCTCACCGACGAGGATTTCTCAGACGGAGCAGATGACGGAGGCGATGAGGACGAAGAGGATGACGACGATGAAGACGGGAAGGAAGTCTTCGACGGCACTGAAGACCTGAATATCTGATCCTGCGATGGAACGCCGGCTCCTGATAATCCTCGGGCCGACTGCTGTAGGGAAGACAGACCTCAGCATCGGGAAGGCTCTGGAATATGGTTCGCCGGTAATCTCCTGCGACTCCCGCCAGATTTTCAAGGATATGACTATCGGCACTGCGGTGCCGGACGCTTCACAGCTCGCCGCCGTGAAGCATTATTTCATCCAGACCGTCCCCCTTACAGATGCCTATACAGCAGGCGATTACGAGCAGGATGCCATCTCCCTCATCGGGAAACTGTTCGACGAAGGTCACGATACCCTGGTGATGACAGGTGGATCGATGTTCTACATAGATGCGGTGTGCAAGGGCCTGGACGACCTTCCGGACGGTGAGCCGGGACTCAGGAAGGAACTGTGGGACCGCCTGGCAGAAGAAGGGGTTGACGTGCTTGCGGAAGAACTGCGGCAGAAGGATCCGCTGACATATTCCAGGATAGATGTCAAGAACAGCCAGCGTGTGATCCGTGCCCTTGAAGTCTGCCTCCTGACCGGGAAACCTTTCTCTTCATACAAGACAGGCACCCTGAGGTCCCGTCCTTTCATAATAGAAAAGGTGGGGCTGCAGCGTCCGCGCGAAGAACTGTATTCACGTATAAACAGGCGGGTGCTGAAAATGATAGATGCGGGCCTCGAAGATGAAGTCCGCACCTTGATTCCTTACCGCGACCGCCAGGCTTTGCAGACGGTGGGTTACAAGGAGATGTTCAAGTATATCGACGGGGAATGCTCCCTTGAGGAAGCGGTCCGTCTGATCCAGCTGAATACCCGCCATTATGCCAAGCGCCAGCTGACTTGGTGGCGCCGCGACCCGGACATCCGCTGGATCGACCTCTGATCCCGTCAGAACGGGAGGTCGTTCTCGGGTATATCAGCCGGCATATCATCTATGCTCGGTGCAGGAGCCTGCGGTGCAGGAGCATGTGCGGCCGTGTTCTGGCCGGCAGGAGATATCTTCCAGAGCCTTACGTCGTTGTACCAGCGTCCGTTGTATTCCCTCGCCCTGAGGTTGAAGGAAACCTTTACGGCGTCTCCTACCTGATAGCGGTTCAGGTCCGCCACCTTGTCGCTTCCGAATGCCGTGACCATCACGTCGGCAGGGTAATTGCCATCCTGGTATTCGAGAATGAATTCCTGCTTCTCCCAAGCTCCGCGGGAACTCTGTCCGCTCTGACGGGAGAGTTTCTGCTTTATCTTGCCTTCCAATTCGAGTGCTGCCATCTTGACTGAATATTGATTGTCTTCGAAATAAAGGAAGCCTGCCGTACGCAGGTGCGCGCGGCAGGCTTTATGGTGCTGCCTGAAGCAGTTATTATTTTGCGGCCTCTACAGGCTCGACAAAGTGACGGATGGAGTCAAGCTGGATGTCGAATACAAGCGGAGTGTTAGGCTCGATGCCGTTGGAACCTCTCTCGCCGTAACCAAGCTTGGAAGGAACATAGAGGACAGCCTTGCCACCCTGGCCGAGAAGCTGGAGACCCTCGGTCCAAGCAGGGATGACCCTGTCAAGGGTGAGCCTTGTAGAAGGCTGCTCAGGAGCTACCTCTTCGAGGACGGTTCCGTCCTTGAGGGAGAGCTTGTAGTGTACGAATACGGTGTCCTTAGGACCCGGCTTGTCTTCTGAACCTGGCTCGGAAATGGTGTACTGCAGACCGGTAGGGCTGGTCTCGACGCCTGCCTTCTTTGCGTTTTCAGCAAGGAACTTGTCTTCAGCTTCCTTATTGACGGCGGCAGTGTAAGCGCCCCTCTTCTCGATGAATGCACTGATGATGCGGTTCATTTCCTCAGGGTTGATCTTGAACTGCTTTACGAAGTCGGTGTCACGCTGGTTACCCTTGGCGTTTACGAAATCGTTGATACCCTTCTTGAGCTCGTTGAAGTTGAGGTCACCCATGTTGTAGTTCTTGATCATGGAACCGAAATTGATACCCATCAGGTAGCTCACGGAGTCGATTTCAGCCTTGGATGGGAGGAGTTCCTTGGCGTTGACAGGATTCTCGACCTGTGCTACACCGGTGCTGTCTGCGCCGTCGGCATTGCCGGCAGGCTTGTTGGAGTTACAAGCAACTGCTGCGAAAAGGATTGCAGCTGCAGCGAACAATTTGATAGACTTCATAATTATTAATGATTTTATAAGTTGCCAAAAGTCCCGCAAATATCGTAATTTTTCTTGACTTTTACATTATTTTACAAATATTTAGAGGTCAACTTAGTTTGCTATTCGGAAAAGATTCACTATATTTAGTGTTGTAATCTCTAACACTATGACTACCGATCCCGCTGTACTGTACGCCAAACTCAAGGAATTCTTCGGGTTCGATGCCTTCAAGGGCGACCAGGAAGCAATTATCCACAACCTGCTGGATGGCAAGGACACTTTCGTCCTTATGCCTACCGGAGGCGGTAAGTCGCTGTGCTTCCAGCTGCCTGCCTTGGTGATGCCCGGGACCGCGATAGTCATTTCTCCCCTCATCGCCTTGATGAAGAACCAGGTGGATGTTATCCGGGGGTTCGTTGAGGAGCAGAACGGCATAGCCCACTTCCTCAACTCGTCCCTCAACAAGGCCCAGATACAGGAAGTACGGAAGGACCTCCTTTCCGGAGTCACCAAGTTGCTTTATGTTGCTCCCGAATCCCTTACCAAAGAAGAGAACGTGGGATTGCTCCGGGAGGTGAACATCTCCTTCTATGCGGTTGACGAGGCTCATTGCATCTCCGAATGGGGACACGATTTCAGGCCTGAATACAGGAGGATAAGGGATATGGTGCGGACCATCGGCAGAGCTCCGATAATCGCCCTTACCGCTACCGCCACCCCTAAGGTCCAGAACGATATCCAGAAGAATCTGGGAATAATGGACGCTACGGTGTTCAAATCTTCTTTCAACCGGCCGAACCTGTGTTACGAGGTCAGGGACAAGGTCGATCCCGAGAAGGACATAATCCGGTACATCAAGCAGAATCCGGGCAAGTCGGGCATAATCTACTGTCTCAGCAGGAAGAAGGTGGAGGAGATTGCCAATCTATTGAATATCAACGGTATAAAAGTTCTTCCTTACCACGCCGGCCTGGATGCCAGGACCAGGGCGGAGAACCAGGATCGTTTCTTGATGGAGGACGTGGACGTGATAGTCGCCACCATCGCGTTCGGTATGGGCATAGACAAGCCTGACGTACGTTTCGTGATCCACTACGACATCCCCAAGAGCATCGAGGGCTACTATCAGGAGACCGGCCGTGCGGGCAGGGACGGAGAGAATGCCGAATGCATAACCTACTACAGCTACAAGGATATCCTGAAGCTCGAGAAGTTTATGCAGGGCAAGCCAGTGTCTGAGCAGGAGATAGGCCGGCAGCTCCTTATGGAGACCGTCGCCTACGCGGAGACGAACCAGTGCCGCCGCAAGATGCTGCTGAACTATTTCGGGGAAGACTATCCGAAGGACAACTGCGGTATGTGCGACAATTGCCTGAATCCTAAGCCTACTTTCGACGGGCGGAAGGAAATGTGCCTTGTGATACGCCTTATCAAGTCGCTTCCCGAGCATTTCAAGATAGAACATCTTTCGATGGTCCTTTCAGGGCATTCGAACGCGATGATCAAGTCTTACAAACACGACTCGCTGCCACTCTTCGGAGCAGGTAAGGACCACAGCGAGAAGTTCTGGAGCGTAGTGATCCATCAAGGACTGCTGCTCCATCTGCTGGACAAGGAGATAGAGACCTACGGCCTGCTCTACGTTACGGACAAGGGAGAGAAGTTCTACGAGGACCCTTACGAGATACGCCTGGTGGAAGACCGGATATTCCTTGGAAAGGGCTCCGATGACGAGGATGACGAGGACTTGGCCAACGACAAGGCTGCTATGAAGGGCGGGGGAGGCGACGCGACCCTCTTCTCGATGCTCAAGAGCCTGCGCAAGGATATGTCCAGGAAACTGAACCTGCAGCCGTGGATCATCTTCGGCGATCCAGCCCTGGAGGATATGTCCATCCAGTATCCTATCACTTTCGAGGAGCTGCACAACTGCCAGGGCGTCGGTGAGGGGAAAGCCCGGAAGTACGGAAAGGAATTCATCGAACTAATCCATCGTTACGTCGAAGAGAACGACATCACCAGGCCTGAAGACTTCGTGGTGAAATCGGCTCCGACCAAATCGGCTAACAAGATATACATCATCCAGAGCGTCGACAGGAGACTGTCGCTGGAGGACATCGCGGATGCCCGCGGGATGGACCTCGACGAGCTCCTGGACGAGATAGAAGTGATTGTTTCTTCGGGTACCAAGCTGGACCTCAATTACTACATCCGCCAGGTAATCGACGACGACGTGGTCGAGGATATATATGAATATTTCAAGAGCGAGGCGACTTCGGATTCAGTGGAAGACGCAATGAAGATTCTGGGTCCCGACTATGAAGAGTTCGAGATCCGCCTGGTCCGCATAAAGTTCCTCTGCGAGATTGCGTCCTGACCCTATTTAGCCAGCGATTTGCTATTGAGGAAAGCAGGGAATCCCTGTAGCTTTCCCCAATGGGGATGCTGGATCCGTCCTGCATCCGGACGTGCCCCTTGGACACTTGGGTGATCTTGCTCAGGTTGATTATGAATGACTTGTGCACCCTCAGGAATCTGTTCCCCGGAAGCTTTTCCTCAAGTTTCTTCATACTGAGCAAGGCGATTACCGGATCCTTCTGGTTTTCAGTGATTATCTTGACGTATTCGCTCATCCCTTCGATATAGATGATGCTGCTCACCTCTACCCGGACGGTCTTGTAATCTGTCTTTACGTACACTGAATCATCATAGTCCAGTATGGAGACTTCCTCCTTGTTCTCCAGGTCGTACAACCGCTTCACCTTGAGGGCGGCTTTTTCGAATTCGTTGAATCCGAAAGGCTTGAGCAGGTAATCGCATCGACCTTGAAACCCTCCACCGCATATTCGGAATATGCAGTGGTGAATACGACCATAGGCTGGCTTGCCAGTGATTTGACGAAACTCATCCCGTCCAGGTCGGGCATATTGATGTCACAGAACAAGACATCTGCCGGTTGGCTGTCGAGAACCTTCGAAGCATCGACCGCGCTGTGGCACGCGGCTTCCAGTTCGAGGAAATCGACCTTGCTTATGTAGAATTCCAGTTGCTTGAGAGCCAGAGGCTCATCATCTATTGCAATGCAGCGTATCATATCATTTAAACTTGTTTGATTGCTTGCGGGAGGTCGACCGAGACTGAGTAAACGTTGTCCCTGTTGACTATGTCCATCTTGTAGTCATCCCCGTAGATGAGTGCGAGGCGTCTTTGAGAATTGCTTATACCGATACCGCCCTCCTTGTCGATATTCCTTTCTTCCGGACACGAATTGCGGCAGTTGAAAAGAAGCCTTTCACCTTGGAGCTCAAGGGATATGTCTATGAAGCTCTCGTGCTGGTAGGAGATTCCGTGCTTGAATGCGTTTTCCACGAAAGAAATGAATAGCAGGGCAGGGACTTCCATCTCGGGAACCTCTTCTGGAACGGAAAAGGACACATTGACGGAATCATCGTATCTGAGCTTCATCAGGGATATATATTGGTTCAGGAAATCGATTTCCTTTTTCAGGGGGATGGTAGGTTTGTCTCCTTCGTACAGCAAATAACGCATCAGTCCTGAGAACTTGACGATGCTGCCCTTGGCCTCTTCCGGGTCGATATCGACCAACGCGTGGATGTTGTTCAGCGTATTCATAAAGAAGTGGGGATTGATCTGGTAATTGAGGTACTTCAGCTGGGCTTCCAATTTCTCCTTTTCCAGATCCTTTATTTCCTTCTCTGCGCGTATCGATTTGAAATTCACCGATATGGCCAGATTGGTCCCAATTACCAGCAACTCTGCCAGAATGGCTGTTACTTCGGGAGAAAGAGGCTTGACGGGAGGTTTGACAGGTTTGCCTGCAACGGTACTCTCAGTTGGAGGTCTCCTTTCCGTCTTGGGTGGTTTATACTTCTGATGAAAGGCTATGGTGCCGGCAGAGAATACAAGGATCAACAATACAGTCAGAATGTGGTACTTGCCGGTCTGGCCTTTCCTGTTGAGTAAAGGAAGGATCAGCAGGTTATGGATAAGGAACAGGATGAGTAGAGGCAATAAGTACTGCCACGAACGGATTATGATGCTCCATATATCTTTAGATGGCAAGGTTATGTCTTCCTGGAGCCATCTCGTCAAGGGAAGCAGGAACAAGATGGTCCAAATTATCAGGTAGACAAGATTCTCTCTTTTCTTCAGCGTCATATCTGTTCGAAATCTTTGGTCCTCCTCAGTCCGTCCAGCGAGCCGTCCTGTCCGTTCTCGAGTTCATAGGTCACCTTCAGCCAGGCGGTGTCCTTCAGGAAGTCTATCTGTCCGAGCTGGATGTCCCTGACCTTCATTCCGGTCCTTTTCTCAAGGTCGGCGACCAGTTCAGCCCGCCTTTCCGGCACGATCAGGTCTATCTTGTCGTAGATGACCAGCTTGGTGGAAGTCCGCCTTCCGATGACACCCTTGGACTCCAGCACCCAGATCAGGAGTATAATCAATACGTTGGCAGCGACTAGTTCTCCGAACGGGATGTCAGCGCCTATACCGTTGATCACGGATACGGCTATGATGATGAACAGGTATGTCATCTCCCTGACAGGGACGGTCTCTGTCCTGTACCGGATCATTCCGAATATGGCGAAAAGGCCGATTGTGAATCCGATCTGCAGGCTGAGGTTGTTCATCACGAAGAGGAGCAGGAACATAGCCGAGGAGAACACCATAAAGGTGAAGTAATAATCAGCCCTGCGGCTCTTCGGATAGTAGAAGAACTGGACGATGATGAAACTAACGGCAAGGTTGAACAGGAAGAGCTTCAAGAGCCCAAGGATTGCCTCCCAGACTGCGGACGCAGTGGATTTGACCTTGTAGTTTCCGGCCTCGTCAATGGTTACTTCGTAGCCGTTCTCCGCTGCTATTTCGGGATCGAATTCAGCTCCCGTGAATTCATCGGCCACCGCTGTGCTGTCAGTCTGGGCAGATGCCAGGAAAGAAGCAGTAGAAAACAGCGACAGAGCGATGAATATCTTTAATAATATTCTCATAATCAGCGACTTATTTTATTTCCGGTTATTTTTTCCATTCCTCTGATTTTCTCCTTGAACCTGCCAGGATGGACAGTAGGGTCGGTCAGTACGGTGCCCGTGCAATACTTGCTTACCCTGAGAGGGTGGACCCTGTGTTCGAGCAGGATGCGTCTCATCGTGGAGTCCGCCCTTCCGTCCTGCTTAAGCTCTATGATCACGGCATCTTCCAGTTCCGCTTCCCGTCCCGTCCGTGGGTTCTTGAACTCCAGCGAAGAGTCGAACGTAATCCTTTCGGTCCTTTCCTTGTTCACCAGAGTCACCCTTTTGAAATCCGTCGTGCAGGCAGGGGAGACATCCTTAAGCCTGTACCAGGATTCCCTTCCTACGAATTCCTCAGGCTCCTTCGACCAGCCATCGTTCAGGGAATACCCTTCCGGCAGCCTCATCCTCTTCTTCTTCGTCCTGCCCTTGTTGTTCTTCCTCTTGATTTCCAGAAAGGTCATCCCGGTGATCCGGTACGTCCTCACCCTGATCTTCTGCCTAACCTTGCGTCCTGACCGGTGGATGCGGAACATCTCCAGGTCGGGAGTGTCATAATACATCGAGTGATAGGAAGTTACCCTCTCGCCTTCTATTTCGCAGGCGCGGTAACCCTTCGCTGCCGCGTCCCTGAATATCTTCAATGCCGTCCCTTCGGTAGTGACATACTTGGTGTCGATGCGGTTCATAAGCTTGACCGCATCCATCTCTTCCAAGGATATGGCCTCCATCGAGGCTATCACTCCGGAGTTACTGAAGACATCGTCCATCTCACTCCTGAACAGTATACTCGAATACCTTCACCGTCTGCAATTTGCCGTTCGGGGCATAGTTGTATTGCTTCTTCTTGGTCCCGTCGGAGTTGTACTCGTACTTACGTATCGCACTCGGCTTGTTCTTCTCGTTGTAGACGATGTTCTTGCTTATCTTTCCGTTGGCTCCGTACTCGAACGTCTCGCGCCATTTCTGGCCGTACCTGGTGTATTCTATCTCTTCGATCTTCCGGCCCTGGTCGTCGTAAGTGGTAATCCTGTCCAGCCATTTGCTCTGTGTCTTGGCATCGGTGTTCCACTCGCGGACCACAAGGTTCTTGCGGGCTTGACGCTTGGCCATCGTGGCCGCATCCAGCTGTGCATATGCGCTGATGCCGAAGAGCGGAAGAAGCAGGCAGGAAAGTATCAATTTCCACAATAACTTTTTCATATGGTTTCTCGTTTTTATTTATAATCCTCAGATTGTCACCATCTTGAGCTTCCTTCCCTCGAAATGGCCGAGCCTGCGGAAGCCGAACATCTTGACGAACTGCGCATAGTACTCGAACTTGGTTCCGACCTGCTGCGGCTCGTGAGAATCCGAACCCAGGCATATGATCTCTCCTCCGAGTTCGAGGTAGCGGACCAGGATGTCACGGTCCAGGACAGGGGTCCTGAGACCATATTGTCTGTATGACTTGGTGTTGATCTCCAACCCTTTCCCGTTCTCGGCAAGATATCGGAGTATCTCGTCCATCAGTCCCGGGAAATCCTTGTACAGGATGCTTTCCTTCGGGTAGGGTGCATAGCGGACCACATAGTCGAAATGCCCCATCACATCGAAGTCGCCCAGCCATTTCATTTCCCTCAGCAGAGTCTCCAGGTACCGGCCGTACGCCTCCTTCCAGTTCTTGCCCTTGTAGTAGTGCCCGTAATAAGGATCGGTGTCCTCCAGATAATGCACTGACGCCGTCACCTGGTCGAAGTGCTGGGCGCCGAGCAGGTTGCGGTCAAGCTCCCGGTTGTTCTCCCCGAGTCCGATCTCTATTCCCTTGAGTACCCTGAACTTCTTGGCGGCAGCCTTTCCGAAGGCTCCTTCCGCTACCATTTCTCCGACACGGTCTATCTCGGCTTGCTGAGCGCCCACGTCGAACACTTCTGCTGTAGCTGGCCCGGTCTTTTCCTTTATTTCCGGAACGTAGAAATCACAATGGTCGGTGAAGCAGATGCCTCCCAGCCCTTTTTCTACCGCAGACTTCACACTATTTTCAACCGAGGTTTTCTGTCCGTCAAACGAGAATTGGCTATGGTTGTGCGTATCAAAAAACATATTCACGAATATAGCAATTTTTCTTATTTTTGTAAATCTTGCAATTGTTGGAATATATGATCACGTTCGGTTATAAAACAAAGTTCAGCAGCCTTGTCAGGGCTGCCGCCGCCATCGGGATAGGCCTGGTCCTGGTTTTCGGGAACAATGCCCCGACAACGGTGGTCAAGATAATCGCCGCCCTCCTGGTAGTGGCTGGCCTGGTGTCCCTGGTGTACGGAATCAAGAAGAACAAGGAGCAAGGAATGTGCCAGATGCTGGTTATCAACGCTTGCCTGGACATCCTCATGGGCCTCCTGCTGTTCTTCAACCCGCAGTGGATCGCCGGGATCATCGTCTATCTGATAGGAATAGCCTTGATCTTGTTCGGGGCCATCCAGCTCCTCGCCCTTGCCGGCACTCTTTCGATGCTCGGGTCGGGGTTCTCCTCCCTGATCCTGTCGGTCTGCGCCATTGTCGGAGGTGCCTTCCTGCTGTTCAACCCTCTGACCATCAAGGTTATGAGCGTAATCGCCGGACTGTTTATGATCCTTTACGGAGTATCCGAAATCATATCCACCTACAAGATCGGCAAGGCCAGGAAGGAATATGAAATCCGCTTCGGGCCAAAGCCGGAAGAGGCACCTGAAACACCTGCAGGCCAAATCGACGCCTCCGGTATCGGGGACGCCAAGGAAGTGGAATTCGAAAAGGTTGACGAACCAGGGGAATGATCACGCAGGAAACGGTCCAGAGGATTCTCGATACTGCCAGAATCGAGGAAGTGGTAGGCGACTTCGTGAAACTCACGAAGCGTGGGTCCGACTGGTGGGGATGCTGTCCGTTCCATAACGAGAAGACCCCGTCTTTCCACGTCGTGCCCGCCAAGGGGATATATTACTGCTTCGGCTGCCACAAGGGCGGTTCTGCGGTCGGCTTCGTGATGGACCACGAGCATATGTCATATCCGGATGCCCTCAGGTATCTGGCCAGGAAGTACGACATAGAGATAGAAGAGGAAGAGGAGACTGCCGAGCAGATCGCCGGCAGGCAAAGGAACGAGAGCCTGCTCCTGGTTTCTGAATATGCCGGATCCTTCTTCCAGGAAAGACTCAGGGAGGGTGAGGGCAAGGCTGTCGGCCTGGCGTACTTCCATATGAGGGGTCTCGAGGATGAGACCATCGAAAAGTACGGCCTCGGATGGGCTCCGTCGGACCGTCATTCTTTCACCGATGCCGCCAAGGCCAAAGGATTCAAGGACGAATACCTCCTCGAAACCGGTCTGTGCACCAAGTACGACGACAGTCCCGACCTTCACGACAGGTTTGTGGAAAGGGTTACGTTCCCTATACACTCGGTGAGCGGAAGGGTTATCGCCTTCGGTGCCAGAACCCTCAAGTCCAAAGTCGAAGGAAAGCCTTATGCTAAATATGTAAATTCCAAGGAATCAGCCATATACGTTAAGAATCAGTCGCTGTACGGCATCTGGTTCGCGAAGACTTCGATCTCCAGGGAAAACAAATGCTATCTGGTCGAGGGCTATCTGGACGTGCTCTCGATGCACCAGCTCGGCATAACCAATGTCGTGGCTTCCAGCGGGACGGCGCTTACTGAAGGGCAGATACGTCTGATCAGGCGCTTTACCGATAACGTGACTATAATGTACGACGGTGACCCTGCCGGAATACACGCCGCCCTGCGCGGAATAGGTATGTTCCTGAAGCAGGGGATGAACGTGAGTGTAGTCCTCCTGCCTGACGGAGACGATCCCGATTCATATTCAAGGAAACACGGCTTGGCGGAAGTCAAGGCATTCCTGCAGGAGAACGAGAAGGATTTCGTGGACTTCAAGAGTTCGCTGCTGATGGAAGGAACCGATGGGGATCCGCTGAAACGTGCGAACGTAATCAACGACATCGCGGACACGGTCGCGGACATCCCTGATGCCGTCAAGCGGGATTCCTATATCTCCTTCCTGAGCCAGAAGTTCGACATCCGCAGGGAGGCCCTGGAGGAGCGGATATCTTCCACAAGGTCAAAGACAATAGTGTCTCAGGCCCGCACGGTTTCCGCTTCCACGCAACAGGCCAAGGAGCCTGACCGGGCACTTGCCCAGCCTGCCCCGACCGGACTGGAAGTCCTGGAAACCAACCATATAATGGGGAAGGCGGAACGGGACCTGCTGGCCTTCATCCTTACATATGGAACCACGGTGCTCGAGTTCCAGAGCGATTCGGAATTCTTCACCGAATCCGAGGAGGACCGGCAGACGGTGTTCGAGTTCATAGACCAGGCCCTTGACGCGGACAACACTGAATTCGTCAATCCGGCTTACAAGGCGGTGTACGACTTTTATTCGGAAAAGTATGACGAAGGCTTTTTCCAGGAAGAGATAGTGAAGAAGATGCTCGACGGGGCCGACAGGACCACGGCATACATCGCCGCTCAGCTGTCGACCGAAGAGCAATACGACCTTACGGTCAAGAACTTGCGAGATTCGATGATGTCGAAAATCTCCTGGCTTACGAAGTACGTCCCGAAGGCGATCCTGGTCTATCAGTCCTGCCGCCTGGAAGACTGGCTGAGTGGGTTGAAGGTCGAGCTCAACAAGGCACAGGCCATCTCCGATTCCGGAAAGGAAATCGAAGTGATGACGGAGATGGTCAAGATTCAGAAGATGCTTATCTCACTGAAAAAGCGAATACGCAGTGGCTCCGGTACGTTTCCCCAGGCCTGAGCACCGCTGACGGCCACTGAGGCTTGTTCGGAGTGTCGGGATACTTCTGGGATTCAAGGCAGATAGCGGTTCGGAGGCCGTACACGACACCTTTCTTGCCCGTCACGGTACCGTCGAGGAAATTACCAGAATATACCTGTACACCCGGTTCATCAGTGTATTCCTGAAGAAGGATGCCGGTTGCCGGGCAAAATAGTTCGACCGCGGCTACGGAATCATCCCCCTTGGTGTCGAGCACCCAGTTGTGGTCGTATCCCTTTCCGTTGCGGAGCTGGTCGAAGTCGGCATCGATCCTCTCTCCGATGAGGGTCATCTTTGTGAAATCCATAGGACTTCCCTTGACGGAGACTATCTCGCCCGAAGTCATAAACGTCGAATCGACCGGGGTGTATTCGACGGCATTGATGCGGAGGGAATCTTCGCAGATGCTGTGGTTCGCAGGGTCGCCCGACAGGTTGAAATAGGCGTGGTTAGTCATATTGATGATGGTCGGAGCATCGGTGACTGCGTCGTATCGGATGTCGATCTTGTTGTCCTCGGTGAGGGTGAATGTAACGTGCGCGGTAACCTTTCCAGGGAAGCCTGAATTTCCGTCCGGGGACACCATTTCAAGCTTCAGATGGCTTGAGTCGACTTCCAGTACGTCATAGACCTGGTACTGCCAACCTTCGGGACCGCCGTGCAGGCAATGGCCGTAATTGTTCTGAGGCAATTGGTATTCGACTCCGTCCAAGGTGAACCTGCCATCCTTGATACGGTTGGCATAACGGCCGATCGAGGCTCCGAAGTCGGTCTGGTTGTTCTCCGGGAAGTAGTCCTTGATGTTGTCGAATCCGAGTATCACATCCTTGAATTCTCCGTCCCTGTCGGGAACCATAACCGATACGAGCCTGCCTCCGAAATTGGTGATGCAGACTTCCATTCCTGCCTCGTTGGTAAGAGTATAAAGGGCGGTAGGTTTTCCGTTCCTTTCAGATTCGAAGTCTTTCGGGTCGAGTCCGGACTTGGTCAGGACTGTGCTCTTCGGGGTGCAGCCCACTACGACCAGTGCGGCGGCGAGAGCAAGTTTCAGAATATTCCTGGTCATTGTCTTACTTAATTATGGATTAGTTGATTACGGCGCCGTTTATTAGGACCTCCTGAGGGGTGATGAAGCGCATCTTGCCATCGCCCTGCTTGGCCATCAGGATCATTCCGCGGGATTCGATTCCGCGTATTACCTTCGGCTGCAGGTTCGCCAGGATGCAGATCTGCTTCCCGACCATATCTTCCGGAGAATAATAATCGGCTATTCCGGAAACGATCGTTCTCCTGTCGATTCCGGTATCTATGCTCAGTTTGAGGAGTTTGTCGGTCTTCGGAACCCTTTCTGCGGCGAGGACGGTAGCCGTGCGGATGTCCATCTTGCCGAAATCGTCGAAAGTGACCTCCGGCTTCGGCTCGGCGATATGGCTTGCCGCTTCCTTAGCCTCGGCATCCTTCGCTGCCGCTGCATTGGCTTCCTTGGTGGCCTGGAGCTTCGCTACCTGGGCTTCGACTACGGAATCTTCCACCTTGCTGAATAGGAGTTCCGCCTCACCGATCTGATGGCCGGGCTTGATGATGTCGGTCTTCCCGAGGTCAGTCCAGGAAACCACAGGTTCGCCGGCGGATTTGCATCCGCAGGAAGGAACCGTATGGAGAGCCCTGGATTCACCTTCCTTGAAGAAGTTGACTGTAGGGGTGCCTTCGCCCTTGCGGTGGTCTGTTCCGGCCTCGATGCCGATTCCGAGCATCTTGCGCAGCTTCTCGGCAGCGAAAGGAGTGAACGGTTCGAAAGCTATCGCAAGGTCGGAGCATATCTGCAGCGAGGTGTACAGGATAGAAGCCGTACGGTCCATATCTGTCTTCGCGACTTTCCAAGGCTCGGTGTCCGAAATGTACTTGTTGCCGACCCTGGCGATGCTCATAGCATCTTTCAGCGCTTCGCGGAAATGGAATGTCCCGATGTTTGCCTCAAGGCTTTCCTTGAGCGCCGGAATCTGTGCAAGCGTCTCGGAATCAATTGGTTCCGGCTTGAGATCGGCAGGGACTTTCCCTCCGAAGTACTTGTGCGTAAGGACCACGGCCCTGTTGACGAAGTTCCCGAATATGGCGACGAGCTCGCTGTTGTTCCTCTGCTGGAAATCCTTCCAGGTGAAGTCGTTGTCCTTGGTCTCCGGAGCATTTGCGCAGAGCACGTACCTCAGCACGTCTTCCTGCCCCGGGAAATCATCAACATATTCGTTGAGCCATACCGCCCAGTTGCGGGAAGTGGAGATCTTGTCTCCTTCGAGGTTGAGGAATTCGTTGGAAGGAACGTTGTCCGGAAGGATGTAGCTGCCTTCGGCCTTGAGCATCGACGGGAACACTATGCAGTGGAATACGATGTTGTCCTTGCCGATGAAATGGATCAGGCGGGTGTCCTTGTCCTTCCACCATTTCTCCCAGCTCTCAGGAAGGAGTTCCTGCGTATTGGATATATAGCCGATAGGGGCGTCGAACCATACGTAAAGTACCTTTCCTTCAGCACCTTCCACCGGGACGGGAACACCCCAGTCGAGGTCGCGGCTGACAGCACGCGGCTGCAGGCCACCGTCCAGCCAGGACTTGCATTGGCCATATACATTGGAACGCCATTCCTTGTGCTGTTCGAGGATCCAATCCCTGAGCCAAGGCTCGTAGCGGTCCAGCGGCAGATACCAGTGCTTTGTCTTCTTCTTTATCGGCTGGGCTCCGCTCAGCTTGGATTTCGGATCGATCAGTTCTTCCGGACTCAGCGTGCTTCCGCATTTCTCGCACTGGTCACCGTATGCCCCGGGATTGCCGCACTTCGGGCAGGTCCCGATGATATAACGGTCTGCCAGGAAGGTCTTCGCCTCCGGATCGTAATACTGCTCGCTTTCCTTGGTGATGAACTTGTCATCGTCGTACAGCTTGCGGAAGAATTCCGAGGCATTCTTGTCGTGGACCTTGGATGTGGTCCTGGAATAGATGTCGAAGTTTATTCCCAGCTTCAGGAAGGAGTCCTTGATTATTCCGTGGTACTTGTCCACGATGTCCTGAGGCGTCACGCCCTGGGTGCGGGCCTTTATGGTGATAGGAACCCCGTGTTCGTCCGATCCGCAGATGAACAGCACGTCTTCTCCGCGCATCCTGAGATACCTGACATAGATGTCAGCCGGCACATAGACTCCGGCGAGATGGCCGATGTGTACGGGACCGTTGGCGTAGGGGAGGGCGCATGTTACGAGGGTTCTCTTGAAGTTCTTTTCCATATTCAAACAATTATTTATATGACTGTGTTACTTTGCGAAAGCGTAGGAGAAGCCTTTCACCTTGTCCCAGGCACCTCTGGTGAAGTCCGGCACTTCGACCGGCATATTGCCGTGCTCGATGGAGATGGCTCCGAGTTCGCCCAGGCAGCACCATTCGGCCAGGTCGTAGACGTCCATATCCAGAGGCAGGCCGTTCCTGAGGCAGTAGATGAGGCGGTAATCCATTATGAAGTCCATTCCACCGTGACCGCCTACCTTCTTGGCAAGTTCCTCAAGTTCAGGGGTGAGGATAGGATTGCGGTATTCCTCCTGCATCGCCGCGATGTCTTCCGGAGAAAGGGAACGGTGGGGACTGAGCATCATCTGCTGGACGGGGTATTTCGCGACATATCCTTCGGTACCGACGATCTGGTACATACGGTTGTACGGCCTTGGCGTGAGGACATCGTGCGAAATCAGGATAGTCTTGCCTTTCTCAGTGAGTATCATTGTGTTGACCTCGTCTCCGTTCTGGAAATCGGTGCACTCCTCTCCGGTCTGTCTCTTGACCTGGGCAGGTCCGTTCACCGGCTTGGTCTCCATCGCCACCAGGGTCTTGAAACGGTCGCCCCTGTGGATGTTCAGCACCTGTGCCACGGGACCGAGTCCGTGTGTAGGGTAGACGTCACCCTTGTGGGTGCGGTTGAAATCGAGCCTCCAGTTGTTCCAGTAGCGGTCCCAGTATTCATCGAGGCTGTGCAGGTAAGCTCCTTCCACGTGCAGGACTTCACCGAATACTCCGGCCTGCGCCATCGTGAGGCAGGACAGCTCGAAGAAGTCATAGCAGCAGTTCTCCAGCATCATACAGTGCTTCCGGGTCTTCTCCGACATATTGATCAGAGCCCAGATTTCATCCAGGGACGTTGCTGCAGGTACCTCGACGGCGACGTTCTTTCCGTGTTCCATCGCGTACAGGGCGATAGGGACGTGATGTACCCAGTCGGTGCATATATACACCAGGTCGATATCCTCCCTCTCGCAAAGCTGCTTGTACACCTCGGTGTCTCCGGAATATCCGGCCGCCTGAGGGAATTCCCTGTCTGACAGCGTCTTCTGGGCTGCTTCAACATTCTCCGGCAGGACATCGCAAAGGGCGACGACCTTCACTCCTGGAATATACGTGTATCTTTCCACGGCCGAGGAGCCCCTCATACCGAGCCCTACGAATCCGACCCTTACGGTGTCGATGGCAGGCACGGTGAGTCCGATGACGTTCTCCTGTCCGGCAGGACGGGCAGGAACCTTCACCTTGATTGGCTTGGCATTCTTGGATGTCGAGCAGGCGGCTGCCGTAATAATCGCCGCGATGAGCAGTAAGTTCTTGATTTTCATAATATTGTATTATTAGTTCATTTCTTCCGGATTACGTTGAGGCCGTCCCTTATAGGGAGGAGGACGGATTCCACTCTCGGATCCGCCATAACCTTGTCGTTGAAGGCTGCGATGCCCAGGGTCTGCTTGTCCTGCGGAAGGGGATCCTGCCAAAGTTTCCCGTCCCAAAGGACATCGTCGGCCAGGATGAGGCCTCCGGGACGTACAAGGTCGAAGACCAGGTCGTAGTAATCGGAATACTCCCTCTTGTTGGCATCGATATAGACCAGATCGTACGGCCCTTCGAGGGTAGCGATAGTCTTCCTGGCGTCGCCGATGTGTAGGGTTATCTTACCTTCGACTCCGGCTTTCGACCATCCTTCCCTGATCAGGTCTTCAAGTTCATCGTTTATTTCAAGGGTGTCGATGTGCCCTTCTTCCGGGAGTCCATAAGCCAGGCAGGTGGCGGAATAACCTGTGAAAGTACCTATTTCCAGGACCTTACGGGCATTGGATATCTCTGCGAGGATAGTCAGCAGGCGGCCTTGGACCGCTCCCGAAAGCATCCTCGGATAGTTCGTCCTGATGTTGGTCTGCTTTTCGATCCACTCCAGAGCCTCGCTCTGTGGACTCGAATGCTCCCGAAGGTATTTCTCAGACGCCGATTCCATATCTTCAAAGATACGAAACAATTCTGGAAGATGCCCAGTTTTACTAAACTACTTCACGCCGAAATCTCATTCCGATTTTCGTTCCGATTTTCAATCTGAATTGAATTCCGAATTCCTATTGACGTTCGGAATCCTGCGGTTTCGTTTTTTGTCGGGGAAGGTTAAGATACATTCGCCGCTGGGGTATAATAGCACCCCAAATCAAAGAATGTTTAAATGTTTCAAACAAATCCTGTTGGCGACGATGCTAGGCATTGTCTCTTCAGGTCTCCTTGCCCAGAGCCTGGAGCCGTTCAATCCGTACGGTATCTTCTCGCCATCCGTGGAGGCGTGGCAGATGACGCGCTACGGCAACCTCACCCCGTCGCTCTACACCGGAGCGATGACCTTTTCGCTTCCGCTATACACCTACTCCGACCCGGACTTCACGATCCCGTTGAGCCTGGAGTACAGCTTCGACGGCTACCGTCCCGCGCAGCACAGCGGTACGGTGGGCTACGGCTGGTACCTGGACTGCGGCGGGGTGATCACCCGCGAGGTGCGTGGTGTCCCTGACGAGGGCTCTCTTCCTCCATACGATCCGTCG
>CAJOKD010000022.1 GCA_905235085.1 uncultured Bacteroidales bacterium | reverse complement strand
GACGCAGGCGCAGGTGGGAGAGGTGTTCGACGAGATCTACGGCGAACAATACAGCAAGTCCAGCATCTCGAGGATGATTGACTACGTCCGCCAGGAAGTGTCCGCATGGCTTGTCAGGGGGCTTGACGCCTACTATCCGATCGTGTTCGTGGATTGTGTCCACATCAAGGTCTTCCGCAAGAAGAAGGCTGCGACGGAGGCGTTTTACGTAATCCTGGGCGTGACGGAGGAAGGGACGCGGGAAGTGCTGGGCATATACAACAGCCCGATTGAAAGCGCGAACGGCTGGGGCAACATGTTCGACGACCTGCACGGGAGGGGCGTTGAGAGCATCGGCTTGATGGTCGCTGACGGATTGTCCGGCTTGGACAAGGTGGTCGGCGAGAAGCTCCCGGGGACGGCGCTCCAACGCTGCACGACGCACCTCAAGCGCAACATGCTGGCGAGGGTGCGCCACGGGGACAAGAAGGAACTTGCGGATGACATGCGGGAAGTCTTCCGGACGGGAGACAAGAACTATACGATAGAGATGGGCATACAGGCCTGGAAGGAGATGTGCATGAAGTGGGGCAAGGGCTATCTGTCCATACGGAAGCTGGCTGACAATGAGGACATTGCGTTCTACTTCACGTACCTGAACTATGCGCCTCAGATACAGTCGATGATATACACGACGAACTGGATCGAGCGGCTCCAGAAGGACTTCCGGCGGGTCACGCGGATGCGCGGCGCGATGCCGGACGAGAACTCGGTCATCGTCCTGATGGGCAAGACCGCGATGGACAAGGAGTCCTATCAACGGGTAATCCCGAGGATACGGGAAGATGCTACACTCTTTCCCATTGGTTCAGCGTCAAAAGGAGACTGAGCAACCCGTGGAAGGGGCCAGTCTCCTTGGATAACAAGAAAAATGGTGTAACTTTGAACGTTCTTTAAATTGCAGACACTACTCTAGACACACTGGATGGAACACTACCGGATAAGGCCATATAATGAATTCACAATTCAAGAATTAAGAATCGCATGATAACCTTTTAAAAAGTTAAGTTAAATACTTATTTCTTGGGTCGTCAGGATGCTTATTCTTCCATTTATCACTTCTTGCATTGTAAATCCCTTGCAAAACAAGGAGTGATAACACATAAAAACCTCCCCACCCATTGCAACCAAAAGAACACAGTTAAACCACCCTATTTCATCGAACCACCAACTTGAAACGATGATTACTAAGAGAATGAGAGCTAAACAAGATGCTATAAAAACCGATTTCTCCTTAAAATGAGGAAGAAGACTCTCTTCAAGTTCTTCTGCTTCAAGTCTAATTCTCTTTTCTTCTTGCTCTCTAACTCTCTTTTGCTCCTCTTCAAGTTCTAGTATGCGGTCATAAGCATCAACACCATACTTGTCAAGCTCCTCAAAATAATTAAGAAGGTCCTTATATTGAGTACCATAATCCCATTCGGGCTTAATCATAGAATAAGCCTCATAAGTATGATTATATGAGATATCTTTATGGAACTCCCTTAGTTTTGAACCTTGACCATGGGGCATGTCAAACCTAATGCTCAAGATGTAATTACCAGCCTGACCAGAGATACTGAATATGCGGAAAATGTACCCCTTATAATCCACTTGAGTGGGATTCCCGTCTTTATCTATTATCCGTGCGTGATAGTGGCTGTATGTAGCGCAATGATATCCCTCTTCTTTCTCCACTATAAAAAAGAAGTCACCAATATCCTTCAACTCGTCTATTGTGTTGTAGCGTTTAAAGCTGCCGTCCACCTGAACGACCTCATAGTGAATTGCTCCCATTTCCTAACCTCTTACTAGTCCAACCTACTCATCTTAATTACTTCTTATTCTTTCTAGCTAAATAGGCATTCAAAGCCCATGCATCATATCCAAATGCCTCTGAGGCATCCGACAAATTGCCAGTTGACAGGAGGCGTCTCCTTTCCGCTTCGCGCTGTCCTTCCTCAAACCGTCTGATAGCTTCTGCCCCCCAATCTATGTCATCATCGTCATAGTAACACATAATCTATAGGGTCTTATTATTAATTATACTTATGAATGGATTATTCTCTATCTCTATTAGTTTTTTATGTAAAACAAAAATAGCAAAAAAGATTTTACGCAATATAAAATACCTAATTTGCGGAAATAGGACGCCCAATCTCAATCGCTACTCTCCTGCATTACCCTTTGCAGAACTCCTCTATCCTCCTGTTCCGCCTCTCAACGAAGTCCAGTTCGCGGGCGATGAAGCCAAGATAGTCCTCAACAGTCTTGGGGATAGGATTGGTATCGAACAACGGGGTATCCAGCCAAAACTTGACTTCCTGATAATCATCCGATACTCAGTCCTGGAGGAAGAACAAGTCAACAAAGCCTTTGAAATCGACGAACAGATTGAAGAACCGGACGTTGGTCGGATGATTCAAACACTTATCCAAAGGACTTGACTCTCCAAGATAATGGCGCCGGATGCATTCCAGAGTCAGATCCCACCTGTCGGAGATCCTGGCATTGAACCCCCCCGGAGAATCTGGCAGAAATAAACCATTATGTGGCATATCCAAAAGTACAAAAAGATATCCAGCTAACCCTTACAGCCTCTCCAGCCACCTGGACAGGAATACATTATAGACGCTGTATGAACTCCCGGCAGTCGATTTAGTCTCCAGGATCAGTTCCTTCTCGACCAAGGCCTCAAGAGTCCTGAGGGAAGATGACTGCGCGCCAAGATGGTATCTTTGGAGGAACTCGTTGGATGTCGGCTGTGACAGTTCTCCCTCCTTGGCAACAGCAATCAGATAATTCCACTGCCTCCCCGTCAGGAGGTTCCGCCTCTCAAGAAAAGCATCCTCATTCTCTTTGAATATCAAATCTATGGCGACCAGCACCTCCGTCACAGTGGCTTCCTTCCGAGTCCCAAGGAATACCCTGTTACACAGGAATTGGGTATAGAAGGTATGCCTTTTCGTCCATTCCAGAATGAAGCCCACAGCCTCATCAGTAATAGTCTTCCCGTTGTCAATGAACTGTTTACGGATGAATGAGGAGTATTCCTCTTCGTCTATCTTGCCGATAGGATACATCGCTGAACTCTCATAGAACGGGCTCTTCTCCCCGGTGAACATATCAGCCATCACGCGCCTCTTGCTGCCGCTGAATATAAACTGGACATTCTTCAGCGGCTGTATGTGCGTCCTGAGCGTCGCCTCTGCAGAAATATCACTGTACGACCTTATCTGCTGGAACTCATCTATCGCAACTATGACTTTTTTCTTGCGGCTTTCGAGGTAATCCAGCAGGGATTTAAGGGTATATCTTTTCTCCGTATCAGTCTGGAATGTAAATGAGAACCGCGCCTTGCCGGTTACTGGATCGGTAGACAATACCGGACGGAAAGATTTCAGGGTATCAAGGAAAGACCTGATCGCAGACCTCCCGGCAGTCTTGGTATATATCGCCTCTGCCGTTAAAGCGAGGAAATCCTCGAAACTATGGCTCGGATAAATATCGATGTAATACGTCTCATAGTCAGCGTCTCTCTCTTCCAAAACATCAAAAATATGATAAATCAGCCCTGTTTTTCCTAGCCTTCGAGGCGAAATCAGAGTGATATTGGAGCCGTTCTCCAGATACTTGATAATATCATCAGTCTCTGTCTTTCTATCACAAAAATACCGCACAGGCGTGTGTAGAGACAATATAAACGGGTTAAAAGGCGCACTCATAGCAATAACTTTTCTCAAAGATAGGACATTATTTTGATTTCACAAAATGTGAATCACAAAATGTGAAATAATACGGATGCCCGGACAAGTCGGGCATGACGGGACCGTCATTGCCGGCACCGACCGGCAATCTCGCCCCTACCCGCCCAGCTGCCTGATGAAGTGCTGGAGGATGTCGGGGCGGAAGAGGAGGGGGAAGACGAGGCCGTAGACGGCGCCCCAGAAGTGGGCCGTGTGGCCGATGTTGTCCATATGAGCCATATACCAGCAGTAGAGGAGGTACAGAGGCGCGAATATGTAGCCCGGCACGGGAATCGGGATCAGATAGATGTATATTCCCATCTTCGGCTCGAAGAGGATGGACGCGAACAGGACCGCGGACACGGCGCCCGAAGCACCCACAGCATTGTAATATGGATTATCCTTGTTCTTGAGGAGGTCGCCGACAGTCGAGACTGCGAGGGCGCTGACATAGAGCAGCACGTACAGGACTATTCCCTGGGTACTGCCGAAAGCCGCGGCGAAATACCGCTCCACCACCGTCCCGAAGAAGTACAGGGTGAGCATGTTGAACAGCAGGTGTCCCCATCCGCCGTGGACCAGGCCGTAAGTAAGCATCCGGTGCCACTGCCCACGGTGCCATATTCCATATGCATTGAACTTCAGCGCGTCGGCATCCAGTGTCCCGTTGAAGCACAGGAGACTGACCGCGACGGTGACAAGTATCAGGACAAGGGTCGTCATATTCTTTTTATCCTATTATCAATCAATTACTTCGAGGCGGCAGCGCGGCTCTTGCTGACGAGCACCACTCCACCGACAATAAGGACCGTAAATAGCACCTTCTGCCAGGAAAGGGTGTCCATCCCGACCCAGACGCTGATCACCGCCGCGATTATCGGCTGAAGGTAAGTGTACATACTCACCAGCGTCGGACGTATCCTCTTCTGCCCGTAAGGGATGAGGAAATATGCGACGAAGGTGGCGAAGAATACAAGGTAGCCTATCTCCCAGCGCACATCCACCGGGATTGCCGCGAAATCGGTGTGTATCAGCCCGTTGGCAGAGAATGGGAGGGCTGTCAGCAGGGAGAACAGGAACATCCACTTCATGAAGGTCACCACACCGTATCGGGAGATCAGCGGCCTGAACGCTCCCAGGTACATAGAGAAACTGATGCTGTTGAGCAGTAACAGAACCACGCCCATCGGCGTTGTAGATGTAGCTCCTCCGTGATGCACGGAATTCAGCACCAGCAGGAGGACTCCCACGAAACTGATCACTACTCCCACGGCCTTCTTGAACGTGATGGGTTCCTTGAGGAAAAGGAAGGCGAAGAACATAGTGAATATAGGTCCTAGGGTGCCGAGTATTCCGGTGTCGAGAGGGGTTGCCATCGTGATGGCATACAAGAACGTGGTCTGGGGCACGAAGAGACCGGTGAAAGAAGCCAAAGCTATCTTCCACATATCTCCCTTAGCGATGTGTTCTCCAGGGAGGAACAGCGAAAGCAACCAGAAGAGCGCGGAAGCACCTGCCGCCCTCAGGGTGAAAAGCACTATCGGGGAAACCGCTGCCGCATTTGCAATGTCCTTGCAGAATATCAGGTTCAGCCCGAATATTGTGTATGTCGCTGCAATGGCGAGATGCCCGGCCAGTTTGTCCTTTACCATCAGTCGAGTTTGACAGCTGTTCCGGAAGCGGTGACCATCAGCATCCCTCCTCTCTCGCCAAGGACTTCGTAATCGATGTCTATGCCTATGACGGCATCGGCTCCGAGCCTTGCCGCACGTTCGGCCATCTCGTCCATCGCCTGCGAGCGGGCGTTGATCAGTTCCTCTTCGTAGGAAGTCGAACGGCCTCCCACGAGGTCCCTGACGCTGGCAGCTAAATCGCGCAAGAAATTCACGCCGGAGATAACCTCCCCGAATACGACGCCCTTGTATTCACGTATCGTGCGTCCTTCGACCGTAGGTGTAGTAGTGAGTATCATAAGAATATCATTTCCTTACCGAACACAAATATACGCTTTTCTGATGATTTGCAGCAGCGAAACACGGCCCGGATGAAATGGATGGGAATTCAATTCGATAATAACTAAAGTCCGTCAATTATCTCAACCATCTCCCTTGGCGTGACCACGAACGGTTTCTTCGGGAAATGCTTGATGTTGCCCGTAACAAGATAAGCATCCTCTTTGCTCATTTTAACCTCGTAAAAGACAATATCATTGGGATCAGGGAACACTTCGTCCTCCACTGCATTCCTTTCGACATTAAGACCATAATCCATAATCACCTGCAGGGCATCTTCGATATCCAGTGGATCCAAGTGAAACTAGTCCCGACTTAAAACCTCTCGATACTCCTGAATGATCTCGGCATTGAAAACAGGAATTATGGTCCCGGAGTACACGTAGGCCAGGACCAGGAGGGGTGAGGACTCCGGACTCTTCGAGATCACGGCCGATACGATGACATTCGTATCGATAACAGCGAATACCTTACTCCCCATTTCTAGCGGCAGCAATTTCGGCATTAATCTCCTCCAGGCTCATCTCGCCCACACCATCGGCAATGGCCGATGCCCTCATCCTCTGGAAAGCCTCCCATCCCTTCTGCCTCACTTCCGCGTCAGATTCCGCTTTAATCTCAAAAGGAATACGACGTTCCCGCACAACCGCCTTCATAAACAGGTTGAGCGCAGCGCTGTTGCTGAGTCCGAACTGGTCGCACATATAGTCGAAGCTCTTCTTCAGCTGCTCGTCTACTCTGATAGTAATAGATGTCATTATTCTTTTATCAGTATGTAATGCAAATATAATGTAAAATGCATTACAAAACAAGAATAATGTGCAAGGTATAACCGTTTTTATTAAATCGCCCGGGGCCGGCACCGGGTCCTGTGTAAACCTGAGACCTGGAACTTGCCGATTTATAACTAATTGATTTATAGTAAGTTCCGAAACGATTGGTTCCAGCCCCATATCCTTTGAACCGAAGCAGTTCCAGAGCGTAGCGACTACGCCATCAGGCGCCCGGCCGGGCCGGGTATTTGACGACGAAGGAGGCAAATACGGAAAGGGTTTAAGGCCGCGGGGGTTCTCGAGGGGGCTGCTCCCCTCGTTAGATAGAAGTACGGGCGGAGGGACTCGAACCCTCACGGATTTCTCCACCAGATCCTAAGTCTGGCTTGTCTACCATTCCAACACGCCCGCAGAAGGGTTGCAAAGATAATCACAAATAATCATTCCGCCAATTCCGAACCCTCAGTCTCAGCAGTCTCTGTCTTATCAGCCTTCTCGGCCTCGGCAGTCTCAGCCTTCGCGGACTCAGCAGCGTTCAGCTCCTGCTTCTCGGCTTCGGTCAGTTCCTCCGTTTCCTCAGCGGAATAATGCTCCTCCGCCTTCTTCGACTCGATGGCGGCCTGAGCTTGCTCGTTCTGCCTGATGGCCTGCTCCACTCCCCTCTCGAATATGTTGTGGATTGCGTTCACAAGATTGACTCTCACACCGTCGACCTGCTCGTCGAATAGAGGAATCTTGGTACTCTTGAACTTGGCCTTCCCGAGCTTCCATTTCCAGTCAGAGAACACTCCCTTGAGGTTCACTCCGAACTTGAACGGCACCGGAGACTTGATGGCCGCCACGTGGTATTTGAATTTCTGGTCGAATTGCTGTATTCCACTGAGAGCAACGGTGTATCGGTCCACGTCCAGGATGAACGGGAATATCTCCAGCTGGTCGTTGTTGACTATTCCACGCACCGACATTGCATCTATGTAGCTGGAATCCCGGTCCTTGAACCTCAACGACTTACGCAGCTTGTCCAGATCCTCCGTCTCGGAGAGTGAAAGGTGCTTCCCGTCTATCTTGATTATTCCGGTAAGGGTCGGCAGCACGACGTTCATATCGGTGTCTATGGATGTGGTCGCTGCCATTTCGCAGTCGAGCAAGCCCTTGAACGCCTTCAGCATAGGCATAATGCTGTCGACTGCAGGGAACAATTCGATCACCTTTTCCGCCGTTATGTTCGAGAGCATCAGGTCGAATCCTGCCTTGAGGTCCTTCTTCGTACGGGTCGAATAGAAACCTTCCAGGAAGGCTTCTCCCATATTAGTCATCGCGAAAGTGTTGGTAGCCTGGAGGCAGCGCTCCTTCATCTCGAGGTTGGTCGACACGAACGAAGTCTCGAGCGAAGACCATCTGACCGTATTGGCATTGACGGCCACCTTCGCGTTCAGGTTGGCCGGCAGGACTATCAGGGCGCTCCCTGCCGAAGTGTCCACTACGGCTCCTTCCTTGACCGCATTCAGGTATGTCCCGTCATCCACTCCCTGTAGGGCCACGTTCTCGCCAGGAGGCATGAACTGCTTGCCGGCATTGGCTGCAAGCAGGATCTCGTTAACATCGATCACTGACGAACTCAGATTCAGGTTCAGGTTCAGCAGGCCCCCTCTCTTGGAAGTCAGGGCACGTCTCAAGCCGGTCAGGGTGCCCTTGGCCGAGACATCCGACTGGCCGGAATTGATCGTTACGTTCGACAGGGTTATGCTGTTGTTGTTGAACTTGCCGCTCAGCGAGGAGAACGTGTTCTCGAGCGGATAGTACGGAGTGATTATCTTGCCGGACGCAACCTTGAGGTTGCCGGAAATGTCCCAGTCCTGGATATACTTAGAAACGGACTCTCCGAGGCTGATGTGGATGTCCTTCTTCTGGAAATCCTTTTCAGTGAGATAGTCCGGGATGGCCCTCCTGTTCTGGCTGAACGCCTTGTAGAACAAGGAATCCCGCGGGACTCCCGGATATACCTTCTGCAACGAATCGAGCAGATGCTTGCGCCGTGCCCTGTTATCTGCCGCGACCTGGTGGGCTGCCACGTTGACGGACACCCCTGACGCGGAATACCTGTTCACGCTTTCGCGTATGGTAAGCGACTGGTTGGAGTTGGAGAGGTTCAGGTAAGGGACGGTTTCCTTCCCCTTGGGAGTCGGGGTGAATTTCAAGGTGTTGGAAGTTCCGCTTACTGCTACGAAGCAGGAATCCAGGTCCATCATCCCTATCGAGGAAGCATCCAACTTGCAAATGAGAGGATGCCTGCCGGGCAGCCCCTTGATATTCTCCGTGGAATTGCTGGCGGAAAGGTTGACCTTCTTCCCCTTGATGAAAGTGGATTTGCCGTATTCCGCGAATATGCTGTCCACCGCAGCGGAAACGACGTTCTTCCCCTTGGCATCCGGCCCGAGGTTGATGGAGGTCTTCCCGAGGTAAGCGGTAAGCGTGTCCTTGGGATCGTATATCCTTATTCCATTGCTCTTCAAGGCAGCCTCTATCCCGATGTCGGAGAAATTGTAGATGTCCAGTTCAGAGAGCTTGAACTTCCCTTTCACTCCTCCGTCCAGGTTGCCCTTCGCAGTTATTCCGGAATCCTCCGGCAGGAAGCGGGTCAGGGAATCCAGGCGGAAATGGACGTCGCTGTCCAGGGTTATCAGAGGGTCGTCTCCGAGAAGGTCGTCGGCAGTGCCTTTCACCTGCACACCTGCTCCTTGGACGTGGACGCAGAGATCCTGGACCTCGGCCACGAGTTTCCCGTCCCTGGTGCTAGCGATTGCCTCGAGGTCGATTCGGCCGGTTTCCTCTATGCCCTTCCAACCTATCCGGGACTCAGGCACGGTAAGGTGGACGGACATCTCAGGGATCCTTCCGGACTGCTTGTCGAAATAGCCGTCGCAATGGCCGTCAGCAGAGATCAGGGCATCCGTCTTGAGTTTTTTCAGCACAGGGAAATTGTCCCCTAGGAACTTGGTCACCTCGCTCACCGGTTCGTCCTCCAGCGCCACGTCAGCCTTGACGTACATACTGTCACGAGACATATCCAACAAGCCTTCACCCTTCAAGTCGAGAGTGGCAACGGAAGCCTTCAAGTCCTTGATTTCGAACAGTTTCTTCTGAAGGTCCGGAGTAAACTCGCAGGAAGCGCTCAACGGGATCTGCATCCTGCCCGCCGAGCGGAGGGCAAGATAAGCCTTGGACTTCAGGTCCACGTCGTAATGTGGGCCGTGCTCTTTAACCCCGAGATGGTCCAGAGCCAAGGCCAGAGTGTCGGACGGAAGCCTTCCGGCCACAAAAAGCGAATCCATCGACAGGTGGACCTTCGACAGCTTGTTCTCCTTTACGTCATAATGCCCCTTGGCGGTCATCCCCTTCAGGAACAAGGTGCCGGAAAGGGTATCTGCCAGGTCCGTGAATACGGCGAACGGCCTGTCCTCCAGGCTGACTTTCCCCACGGAGACCGGCATATCGAACACCGTAGAATCGGAGCCGCCCTCCTTGGGCTCCAGCCGGAACATCTTCCAGTTGGCAGCGGTCGAGTCATACCTATGGGCGAATACCCTCGGATGCTCGAGGACGACGTGACGGATATCCAGCTTTTTCCTGATAAGGTCGATGTAATTGACCGACACGCTCAGGCGGTCGAAATGGGCCAGCGTGTCGACTTCGCTGCCACGTCCGAGGTTCCTGAGGAAATCGCTTACGGTGGCGATGGAATCATAGGCCGCGAAACGGTCGTGCGGGTATGTCAGGGAGAAATCCCCGATGGTCACGTTCAGATTCGGGAAACTCCTGAACATCGAGGCCTTGACATCGGAAAAGGTAACTGTTCCGTCCACATACCTGTCGGCAAGGAGGTCAACCACCTTGGTCAGGAAGGCGGAACTCAGCACGAGCTGGAGTACGATTATGACCAGGGCCCAGAGGCCGAAGAAGGCCAGCAACAGGCCTTTCAGCCATTTGCGGGCCCTGCCCCTGCGTTTTCCTTTCCCTTCTTCCTCCATATTCTTAAACTCCCCTGCCGTATTCCTTTACAAGGTCTTTGAGATGCCCGTTGAACGAATTGTGGGCCAGGAGGTCCTCAAGGTTCAGATGCATCCTCCACCTCCAGTAGTGACGCGGGTTGGACGGGATGTTGATTCGCTCGTCGGACGGATTGCCCTGATAACGGACTTCCCCGTCGATAGACATCCAGTCCTGGAGCGGAAGTATGCAGAGCATCGCAGGCGAAGCGAGATGCTGCCTGATGATCAGTTCGCATATCCAAGGCTCGCAGAACCACGGAGCCGTACCTTCGCAGTGCAGGGCATCGTGGAAGAATCTCTCGGACAGAGCCCTGTCCTCTTCCCACCATCCACGTATGGATGAAGTGTCGTGGGTACCCGTCGCACAGACTGAAAGATACGGGTAGGTGGACGGATCGTCGAAAGTCTTCTCCGGAGACTTCGGCATCCTCTGTATCTCTAGCGAGGCTATGTTGAGCTCCTCCATAGTCTCCGGGACACAGTCCGGAATCATTCCGAGGTCCTCTCCGCAGGCAAGCATCCTGGTCGAATCCAGGAGCGCCGGGAGCTTCTTCATAGCCGTCTCCTTCCAGAAGGTATTGTGGCGGCGGTAGAAGAAATCGTTGTACAGGTCGTTGTAGGCCTGCTTGAAGTAGTCGTTGAGAGCCTTGTAGTCATCGGTATCCTGGGATGCGATCCTCGGATGGTACCAGCCGTCCTTGTGCGGATCCGGGACGAAGAGGCCTGAATTAGGGTCGAAGCCCCTTCCCCTCAGTTCGTCGCCGGAATATGGAAGGGCAGGGTTGAAGTGCCCCATAAGGCCCGACTTGATGCCGTGAGGGATCTCCCAGATGCGGAAGAATCCGAGGATATGGTCGATCCTGAAGCAGTCGAAATATTCGCTCATCTTCCCGAGGCGGGACTTCCACCAGGCATAGCCGTCCTTGGACATCTCTTCCCAGTTGTAAGTCGGGAAACCCCAGTTCTGGCCGTCCGCGGAGAAAGCATCCGGCGGTGCTCCGGCCTGGGAATCGAGGTTGAAGAGCTTCGGGAACTGCCAGGCGTCGGCACTCGTGCGGCTGATTCCAATAGGGAGGTCTCCCTTGATGGCAACTCCCTTGGAATGAGCATATTCCACAGCGTCCTTGAGCTGGGTGTCAAGGCAGAACTGCTCCCAGCAGCAGAAGCCGATCTCTTCGACGTGCTTCTTGCAGAAAACCTCTATCCTGGACTTGGAATATACCGAATGCGTTTTCCACTTGCCGAACTCAGGAGTTCCGTTGATGTCGCGGAGTACGCAGAAGGCGGCATAAGGGAGGAGCCAGTGCTCGTTCGCGGCGTAGAACTCCTTGTAAGCCTTGCCCGCCATCACTTCCGCACCCTTCTGCGCGAAAGCTTCCTTGAGCAGGCGCTTCTTCTCGTTGTTCACCCTTTCATAGTCTATCTGCGGGAGGGCGTTCAGCTCGTCCCTGAGGGCCTTGTATTCCCTGGTGACCTTTACCCCGGCTTCCGGCAGGGATATGAACTGAGGATGCAGGGCGAAAGTGGAATTGGCGTTGTAGGGATACGAGTCAGTCCAGGTGCCGGTCATAGTCGTATCGTTCACCGGAAGCAGCTGGATGAGGCTCTGTCCCGTTCCGGCAGCCCAGTCCACGAGCAGTTTGAGGTCCTTGAATTCACCCACTCCGAAGCTGTCCTTGCTGCGGAGGGAGAAAACGGGAATGGCTGTTCCGGCTCCGCGCCACGGAGTCCTGGCGAACACCGGATCGAAGTCGCGGACCACGATGGCGCTGTCTTTGGCCGGGACTTCCGCGAAGAAATGGTTCGGACCGGTTTCCCAGCAAACAGGGACGCCGGTCTTCCCGTCAAGTATTACGAACTTGTATTCGAAAGGCTCCTTGACATCGAGGAACAAGGACCAAAGGGCGGCCTTTTCAAGGTTCATCGGGATGAACTGCTTCCAGTCTCCGAAAAGAGGGCCGCTGCCGGCGAGCGCAAGCACTTCCCCGGTACGGACCTGGGATGCGGATACTATGAAGGCGACATTGCCCGAACGCTTCACGTGAGAGGCCTTTTTCCTGAATATCACGTCGGTGAAAGCCTTGGTGCGGAAAGGTGAATCCGCCGGCCTGTCGTGCCAGCAATCCCTCACCTGTAGTATCCCGGGCTTCTTTCCTGAAAGGAGCGGAAGGTCGTGCCCTTCCCATTCCTTGCGCAGGCATTCGCTTCCCCTACGCACTTCGAAGGAATATCCAAGCTCCTTTACGGAGGCAGGCACTTCTATCGATACTGACCATACTCCTCCGAGGATATAATCCATTGGATACTCGGTGCCTTCGGTGCATACAAGGCAAAGCGATTCGCCAGGAGATGTAAAATATTCGAGATTGATTTCTAGCTTCATATTGCAATATTAACTAAAATATCTGAATTTGGCTATCTTTGCACCAGCATAAATGGCTTGCACCATAAGGTCGCATTTACCCGTACAGGGCTGCGAAGCAGCAAGCGGCCTTATGGTGCAAGCCATTATGGAGGCATATTAGAGTGATATGGACAAGAAAGAGCTAGAGATAATGGCTCCCGCAGGCAATTTCGAATGCCTCAGGGCGGCTATCCAAGGAGGCGCTGATTCAGTGTATTTCGGAGTCGGAAGGCTGAATATGCGCTCGCACTCCGCCAACAACTTTTCCCCGGAAGACCTTGAGGAAGTAACACGCATCTGCAGGGAGGCCGGAGTCAAGTCATATCTCACCCTGAACATAGTCCTCTACGGAGAGGACCTGGCCCCTATGCGGGAAGCCCTGGATGCCGCCAAGGCGGCCGGAGTGGACGCAGTCATAGCCTCGGACATCGCCGCTATAGATTACTGCAGGCAGATCGGGATGGAAGTACATATCTCCACGCAGCTGAACATATCCAACATCGAGGCGCTCAAGTTTTATTCCCGGTTCGCCGACGTGATCGTGCTGGCCAGGGAGCTCAACCTCGACCAGGTCAGGCAGATCCACGAGGCCATCGTAAAGGAGAACATCACCGGACCCGGGGGAAAACCCGTCAGGATCGAGATGTTCGCCCACGGAGCCCTGTGTATGGCCGTCTCCGGGAAGTGCTACCTCAGCCTGCACGCGTACGGTGCCTCTGCCAACAGGGGCGAGTGCTACCAGGTCTGCCGGAGGGCATACGAGGTGACGGACCTCGAGACGGGCAACCGCCTGGACATAGACAACAAGTACATAATGTCCCCTAAGGACTTGTGTACCATAGGTTTCCTGGACAGGATCATAGAATCAGGCGTCAAGGTGTTCAAGATCGAAGGCAGGGCTAGGAGCGCCGAATATGTCAAGAAGACAGCCTCCTGCTACCGCAGGGCCGCCGATGCAGTATGCGACGGGACTTACGGCCCGGAACTGGCCGCCAGGCTGGAGTCGGAACTTTCGGAAGTGTTCAACAGAGGCTTCTGGGACGGTTACTACCAAGGTGCCCGGCTCGGGGAGTGGAGCGAGAAATACGGAAGCCACGCCACGAGGAACAAGGTTTATTGCGGCAAGGTGACGAACTGGTTCTCAAAGCTCGGAGTGGCCGAGATCCTGGTGGAATCGCAGCCTGTCTCGGCCGGCGACGACTTCCTTGTCACGGGAGCTACGACCGGAGTGCTGGAAGGCAACGCCACCGAGGTAAGGGTGGATCTGAAGCCTGTTCCGAAAGCGGAAAAGGGAACGTTCTGCTCGATTCCGGTATCTTTCCCGGAAGACTGGAAGGGAGAGAGAAAACTGCGCCGAGGGGACAAATTCTATATCTGGTGCGAGAAGCGTCTCGGACCTTCGACGGAGCGCCAGTAATCGCTGTCGAATGAGGAAGGGTGGACATATTCTCCATCCTTGTCTATCACGAACTCGAGATACGTGATCTTGTAGCCCTGCGAGAGGAACATCTTCTCGTAGAAAGTCTGGACTTCATACAGGGCAGGATTGTCAATGTTCCTTTCGCCGTACAGGTCCGTGGTGGCCGCGAGAATGCGCAAGCCGTTCTCCTCGGCGACCGCCTTGGAATATTCATATAGGAAACGGCTGTCAGTCTTCAGATGGATGACGCCGCCTGGCTTGAGGAACTTGCGGTAACGTTCAAGGAAGACCGGGCTCGTCAGCCTGCTGTTCTCGCTCTTGAGCTGGGGATCTGAGAAAGTGAGCCATATTCCGGAAACTTCTCCGGGAGCGAAATAAGCCTCTATGAATTCGATCCTGGTCCGGAGGAAGGCGACGTTCGGGAGATTGTGGGTGGTGGCGAACTTGGCCCCTTTCCAAAGCCTGGCGCCTTTGATGTCCACTCCGATGTAGTTGCAGCCGGGAATCCTCGACGACAGGTCGATGGTATACTCCCCTTTCCCGCAACCGAGTTCCAGCACTATCGGCTGCTCCTCGGCGAACATCCGTTCATTCCACCTTCCCTTAATCGGATGGTCCTTCAGGTGGAGACCCCTGTCGGCGGAGGACTTGTCCAGTATAGCTGACGGGTCAGGCTGGAGAAGGCAGGCGAAAGTCTCGTTCTCGGCGAATTTCCTCAGTTTGTCGTGTCCCATAGGTTGCGCTTGAAAATGATTCCCAAGCCACGTACCGACTCGGCTTCGTTCAGGACGCGAGCCTTGAGGCGCCACTCTCCGTATTCCGGGAGATCGAGGCGCTCCTTGAACGGGCAGACCACATCCTTGGTGAAATAGGCGGAACCGTCAGCCTGCCGGACTGACATAACCAGAGTGTCGACATAGTTCGAGTCGGAAGGAGCTATCCACCTGATAGCCAGCACTATACTGTCATTGGGAAAAGCAGCGAAAGGCTTCCTCTCGAGCCTGGTGTAGAAATCCAGGCCGTAAGAGATGGTGGAATCCGCCATATCCAGCAGGAATGAATACGTGTCGCCATATTCGGCGTTCTCCCTCCTGACGAAGGGCTCATTGGAAAGGGGCCGCGTGCAGGAGAACGCCACGGCCGCGAACAGGGCTATGAGAATATACCTACGCATCCTTGTGGGCCTTGCCGTTCTTGCGGTTCCTGCTGCCTGACCTCTTCTTCTTGCTCTTCTTAGGTTTGTCGAACCTGGTTATGCTGTCGTCACCTACGGCCGAAATGAACTGAGGGCCATCGGGAACCGGTTCGCTCTTCAGGGACTCCGGCCTCTCACCCCTGGCATTCATTTCCTGAACCTCGCGGACCTCGTCTGCCGAGAGGGGATAAAGGTTGCTCAGGGAGCCTTTCTCATAGGAGAAATACAGGATCTCCTGAAGTATGTCCGTCTTGACCAGCCAGGCCTGACCGTCTTCGAATTCAAGTGGTTCCGTGACTTTTGGAATCCTGGTCTGGGCGTCGATGTAGTTCGCCACCTCATAGTTCAGGCAGCACTTGAGTTTGCCGCACTGTCCCGCAAGCTTCTGTGGATTGAGGGACAGGTCCTGGGTACGGGCGGCAGAAGTGGATATCGACTGGAAGTTGGTGATGTAATTGGCGCAGCAAAGTTCCCGGCCGCATACTCCGAGACCGCCGATCAGGCCTGCCTCCTGGCGGGCTCCGATCTGTTTCATCTCGATGCGGATCCTGAATTCCTCTGCATATACCTTGATCAGCTGGCGGAAATCTACCCTTCCGTCTGCAATATAGTAGAATATCGCCTTGGTGCCGTCACCCTGGAACTCCACGTCCCCGATCTTCATATCCAGTCCGAGTTCGGCGGCTATCCTGCGGGCCTGGATCATCGTGTCCTGCTCGCGGGCTATGGCCTCCTGCCACTTGGCTATGTCCAGAGGCTTGGCCTTGCGGTAGATCTTCTTCAGCTGGGTAGTGTCCGGATCGACTCCCCTGCACTTCATCTGGCGGCCTACGATAGGGCCTTCCAGCGTAACGATTCCCAGGTCGTGGCCGTTGGCCGCCTCCACGATCACCAGGTCTCCGGTCTTGATGCCCTGGCCGGAAGTGTTGAAATATATCCCTTTGCGGGTATTCTTGAAACGGACCTCGAACAGATCCTTGTACTGCTCTTGGGTGACTCCGCGAAGCCAGTTGTATGATTCCAGCTTGCAGCAACCTTGGCGGTAATTGCAGTCGAAGTCCCCTGTTTCAGGGTCCTGGGCCACGGTACAGCCGCGGCTGCAGTCGAACTTTATGCTTTCGTTGTCAGTATAGTCCATCGTTGTCAAAAACTTAAATACATCCTGCCGACAAGGTCGCAGAACAATATTTTCTGGTTCACGTTCCTGTCGATGAGCATAGCTGCTCGGTCGATGTACGACAGCGCAAGCCTCGGGAAATTCTTCCTGCACCGACCCGACAGTGATGATAGGAAATCCGATTCCTCGGACGATATCCCAGCTATCTGAGGAAGGCCCTGCTGCAGGAGGAATATCTTGCGCAGGCTCTCTCCTGCAAATTTACAAAAAGCTTTCTGTTTTTCCCTTGAGCCCAGCGAAGCCATCTCTTCTCCGCAGGCAAGGGCGGCAGTGAGGTCCCTGGAAGAGAGAGCTTCCATCAGGTTCCGGAATATTCCGACCTGCTCCTGGTATTCTTCCTTCCCGGACAGGTACTGGAGTGCGACGCCTACACTTCCTCCGGCCACGAGGGCCGCCTGGGCCGCTTCCTCGCTGCTCTTCCCGAAAGAGGATACGAGCACCTCCTGGATTTCTTCTTTGGAACAAGGCGGGACCCTTATCGCCTGGCACCGCGATGAAATGGTCTGCATCACCTTCTCCGGAGCGTGGGTTATCATAAGGAAGAGAGTCTTCTCCGGGGGTTCCTCTATTGCCTTCAGCAACCTGTTCGCGGCTGCCGTATTCATCTTTTCCGGCAGATATACTACCACGGCCTTGTAACCTCCTTCCACCGAAGAGAGATAGACCGTCTCAAGTATCTCCTTGGCCTCGGCGTTGTTGATTCCGGTCTGCTTGCCTTCTACTCCGAAGGCAGAGCTGACTTCCGACTCCAAGGCGTACGGATTGGCCTTGATCAGTTCGCGCCAGTATCCCAGGAACAGCTCAGCCCTGAGGTTCTCCACCTTCTCGTTCTCCTTCGACCCGTTCGCTACAGGATATACATAATGGACGTCGGGGTGGATGAGGCCCGAGACCTTGTGCTCGTCCTTGAATACTTCCGAAAGGAAAGCCATCACGAGCGCAACCGCTCCGCAGCCGTCGTTCTCATAGAGCATCATAGCATGAGGGATACGGCCGCTCGCGGCCATCCCTTCCAGCGCCCTTACGGCATCCCGGTTCCCTATGATCTGGTCGAATCTCATCTGTCCCTGACGGCGGTAAACTCCGCGATTTTCACAAGATAGTCTTTTTCTTCCGAATCCGGAAGGACATCCAGCGCCTTGACTGCCTTTCCTACATAGTCTTCCAGGACCGACACGGAATATTCCATACCTTCGTGCGAGAGGACGAATTCCCGGATCTCTTCCTTGTATTCCGGCTTGTCGTGTATCTCCATCAACTTCCGGCGCATCTCATCCGCACGTTCTCCGGGAACCGCAGAAAAGGCTCCGAGCAGAGGCAGGGTGATTTTCTGTTCATCCAGATCTATGCCCGAGGGCTTGCCTGTCAGCTTGCTGTCGGAATAGTCCAGCATATCGTCCCTGATCTGGAAGGCTATTCCCAGGGATACAGCATATTCCCTTACCGCTTCGACGAACTCCTTCGGGGCATCCACGGAAATGGCCGCGGAAGTGCCTGCAGCCTCGAAAAGCGACGCTGTCTTGCTGTATATGATTCGGAAATAGTCTTCCTCCGTGGTGTCGCAGCAAGAGGCTTTCTGGAGCTGCAACATCTCCCCTTCCGCCAGGTCGCTGAGGGTTTTTGCGAATATCCTTACGATCGTGTCGCCTTTAGTGGAGGAGAGGATGACTCCGACGGCTTTCACAAGCCAGTAATCTCCCAGAAGTACCGATGCCGGACCGCCGAAGATGGACTTTACGGTAGGCACTCCCCTCCGCTCGGTGCTCCCGTCGGCTACGTCGTCGTGCAGGAGGGTGGCATTGTGAAGCAGCTCCGAAGCGGCGGCGCAGCATATGCTGTCCCGTGTCGCCTTCCCGCCGGAGCAGGCTCTTGCGACAAGCAGGGAAATCAAGGGACGGAGCCGCTTCCCGCTGGTGGAAAGTATGGCTTCGTTCGTCTTGTCGAGGAGCTTTATGTCGCTGGAGAGAGACGACCTTACAAGGTCTTCGGCATCCCTCCAGTCCTGCCCCAGGAAAGTCTTGATTCCATTCAACATAGCAAGGAAAATAATCTACCTGAGCAGCTCCGCGACTTCTTCCGCGGTCTTCGGGAAATGAATGAGGGAAAGGGATTCCGGATCGAGCATCCTGCAGGCGACGTAATGGTCCAGCAGGTCCTTCAGAGGTTTGAAGAATCCTTCGAAGTCAAAGGCTATTATCTTCCCCGGATACTTCCCCAGCTTGGCCAGGGTAAGGGTACCTATCAACTCGTCCAAGGTGCCTATGCCTCCGGGTAGCGCGATGGCCGCTGCAGTCCCCTCGCGCATAGCCTCCTTCCTGTCATCCATCGTTTCGGTCCAGATCACCTGGTCGAGAGCAGGATGGCGGTACTGTGCCATAAACCTCGGAAGGACTCCGGTATGATGGCCGCCGCACCGTACGATTTCATCGGCTATGACACCCATCGTACCCTTTACGGCACCTCCCGACACTATCCCGTAACCAAGAGAACAAGCCGCACGGACAACTTCCCGTGCAGCTTGGTTGTACTTTTCATCGATGTCGTAACTGGCAGAACAGTAGAATACTATCTTCCCCTTGCCATCCATCTTCAGGTATGTTAGAAAAGGATTGCCAGGGAGAAAGCCACTCCGTTGAAGTTGTTGCTGTCCTTGAGTCCCTTGATCGTGTTCGCAGTGTTCTCGATATCACTATGGTAGATACCGCCGAAGTTCCAGAAATACTTGGCGGAGAACTGGAGTTTCCAAATCTCCAGACCGGCGCCGATGCCAAGTCCGTATTCCACCTTTTTGAGCTCGTTGCTGAGTTCCTTGGCCGTTTCGCTCTTGCTGTTGTCCGTAAGGCGATAGCCGACGAAAGGCTCAGTGAATACGTACGGACGGAAGGCGATGAGGTCAGGACCCCACTGGAGCTGGAAAGGAACTTCCAGATAGCCCACCTTCGTCTCGAAGGAATCCTTGATCTCCTTGCCGCTGACATCCTGCCATTCGTTGAGAGCCATTCCCTTCATCTGGTAGAGGATGCTTGGCTGGAAGTGGAATCCAAGTCCGAGAGGAATCTCGGTAGTAAGTCCGACGTGATAAAGGGAGAGGGTCTTGGCATCCTTCAGGTCAGATGACGAAGAAGTTCCTCCCAGGATGAAACCCGATCTCTGGCTGTTGAAAGACTGTGCCGATGCCTTAATCCCGAAAGCAAGGGCCGCCGCCATTGCGATGGCTGCTATTATCTTTTTCATTCCCACTTGGTTCTAGAGGATTGCGTCGAGCCTCGAGGTAATCTCGGCTTTCGGGACATTGCCCACCAGTTTGTCGACTACCTGGCCTCCCTTGAAGAAGAGGAGGGTAGGGATATTGCGGATGCCGAACTGCATCGAGAGATCCTCGCACTCGTCGACATTGCACTTCACTACGGTTACTTTGCCGTCATATTCCTTAGCAACGGCTTCGACAGTCGGACCAAGCATACGGCAAGGGCCGCACCAGGTTGCCCAGAAGTCTACGAGGACCGGCTGGTTCCCTGAGATGATTTCCTTGAAATTTTCGTTTGTTGCAGTGATTTCCATATTAGCACAATTTAAGTCAACACAATTTAAGCTTGCAAATGTAATAACTTACAAATATAATAAAATTATACCGATTGCTCAATTTCCCAGAGGAAGGCACGGAGGCCGAGACCGAGGAATTCCTCATTCTTCGCTTTGAGGGCTTCCATCAGCCCGGCGGCCTTATCGTCCGGAGCAATCGTCAGGATAGCATAGTTCTGGGTCGGCCAGGCGTGGTCGCCATAGTGCGGCTCCCCGTCAAACTCTCCCCTGCCCTGGATGTCCAGCCACTGGGTGAAACCCCTCTGGCCGTTCTCCTCCAGCAATTCGACGATCTCGTTGCCGAATGCCTGGTTGTATGAAATGAATATTGCTTTCATATACTTCAGTTTCTGAAAGTTATTTCCGTGCGTTCCTCCTGTTCCGGCGCCTCTCCTGCAGCAGGGCAAGCGCACAGTACCCGGTCGGGATGAGGAACAGGGTGATGAGAGTCGAGAACGAAAGTCCCCAGCATACAGTCATACCGAGCGAGCGCCACAGCTCCGAACCTTCTCCCCTTCCGAGAGCCATCGGAAGCATACCGAGGACGGTCGTGAGGGTAGTCATCAGGATAGGGCGCAGACGGCTCCTCGCCGCAGTGACGGAAGCTTCTATCACGCCCATCCCTCGCTCACGCATAAGGATGGTGTAGTCGATGAGCACGATACCGTTCTTCACCACGATTCCAAGGAGGATGATTATACCGATGAGGCCCATCACGCCCAGCGGAGTGCCCGTAAGGCGGAGTCCGAGGATCACGCCGATGAAGGCGAACGGCACGGACAGCATAATGACGAACGGGCTCATAAGCGCCTCAAACTGGGATGCCATCACCATATAGACCAGCAGGACGATCAGGATCATCAGCACGAAGAGGTTCTTGAACATCTTCTGCTGCTCCTCGAAGTCTCCCGAAAGCTCGGTCGTGATGTTGTTCGGAATATCAGTGGAGGCGACAATGGAGTTGGTGACCGCTACAGCATCACTGAGAGCGTGTCCCCTGGCCACGACACCGGTCGCAGTGATGTACCTCTCGCGGTTCTTCCTCTGGATAGTCGGAGGGACCTTGGATTCGACTACCGTTCCCAAGTCCTTGATCCTGACGCTTCCTCCGGTCGGAGTCGCGATCAGGATGTTCTCGATGTCGGCTATGCTACCGCGGAACTGCTTGTCGTAGATGACGCGGATGTTGTATTCATCTCCTTCCTCCCTGTAGAACGATCCGACCGAACCGCTCATCGCAGCGCTGAAAGCGGCTGCCGCAGTGGTGGAGTTCAAGCCGTTCAAGGCGAGCTTCTCCCTGTCGAAATCTACCTGGTATTCAGGAGTATAGTCGTCGCGGCTGAGCACGACCTGCGAGAAGGCCGGATCGTCGAGCATCTTGGACTGGATCTCCTTCGCTATCCTGTCCGTCTCATCGAAGTCATATCCGTAGATTTCCAGGGTGACGGATGAACCTCCTCCGACACCTCCCATACCCTCGGATATGGTAGCCTTCTTGACTTCCGGATATTCCCTGAGGTCCTTCCTGATGATGTCGGCTATCTCGGTCGAAGAACGGTCGCGGTCCTCCATTGAACCGAGGTTGATGTTCATCGAGATAACGTATGAGCCGTTGTTCTGCATAGAGCCCATAACGTTCGACGAACTGGCCTGGCCATAACGGTACTGAAGTATCTTGATTTCAGGGATTTCCTCCCGGAGCCTCTGAGTGAAATTCCGGACGAATTCTCCGGTGACGCTCTGCTCGGTACTTACCGGCAGTTCGATGGAGACCGACAGACGGCCGGAGTCGGAATTCGGGAAGTATTCTGTCTTCAGTCCCGGTGCCAGCAGGACCAGCACAGCGACGAACAGTACTACTGCCCCCCAGATTACGACACCCCTGTGTGCCACGGCCCAGGAAATCAGCCTTGCATAACCTCCGGAAAGCTTGTCCAGGAACCTTTCGACACGGTCGAAGATAGCCCTGTGGAGCTTACCGTTCTTGGGTTTGTTGCTGAGGAACCTTGAGCAAAGCATAGGCACCAGGGTCAAGGCGGCCGTGGTGGATATGATCATAATGATGCTGACGATCCATCCGAGCTGCTTGAACATAATGCCGGCCATTCCGGAAACCATAGTCAGCGGGATGAACACGCAGAGCATCGTCAGGGTAGAGGCGATGACGGATATTCCCACTTCGGAAGTTCCGTGCACCGCAGCCTCCTTCGGCTTCTCCCCTCTTTCCAGGTGGGTGGATATGTTCTCAAGCACCACTATGGCATCGTCCACCACCATTCCAATCGCAATGGACAAGGCGGACATAGAGATTATGTTCAGGGTGTTTCCGGTCGCGAAAAGGTACACCAGGGAACCCAGGAGAGCGATCGGGATCGAAAGCACGATGATGAAGGTCGCCCTCCACCTGCCCAGGAACAGGTATACCACCAGCATCACCACCAAAAGGGTGATAAGGATGGTTTCCTCGAGGGAATTGATGGTATTCAGGATGTTGTCCGAACTGTCCACGACCGTGGTGATCCTGATGTCGGAAGGAAGGGTAGGTTCTATCTCCTTGAGCTTCTTCTTGGCGGATCGGATGACGTTCACGGTATTGGCGCCGGACTGCTTCTGGATAGCGATCATCGCAGAACGCTCTCCGTTGGTGTAGGACTCCTGGGACTTCTCTTCCAGGCCGTCCTCGACCCTGGCTACATCCTTGAGGTAGACCGTCTGGCCGTTCCTGCTGCTCACCACGACGTCAAGCAGCTCGGAGGGATCCTTGAATTCCTTCTGGACACGCAGGGAGAAGGTCTCCGTGCCGATGTCGATGCTTCCGGAAGGAACATTCCGGTTCTCCGCGGCTATCGTCTGGGATATTCCCGCCACGGTAAGTCCGTAGGCGGTAAGCTTGTTAGGGTCGCAGTAGACGTGGATTTCCCTGGCAGGAGCACCGGCCACGGAAACCGTACCGACACCCTTGACCCTGCCCAGAGGAGTCACCACCTTGTCGTCCAGGATCCTGTCCAGTCCGTCCAGGCTCTGGTCGGCCATCGCAGACAAGATCAGGACCGGCATATCGTCCATTCCGAACTTGAACAGCACCGGAACGGTAGCGCCTGCCGGGAGCGACGAATTGATCAGGTCCAGCTTGTCCCTGATATCGTTGCAGGCATCGTCGATGTCGGTTCCGTATTCGAACTCGAGCACCACTACTGACGTGTTCTCCCTGGACCTGGAAGTCATATCCTTCAGGTTCGCGACACTGTTCAAGGTGTTCTCCAGGAGCTTCGTCAGGTTGTTCTCCACATCCGATGCACTCGCGCCCGGATATGAAGACATCACCATCACGACATTGGCATCGAAGTCCGGGAACTGCGCCACCGATGTGTTGATCAAAGAATACACACCGAATATGGCGAATGCCAGGAATACGATGGCTGTCGTTACCGGTTTGTTGACGGCAGATCTGATAACACTCATTACGGGCCTCCTTTAATTGTTCTTCGCAATCTGGATCCTGGAACCGTCCTTCAGGCTGTTGCTGCCCTTGGTCGCCACCATGTCTCCGTCCCCGAGACCTTCAAGGATCTCATAACTATCATCGAAATGACGTCCCACCGTCACAAGCGTGCAGGTTACCGTGCTGTCCTGTTCCACAACATACACGCACCTCTGTCCTGAACCCTGCATCTTGTTGACGGCTGCGTCAGGCACCACGATGCTGTTGTTGACGCCGAACTCGACCTTCACCCTGGCGAACATCCCTGGGCGAAGGGCACGGTCGGAATTCTGAACCAGGATCTCCGTCGAGAAGGTATGCGTGGCCGCATCCATCGTCGGGTAGATCTTGTTGATCTTTCCGGTGAATACCCTTCCGGGCATCGCCTCAGTGGTGATTTCCACCTGGTTGCCGACCTTGACCTTGGTGTAGTCGGTCTCGGACACACCCACCAGCAGCTTAACTGGAGTGATCTGCTGGACGACGAATATAGGCTGGCCGGCGTAAAGGTCCCCGCGGTCATAGTTCCTTGCCGTAACGACACCGCTTATAGGTGACCTGAGATAAGTGTTCTCAGCCAGGTTGTTGTAAGAGCGACGGCTGACGTTGTATGCCATCTCTGCGGCATCGTAGTCGGACTTGGACACTCCGCCCTCTTCGTAAAGGCTCTTGAGCCTGGCCAGTTCGGTGGAATCGTTCACGAGCTTGAGCCTGGTCTGGTCCAGCTGCGCCGCATCCATCACTGCAAGTACCTGCCCCCTGCCTACGAAAGAGCCTACATCCGCCCTTATCGACTGTATCCTTCCTCCCGTCTGCGGTGCGATGTTGTTGATGGCATACGCCTCTACGGTCGAAGGGTAAACCTCTGTCTGAGGGACATCCATCCTGACCGCTTCCGCCGTGGTGATGAGGGTAGCCCTGTCTTCCAAGGCCGGTCCGGCTCCTTCCTTGTCTTTCTTGCCGGCCCCGCAGGAAACCATCAGGAGGGTTCCAGCGGCAATAGCCATAATCTTGAAAATCTTGTCCATATATTCTGTTCTTTGTTTTAATCAACCCGATTCATCCTGTCCAGGTCCACGTTGCCGTTCTCGTCCACGAAATCATATCCGATGGTCTTCTCGAGATTGGACTTGGCCACCACGAAATTGTATATCGCCTGGGATTCCTGAAGGCTGGCCTGCGTGAGCTGCAGCTGGGAATCGTTCATATCGGTGATGGTACTCTTCCCCACCTTGTAGGACTTCGCCGCGATGTCGTACGCCTTCTGGGCCAGGCCGACGGCTTCCACGGCGGCGGCATAGCTGTTCATACTGGTTTCCATAGTATTCAGGTACTGCCGTATGGCTATCCTCAGCTGCCTTTCGGTATCGATCCGCTGGAGAGAGAGCTCTTCAGCCTGCACCTGGGCCTGTTTCACGTCGTGGTACCTCTTTCCTCCCGAGAAAATCGGGATGTTGAGGCTGATGCCGACGTAAGAATACGGTGACCATTTGTATTCGCTGAACTTGAAATCATTGGTCATCGCGATCATATTGTAGGCATAATTGGCAGCGAGGGTAGGCAGATAGGCGGCCTTGTACATCCTGACCGTCGAGGCAAGCTGGTCAGCCTGGATCTCGAGCTGGCGCAGGGTGGTGTTGTGCTCCAGCGAAGGGTCTCCGTTCTCCTGGATATCCCTAAGCATCTGCTGCGAATAATCATTCAAGGACCCGGCGACATCGATGTTCCTGTCGAGGTCCACTCCCATCACCGCTTTGAGCTGCCAGAGGGCCAGGATCACCGAACTTTCAGCATTGTAGACGTTCGGTATCGCATTGGCTACGACTGATTTGGCCCTTGTATATTCAAGTTCGGAAGCCTTCTCCGCCTTGTATCTTTTCTGGATCTGCTCGAAATTCTCGCAGGCGTTCTCGTATACGTCCTTGTAAACGTTGAAAGCTTCCTTAGCGAGCAGGACCGCGTAATAGGCCTGCTTGACCTGGGTCACCATGTCCAGCTTCGACGAACGAGCTTTCTCCACCGCGAGGTCGACGCTCTGGCCGGAGATCTTCAGGCTCTCCCACAGCTGGACGTTCACGAGCTGCCAGCTTGCAGTGACTCCTCCGGAAAACGTATTCCAGCGTCCCACGGAGAATCCGCTGTTGGAACTGCTCTGGTCGGATTCTATCTTTACGGGTTCCATACCGCCGGCCACCGAAAGCTCGTTGACCCTGATCAGGTACGGGAGGAGCGAACCGAGCATACCCATCGAACCGCCTCCTTCCTCATCATCTTCGGAGGAATCCATATACATCACCTGCTTCTTGATCGTCCTCTGGTAGGATCCCGATCCGTTGACCTGAGGGAACAGCGCGGAATATGTGCCTTTGCGGGCATATTCGCTGCGCTCGATCTCCTTGTCGGCGACCTTGACCGCCACATTCTCGCTCAACGCAATCCTGAGGGCGTCTTCGAGGGTTATCACTACCGCTGAAGAGTCCTCCTGCGAAGGTACCGGAACGTCGGTCCTGTACTGTGCCCCCGCAGGGAAAAACGCAGCCAGGGCGAGTACCGTCACGAAAAAATTTCTTGCTCTGTACATATGTCTTTTCAATTCTTTGCCTTGTTCAACTTTTCTTCCCGGAGCCTGGAATACTCTTCCATCCCTTTCCGGGAAAGTATGGAATTCACCACGATATCCTCGAATGAGGATGTTACCGACTTGACCGGCAGTTTCTTTCCCATTACGGGAACTTCTCCCTCGAAGTAATCGACCATCCCTATGTGCATCAGCCTGATGAGGAGCAGTGTACCGTCCACGTCCACATCCTTGCGGACAAGTCCGTCCTCGATTCCCTTCCGCAGGCAGTCCGCCAGGAAGTCGTGGATGGTCCTGTTCCTTTCGGCCGTATGCTGCAGGAAAGTGTCCGGATAGTACTTCCGTATCTCCTGAGCCAGACGCTTGCTGGATCCGGAGCCCTTCTCCCTTTTCCTGCAGATGTTGTCGAAAACAGCCATCAGCACTTCCGCAGACCCCTTCCCTTCGCTCATTTTCTCGAACTGGCGTCGGTGAAGGTCCACGTGCTTGGTCACAACATCCCCTACCAGGTCCTCCTTCTGGGAATAGAACTGGTAGAAAGTTTTCTTTGAGATGCACAACTTGCGGCAGATGTCATCGATCGAGACCTCCCTCACTCCATCCTTGGAAAAGAGCTCGTCGGCCACATCTATGATTTTATCCTTTGTTATAGCTGCCATAGCCTTATATTATGACATATTTCACTGCAAATGTTGTGCTCCACTATGTGCAAATACAAGAAAATCGTCAAAAATTATTTGACGATTTTCTTTGCGTTATTTATAATTTGCTGATTTATAAGCACTTAAAACGATACACCAAAAAACTTGGAAATTTTAATAGTTTCCTAGTTACTCCCTCGGAGAGCTCTTTGCGTAGTGCGTCGGCTCCGCTTTCCTGGGTTTGTCTGACGGAATGACAGCCCTTGCCGGAATCTTCTTCCTGTATGCATATATCACCAGGGCGATTCCTGCCAGTACGAACGGAATGCTCAGGAGCTGACCCATATCGAGGGCCATCGAATTCTCGAACTCCACCTGAGGTTCCTTGATGAATTCGATCAGGAAGCGCATCCCGAAACAAACGATGAAGAATATTCCGATGAAGCTGCCCCTGTACATCTTGTCCAGTTTCTTGACATACAGCCAGACCAGTCCGAGACCGAGGATGAAATAGCTCAGGGCCTCGTAAATCTGCGTAGGATGCTTAGGTTCTGTCTCCCCGCGACGTTCGAATATGAATCCCCAGGGCAGATTGGTAACATTACCATAAATCTCTGAATTACAGAGGTTTCCCAGCCTGATAAACGCACCGGCGAAAGCGACTGCTATTGCCAGGTGGTCAAGTATCCAGAGGAAATCGATGTGGTTTTTCTTTCCGTACTTCCTGGCGAACCACCACATACACAGAACCAGCATCAGAGCACCTCCGTGGCTGGCAAGGCCGCCGTTCCACACCGCGAATATCTCGAGGAATCCTTTCCAGGACCCGAAATAGTAATCCGGCTGGTAGAACAGGCAGTGGCCGAGACGGGAACCGACCAGCGTACCGATCAGCAGGGTGAAGAGGAGCGGATCGAGGATGTCCTTGTCAAGTTTCTCGTTGTCGAAGAACTTGATGAACATCCAGTATCCCAGGATGAATCCGGACACGAACAGGAGGCCGTACCACCTTACGGCGAAGCCTCCTATCCGGAAGATTTCCGGATTCATATTCCAGTGTACGAAAAGCAGGTCCATCGCTGAACTAGTCACGGATTGCAGCTATTCCCGGAAGATCCTTCCCTTCGATGGCTTCGAGCATAGCACCGCCACCGGTGCTCACGTAGCTCACCTTGTCGGCATATCCCATCTTGGTAACGGCAGCGACGGAATCGCCTCCACCTACGAGGGTATATGCTCCGTGAGAGGTAGCCTGGGCTACCAGGCCGGCGATCTTCTCGGTACCTACAGCGAAGTTAGGCATTTCGAACACTCCTGCAGGACCGTTCCAGAGGATGGTCTTGGAAGCGAGTATGATCCTTGTCCAGTTCTCGATGGAAGCAGGGCCGCAGTCCATTCCCTCCCAACCGTCAGGAATGGCGTGGGAAGGCACTACCTTCACCGGAGTGTCGTTCTTGAATTCCTGGGTGACGCGGGTCTGGACGGAAAGGGAGACATTGACACCGAGGTCCTGCGCCTTGAGCATAATTTCCTTTGCCTGAGGGATGAGGTCGTCCTCGTGGAGAGAGTCGCCGATACTTCCGCCTTCAGCCTTGATGAAGGTATATCCCATACCGCCGCAGATGATGAGGTTGTCAACCTTGCCCAGAAGGTTCTCCAGGACTGCCAGCTTGCTGGATACCTTGGAACCTCCGATTATGGCGGTGAAAGGACGGCGGGCGTTCTTCAGGACGTTCTCGATGGCTGCGATCTCCTTCTCCATCAGGTAACCGAACATCTTGTCCTGAGGGAAATACTCGGCAATCAGAGCCGTGGATGCGTGTGCCCTGTGGGCGGTGCCGAATGCATCGTTGATGTAGCAGTCGGCATAGGAAGCCAGCTTCTTCACGAAATCCTTCTGGCTCTCCTTTACTGCCTTCTTGGCGGCCTTCTTCTCCTCGTCGGTGGCGTCGTCTGCCAGGCCTCTCGGCTTACCTTCTTCCTCGGCGTAGAACCTGAGGTTCTCGAGCATCAGGACCTCTCCCGGCTTGAGAGCGGATGCCTGCGCGTCAGCCTTCTGGCAGTCATCCGCGAACTGGACCGGAACTCCGAGGCATTCGGAAACGTGGTCCACGATATGCTTGAGGGAGAACTTAGCGTCAACCCCTTTAGGGCGGCCCAGATGGGACATAAGTATCAGTGAGCCTCCTTCTGCGAGAACCTTCTTGAGGGTCGGAAGGGCGGCGCGTATGCGGGTATCGTCCGTGATGTTGAATTCCTCGTCGAGCGGGACGTTGAAGTCAACCCTGACAATGGCCTTCTTTCCTTTGAAATCGTAAGTGTCGATGTGCTGTTGCATAACTTTTTATGTTTACTTCTGTAATTTTTCGGTAGCAAATTTACTATTTTTTTAACTTTGCAGAACTATGACCATAGAATTTCCGTCTGAAAATTGGAAGGACTACGAACTCCTGGACTCAGGAAGGGGTGAGAAGCTCGAGAGGTTCGGAGAATTCATCCTCGCTCGTCCTGAGCCTAAAGCTTTGTGGGATAAGACTTTGAGCGAAGAGCAGTGGGGCCGTCTCGTGCATACCCGCTTCACTCCCGGTGCCGGTTTCGGCAAAGCCGGGAAGGAGGACAGCGGGACCTGGGAAAGGGTCCGCAAGATGCCGGACCAGTGGTGGATAAGGTACTCGGGGGAAGATGCTCCGGATTTCCGCCTCAGGCTGGGGCTGACTTCGTTCAAGCACGTAGGGGTATTCCCCGAACAGGCTCCGAACTGGAACTGGATATTCAGGAAGACGTCTTCGATCGCGGCAGCTACCGGTGAGAAGCCGAAAGTGCTCAACCTGTTCGCTTATACTGGAGCCGCCTCGCTCGCAGCGAGGTGCGCAGGAGCCGATGTCACCCATCTGGACTCAGTCCGCCAGGTGGTCACCTGGGCACACGAGAACCAGGACAGGAGCGGTCTGGACGGAATCCGCTGGGTCATAGAGGACGCCATGAAATTCGCCAGGCGTGAAGAAAGGCGCGGCAATCTGTACCAGGGAATCATCCTCGATCCTCCGGCATATGGGCACGGGCCCGACGGAGAGAAATGGAAGCTGGACGAGTGCCTTTTCGATATGATGAAGAACGTCGGCCACATACTCGCACCGGAGAATTCTTTCCTAGTCCTCAACCTGTATTCGAACGGATTCTCCGCCATCCTCGGGGAAACTGTGGTCAGGGAGGCCTTCGGCCTGCATTCTGGAGACGGACTTGATTCCGGAGAACTGATACTCAGGGACAAGTTCGGTAAGAACCTGCCCCTAAGCATATTCGTGCGTCTTTCAAGGTAGGACGTCAACCGTTGACCGCAAGGAAGGCGGCCAAGTAGCTCTCGATCTCTTTCGCATATTCAGCATCGCCGGCCTTCTCCACCTCGGAGGACAGGTAGTACATCAAGCGGCAGCCATACTCGAAATCGCTCTTGGATTCAGGCAGGAAGCCTGCGTAGAATCCAATGGACTCCAGCAACTCTCCGACGAGCTGTTCAGCTACGGCCTTGGCCTTCTCCGGCTTGCCGAGGACGTAATAATCCTTCACCATCTCGATCGGGAAGAAAGCGTTGGACCCCCATCCCAGAACCGAATTGTCGTACGGGAACTGCTCCGGTTTCATAACTTCCCGGCACTTGTCCAGCATCTCTTCCGCACGGTCGTTCTCTCCGGCATCGATGAAGGCGTTCGCTGAGGAAACGAACAGGTTCCTTATGGACATCACACCGAGGAAGGTGTATATGTTCTGGTAATCGACGCAGTAATCCGTCCTGGCAAGAGCATCGAAGGAATAGGATTCCGTGAGTTTGGAATACAGTTCGTCAGTATCGACAAGGCCGACACTCATCGACTGGACCTTGTTGCGGATAGGTATCAGTTTGTAGGAGAATCCTTCGTACATCAGATAATCCTTGATGCCGATGTTCAGGTCGCCGCCCTGGTTGAGCATACTCACCGGACGGTCCCATTTGTAGTTGGAGAGGAAGTCCAGCATCCAGAGCTCCTGCTTGCTGAGGTAATTCTTGCTTTCAGGAATCTCGATGACTATCGAATCCGGAATCTCGGAAGCGAACTTCTCGCTGACGATCCCGCTCTTGAGGCAGTTCTCCTTGTCCACAGGGATTATCATCTTCCTGGACACCCAGTAGTCGAGCTTCCTTCCGTCGCCGAATGTGAGCTTGGCGGACGGATGCTTGAATACTTCTATGCAGTCGGACAGCAGCAGCGGCTGGTTGCGATTGTCCTGGATAGGGACCCACTCGTTAGTGCCGTAGAGATACTGCTCCTGGCCGATGCTGAGGTCAAGAGCCGGAGAATTGTTGATAGGATATCTCATCTGGTCGATGTACCAGTCGGTACCCAGGAGGGATGTATTGCATATCCTTACGTCGTTCCTGAAGCCTTCGACTTCCTGGACATACCAGAGAGGGAAGGTATCATTGTCTCCGTGGGTGATGAGAAGGCCACCTTCCCCGACGGAATTGAGATAGTTCTTGGCTATCTCGACGGCGGTATAGCGATTGCTGCGGTCGTGGTCGTCCCATTCCTGGGCGCACATCAGAGCCGGCACGAACAGGCAGACTATCGTCGCAGCGATGGCTGTAACCAGTTCGCCCTTGCCCTTGCGCGCCTCGGTTATCCACGAATACAAACCTGCAACAGCCAGGCCTATCCAGATGGAGAACGCGAAGAAGGAACCTGCATAGGCGTAATCCCTCTCACGCACCTGGAACGGCGCCTGGTTGAGATACACCACGACAGCGATACCTGTCATAACGAAGAGCAGGAATACCAGCCAGCACCCGCGCTTGTCCTTGTCGAACTGGAACACGAGGCCCAGTATTCCGAGAAGGAGCGGGAGGAAGAAAAGATGGTTCTTCCCCTTGTTGTTCTTCAACCATTGAGGGGCATCGGACTGGTCTCCGAGATGGAGTTCGTCGATGAACTTGATTCCGCTCTCCCAGTTGCCCGTGAACAGGTCGGCCGACGGAGAGTGTATCTCGTTCTGGCGCCCGACGAAGTTCCACATAAAGTACCTCCAGTACATCCATCCGAGCTGGAAGTCGAAGAAATATGCCAGGTTGGTTCCGAAGGTGGGTTTCTTGTACTGGGCCCCAGGGACCGTCTTCCCCTTGTTGCCCATATATGCCTGATAGAACTTGATGGCCTTGTCGTCGCTGCTGTACATCCTCGGGAACAGCATCTTGCCTTCCCTGGAATACACAGCGTCGTACGGGCTCGGAACCTTCTTGTACTTCCCGTTCAAGGGTGCCCAGTATTCTTTCTGCTCCAGTTCGTACGGAGCGCCGAAATACTGGCCGTAGAGCAGAGGGGTCGATCCGTACTGCTCACGGGAGAGGTAGCGCACGAGAGTGTAAGGGTTGTCGGGCTGGTACTCGTTGGTAGGAGTCTTCGCACAGGAGCGGATGATGATCACGCTGAATATGGAGAAGCCTATGAGCACGGTGGTAGTGCAAAGGAGAAGCGTGTTCCAGAAAACCTTTCCCTTCTTCAAGGTCTTGAAAAGTCCCCAGAAACAAAGGGCGAGCAACGCGATCATGAATATCGCCGCTCCGCTGTTGTAAGGCATTCCGAATCCGTTCACGAACAGCCTGTCCACGAATGCCGCGGTCTTCGGCACCAGAGGGACCAGTACGTAAAACAGCAATCCCAGGATGACCATTGAAAGCAACAGTATCTTGAACCACTCGCCGAACGTATATGGCTTGTCCTCCCGCATCTTGTAGTAATACATAAACACAAGCATCGGGATGGCCAGGAGATTCAGCAGGTGGATTCCAATGGACAGTCCCATAAGGAACGAGATCAGCACAATCCATCTGTTGGAATAGCGCCTGTCCTCTTCCTCATACCACTTGGTCATACACCAGACGACGAGGGCGGTGAATAAGGAGGACATCGCATATACTTCGCCTTCTACCGCAGAGAACCAGAAAGTATCGGAGAAGCAGTATGCGAGGGCTCCTACAGCGGCGCTGCCGTAGATGGCGACCGCCTGGCCTGTCGAATACCCGGACTCCCCTGGTCCGGCGCCCGGCTTCGGAAGGATGAGACGCCTGACGAAGAACACTATCGTAAGATACAGGAAGAAAATCGTCAAAGCCGAGCAAAGGGCGCTCATCGAGTTTACCATCACGGCAGCCTTGTCAGGGCCGGTGAACATCGTGAACAACCTTGCTATAAGCTGGAATACAGGGTTTCCCGGAGGATGGCCAACTTCCAGTTTATAAGATGACGCTATGAACTCACCGCAATCCCAAAAGGAAGCGGTCGGTTCGATGGTGGAAAGGTATGTGAAGGCGGATATGGCGAAAACCACCGCTCCAACTGCCAGATTCCACTTCCTGAATATCTTGTTATCCATAAAGATTTATGTATTTGCAAATGATCCAGAACTTGCTCCAACGGGTGCTTGCTGCTTCGCAGCCCTAAATTCTGGTTCCTGAACCTACAAAGATACAAAAGGATTCGCTATCTTTGCAAAAATAGATGCAATAAATGAAAGACGGGAATGACTGGAAACAGAGGCTGGGCGTGGTCTATTCGACCAATCCCGATTTCGAGTACTCCAAGGAAGGGGACGAAGAGACCGAGACCCTGGAGCCATCCAGGCAGAGGCTCGTCGTGTCGATAGACAGGAGGAACCGGTCCGGCAAGCAGGTCACCCTCGTGAGCGGATTTATCGGAACGCAGGAGGACCTGGCAGACCTGGGAAGGACACTGAAGGTAAAGTGCGGTGTCGGCGGTTCCGCCAAGGACAGCCAGATTACCATCCAGGGAGATTTCCGTGACAGGGTGACAGCCCTGTTGAAGGAACTGGGATACAACGCAAAGAGAGGAAACTGATGTTGGAAGCGATGCTCGACAATCCCATATTCTGCGGTCTCGCGGTCCTGTTCACTCTCCTGTTCCTTGTGAATATCGGGAGTTTCATCAAGATTTTCCCGGTGATGACATCCTCGGTCTGGAGATGGAAGAACGATCTCGAACTGGAAGACAGCCTGCAGCTGAGCCGCAGCCGCAATACGGTGGCGGCGGTGCTGCTGGTCCCTCTGTGTATGGTGGTATATTCCTACGACCTCTACAGTCCTGACTTCCTGGACAGGTTCAGTCCCATCCTCCGTTTCGCCGCAGTCACCGGAGTTATGTTCCTGTACCTGCTGTTGAGGGCATTCCTCAACTGGCAGCTGGAAATGCACAACTACGGTTCCAAAGCTTTCGTGGCTGCCAACAGGTCGTTTTTCAACTACTGCATAATGCTGTTCTTCCTGCTGTTCCTGACCGGAGCGGCGGTGAATGCCCTGACTGGAGATGCAGAGCTCACCAGGACCGTCCTGCTGTACGTAACTGGCGTATCATACGTCTTCTACATTTTGCTAAGAGGACGGATTTTCGCATCGGCTTGCAATCCTTTTTCAACATTTTTGTATCTTTGCGGCCTTGAATTGATCCCGACCCTCGCGCTGGTGATTTCAGCAAGGCTCCTGTAGCCTCGGGGAAACGGACATAAACTCAGGAATATGGCAATTAAAAAGATTCTGATATCGCAGCGCAGTCCTCTCAATGAAGCCCCTTACACGGCTCTCAAGGAGAAGTTCGGCGTTGACATCACTTTCCGGCAGTTCTTCCTGATCGAGCCACTCACTTCCAGGGAATTCAGGGCACAGAGAATCAATATCCTGGATTACACTGCCATCATCTTCTCCTCCAGGCACGCCATAGATGCATTCTACGGCCTCTGCGAGGAACTGAGGGTGAAGGTTCCGGAGACGATGAAATATTTCTGTACTACAGAAGCCGTGGCTATGTATCTTCAGAAGCACATCGTCTACAGGAAGCGCAAGATCTTCTACGGCGACGGTACTCCGGCTTCCGTAATCGCCCAGATCGGGACGAAGCACAAGGACGAGAAGTTCCTGGTGACCCAGTCCGATTCGAGCAACAGTTCCTCCCTGACGAACCTTATGGACGAGAAGGAACTCAAATACAAGACGGCCGTTTTCGTAAAGAGTGTTCCGCAGGACCTCAAAGACCTGGACCTCAAAGGTTTCGATATGGTCGTATTCTACAACCCATACGACGTCAAGTCCCTGTACGAGAACTTCCCGGAGTTCAAGCAGGGGGACATCAAGTTCGTGTCCTACGGCAAATCCATCGTCAAGGCGATGGAAGAGGCCGGACTCGTAATAGACGTCAAGGCTCCTACTCCTGAAGCGCCTTCCGTAGCCCGCGCAATCGAACTGTACCTGGAAAAACAGAAATAAGCATCGGATGAACACCCTACCGAAATCGGAACGCCTTTGCGGAAAGGTATCGGTTTCGGCTCTGATGTCCAAGGGCCGCTGGGGGTTCACGTCCGGCCTTAAGTACTGCTTCCTCACACAGCCTGACGGAGAAGGGATTCCGAACCGGATGATGGTGTCCGTTCCCAAGCGTCTGTTCAAGAGGGCGGTAAGGAGGAACCTGCTGAAGCGGCGTATCCGCGAGGCCTACAGGACCCGCAAGGAGCTGCTGCCTCCGTACGGGGCCAGCGTCCTGTTCCTTTACAATACTCCGGAAATACTTGATTTCCAGACAGTGACCGAGCAAGTAGAATCCATCTTGAGAAGAATAGGCAATGAAAGACAGCAGTAGTATCCCGCACTGGCGCCAGGTGGTGCGCAAGATAGCGATCGCGCCTTTCCTGGCTTTGATCTTTTTCTCGCAAGTGCATAGGGCCGTATATTCCCAAGACTTGCAGGTTCGAACCATCCTGCTCTACCTATGCGATCGAAGCATTCCGGAAGTGGGGCCCGATAAAAGGATTTGGGCTCACCGTATGGAGAGTCCTCAGATGCAATCCGTGGGGTGGTTCCGGCTACGATCCGGTCCCTTAGATCTTGCGGTTCTTTTTCTTGGACCTCAGCCTTGAAATGCTTTCTACGAGCAGCTGGTCGCGGAGGATGTACCTTGCGGCCAGGAAGTCGCAAATCGCAGCCACCAGCGGGAATATCGCCGTCCACTTGAATATCAGCGTATCACTTGTCGAAAAATAGTCGACAGCCAGCCAAGCCTGCAAAGCTACCAGCAGGAGACCTGCGAGTACCGCGGTACGCATCTGGAGCACCCTCACGTTGAAAGTGAAGAGGGCGATCAGCTGGAGGATGGTGATTATGATCAGGAGCACGAGGTACGGGATGAACTGGATATATTTATACTCCTCGACGTGGGCTCCGCCGGGGCCGAGCGCGAAAGCCTTGACGCTAAAAAAAAGCGCCACGGCAAGACCTGTCGCGACAGCCAGGTACAATGTCTGTATTCTTTGCCACATATTGCAAAAATAGTTATTTCCTCCGAAAATTCTTATATTTGGCATATACATTAAAACTCTTGCCATATGAGAATACCGGAATCAGAACTTATAATCAACGACGACGGATCCGCATTCCACATCCACCTCAAACCTGAGGAGCTGGCCGACCTGGTAATCCTGGTCGGGGATCCCGGAAGGGTAGATATGGTGGCCGAGTTCCTCTCGGACAAAGAGTTCCGCCACGCATCGAGGGAATTCGTATCCACTACCGGAAAGTTCAACGGGAAACGCCTTACAGTCCTTTCCACCGGCATCGGGACGGACAACTGCGACATAGTAATGACCGAGCTCGACGCTCTTGCCAACGTAAGTTTCAAGACCCGCGAGGCCAAGAAGAAGCACCGCGCCCTCACCATCCTCAGGATAGGGACCACCGGAGCAGTCCAGCCGGACATCCCGCTCGGAAGTCCGATATTCTCCCACTATTCTGTCGGCTGCGACGGCCTCCTGAACTGGTATGCGGACAGGGACAGCATCTCCAACCTGGATATGGAAAACGCTTTCAAGGAACACGTCCGCTGGGACAAAAACCTCCCGTCTCCATATTTCGTAAAGGCCAGTGACAAGCTGATAGAAAGGTTCGAAGACTGCACCATCAAGGGAGTAACGATTTCAGCACCGGGATTCTACGGTCCTCAGGGCAGGGTCGTAAGACTTGGACTGGCTATGCCTGATATGCTTGAAAAATTCGAATCATTCAGGTTCCAGGACTACAGGATCACTAATTTCGAAATGGAGAGTTCCGCTGTCGCCGGACTGGCCAAGCATCTCGGCCACGACGCGGGAACCGTCTGCTGTGCGATCGCCAACCGCTATCTGAAGAGCAGCAACCCTGACTACAAGCCAATGGTCCGCTCTCTGGTGGAACTGGCCCTCGACAGGCTCACACGCTAGGTTACGATTTATTCTACAGACCGCCTCGGGTTGCTGTTGAAGTGCCCTAGGACATTCTCCGAATACGTCTTGGTGATAGGGATCGGAGGGATGGAATCGTTGTCCAGGTCGAGTTCGTACCCGTCCTTCTCCTTGCGGAGCACCCTCACCTTGTCCATATTGACGATGTATTTACGGTGGCAGCGTACGAGGCTGCTGCCTTTGAAGCTTTCCTCCACGGTCTTCAGGCGGCACCGCAGCATATACCTCTTCAATCCTACCTTGCCGTCGGTGTACCAGACGATTATGTAGTTGTCATCCGATTCGATGTAATAGAGGTTCGAGGCGCTGACGCAGAGCTTGAGGTCTCCGCTGTTGTCAAAAAGGGTGATCTTCTCAAGCTTCGAAGGAGTTACGCTTTCATCCAGCACGACGTTGCTGTAGTTCATGAGCCTGATAGTCTGGTTCTTGTCCTGGAGTGCGAAATACATCCCGGAGAAGATGTAAGGTATGGCGAGGGATATGAGTCCGTACAGCAGGGCGTTGCCCAGCGTCTTCGGGAACTGGTCCCAGCCTATCCCGGTGATGGGGACAGTGATGAAAGAATATGCGAGGCAGATGATGAGGATTTCGGCAAGGCACCAGGATATGTATCCGAGATAAGTCATCCGGATCTTGTTCCTTGTCTTGTACATCAAGTATTTGCTCAGGACGACCAGGAGCAGGGAGCCTGTGGCGAAGAGTACGGTGAACACGAAGAACCGGGAATTGCCCAGTGCCATCCAGCTGTTATGGGAGAACGGGAGGCTCAGAAGGAGGAATACGACAGAAAAGAACGCCGCGAATGTAACGGTGTTCGTCAACTGGTTCTTTCCCCTGAAATAATCAGGCAATGGTTTGGTCGGCGATGCCATATCTTTCCGAAAAGTTTACAAATATAGCATATTTCGGGGATTCCAAAAACAGGGATTTCGCCACAAATCCGGCGAAATCGCCACTGAATGCACGTATATTGACAATAATGGCACCAATTCACCACATATATTTTGGGGTGCGGGAGAGCGTTGGTATTTTTGTTTGCTATTTTAATATAAAAGCGAAGATATGAGAATAATCGGAACAGGCAGCGCAATACCCCGGAAACTGGTCACGAACGATATGCTCACCGGATTCCTGGACACGAGCGACGAATGGATCCTGCCTCGCACCGGCATAAAGTCGAGACACGTCATCTCCGACGAGAACCTTGAAGACCTCGGGGCCGAAGCCGTAAGGAAAGCCCTGGATATGTCAGGTCTCGATGTCAAGGACATCGACCTGTTCATCGTGTCAAACGTCGTATCCGAATACATAACCCCTGGAATGAGCTGCATCGTGGCTGAAAAACTCGGAATGAACTGCCCGATGTTCGACATAAACTGCGCCTGTCCCGGCTTCATCTATGCCCTGGATATGGCGGAGACATATTACAAGGCCGGGAAGGTCAAGAACGTAGTAATCGCCTGCATCGAGGAGCCGTCCAGGATGGCCAGCTGGAAAGACAGGGCTACCTGCGTGCTTTTCGGCGACGGTGCCGGAGCTGTCGTGCTGACCGAAGGCGACAACATCAAGGGTACCAGGCTGCACGCCGAGCCGGATTCGGAGAAGATCTGGATGACCAGGACCTTGGTCGATACCCCTTATGTCACCAAGAAGGAAGAAAGCGTTCCTATGCAGATGAAAGGACGCGAAGTGTTCCGTTTCGCAGTGGAAGCCTGCACGACCGGAGTCGAAGGCCTCCTGAAGGAAACAGGCTACACCAAGGAAGATGTGGACTGGTATATGATACATCAGGCCAACCAGAGGATCATAGATTCCATCATCGACCTTCTCAAGGAACCTGCATCGAAGTTCCCGGTGAACATCACTGACCACGGCAATTCTTCTTCCGCATCCTGCCCTATCCTCCTGGACGAGTGCAACCGCAAGGGAATGTTCAAGAAGGGAGATCTCCTGGTATTCAGTGCTTTCGGAGCGGGATTACTCTCAGGAGCCGCGGTAGTTGAATGGTAATTCGACAGAAATTATTATCTTTGAAGATATTATACTGATTATATGGACAAAAGAGTTGTTATTACTGGAATGGGCGTTATCTCCCCTGTCGGAAATGACGTCGCTACTTTCTGGAAGAATCTTTGCGAGGGTTATTGCGGTATCGACTATATCACCGAATATCCTACCGACGGCCTGCCGGTGAGGATTGCCGGAAGGATCCGCGACTTCAAACCCGAAGAGTACGGGATGGACAAACCTTTCAGCAGGAAGCAGGACCTGTTCACCCAATATGGTGTCGCCGCCGCTTACCAGGCGGTCACCCAGTCCGGGCTGGTCAGCCAGGGAGAGGGACAGAACATCGATCCTTTCAGGCTCGGTGTCTACTTCGGCTCCGGGATCGGAGGGTTCGCAACCCAGTACAGGGAAATCGCAAAGATGATCGACGACCCTTCCGGACAGTGGATCTCTCCTTTGTTCATCCCTACGATGATTTCCAACATCGCTGCCGGTCACATTGCTATCCTCAACCACGCCCAGGGTCCTTGCCTTGACATAGTCACGGCCTGCGCCACCTCCACCAATGCCATCGGTGAAGCCTACAGGGCGATACGCCACGGATATGCCGATGCAATCATCTCCGGAGGCTGTGAAAACGCCACCATTCCTATCGGAATCGCCGGTTTCGCCAACGCCAAGGCCCTCTCAAGGGCTGACGACCCTAAATATGCATCCCTTCCTTTCAACGCGAACCGCGCCGGTTTCGTGATGGGAGACGGTTCCGCCTCACTGGTACTCGAGGAATATGAGCACGCCAAGGCACGCGGAGCAAGGATCCTCGGAGAGATGGTCGGATACGGCAACACCTGCGACGCCTACCACTCCACGGCACCTAGGCCGGACGGCACGACGCAGTCAAAGTGCATCTCTCTGGCACTCGAGGAAGCCGGCTTCGACAAGGATAAGGACGTAATGTACATCAACGCCCACGGCACAGGCACGAAACTCAATGACGCCGCAGAGACCCTTGCCTACAAGATCGCTCTCGGTGACTACGCATACAAGGCCCACATCAGTTCAATCAAGTCTATGACCGGACATATGTTCGGTGCTGCAGGTGCAGCCGAGGCTATCGCTACCCTTCTGGCTTTGCGCGACGGAATCTGCCCTCCGACCATCAACCTCGACACTCCGGACCCGGAATGCGACCTCGACTATACTCCTAACGAAGCTGTCAAGGCCGACCTCACCATCGGTATTTCCGACTCCTTCGGATTCGGAGGTCACGACGCTTGCATAGCTTTCAGAAGATTCGAAGACTAAAACGAAGTTAGAATGACACCTTTGATGGACAAGGAGGAGATCAAGCAATTCCTCCCGCACAGAGAGCCGATGCTGCTCATCGAAACTGCATACATCGATGAAGAGGGCGTGGCACACGCCACATACAGGATCAAGGAAGACGAATTCTTCACGAGGGGACATTTCCCGGGCAACCCTGTGGTCCCTGGTGTGATCCAGTGTGAAATAATGGCCCAGAGCTGCGCGATCCTGGTGAAGGACGAGATACCCGGGCACCTGACACTGTACGCAGGGCTCGACAAGGTCCGTTTCAAGAATGCAGTTCATCCGGGCGACCTTTGCGAAGTCACTGCAACCCTCAACGAGAGGCGCGGACAGCTGTTCTTCTGCAGTGCAAAACTGACTGTCAACGGCAAGCTCTGCTGCAAGGGAGATCCTTCCTTCGCCCTGGTCCCTATCGAAAAATAGCGATGGAATACAGGCAGCTGGGGAAAGAAGAATATCTGAATATCCAGGCGAGGATCCTTCACGAGGACAACCATATCCTCGTCTTCAACAAGAACGTGGGGGAAATCGTCCAGGCCGACAAGACCGGGGATGAGTGCATTGCAGAAACTATCAAAGCATTCATAGCACAACGTGACGGGAAGCCCGGGAAAGTTTACCTGGGCATCCCGCATCGTTTGGACAGGCCGGTGAGCGGGATTGTGATGTTCGCAAAGACTTCGAAGGCCCTTTCAAGGCTTTCCGCGATGTTCCGCGAAGGGGGCGTCGATAAAACCTATTGGGCACTTTGCTGCAGTGAACCCCAGAAACCTTCAGGCTTGCTGGAAGACTGGCTGGTCCGGAACGAGAGCATGAACAAGAGTTTCGTAGCGAAAGGCGGAGAAAAGACTGCCGGAGCCAAACTGGCCCGCCTCACTTACGAAGTCATCGGACACACGGACCGCTACACCTTGGTCGAAGTCAAGCTTCTTACCGGACGGCATCACCAGATCCGCTGCCAGCTTTCCGCAATGGGCTGCCCGATCAAGGGTGACCTTAAATACGGTGCACCCCGCTCCAATCCCGACGGAGAAATATCCCTCCACTCCCACCGGATACAATTCGTCCACCCCGTCAGCAAAGACGAGATGGACATAATTGCACCTGTGCCGAAGTCTTGGAAGGGTGTTTAGAAGAGTTTACCATCCAACTGTCCCAAAGACGATAAGCTGGAAGATCTCCAGATAGTGACTTTGTTCGATGTTGGTAGAGTACTAGTTTAACCAAATCTTTAGAAGTCATTATCTAATTACCAATATATTGTAAACTTGATGAGCAAGTATTCTATTAGGATAAATACTACAGTAAAGAAAGTGAACCAGGCAAGATTTATGACTTTTGACTCTTCCATGAATCTAAAGAAGTACTTCTTGTGATTAGGGCCGAAAGTGAAGGCATAGCCGGTCTTTTTATAAATATAATCACATATCCACGGAATACATAAAGCTATAAAAAACAAAAAAACGATCATTGTGCGAATTGTAAGTAATATACCAATACTGTATATTACAATAGCTGTAATGAAATTAATTGGAGAATGCCTTACTCCGGAAACAAATGTATAACTACTATAATTGTTATAACTCTTTTTAAGATAATAATAAAACCTTTTAGGATTATTAAAATGGTTATAATCAATAACATCTGTTTTATGAGCATTCGGAAATATATGATATATCAATTTACAGGGTGAATAGATCAAAGCGATGTAAAAAAAACGTTTCACCTCGAAAGTCCAATAATGGTATCGATATACTAACGTGAGAACTATTTCTTTCATCCTAAAACCATTTTCCTGTGAAAACATTTCCTACCATATCCCCAAGAAATGCCCCGGCACCAGCACCAACTACTCCACCTGCCACGGCGCCTACTGGGCCAAACATCAGCCCGCCGAAGTCAACACCTGCCTGTGTAAACAAAATATTAGAGATTTCAGATACTGCAGCATCAGTAACCGAAGAGTAAACTAACAGTTTCTGATTAATGGGATCCATGGGTAACCCATTAACAATTGCAGTCGGTATTACCAGTGCCTTATCAACTTTATTGATTCCTTTAAGAACTTTTCCGTATTGCTTCCACAGGTTAATCACAGAGACATGCTGATTGCCATTATAAATTCTATCAGAAAGATTCCTGAGATAAACTACATTATTGCTTCCATAACTAATACGGCGTGTGATTTTATCGCTCGTAATAGCAGAAATCATTGCTTCAATAGCAAATGGTTGAGACAAGGTCGTCTGATAGTCCAGATATGTTTCGCTATTAGGGTAATGGTATGTAATAACAGAAGCAGTTGATCCATTCCCGGAGTCTGTTGTCCCCGTTGTGGTGAAACCATTTCGCTTCGACAATTTGTTCCTGTACCGTCCATATGGCAACCAGCCCGCCTCGAATTTTTTCTTTAGCTTATCAAACTGTTCCTGCGTTACATCCATCCTGAAGTTATCATCTCCATCATCAATAGTATAAATTGTACCATTAACATTGTAAGATGATAGACCGAATGGATCGATAAACATTATCGGATTTCCAAAACAGAAAGAGAATGGTGAATAATGTGGGGTTGTAAATGACAATATATCCTGCTGCAACCATCTTCCGATGACGGGGTCGTAGAGTCGTGCCCCGTAGTCGAGGTACGGGAGTCCTGCGATGGAAGCCTGCTCTTCCTTTGCGTTG
>CAJOKD010000021.1 GCA_905235085.1 uncultured Bacteroidales bacterium | reverse complement strand
TTTACTGCAAAAATACAATAAATTTCTAAAAGAGAAACGGCAAATGCCAAATCATTGCCGAAATTCTTCGATTGCGTGTCCCGGGTATCGGCGTATATCTTTCCTGCGAACCTAAGCCCGTCCTCCGGAGCGTCAAGCCAGACCTGTTCCAGGGGAGCCGGACAATCTTCCTCCCGGTCAGGAGCGTATTCTCCGTCTCCGGCTTGCCTTCCTGCTTCGTACGGGCTTTCCCAAAGCAGAAAAATATACGCATCCCCGGGACCGGAAGGTCCGCAACGAAGGGAGAAGAATCAAAGTTCAAGGTTATGGAAGATGGATTGACCCTGGTTCTTGTCATCGTCCTCTGCCTGGTGCTCAAGCCGCTAATATCCGCTATCCTGCGCGGGCTGGGCAGTTCGGAGCATCGCAGGGATCGATAGGGTAGAGACGACCCGATAGGACGGCATATTGATTTGATGGTTGGCTACGGCATTATGACGCTGCCGGCTATTGTCGTTCTCTGGCATAGGTCCAATATCTAATTCCCGAAAGACTCTACATCTCGGAGGATGGACAGCGAGTAATGAACGAGGCCTATAACAAGATGGTTGATGAAAAACGGGAGGCGACAATGACGGCCAATCCAGTCATTCCTCCCGTCAAACAGGAAAACAAGATGTTGTTATGACGGGTATTCTATCACCGAAGGAAGTCGGTTTCTCTCTGATGAGAGCTGGACTTTCCCCGTTTTCGCTGGATACCGATATGTTCCAGATCGTCTATATGGGCGAGAACTATCTCGTCCATACCGACCGGCTGCCGGAAATCTATATCGAGAAGAAGGTCCCTTTGGATCTGTTCGAATACAAGAGGGAGAACTGGATTGTGTGTTTCGCAATGGACAGGGTCAACCTCCGTCGTACCCCTGTCGTTGTATTCCGTGGAGAAGCATTGGACACGGTCACATTCAGGATTGGAATTAGACCCGAATCAGAGGAAGAGTTCGGCGCTGATTTGGATTCATCATTCTCAAAAATCGAACAGGCCGTCGACGCCTTTGGCCAGGCTTGTGAAATCGCTGTAAGAGATGATGAAAAAGATTCGATGGCAGAACTGATAGACAGCTTGGCGGAGTCGTTGTCGGACTCTCCTTGGACTCGGGGAAAGACTATGTCCTGAACAAAAAGTATTAACGGCAAACATGGCTCGCCTCCTGTGAGGCGTGAAAGGCAGAGGGCGAGCCTGCCGTTTTTAGTGATGTAAACATAACAGTCATACATTAATAATACCAAATTATGGAATCAAACGAACGTAAAAAACTATTCAGCGCCTCCTTCATACTGACAGGAGCCGCATGTGCCCTGATATTTCTGTCTCGCTGCTATTACAATTTCTGTGATGGCCTCCCCGTCAAAGGGATTTGGACGATATTCTCTTTGGCCTGGCCGCTCCTCGGATTCTGGTTTGGGATGGTTATTCGTCACCTGGCCGTAAAACCCAAGTTGTGGATCCTGGCAATTGCCGCTGCTGCTTCGGTCCTTGTATTCGCAGGCTTGGGCACCGACCAGGTCCTCTATTTCCATACTCACACTTTGCGGGTAGTCCTCTTCGCTCTTCTTGGATTCATCATACCGACTGGGGCATATTCGTCATCAGATAATTCAATTAAGAGCGGGATTCTTCTGCTTCTTTCGTTGTTAGCTTATGCTACCTGCGAATTCGCCCTGCAGAGGCTCCACGTTGGACATATGGCTGAAGAATATGCCGCAATGCAGGTCCAGGTCTCTAAGGTACTGTATTGCGGAAGCTATGCCCTTGAGCTTCTGACCGTTTGGCTCTTTGCTGAGTTTTCGTTTTCAAGGGCGGGTCAATGGCTCGGCTCTGAAAAATGGTTCAGATGGATCGCCTCGCTGTTGGCAGTGATATTTTTTATCAGTACTTTGGTAAGTGTTTTTGAATGGGGGCTGAGCTGGTGGTATTTGGTCGACATCATTATCCAACCAGTTGTTGTATATGTAGGTATAGTATTTTACAGACTTGTTTTTAAGATTAAGCGATAATAGATTTTTACTATGGTATTGGCATTAATACTCAGTGTTACTTTTGCAATTGTATTCTGTGTCCTCTTTTTTGACGATAGAGGCACACTCAAAGAGTTGAAGGACGAGGTAAAGTCCCTGCAGGGTGAAAACCTCAACCTGAAGCAAGTGAATGAGAGGATTGGATCTGAAGGCAAGGACTCCCGGGACCAGCTGCCGCTCGATGCAGACCTGATCGTCGAAGCAGTCAAGTTCAACGGATATGTTCCCGTGAAGGGAGAAGACGCTGTTTCCTTTATGGTGCAGGGGGAAAGGTACGTCATTACAACGGACAGGCTGCCCTACACTATTGTTGTCAAGCAATACGGAATAGACCAGACCAAATATGACACGGGTCTGATGCGCCTTGCGGCCGAACAAACGACGCGTAATCGTGTTTTAGGTAAGGCTGGGCTCTCGGAAGATGGTAATGCCTTGACTTTCTATGTAGGTGGTGTCGAGTGCCAGTATGGCAACTTCAGGGATTCGTTGGTGGAGATGGTACGGATCGTGGATGACCTTGACAATGATTTCGGGACTAACTACAACAGACTGCTGGATGAAAGAACAGGGAAAGAGCAGGCGCAAGAACAGCCTGATCCTTCTACCATTAGTTTGGAAGATTATGTCACCAATCCAAATAAGACTGTTTCCTGATATATGACGCCTGACGTACAAAAAGCTTTTGAAGAGATAATGGACCTCCCGCCGATGTTCAGGAGGGACTATGTCATCGGATTCCTCAGGGAGAATCTTCCTGAGGAAGATGCTAGGCGTATCTACCTCCGGAAGACGGAAACGGATTACCTGAAACGGATGGTTGCGGACGGCTACATCACGGCGGAAGAGGTCCTTGAAAAGATTGGTAAAGAGCGGATTAAAGAGTATTTCCATATCATCAGCAAAAGGTCATGAAGTCGGATAAACTACTTGTTTGGGAGAAAGTCGAATTGGCGGATATCCTGGCTGAGAGGTTGGCCGATGCCGAGGATTTGCTGGAATCTCATCCGGAATTAAAGCAGATTACCGGGCTGGAGGCTGGAGTGCTCGATGATCATATCGATCGGAACTGGCAGGATTTCCTGTCCGCCTTCGATCCTGAGGAATTATGTCAATGGGTGGAGGATAAAGAGTTGGAAGAGGAATGCGAGAATATTTGGGAGGAGTACAAGAACGATTCCCTGGAGTATGATCACGAACTCACTGAGTTTATGAATGCGGAGTACTGCTTCTCGGTCATCGATGCGGCGAAGGTTTTCCTTTCCCCGGACCTCGCCGAGCAGCTCGGCTACCCCTCCAAGTTCAAAAAGTCGTAGATATCCCTGAGATATCTTGCGAAACCGATTTATAAATCACTGATTACCAATGAATAACAGAGTTGCAGATGAGTTTATTGCTGAGTTGAGGCCTGGCGAGGTGTTCGTTTTCGGGTCCAATCTGGGGGGATTCCACGGTGGGGGAGCCGCCCGTGCGGCGTTCAACAAGTTCGGCGCGGTGTGGGGACAGGGCGTCGGCCTGCAAGGCCAGAGCTATGCCATCCCGACTATGCAAGGCGGGGTCGAGACTATCAAGCCCTATGTAGACGAGTTCATCCGCTTTGCGGCCGGGCATCCTGAAATGAGGTTCCTGGTCACCCCGATCGGCTGTGGGATAGCCGGTTTCACGGCTGAAGAAATCGCGCCGTTGTTCGCTGATGCCAGAAGCCTGCAGAACATATCCCTGCCGGCATCATTCTGGAGAGTTTTGGATAATGGAGGTTGAGACGGTGCCGGACAAGCGAAGTGATTTTTTATTATATTTGTAATGCTTTGAAAATCACTCGGCAATGAAAAAAACTATTAAGCTTGTCCTGGCCATCGTGGTCATTTTCCTGCTTGTACGGCTCTGCTCCAGCAATTTTGGCAGCGTGATCAACCTTCCTGGAGGCCTGGGGGAAAGCAGCTCCACTACTACCGGCTCCAATGAATCTGGCGGCGGCTGGTTCAGCCCGAAGAGCAATAAGACTGCTACCGATGACGACACTCCGAAGGATATTTCGGACCTGGAGAGGGAACTCGGCATCGGGACCGACGAGAAGCCATCGTCCACCATCAACCTTCCTTCCACGACAACCACTGCATCCACGGATCCTCTTTCCTTCAAGGGGATACCTATCACAGGCTCGAGCACGTCATTCGGCACCAAGCTTGTCAACGCTGGATTCAGGAATAACGGAAACGGCACATATACAGGCGATTTCGCCGGGTACAGCGGATGCAAGGTGACCCCTTCCGGGAGCAACCCCGTCCAGGAAGTACGCGTGGACTTCCCGGTTATCAGTGATTGGAACGCCCTGGAGAAGGCATATGATTCACTCCAGGCTTCCTTGACGCAGAAATATGGGATCGAGCCGAAGACCTCGACCAACAACAATATCGCGACCTACAGCCTGCCGAACGGTACCATCACCCTGGACGCCGACGTGTCGAACCAGTCGAACTGGCACGTGATCCTGAAATATGCGAACGCGGCCTCGACTATCAACAATTATACCGTCAAGAACCCGATCGACGATCTTTAGCAGGATATATTAGAAATTGAGGGAGACCCCGATTCCGTTGGCAGTGGAACCGAGGTTCAGGCTGGCTGTGTGGTCAGCCATCTCGTAATTCTGGAATTGGCTGTGGATACTGGCTGTGCCTCTGTTGTAATCTGCCAGCATCGCTCCGCAGACTATGCTCGACACAAGCAATGCCGTTCCACTAATAGTCAACCATAATCCCCTCAGGTACTGTGCATTGGCCTTGGTGTACCGGCTGCCGTACAGTAATTCTCGATAGTCCCGGCGATAGCCATAGTAGTCGTATGCGTATGGAGGGAATATCTTTTCAGTACCATTCTCGAATTGTATCCGGATGACCCGGTCCGCAGTCATCACGTAATCCGGTCCACCGAAGTTGTCGTAGGTTTTGAATAGGATATGGTCTCCGGTGATTTCAATGACCTTGGCATCTATCGTGCGACCGTCTATGGTGTGTATGATGTCCTGTGCGGATGCCTCGGTGCAGAATGCCAGCAGGATGCCGGCCAATATCAGTTTTGCTTTCATAGTATTATCTCCTTTCGGAATGGTCAATCAAAGAATATGCCTTCTGCAAGGAAATAATTGCTATATTTGAAAGTGAGTCTCCAACAGCATTTTAATATTCGCATATTGATGAAACGAAACCGGGAACTGCAGATTGCTCTTGTATTGTATCTGTCAATGATATTGGCAGCTTGCCAGAAGGAGCCGGATACTGTAGCCGTCACAGGCATCACTTTAAGTCAGACGACGGTTGAATTGACAGAGGGTGAGAGCACTCGCATCACAGCGACTGTCTCGCCGAGCAATGCCACGAACAAGAAGGTATTATGGTCTTCGGACAATCCACTCGTCACTGTCACGGATGGCACTATTACGGGCACGAAACCATGCAATGCGACAGTTACTGCAAAGTCTGACGACGGTGGCAAGACGGCTACGTGTACAGTTACAGTCAAGGCGAAGGTGATATCAGTTACAGGAGTGAGTTTGAATACTACCAGCCTAACGATGACTGAGGGTGACACCCAGACGCTAACGTCGACAGTCAGTCCTTCAAATGCAACAGATAAGTCAGTGACATGGTCGTCAAGTAATACATCCGTTGCGACGGTTTCCTCCTCGGGAGTCGTCACGGCAAAGTCCCCAGGTACGGCGACAATCACAGTCAGGACTAACGACGGCGGCAAAACAGCGACTTGTGCCGTAACAGTTAAGGCGAAGGTTATATCGGTTACGGGCGTCAGTCTCAATAAGACAAACTTGATGATGACCGAGGGAGATTCCCAGACGTTGACCGCAACAGTGACTCCATCGAACGCAACAGACAAGTCAGTTACCTGGTCTTCAAATAACACTTCAATCGCGACGGTCTCCTCCTCGGTCCTCGGGTGTCGTCACTGCAAAGAGTCCAGGCACGGCTATAATTACCGTGAGGACGAACGATGGAGGCAAGACCGCCACATGTACAGTTACCGTCAAGGCGAAGGTGATATCGGTTACCGGAGTAAGTTTGAATACTACCAGCCTGACTATGACCGAGGGCGATACCCAGACGCTAACGGCGACAGTCAGTCCTGCAAACGCAACAGACAAGTCAGTTACCTGGTCATCAAATAACACTTCGATCGCGACGGTCCTCGGGTGTCGTCACTGCAAAGAGTCCAGGCACGGCTATAATTACCGTGAGGACGAACGATGGAGGCAAGACCGCCACATGTACAGTTACCGTCAAGTCTAAAGTGATTCCTGTCACCGGAATCAGTCTTAATACATCTTCGATGACCATGAAAGTCGGGGAGACAAAAACACTATCGGCAACTGTTACTCCTTCTAACGCAACTGACAAGACTGTAATATGGAAATCCAGTAATGCTTCCGTTGTAACAGTAGATTCAAACGGTAAAGTTACCGCCAAATCAGCTGGGTCAGCCACAATATCAGCTACTGCAGGAAGCTTTACGTCAAATTGCTCAGTAACCGTTGTCGTTCCAGTTGAATCAGTAGCACTGAATAAAACAGAACTGACAATTGAAAAGGGTAAGAACGCGACGTTGACCGCAACCGTCAATCCGAGCAATGCAACGGATAAGACCGTTACTTGGAAGTCAAGTAACACCGCTATAGCCACCGTGGACCAGAATGGTAAAGTCACTGCAGTAAATGCCGGCAGCGCGGTCATCACGGTAACCACGAAAGACGGCTCCAAGACAGCGACTTGCTCCATTACGGTAAAGAGGCCGGCCAACACTGAACCGATCGGTGATGACGGAGGCGAACACGGATGGGATTAAAGAGAACGACATTATGAAGTACCTGAAATATACATATTGGTTTTTGGCCGCTTTGATGGTTTCCTGCTCCGTCCAGGAAACTGAAGTCCCTGTTCCTTTAACCGAGGACGAAGATGTCGAATTCTATGCATCGATAGAAGGCGAACCTTCAAGAGCCTATGTAGATGAGAGGCTTCTGGTCCTCTGGAATGCCGACGACAGGGTGTCCATATTCAACAAGACTACCTTCAATCAAGAGTATGCCTTCACTGGCAACGACGGCGACAATTCCGGTACATTCGCTAAGGTGCCGAATGAGAACTTATTGACGGCCAACCCATTGGACCTCGTCTATTCCGTATATCCATATAAGGAATCTACCAAGATAAGCAACGACGGCACCCTTACGGTCGATCTTCCGGCAAAACAGTCGTACCGTGAGAATTCCTTCGGAAAGGGAGCGAATACGATGATTGCCATATCCAGGGATAATGAGCTGATGTTCAAGAACCTCTGTGGTTATCTCGCCATCCGCCTGTACGGTAAGGATGTCAGCGTCTCTTCTCTCACGATAAAAGGGAATAACGGTGAACTTATTGCTGGAAGTGCCTCAGTTACAGCGAACTTGGATTCTATCCCATCCCTGGTTTTCAATGCCTCCGAAGCCACGGACGAGATTACGATGGAGTTCGACGAACCGGTGAAACTAGGCTCGTCGCCAGAAGAAGCCACTGAATTCTGGTTCGTAGTCCCTCCGACCACTTTCAAGGATGGTTTTACGATAACGCTCAAGGACGACAAAGATGGCGTATTCGATAAATCTACCAGGAGCAGCCTTGAGATCAGAAGGAGCATCCGCTCGAGGATGTCTGCGTTGGAGGTTGAGCCAGTCCCTCATAAGAACTTCCAGCCTCTTACTCTGGAAGCCATCGAAGATGGTATTGTCATTCTCGACAATCCATTGGCTTTGACCATAGAGTACAGCATAGACAGCACGGAATGGGTCGCCACGTCCACTTCCCCCGAAATCAGATTGGCACAAGGTCAGAGACTGTTCTTACGTGGTGACAACAAGGCATATTCTAAGTCCGTGGACGATAATACCAAAATCACGAGGATTATAAATAGTTCTCCGTGCTATGTTTACGGGAATATAATGAGTCTCATCGATTCCAAGGATTTCGGGAAACTGAAACGGATAGAAGAAGAGTGGGCCTTTTATTGTCTATTCTATATGAACAGTAACATAAGGAATCACCCTGATAAAGAACTGCTGCTCCCGGCAACGGAACTATCGGGATATTGCTACTCCCAGATGTTCACCAGATGTACATCATTGACCGAAGCACCGGATCTTCCGGCCACGGCGCTTCAATGGGGTTGCTATTATCAGATGTTCTCCGGATGTACATCATTGAGAAATGCACCTGACCTTCCAGCAGAGTCATTGGTGAGTTATTGCTATTATAAGATGTTTTCAGGATGCACATCATTGACCAAAGCACCAGACCTTCCGGCAGAGTTGCCCGCCAGTAATTGCTATACTGGAATGTTCAGTGGCTGTTCCAGTTTGAGTTACATTAAGGCGATGTTCCTACCTGGTTCATCGAATGGATCATCATTTACCAAGGACTGGGTCAAGGGAGTTGCTCCGCAGGGAACTTTCGTGAAGAACTCAAAAGCATTATGGAATATAACCGGAGCCGATGGTGTACCGGAAGGATGGACCTTAAAGGAAGAGGAGGGTAAGTTCGCCTTTGAAGTTATGCTGTATAAGAGGCATACCAAGGGAAAGGTAGGAGTCCCACTTGTAATCCTCTCCGATGGATTTACATCAAGCGAGCTTCCGACGTTCAGGCAACGCGCCAAGGAGTGCTATGATTTCCTGTTTACAGTCGAGCCATACAAGACCTACAGCGAGTACTTTGATGCATACATCTTCAGCGTTCCTTCCGAGGAGTCCGGAATCAGCGTAACTGACGGTAATGGGAATATCACCAAATATGTCAACAGTTATTTTGAAACCCGTTGGGGAGCGAGCTCATATAGCGATATGAGTGCGAACTCTGACAAGGTCTGGAATGTGGTCAGTCTGTGTCCTCTTGATGAGAATCAATCATATACCCAGATTCCGGTGGCCCTCATTGTGAATGATACGAGATATGGAGGAATGTGTTGGAGTTATTCATCAGGGAGATCCTATTGTATCATTCCTTATGCTCACGAAGGAAGGGCTATCGCCTGGAGTTATCCGAGCTATCAAGCCAGCAGCGACGAAGACAGTCCGATGGTGGTGCAGATGACGCCTTCGTCGGTATATTCGGAACTGGGTCGTTCACGAGGTGATTGGAAGAATACTTTTATCCACGAATTCGGGGGACACGGTTTCGGGAGATTGGGAGATGAGTATTGGTATGGTGACTCATCTTCTTTCAAGTACTGGACCAGTTCCACTATCTCGGCTCATAGCTGGAGTGTTCCGATGAAACTGAATCTGTCTGCCAATTACAACTCCGTACCTTGGCAGGAGTTCCTGGACTATAGGGACGAACTGGTGTCCCGGGATGCCCATTACGGCCGCATCGGGAGATACCAGGGCGGAGAAGTCGTTATGTTCAAGATCTGGCGCAGCGAGAAGACCAGCTGTATGATCGATAACAGGCCTTACTTCGCGGCCTGGCAGCGCTACCTGATAGCCAGGAGGATAATGACGCTCGCCGGCGAAGGGGACAACTTCTCGTTCGATTCCTGGCTGGCGTTCGACAAGACCGACGACCCGATCCGGGACGGTGCTTCCTCTTCAGCCACCAGGAGCCTCCCGTCCGGCCCGGTAATCTACGAGCAGCCACTCCCACCTCCGGTGATGGTGGAGGACGAGTAGGTTGAGTAAGGCCGGGGATGCCCGAACGGGCACGACGGGGCGCTTGCCGGTTCGGGGAAAATACGTATATTTGCACGTGCATCAAGAGAGCTCGTGATGAGCCGCCAACCGAGCAGCCAGAAGCCACGGTGGCAAAGGGATGCGGATTGTTCAATCAAAAAAAGTTTGGTACTATGTCAAAGAAGTGCAAGTATCGTTTGGTCGTCGTCCAGAACGGGCGATATGGTGTCGTTTTGATGAATGACGAGAAGGAGGTCCTCGGAGAGTTTGAGACCTACGCGCAGGCGCAGGCTGCTTCCGAGAGCAAGTTCAGGATGCTGGAACTGACGCAGGATCAGTCAGATAGACTGGAAGGGACTCCTTGGGATTTCATCAACACGGTAAGCAGTGGTGAATATGCCGTATTCTCCGACCATTACTTCATCGAAGAGGTGTAAGGATATCACTGCTTCCCGGATTCATATTCACCGAGGATATTGAGTTCCGCCATAAGAGGGCGGACGGCTTTGAGTGCCTGCCGGTAGCGGTTGTATGTGGAGAAGGTGATATCTGCGTAGAAGAAATATTGCCATTCCTGTCCCGGTATCGGCAGGGACTGTATCCTGGTGAGGTTCATATCGTAAAATGACAGGATTGTCAGTACCTGTGCGAGAGAACCCGGCTTATGTGGCAGTGTGAAGCATAGGGAGGCCTTGCCGATCCTGTTCCTCGCAGTCTGGATCGAGTCGTCGAGGATGAGGAACCTGGTGAAGTTCTGTTTGTAGGTCTCGATTCCTCGCGCCAGGATATCCAAGCCGTTCTGCTGTGCCGCCAGCTCGGATGCTACGGCTCCCACGCCCATCATCTCCTCGCTTGCGATGTCGATTGCGCTCTTGGCGGTATCTTCCGACTCTACCATCTTGATCCAGGGACAGTTCCTCTCAAAGAACTTCCTGGTTTGGTTGATGGCCATATAATGGGTCCTGACTTCCTTGATATCCTCTATCTTTTGCCCTGGGAGGGCCATAAGGTTCTGATGGATAGGAATATAAATCTCTCCCTTGATCTTGTAGGGATGGGATCTGAGCAGTTCGAAATTGGGGAGGAGTCCACCTGAAATTGTGTTCTCGATAGCCATTACGGCAGCATCGGCCTGATTGTCGGACAGTGCCTTGAATATGCTGTCGAACGTGGGGCATTCGACTATGGCGAGGTCTTGTCCTCTGCCGGAATAGTAATCCCTGGCAGCCTGCTCGTGGAAGCACCCACGATAGCCCTGGATAGCGACTCTTATCATATCTGCAAGTTCGTTGATACACCAAAAATACGAATAATTTGGTAATCCGCTTCATTAATGAGGAGGATTAATGGGAGTCTCTGTTACATGAGATTGAAGATAATTGAGTATATTTGAAGTACAAATAAGGTTATAACTATGCTGGAAGATTTACGGGAAGCGGTATTGGAGGCCAATCAGGAGTTGGTCCGTCAAGGGCTTGTCCTCTACACTTGGGGCAACGTCTCCGGAATAGACCGGGAGAAGGGGCTCGTCGTCATAAAGCCGAGCGGTGTCCGTTATGAGGACCTGACAGCGGACAGTCTTGTGGTCGTCGACCTGGACGGCCGGACGGTTGAGGGGCATCTGCGCCCTTCGTCCGACACTTCCACGCATATCGAGCTTTATAAGGCCTTTCCTCTTATCGGCGGGGTCGTCCACACTCATTCCACGCAAGCGGTTGCCTGGGCCCAGGCCGGGAGGGATATTCCGGCGCTGGGGACAACCCACGCTGATTATTTCCACGGAGCGATTCCTTGTACGGACAACCTTGCTCCGGAGGAGATCGCCGGGGATTATGAGGCTGCCACGGGGCGCTTGATAGCCAGGACTTTCCGGCACTTGGACCCTATGGAAACTCCGGCCGTACTGGTAAAGAGCCACGGCCCATTCTGCTGGGGCAGGGATGCTGCCGAGGCAGTCTATTATGCCCGAATATTGGAAGAGGTTGCGCTTATGGCAAGGCTTACCCTCGACCTTAATCCTGATGCCGTATTCCAGAAAGAGCTCGAAGACAAGCACTTCTCAAGGAAACACGGTCCGGGAGCATACTACGGTCAAGGAAAAGGAGACTAGAGGGCCCTGGGAGACCACCTCGGTTTATTCCGTCCTCGTTCTCCGGGCGACAATGTTTCCTTCGACGCTGAACGGGTAGGTGCGCCCGTCAATATGCTTCATTGAACCCGCCCCTTGGTATGTGAAGGTCAGAACCTCGTTTTCAAAGGTGGCCGTACCGAATGTGTAATTCACATAACCGTCACTGCTGCTTACTTTTACAGGATCGATAGTCAACTGGTTGCCGGTGACGGTAGCTGTCGTCTTCCAAGGATTGGAGAAGTCGACCTTGTTGGAGGAAACCTTGTTTATGGCAAAGGCTCCGTTGTCGGTCTGTGGACCGCTTGACGGCCCCCAGGAAATTTGATAACTATCTTCGTATGCATATGCCCCAACGAATGCGTTAGCCGGGTCGAGGCTATCATCTCCCTTGCAGGATGAAATGACGCAAGTCACTGCGAGGAGCAAGAACAAGAAGAGTCTTTTTTTCATAATAAACTAAGGTTTATCATATTCATTTTAAAATCACTTCGATGTAGAAACTGAAGGGGCGGAATCCGTCATTGCAACTTATCATCGCGCTCATCGGATCCTTCATCCAGCCGTCGTAGAAGTTGCCCTCTCCGCGCGACAGGGATTCTACGAATTCCTTCATCGACCCCCAAGCAGAAGGACACAGGCCCTCGGGACGCTTTCCGTCGACCGATATCCACACCTGCCCTTCCTTGACATCGCAGGTATGCTCGATAGGATTCTCATAACGTTCCATCAGATCCTTGTAAACAGTCTGGCGCAGAGCCGTAATCCTGACCTTCTTCATTACTCATCCGCGATTATGATACGAATATAACGAAAAATTCGGTAACTGTGAATAAATGCAATTCCAGTATTATACCTGTTATGGTACGAACAAGTAGAAACTATTGATCTTAAAACTGTTGACCATTGTCGGTTTCGTTGGATGTGCTCCGCAGGAATATGCGGCCTCCAGAGGCTTCTTGACTGAGGGTAGCGGTCCAAAAAATGGCAGACTACCTTCAAATACGGCCATTTTTGAGGGTAGCGGTCCAATTCGTGGGACGTTACCAGCACCGTGGTGATGGCGAACAGCCGGCGGGGATCCCCGGTCGGGCCGGGGATGACGGCAAGGGGACAGGGATGACGGCAAGGGGCCGGGGATGACGGCAAGGGGACAGGGATGACGGCAAGGAGACAGGGATGACGGCAAACGGGGATGACGGATAACAAAATGACACCTGCAGGATTCTGCGGGTGTCTTTTGTGGAGTGAGGACTGGCAGATTTGAACTGCCGACCTCTTGCCTGTCAAGCAAGCGCTCTAAACCAACTGAGCTAAGCCCTCGTTTGGACTGCTAATATAGTATTAATATATCAAACTGCCAAATTGAAGATGGAATTGCCGGGGTCCGGCAGCAGGATTACTGCTCCTCCATCGTTCTGAGGTGCTGGACATAGATCGCCTTCATCTTCGCAGCTCTCTTCTTTACGGAAGGCTTCTCGAAGTTCTTGCGGGCGCGAAGCTCACGGATAGCACCGGTCTTTTCGAACTTCCTCTTGAATTTCTTCAGGGCGCGCTCGATGTTCTCGCCTTCTTTGATTGGAACTATGATCATAACTAAATTACCACCTCCTTTTTCTTAAGCGGGTGCAAAGATATGAAAAATTTCTTAATTTTGTCAAAACAAAAATGTTATTTCTATGGACGGCCCGTTTTTGTACAATAAATATGTCACCGGCCAGCATTTCATCGGCCGGAAAGAAGACTGTACCATTCTCGGCAACCTCTTGAGCCAGAGCGAGAACGTCGCAATCTGGGAGCCATACGGAGCGGGGAAGAAGTCCATCGTCCACCAGGTGATGACGAAACTCAGGGTATCCGGCCTGAAGTTCACTACAGCGGATATAACCGCCCTGGACATCCGCACTAACGAGGCTTTCGTCAGGAGGCTCGGAGCGGCCGTGATCCGTCTGGTAGCTTCCACTCCCAACGAGTATGAACAGGTCGTTACGAAGTATCTTTCCGGAACCCATTTCGTCTTTGACAGGAAGGCATTCTCTGACACCGACACCATATTGTCCACGAACTGGGACCTGGATGACGATGACCTCAGGGCTGTCCTGAGGCTCCCTTACAGGCTCGCCAGCGGCCGCAGCGACAAGATGTTCCTGATCATCGAGGAATTCCAGAACCTCGACCTTACCGAGGACGGGGAGAAGGTCTTCAAGATGATGGAGCAGGTGATGGATGAAATGCGCGTGGCAGGAGTCAATAACTTCTCCTACATATTCCTGGGTTCGCAGGTCAATGCGATGGCGGACATTTTCGTCAGGCGCCATTTCTTCTATAGGAGGGTGGAGCACCTGAAACTCAGCAAGGTGGATGAGCGCGTAATAGTGGAGCATATCATCAAGGGATTCCTTGCAAGCGGCAAGGTCATAGACAGGGACCTGATCAGCGGAGCTTGCCGCCTGTTCAAGTGCAACCTGTTCTATATCAATCATTTCACCTCGATATGCGATGCCCTTTCGAAGGGTTATATAATGGAGCCGGTCCTTCTGGAGGCCCTCGAGACCATACTCGCCATCAACCGCGGCCGTTTCGTCGCTATGGTGAGCGACCTGACCTCTTTCCAGGTCAGCCTGCTGAAGGCTATAATCGACGGCTACACGAAGTTCAGCACCTCGGAAGTCATCAGGAAGTATTCCCTCAATTCGTCGGCGAACGTTCGCAGGCTCAAGGACGCATTGATGAAGAAGGAGATCATAACCTTCGTCGGGGAAGAGGAACGCCCGGTACTTCTGGACCCTCTGTTCGAATATTGGCTGAAGAATTATTATTTCAAGAAAAACTAAGGATATGGCTAAGCTTAGGATCGCCGTCCTGACCGGCGCCGGAGTCAGTGCGGAAAGCGGATTGAGCACTTTCCGGGGCAACAACGGACTCTGGGGTGAATATGACCCGCAGGAGGTCGCTTCCATTGAAGGATGGTACCGCAACAGGCCTCTGGTGCTGGGTTTCTACAACCAGTTGCGCAAGCAGCTTTCCCAGGTGAAGCCGAATGCAGCGCACTTGGCGATAGCAGCCCTGGAAGAGGAATATGACGTGACGGTGATCACCCAGAACGTGGACAACCTCCACGAGAGGGCGGGCAGCTCCAGGGTGCTCCATCTTCACGGAGAAGCCACCAAGGTGCGTCCCGAAGACGGGATATACGACAGGAACTATTCCTGCAAGGAAGTGATAGATGTGGGATATGATGAAGTCAATATCGGTGACCTTGCTCCGAACGGCAGCCAGCTGAGGCCGCATATAGTATTCTTCGGAGAGGCTGTCCCGAATATCGAGAAGGCTATCAACATAGTTCAGGCGGCAGACATTATGCTCATAGTCGGAACCTCCCTGAACGTGTATCCGGCCGCAGGGCTGTACCGCTATGCCAGGAACGGTGTCCCGGTGTACCTGATCGATCCGGAGGAGGTGGCCGTTTACGACAGCCGGATCACCCACATCAGGGAGGTGGCTACGAAGGGTATGGAAACCTTCGTCAAGATGCTGAAAGAGAATTCGTAAAATAATTTTGCGGATTATCGGAAAATTCCTATTTTTGCAGTCCTTTTATGGCCCGGAGGCTCCCGAAGACCTGCTCCGGAAGCAGGCGCCTCAGGTCGAAACTTATTAAAGTTTTTTATTTTATGTACGCAATTGTTGATATTGCAGGCCAGCAGTTCAAGGTCGAAGCAGGCAACGAGATCTTCGTCAACCGTCTTCCGGCGGCGAAGGATTCTTCCGTCGAGTTCGACAAGGTCCTGCTCATTGACACCGAAGGGCAGATCCAGCTCGGTAATCCTTATGTAAAGGGTGTTGTCGTCAAAGCCACCGTCCTCGACGATGAGGCCAAGGCTGACAAGGTACTCGTATTCAAGAAAATCCGCCGCAAGGGTTTCCAGAAATGCAACGGCCATCGCCAGAAGCTTTCCAAGATCCGTATCGACGCTATCGCTTAATTTCAAAGAGTAGAAGATTATGGCACACAAGAAAGGACAATCAAGTTCCAAGAACGGTCGTGAGTCTCATTCCAAAAGACTTGGACTCAAGAAATTCGGCGGTGAGGTCGTAAAGGCCGGTAACATTATCGTCCGCCAGAGGGGTACCGTCCACAATCCTGACAAGAACGTCGGTATGGGCAAGGACCACACTCTCTACGCACTTGTAGACGGAACGGTCAAGTTTACCAAGAAAAAGGAAGACAAATCCTACGTTTCAGTTATCCCTTTTGAGAACTAGACTCGGAGGATTGGCAGATAAAAGAGGACTGGCTTCGAGTTGTCGTGCAGTCCTCTTTTTCTTTTAAGACAACCAGACAATATCCATAATATATGCTGACACTCAAGGCGCTTCGTGACAATCCGGAGCAGGTGATCGCGAAGCTTGCAGTTAAGAATTTCGATGCCAGGGAGATAGTCGAGAAGGTACTGGCCCTGGATGCAAACAGGAGGGCTCTCCAGACCGAGAGCGACAAGCTTGTGGCTATGCAGAAGCAGCTTGCAGCCAAGATAGGCGGTCTTATGAAGGAAGGCCGCAGGGAAGAGGCTGAAGAAGTCAAGAAGGAAGTGGCTGAACTGAAGGCCAAGTCTTCCCAGCTTCTCGCCCAGGCGGACGAAAACAACAAGGAGCTCGATGAGCAGATAGTCCTGCTTCCGAATACACCTTGCGACCTGGTGGTTCCGGGCAAAGGTGCCGAGGACAACCAGATCGTAAAGACCGGAGGACCGGAAGTGCATCTTCCTCAGAACGCCCTTCCTCACTGGGAGCTGGCTAAGAAGTACGACTTGATCGATTTCGACCTAGGAGTAAAGCTCACAGGAGCCGGATTCCCTGTCTACAAAGGCAAGGGTGCCAAGCTGCAGAGGGCTCTGATCAACTATTTCCTCGATTTCAACACTGCTGCCGGCTACAAGGAGGTCGAACCTCCGGTGCTGGTCAATGCAGCATCCGGTTACGGTACCGGACAGCTTCCTGACAAGGAGGCCCAGATGTACGTCGTCGGACTGGACGGGTTCTATCTCGTTCCTACCGCCGAAGTGCCAGTAACCAATATCTTCCGGGATGTCATCCTCCAGAATGACGAGTTCCCTCAGAAGCTGACTGCCTACACTCCTTGCTTCCGCCGCGAGGCCGGTTCTTATGGCAAGGATGTCAGGGGCCTGAACCGTCTGCACCAGTTCGACAAGGTAGAGATCGTCAGGATCGAGAAGCCGGAGAATTCCTACGCCGCCCTCGACGAGATGGTCGCCCACGTGGAGAAGCTTGTGTGCAGCCTCGGCCTGAAGTACAGGATCCTCCGCCTTTGCGGCGGCGACCTGAGCTTCACCTCGGCGATTACCTATGACTTCGAGCTTTGGTCCGCAGCACAGGGCCGCTGGCTGGAGATTTCCTCGGTTTCCAACTTCGAGACCTTCCAGGCCAACAGGCTCCATCTGCGCTACCGCGATACAGAAGGCAAGACCCAGCTCTGCCACACTCTGAACGGAAGCTCTCTCGCCCTCCCGCGCGTCGTCGCCGCTCTCCTCGAGGACAACGAGACCGAGGATGGCATCATCATCCCTGAAGTCCTGCGTCCTTATACGGGATTCGACAAGATTGATTAAATTTGTGTCCATAAGCAAGATTATGGACAAGAGAACAATCATAGGAATCGACCCCGGAACCCGTCTGCTGGGTTTCGGGGTCATTGATGTCATCGCCGGCAAGCCGGTATTCGTCGATATGGGAGTGCTTGACCTGAGGAAGGATACGGACACCTATGCCAAGCTCCGCCAGATCTACGAGACGGTATCGCAGGTGTGCAAGACTTATCACGGCACCGAGATGGCTCTGGAGTCGCCTTTCTACGGCAAGAATGCGCAGGTAGTGCTCAAGCTCGGCAGGGCGCAGGGAGCTGCGATGATAGCTGCGCTGGAGAACGGGATCTCCACGGTCCACGAATATGCCCCACGAGAGGCGAAGCAGGCAATCACAGGCAACGGTGCGGCTTCCAAGGAACAAGTCTGCGTAATGCTGAACAAGACGCTGGATATCAGCCTTGAAGCCGAGCATCTGGATGCTACCGATGCCCTGGCTATCGCGATGTGCCACTACTATTCCACTTCCAATCCTCTTGCGAAGCTGAAAGGTTCTTCAAGTTGGGAGAAGTTCATCCAGGAACACCCTGGGAGAGTCAAATAGCGGCTGTACCCACCATCCTGTACTTTTCGCAAAGAAGATCCACGACAGGATCCACGGCCTTCGGGAATACCTTCCGGAGGTCGATTTCGTTTGTTTCCGTCAGGACGTTCTTGAGCGCACGCATAAAGGTGTCCTTGATCTCTGTGGCGAGGTTGACCTTCACTATGCCGTTGGCGATGGCTTCGCGCACCTGGTCGTGAGGGATTCCGGAGCTACCGTGGAGGACCAGGCAGACCGGAGTGGCTGCGTGTATCGCTGCAAGTCTAGGAATATCCAGGTGCGGAGGAAGCTTGTAGAATCCGTGTGCCGATCCGATTGCGACTGCAAGGGCGTCCACACCGGTCGCTTCCACGAACCTTGCGGCATCTTCAGGAGTGGTGAATCCTCCTCCCTGTTCCTGACCGAGCTTGGCCACGTAGCCCAGCTCAGCCTCGACGGATGCCTTGTATGGCTTGGCCATTTCGACCACCTTGCAAGTAGTCTCGACATTCTCTTCGAAAGGTTTCTCGCTGGCATCTATCATCACTGACTCGAAGCCTGCGTCCAGGCATTTCTGAACGAGCTCGATGGAAGGGCCGTGGTCGAGGTGGATGCAACCCTGCACTCCGTAGTCCTCTATCGCCTGGCGGGCCATACGGACCGCTACCTTCAAGCCCATATAGTCGATGGAGCTGCGGGTCAGCTGGAGCATCACCGGAGCCTGGACCTTGCTTGCCGCCTTCATCACAGCGGTGAGGGTCTCGAAATTGTAGAAATTAGTTGCGAGCACTGCGGTTTTCTCCGCCTGGCATTTCTTGAGAAGTTCCTGTACAGTCATATCTATAGTAAATAACAATCCGATTCTAGCAGCAAATTTACTATTTTTGTAAGATTAAATGAAGCAGAGATGAAATTCTTGAATATTGCCGTCATATTCCTGACGCTGTCCACTTCCGCCTTCGCGGAAAGGATAGGAGGGACAAGGATCCGCAAAGGGAACGACCTGGCAGGGGTCATCACCGATTCACGTACCGGTAAAGGCATCAAAGGTGTCGCCGTCTCCGACGGCTATGGTTTCACTGTCACCGACAAGAGGGGAGTGTATCAGATGAAGGCCGACCCGAGGGCCCGTACCGTATGGTATCGGACTCCTTCCGGATTCCGTATGGCCCAGGATGAGACAGGAGCTCCGGCATTCTATGCCTACAGGGATGCTTCTTCCAAACTGGATAGGCACGATTTCTCGCTGGAACCGCTTGACGCACAAGAAGATAGCTTTACGCTTCTGATAATGGCGGATCCTCAGTGCCAGAGCGCTTATGACGTCGGCAGGCTCCGTGACGAAACCCTTCCGGACGTCCGCAGGACTCTTGACGAGGGTATCGCTTCGGGCAGGTATTCCTCCAATGTCTATGGAATCGGACTGGGAGACATCATTTACGACAATTTCGAAATATGGGCTCCGATGCGCGAGCTGTTCCGTTCGGTCGGTTACAGCGGCGGCAGGGTTCCTGTATTCAATATTCCCGGCAACCACGACCATTCCAACAAGGTGACGAACGCCTATGACGCCATCGACAACTATGTGCGTCATTTCGGTCCGCAGGACTATTCCTTCGACAGGGGACAGGTTCATTTCGTGATGATGGACAATATCATCTTTACCGGGACCCAGCCGGATACGAAGGCAAAGCCTTGGAACAACTGTCTGTATGACAGCGGCTTTTCCGATGAACAGATGGAATGGCTGAAGCAGGACCTGGCTTTGGTGGAGGACAAGGAGAACAAACTGGTGGTGTTATGCACCCACTCTCCTTTCCGCCAGGGTGCCAAAAGCGGAGGTGGGAACGTCAATTACGGCAGGTATTACGACGATGTCCTGTCAGCCCTTACCCAGTTCAAGAATGCGGAGATCCTGATCGGGCACACCCATTATCCGGAGACTTATGTCCACGGGGGCTATGTGTGCAAGGGCGGTTCCCCTGTCAGGGAGCATATATTCGGTTCCGTGAGCGGTGCCTGGTGGCATACGAATACCTGTGTGGACGGAACTCCGAACGGATATGCCGTCTATCAGGTAGGAGGGACCGTATTCACGGACGAAGTCGCTCGCTTCACCGGGCGTCCGGAATCCCATCAGATGAGGGTATATGACGGCAACCAGGTTTACAACGGCACCAAGGGCGTCGAATTCAAGTGGGAGGATGACCTCAATGGGAAGTTCATCGCATCCATCTGGTATGCCGATCCTCTGAACTGGAAGGTAGAGTTCATACAGGACGGTGTCGCGACTCCGATGGAGCAGGTGACTCGCCGCCAGAGGGACTGGTGCTGCTATTCATATTTCATCAATGAGAACGGCCGCCGTCCTGATAACAAGTCCTACTGGACCAACCGCTTGCATTACTGGACATTACCGGCACGTTCCGGAAATCCTTCCTCGGAGAAAGGGTGGACTGTCCGGGCTACACATACCGTTCCTGGTTCAGGTAAGGTGCACGTATATGAATGCAGCAACCTACAGGAAGGCTATGATGGATTGTAGTTTTTTCCCTTTCCCGTTAAACTACTGCCCCCGGAGGTTGTCAAATAATCGTTAAAAATATATAGAAGAGATTTTTGATTTATGCGCATCAAGAGAATAATCGTCCTCCTTATAGGCATCTTGTCGGCGTCGTTGATGACAGCCCAGAATCGCGGGACGTTTTCAGTTACTTTGAAAGACTCTCAGACGGATGAACCGGTGGGGTTCGCCACCGTATCTCTCACCAAGGTGGGAGAAGAGAAACCGTACAAATATGCCCTGACAGATTCCGAGGGTAAAGGTTCCATAGAGAGGGTCGCTTCCGGCAAGTATTTGTTCAAGGCCGAGATAATGGGCTACAAGACATTCAGCAAGGAAGTCGAGTTAAGCGGCGACTTCGCTATGGGCACGGTGAAGATGGATCAGGACAGGCAGGTGCTCGATGCGGCCAGCGTATCGGCTACCGGCAATCCTATAATAATCAAGAAAGACACGGTCGAATACAATGCATCGTCCTTCAAGACCACGGACAACGATGTGTTGGAAGACCTCCTCAAGAAGCTTCCAGGCGTGGATGTCTCCGAGGACGGTACCGTGAGCTACAACGGTCAGACTATCAGCAAGATAACCATTGACGGAAAGACGTTCTTCCTGGATGATCCCCAGCTTGCGTCAAAGAACCTTCCGGCCAAGATCATCGAGAAGGTGAAGGTGGTCCAGAAGAAATCCGAGCAGGCCGAGTTTACCGGCATCGATGATGGTGAGGAAGAGACTGTGATAGACCTCAATATCCAGAAAGGTATGATGAACGGTCTGTTCGGGAACATTTCCCTCGGCGGTGGCCACGACATCCTGGACAATACCAAATCCACTTTCGGAACCAATGACGGAGACTACCGTTACCAGGGTGGTGCTTTCATCGGAAAATTCACTGAAAAGCAGCAGATCAGCCTCATACTCAACGGCAACAATACCAACAACCGCGGTTTCAATGACCTGGCAGGCAATATGATGTCGGGAATGCGCGGCGGTGACGGCGGAATGGGCCGCGGCCAGGGAGGCTGGGGCAACGGCAACGGTATCACACGCTCCTGGATGGGTGGCTTGAACGGAGCCTGGGACCTTTTCGACGGAGATATGTCCCTCGGTGCCAACTATGTCTATGACAACACCCACAAGTCCGTACAGGAAAGAAGCTACAAGAGAACTGCCGAGACGGACGGTTCCTACATCATTTCCAGGAACGGTATCGATGCGCCTGGCGTGAATCTCACGAATTCCTACGGCAACCGTTTCGGAATGCGTCTGGAGCACAAGTTCTCTGAGAATACGTCCATCCTCTTCCAACCGCAGGTCAACTTCGGCGGCGGAGACTACCGTGAATTCTCCGATTTCGAGACCCTCGAGGAAAGGGGAGGTGTCCAGAATATGCAGAACAAGGGTTTCTCCAACAATACCGGAGCTAACAAGAACTGGTCTACCAACGGATTCTTCCTGTTCAGGCAGCGTCTGGGTATTCCTGGAAGGACTCTGTCCTTTATGGGGAACTACAGGTTCAGCAACAACGACCTGGACGGCTTCACCCAGTCCCTTACCGAGAAGTATTACGACAGCGAGACCACCCAGGACATAGTCAACCAGAGGATCGACAGGAACACGAGGAGTTCGTCTCTGTTCGGCCGCGTGGTCTATACCGAGCCTCTTGGCAAGGGATTCTATGCTTCTGCCAACTACAGCTATTCCTGGAGTAAGAACCAGTCTGTCAAGGATGCGTTCAACAGCGGTGCCGTCAATATGTTCTCTGCCGACAACATCATCTACAACTGGGACGGAGAGACCAGGGATGAAACGTATTCCAGCGACATCCTCAACAAGTACAACAACCAGAGCGCCGGAGTAGACCTCCAGTACCAGAAGGACAAGCTCCACGCCCAGGTCGGATTCTCGGTTATGCCTACCAAGACCCACAACGTGACCAACGGCAAGGAATATGACAGCGATGTGATCAACTATGCTCCTTCCGCAATGCTGTGGTACGATTTCTCGGACAACTCGAATGTACGGTTCTTCTATCGCGGGCGCTCCTCTCAGCCATCGACTACTCAGTTGATGCCTGTACCGGACAATTCTAACCCAACATCGATATCTCTGGGTAATCCAGATTTGAAACCTTATTTCAATCACGGGATGAGAGGAGAGTTCCGCCTTTCCAACAAGAAGAGCTTCATGTCCCTCAATGCCCGTCTCGAGGGCAGCCTGATGCAGGATCCTATCGTCACGGCTATGTGGTACAGCAAGGGTGTCCAGTACACGTTCCCGGTCAACGGCCCGACTTCCGGCAACGGAAGCATCCGTATGTTCTTCAATATGCCTATCGCGAAGTCCAACTTCTCCGTGTCCTTGATCAACCGGACCAGTTATTCATTCTCGACTTCCTATGTCGGCCAGACCGGACTTGATATGAGCAAGTATCTCGACGATGACGGAACCTTCACCAAGTACGAGGCATTCCTCGCGGATTATCCGGACATCAAGGCTTCTTCCGATTTCGCCGAGAACATCGCCCGTACTTTTGGACTTATGCAGAGGGTGAGGTTCACTTACAGGAACGATGTCGTGGAGATAATGGCCGGAGGCCGGACCAGGATGAACCGCTCCACTTACACGCTCGATACAGCCAAGGACCTGAAGACCTGGAACAACCAGATCGACGGTTCCGTGAACCTGACTCTGCCAGGCGGATTCACGGTCAAGGCTAACGCCGATTACAACTGGTACCGTGGTTACACTACGCAGCAGGATGACGAGGTGATCGTGAACGCAGAGATCAACAAGCTGCTTTTCAAGAACAGGTTCACTCTCGCTGTGCGCGGATACGACCTCCTGAACCAGGCGAAGAACCTGAGCGTGTCCGACAACAACGGAGTCTACAGCGAAGTCTGGAACAATACTCTCGGAAGATACGTGATAGTCGCACTTACCTACAGGTTCGGAACCTTCGGCAAGGGTGGCAATATGCGTATGGGACCTGGAGGTCCTGGCGGACGTGGCCCGGGAGGCCCTCGTTAATCTGACTCTTCCAGTTGCTTGACGGAGGTATAGCTGCGCCACTTTGCGATAAGTGCCGTCATATCGTCAGGCAATCTTGAATCGAAACGGATCCATTCCTTGGACCTTGGGTGAACGAAACCCAGGGTTTTTGCGTGCAGGGCCTGGCGAGGGCAGGTTTCGAAGCAGTTCACGATGAACTGGCGGTACTTGGCGTATATCGTGCCCTTGCGGATTTCCGCCCCACCGTAACGCTCGTCATTGAAAAGAGGATGCCCGATATGGTTCATATGCACCCTTATCTGGTGCGTCCTTCCTGTCTCCAGGCGGCATTCCACTACGGTGACATAACCGAACCTTTCCAGCACCTTGAAGTGGGTGACGGCGTGCTTGCCTTTTTCGTCGTCTTCAGGATATACCTTGAAGCGGAGCCGGTCGTTGGGGTCCCGTCCGATGTTCCCGTCTATGGTTCCTTCGTCTTCCTTGATATTACCCCAAACGACTGCTACATAGCATCTTTCGATAGTGTGCTCGAAGAACTGGCTGGCGAGGTCCAGCTGGGTCTCGTCATTCTTGGCAACCACCAGCAGCCCGGATGTGTCCTTGTCTATCCTGTGTACCAGGATGCCCATCCTCTCGTCTTCGGCCTCCGGCCCCTGGGATATTCCCAGATGGAAGGCAAGGGCATTTACCAGGGTCCCTTCGAAATGTCCGTGACCTGGATGCACCACCATCCCGGCGGGCTTGTTGACCACCAGCAGGTCATCGTCCTCGTATACGATGTCGAGGGGAATGTCCTGGGGAAGGATTTCGAGTCCGCGGCGCCTGTAAGGCATCACGAAGCGTATGACATCCTTCGGCCGGACGATCATATTGGCCTTTGCAGGCTTGTCGTTAAGGAATACGTAGCCCTGCTTGATGGCACACTGGACTCTGTGGCGGGAGGTCTCTTCCAGGTGTGAGGACATATATTTGTCGATCCTCACGGGAGCTTGCCCGACATCCACATTGAGCCGGAAATGCTCGAACATTCCCTGCTCTTCGTCTTCCAGTGTCTCTTCAGGACCGTTGTACAGTTTTTCTTCGTCCACCTTAGTTGCGTACGTCGAGTGAAAGGTAGATAGTCACGCTTGAACCCATACCGATCGGGTTCTTTGAAGGAGCCGGACTCTGCTTGTAAACGACTGCGTTCAGGGAATCGGCGTAATTCTTGACGGATTTGTCGAATACGGCCTTGCTCACGTTGAGGGAACTCTCGTGTATGGCGTCGACCGCCCGGAGATACTTCATATCCCTGACATTCGGAACGTATGTCTCCTTGTCGTCGGAGTTCAGACCGACTTCCAGGTCGATGGCCGATCCGGATTCGATCTGCCTTCCAGGCTTTATCTGCCTGTTGTGGTAGAACTGGCGGAGCACATTGTTGGTGGCGATGTCATCGACGTAGATGAGCCTTCCCAAGGCAAGTCCCCTGGAATTGAGCTCTGACATAGCCTGGCGCATCGAATAGCCGATCAGGTTGGGCATACTGACTTTCTTGGTGTTGAAAGCATTGGTCGTCAACATAATGCAGCGGCCTTTCTTGACCTGGGCCCCAGCCTTAGGGTTCTGGCTGTATACGGCCCCCTTGGCCATCCTCCTTACGAATATGGAGTCAACGATCTCTACTTTCAAGCCTTTCCTGCCAGCTTCCTTGCGAGCCTGCTCGAAGGTCAGGTTCGTCAGGTCCGGGACCTCTATCATCTGCCCGTGGTTTGTGACCACGTTCAATCCTATCTTTGCGACCAGGAGAAGGGCAATGAAGAATGCTATCGCCCACAATATGTTCCTGACGATCCAGTTCCCTAAGAAACCTGTCTTGCTGTTTTCCTTTTCTTTCATATACTTATCTGAAAATGAGCTGGAAAGCTCCTTGCCCAAAGAGGGCTATCCCAATAATCATAACCACTATTCCCGCCACTCTGCTCAACCACATCACGCTCCTCAGGTCTATCGCCTTCCCAATCCTTCCGAACAGGTAGGAGAAGCAGAACCAGTAGGTGACCGATCCGCCCGCCACGGCCAGGACCACGGGGAACATCCTGAAATCCTTGCAGTCCACCTCCAGGCCGAAGAAGGCGAAGAGCGCGAACATCACCAGGATCGCTCCCGGGTTGGAAAGGGCCAAACCTACAGCCTGGATGTAATCCGTGGCGGATCCTTTCCTGTCGGTCCTTTCCGGTTTCAATTTACGGAAAGGATCCCTGAAAGCCATCGAGAACCCCATTGCCGCAATGATGATGCCACCTATGAGGAACAATGGATACTCGTAGGTCTCGATGAAACCCTCGGCCACCGCAAGCGCGAATATCGCAAGGATCGAGTATGTCGTGTCCACCGTCGTAGCGCCCAATCCCGTTACGAAACCGACTTTCCGGCCATATCCGAGGGACTTTTGCAAGACCAGGATAGCCACCGGCCCGAGCGGCATCGAAGCGCAGATGCCTATGATGAAGGCCTTCAGTATCATTTAGCCCTCATAAAGACCTGTACAGGGCAGCCCTGCAGGTCGAAATGCTCCCTAAGCTTGTTCTCGAGGAATCTCTTGTACGGATCTTTTACGTACTGGGGGAGATTGCAGAAGAAAGCGAATGCCGGGAAACGTGTAGGCAGCTGTGTTATATACTTGATCTTCACGTATTTCCCCTTCCAGGCAGGAGGAGGGTAGTTCTCTATCTCCGGCAGCAGGGCCTCGTTCAGCCTCGCCGTAGGTATCTTCCTTGAATAATTCTCATACACGTGCGCCGCAGCATCCAGGACATCCATTATCCTTTGTTTCTTCGGCACGCAGGTGAATATGATCGGGATATCGTCGAAAGGAGCTATGCGTTTCCGAAGGGTATACTCGTATTCCTTCATCGTGTTGCTGTCCTTCTCGAAAAGGTCCCACTTGTTGACCACCAGCACGCAGCCTTTGCGGTTCCGGACGATGAGGTTGAATATGCTCATATCCTGGGCCTCCATACCGGAATTCGCATCTATCATGAGCAGGCAGACATCAGCCCTTTCGATGGCCTTGATGGAGCGCATCACGGAGTAGAATTCAAGGTCCTCGTTGACCTTGGCCTTTTTCCTCATCCCCGCGGTGTCCACCAGCACGAACTCGTGGCCGAACTTGTTGTAATATGTTGATATCGAGTCCCTGGTGGTCCCTGCGACAGGGGTGACGATATTCCTTTCTTCTCCGAGCAATGCGTTGGTCAGGGAAGACTTGCCCACGTTCGGCTTCCCTACGATGGCGATGTGAGGCAGGTCGGCGTGCTCGTCCTCCTCCGGAGCAGTGTCTTCCGGGAGGAGCCTGAGTATTTCGTCCAGGAGGTCTCCGGTGCCGCTGCCGTTGGCAGCCGATATGCTCCAGATCTCTCCGAGTCCAAGTCCGTAGAACTGGTAGGCGTCGAACATTTTCTCGCCAGAGTCTACCTTGTTGACGCACAGTACGACAGGCTTCCCGCTCCGGCGCAGGATGTCTGCTATCTCCGCATCGTAGTCGGTGATACCGGCGGCAGCCTCGACCAGGAACAGGACGAGGTCGGCCTCGTCGATGGCTATGACGACCTGTTTACGGATAGCCTCTTCGAATACGTCGTCCGAATTGGTTGTCCATCCTCCGGTGTCGACCACCGAAAACTCTTTGCCGCACCACTCGCATTTCCCGTAGTGGCGGTCCCTTGTCACTCCTGCGGTCTCGTCCACGATGGCTTTGCGCATCCCGACGAGCCTGTTGAACAGAGTGGATTTGCCGACGTTCGGCCTTCCGACAATTGCTACTAGACTCATTGTTACTTGTTCTTGTATAACCCGCAGCCGGCACAGGCATCGCTGTATGTCCCGGGGCAGGACTTGGTTTCCTCCTGTTCCTGTTCGTTCATACATTTAATCCCGAGCTTTTTCATATTCTCGTTCCTGCTTATCTCTGTCTCCGGAAATTTTCCCTTGAATATGATGCCGACGCACATCAGGGCGATGGCGACGGCAAGGATCAGTATGGCTGCCAGGAGGGTTTTCACGGCTTGGTGCTAGAATATGAATTCGGTGCTGATAGGCTCGTAGTGGTAGACCTTGCGTATGATGGAAGCGAAGGTCTCCGTCATCGAGACTACCTTGATCTTGCTGGTGTCGACATCCTTGCGGAGCGGAATCGTGTCGGTCACGAACACCGCCTTGAGCTTGGAAGCGTTGATCCTGTCATAAGCGGGACCGGAAAGGACGGCGTGGGTCGCGCAGGCCATTACGCTTGCTGCACCCTTGTCCATCAGGACGTCGGCTGCCTTGACGAGGGTACCGGCGGTGTCGATGAGGTCGTCGACTATCACGATGTTCTTTCCTTCGACTTCACCGATAGCGGTGATCGATGCCACTACGTTAGCCCTTTCACGGGACTTGTGGCAGATGATGACAGGGCAGGCGAGTTCCTTTGCGTATGCGTTCGCCCTCTTCGCACCTCCCATATCAGGTGCGGCGATGGCGAGATTCTCGATATTCAGGGATCTGAGATATGGAATGAATACCTTGCTGGCGTAGATGTGGTCCACGGGCAGGTCGAAGAAGCCCTGGATCTGGTCGGCGTGCAGGTCGCAAGTCATAATCCTGTCAACTCCGGCGGCTGTTAGGAGATTGGCGACGAGCTTTGCACCTATCGACACCCTTGGCTTGTCCTTGCGGTCCTGCCTTGCCCAGCCGAAGTAAGGCATTACGGCGATTACCTTATCGGCGGATGCCCTCTTGGCGGCATCGATGGTAAGCAGGAGTTCCATCAGGTTCTCGGTAGGAGGGAAGGTGGATTGCAGGATAAATACGGTAGCACCTCTCACACTGTCTGTGAAGGAGGGTACGAATTCTCCGTCGCTGAACTGAGTCACTTCAGATGCGCCAAGATGGTATTTTTCACCGTTCGGGGCTCCGATCTTGTTCAACTCGGCAACGACCTTGCACGCAAAGTCCTGGGAGGCTCTGCACGCAAACAATTCCATTCTGTGTTCGATGTACATAATCAATGCAGTTATATATATTTCCGGATATAATCAAGAATCTCGTCCTTCCCGGCGCCGGTTTCAGCGCTGGAGGTGAACATAGGAGGCAGCTCCTCCCACTGTTCCGAAAGTATCTCCCTGTTCCTTTCGAGCTGGGCTTTCAGGGCATTGGGCCCGAGCTTGTCGCATTTCGTGAATATGATGGCGAAGGGGATTCCGTTCTCACCCAGGCCGGCCAGGAAGTCGCGGTCGATCCTGGTTATGTCGTGCCTGCAGTCGATGAGCACGAAGAGCAGCACCATCTCTTCCGAGTTGGCGATGTAGTCGTTGATCATCTTGCGGAGTTCCTCGCGTCCTTGCTTGGATATCTTGGCGAAGCCGTATCCCGGGAGGTCTACCAGGTACCAGCTGTCGTTGATGAGGAAATGGTTGATGAGTTTGGTCTTGCCTGGAGTCTGGGATGTCTTGGCGAGTTTCCTGTTCCCGCAGAGCATATTGATCAGGGACGACTTGCCTACGTTCGAACGACCGATGAAAGCGAACTCGGGCAGTTTGCGCGAGGGCTTCTGGGATACTCGGGTACAGCTGCCGGCAAATTGTGCTTCGTCGATCGTCATAATGCAAAGATAGTCTATTTTTATTAAATTTGTAAGGAAAGAAAGAGATTAGTGATGGAAAAGGAATACATCTCCCTGTCCAGTCTGCTGGACTCTATGAAGACCTTCCTCGAGGGCTTTTTCCCTGACAGGATCTGGGTCAGGGCAGAGATAAGCAGCTTGAACCGGAAGCAGAACGGCCACTGCTACCTGGACCTCTCGGAAAATGGTCCTGAGGGCGTCGTAGCCAAGGTCAGGGCTACCATCTGGGCTTCCAGGTGGAACTATATAGAACAGTATTTCCGGAGCGTCACCCACTCGTCTCTCGATGTCGGTATGGAGATCCTGGCCAGGGCCAGGGTCAACTTCCATCCGGTTTTCGGACTCTCGCTGGACATAGACGAGATCGACCCTGATTTCACTCTGGGGGCAGGGGAGCGGAAGAAACAGGAGACCATCGACCGTCTTACCCGGGAAGGGCTGATGGACCTGCAGAAACGCCTCAGGCTGCCTCTGCTTCCATATTCCCTGGCGGTGATTTCAGCTCCCGGGGCTGCTGGCTGGGGCGATTTCAGAAGGCACCTTACTGAGAATGAATATGGCTTCGTATTCAATGTCAAGCTGTTCGAGGCCGTGATGCAGGGTGAAGGAGCTCCCGCTTCGATCATCGGTGCCCTCGAAGAGATACTGACCGGCCCGGTGCGGTACGATGCCGTGCTGATCCTGCGCGGTGGCGGCTCGGAACTGGACCTGGCCTGCTTCGACGATTATTCGCTGGCAACCAGGATTGCCCGTTGCCCGCTCCCCGTATTCACTGCTATCGGGCACGATAAGGATTACCACGTGGCGGATATGGTCGCCAACACCTTCGTGAAGACTCCGACCGCTCTGGCGGACCTTTTCCTGGATTGCTACATCAGCGAGGACGAGCGGCTATCTGCATGAGGATATCCTTCCACAACCGGCTGTCTTCGATGTCTTCCGTGCTGGACCTCCTCGAATCCAGGATACGCGCCCGTGTGGATTCCCGTCTCTCTTCCCAGTCCCATCGCCTGGACCGCATCCGGGATGCAGTAAGGCTCGGTTCCCTTAGGCTGGTGGACAAAGCCGAATCCCGTCTCGCCATGCTGGAGGAGAAGATCAGGGTGACGAATCCTGCGAATATCCTCAGGAGAGGCTTCGTCCTCCCGCTTGACGGCAGGGGAGTGAAGCTTACGGGAGCTGCCGGGAGCAAGCCCGGGGACGTGGTGCAGATGCTCTTCCTCGACGGACGTCTTAAATGCCGCGTGGAAGAAACCCTTCCTCCGCCGGAAGGGGCCTTGATTAACGATAATGAATAAAACCTAAAGATATGTCAGAAGAAAAATTCGATTACACGAAAGCTGTCACCGAGCTTGATGGGATAGCGGCCAGGATCGAAGATCCCCAGACCAGTCTCGATGACATCGGAGCCCTTGTCAGCCGCTCGAAGGTCCTTTTAAAACAGTGCAGGGAGTATCTGCGCTCGGTACGAGAATCAATAGAGGAGGAATCGGAATGAAACAGATACATCTGGCAGGAGGATGCTTCTGGGGTCTGGAGCATTATCTCAAGGGCATAGAAGGGATTGTGTCCACGGAAGTGGGTTTCGCCAACGGGAAGGTCGGTTCCCCGACCTACGAGCAGGTCTATACCGACACCACAGGTCACGCGGAGACGGTGGCCGTGACCTACGACCCTGCCGTCATCCCGCTGAAGGAACTCCTTGAAGACTTTTTCTGCGCTATCGATCCGTACAGCGTCAACAAACAGGGAGAGGATGAGGGAACCCGTTACAGGACAGGTATTTACTATTCCAGCCCTGAAGACCTTCCGGTAATACAGGAGGTCTGCCTCGCCCAGGGAGGCCCGCTTGCTGTCGAGGTCTGTCCGCTGGAGTGTTTCTTCGCGGCCGACGAGCGTCATCAAGATTACCTCTCAAAGAATGCGGGGGGCTACTGCCATCTTCCGCTGACGATTTTCAGGTATACGGCCCTGGCCAGGGACCTGAAGAACCTTCTGGAAGACGAGACCGACCTCATCGCCAGGATGGCGAATACGTCAGCCTTGATCAAGGAGAGGATGGGATTTTCTGGGTAGGATTCTATCTGGTCAAGGACGGAGAGCTTGTCCTTGGACCGTTCCAGGGTCCGATTGCCTGTACCAGGATAGGTTACGGCAAGGGTGTGTGCGGCACGTCCTGGAAGGAACGCAGGACTGTGGTAGTTCCTGACGTAGAGGAGTTTCCGGGACACATTGCCTGTTCGTCCCTGTCTAAATCTGAGATAGTCGTCCCTATATTCAGGGACAACTCAGTCATCGCCGTGCTTGACATAGACAGCGACTCTCTCGCCACCTTCGACAAGGTCGACGCCCACTGGCTCGGGCGTATCGCCGCCCTCGTTTAGCGGTTTGGGATTATTTGATTCCAAACAGCCCGTGGAGATATTCCTTAGGCAAAAGACATATCCTGCTCATCACCGAACAGGAATATGTCCGTCTTGCCGTCCAAAGCCTTTTTGCCAGAATGGTCTTTTGCTCTAGGCTGGCCTGGGAGATCTTGTCAAAGCCGAATAGTTGTCTGCAAAGAAGACGTGTTTCTTTCTACTTCGTGGTCAACGAAATAGATGTCACCAGGCCCTCCTTCGTACCTCCAAGGAACGAGCATGATTCCCGCGCATAAGGAGTTGCGGTAAACATACATTATCTTCGCTTTCAATTCATCTTCATCCAGGATAGGATCATTACTTAACTTTAAACCTCTTTCCACACATCCTCTCAGTCCTTTCCTGGAGATCCAGTTTTCGAGTTTTCTTTTCGTTGAATTCTTGAACCGTTCACGATCACGGTCTTTGCCTGAGACGATCGTATGAAAGTGCGTTGTCATCACCTCAGCAACCAAGATCTTGACCTCTGTCTCCGATGCGGTGATAGCAAGCATATCCAGGATTCTGAATTTGTCTTCTCTTTCAAGGAACAGGCCGGAGACATTGGTCCCGTCCGAATAGACATGCGAGCAATCATTCACGGTGGTTCTTGCCCAGCCTTTTGTCTGAAAGTCTTCAGCGCCATTGAAGTGTTTCATAGTCAATAGTACTTAAGTTAATCAATACCCCAAAGTTCGGAAATAATATTCTAACTACAATTATAGTCGTTCAGTGGACAAACGTATTCTTTTTATTCTCTATCAAAACAGTTTTTCAATCCGGGAGATGACCCTTGATTGCAAATTATTGTCAATCAGCAGATTGATAATAGGCGTTGCGAAAACTACTGGCATTATTAAAGCCTTTTTCGCATATTGATTCGATATCCGGTTGATTTTCAGTCATTTCCATAATAATAGCCATCTTCCGTTTTGAAAATGCCAATGTAGTATGCACAGTCCCATCGACTCGGCTTGATTCTTATTGGCATCGTGCTTGAAACCCGTTAAATGTAGTAACTTGTTTCTTGGAAGCGTATAGAAGCTGTGACCGGCCAGATAGGTTCTGCGTTCGGCCAGGTAATGTGTAGAATCCTGACGTTCGTTTAGTCTATCTTGAAGTCTGCGATCTCTTCGTTCAGCCTGGACAGGATGCCGATCTTGGTCTTGTACAGGTCGTCGGATATGTCCACCTTGTAGTAGTGCGGGTTGATAAGACGGCGCTCGGAAGGGCTGAAGTGCATAAGGGTATCGTTGAAGAAAGCCTTCTTCTCCAGGAGGGTATGCTCCTCCGATACATCCTTGCCGTCCTGCACGACCGGAAGCTGGAGGGTTCTCCAGGTATATGACCCGGCCTTGAAGGTCTTGTGCTTGAACCGGTCTGCTTCGTCATAGATGGTGAATTCCTCTCCGGCTTCGATCTTCCTTGCGATGGAATCTCCCCTGAGGCAGGTTACGTCGGCCTCGTAGGTCTGCTCGTATCCTGGCTCGTTCCGGATAATCCTGTAAGTGAGCTGCAAGCCCGGATTGATAAGCTTGATAGTGTCCTCAGACCTCTTCAGTACAGGCTCCCCGTCTATCTGGACAAGCTTGTAGACATTGCCGAAGCAAGGGGCGGCCTTGCTGGTGGCGATGGCGTCTCCGACACCGTATGAGTCGATGCGGGCACCCTGGCGCTCCAGGTCGGAGATCAGATACTCGTCCAGAGAGTTGGTGGCGAATATCTTGCAGTTCTTCAGGCCGTGGGCGTCGAGGATATCGCGTACTTTCTGGGAGAGGTAGGCAAGGTCACCGCTGTCCAGCCTGATTCCGTAGCCGTAAGGATAGGAATCGTCGATGCCGCATTCGTTGAATGAACGGATCGCGTTGAGGACCCCGCACTTGAGGGTGTCGTATGTGTCGATGAGGAGGATGAGGTTCTCCCCCATATGGGTCTTGATGTAGTCCACAAAGGCCTTATGCTCGCCTTCCACGGAACTTCCGTATGAAGTTACGAAGCTGTGAGCCATCGTACCGGTTGAAGCTACTCCGTTCTTCACTCCGTTGAGGATGTTGGAACTGCTTGCACAGCCGGCTATGATGGCAGCCTTGGCTCCGTAGGTGGCCGCCCACGGACCGTGTGCACGCCTGGAGCCGAATTCGCTGACCGGATGGTTGGTGGCCCTGCAGACCCTCGAGGCCTTGGTGGCTACGGCCATCTGGTGGTTCATTATGCATAGCAGAGGGGTCTCGAGCACCTGCGCCTCGATCAGGGGAGCTTCCACCGTGATGATAGGCTGGTTGGGGAATACGATCTCACCTTCGCGCATCGCATACACGTTGCCGGTGAACCTCATCGTAGAGAGATAATCCCTGAATTCTGAATATTCATCCCCCGGGAGGAACTTGGAGAAGAAATCCGGTTCCTCGTTTCCCAGGTTGAGGATGCACTCGATGACTTCCTGAGTGCCGGAGCAAACCGCCCAGTTGTTGTTCTCGGGGGCTACACGGTAAAACATATTGAAGACCGCGATCACATCCTTCCTGCCGGTCTCGTAGAAGGACTTTCCCATAGTATACTGGTACTTGTCCGAGCAATAGGAATAGTTCATATTATTGGTTATAATTTCATTTCAACTCATCGAGGACCATCTTCAGGATCCTTTTGGCAGAGGCATCGTCGCCGGAAGCGACGAGCTCTATCACAGGTTTCCTGCGCCGTGAAGACTTCCTGAGCAGCCCTTCGCTCTCCATCACTTCGTAAAGATGGCGTGCGACGTGGGGAGCCGGATCGATTACCTTCACTCCCGGACCGGCTATCCTCTGGATGACTCCTGCCAGGAAAGGATAATGTGTGCATCCGAGCACGATCCTGTCGGAGCCGGCATCCAGCAGAGGCTGGAGGCTTTTCCGGACAGTGGCTTCGGCTTCAGGTCCGTCCAGGATACCCCTTTCCACAAGCTCTACGAATCCCTCTCCGACACGCTCCGTTATCTTTACGTTGTCTTCGTACAATCCCTTGGTAGTCATGTATTTCGAGCCCTTCAAGGTGCCTTCGGTCGCAAGGACTCCTATGACTCCGGTCTCAGAGCTCAGGGCGGCCGGCTTGACGGCAGGTTCCATTCCGATGAACTTGACCGGGTAGCGTTCCCTGAGGGCGGAAATGGCAGCGGCGGTGGCGGTGTTGCAGGCGACGACTATTATGTCTGCACCCTTACTCAGCAGGAAATCAGTTATTTCCATACTCCTTTGACGGATTGCTTCCGGACTCTTCCCGCCGTAAGGGCAATACGCAGTGTCCGCGAAATAGACATATTCCTCCCTTGGAAGGAGCTTTATGATCTCCTTCAGTACGGACAGGCCGCCGGAACCGGAATCGAAAACACCTATCATTTGCCGGAAGTGGTTTACGTAATACAAATATATTCATTTTCCCGAATAATTGTTTAAATTTGAAGCCTATGAAAACATCAAGGATCATCATACCGGCGTTGATTTGCGCCCTTGCCGCTCTGGCATCCTGCGGAGACAGGAATCAGAAAATGCCTGACAGGCCGAAACCTACACCGACCATTTCGAAGGCGGACCAGTTCGCTATCGATATGTTCAGTTCATATTATCTATGGAGCGAGGAAATATCGCCGAGCCTGGGGCGCCTGGATCCCGACACTTGCTGCAGCCCTGCAGAGGTTGTCAAGGAGATCCGGTACAAGAGCAATGTGGTAAACAAGACAGGATACGTGGACCGCTGGACCGTCCTTACCGACGACTTGGAATCATTCACCAACTCGGTGCAGGGACTGGGAGTCTCGTATGGTTACGAGCTTTCCGGCGGAGTGTTCGTGGATGCGAGCGGGAAGCGCACCGGGGAGTATTTCCTGATCGTGGACTATGTCTGCAAGGGCAGCCCGGCCGAGAGTGCCGGCCTCAAGAGGGGTGACATATTCATAACCATCAACGGGAAGGTCATCACCGCCGACAATTACAACGATGTGTTCAACTCCGCTTCGATCACACTGGGACTCGGAGTCTATGAGGGGGGATCCATCAAGAACTCTGGCAATACCGTCAGCCTGACTGCTGTACAGATGTACGAGGACCCGATACTCGTGAACAAGGTGTTCGACCTGGGCGGGAAGAAGGTAGGTTACCTGATGTACAATTCCTTCGACCTCAAGTCCGTGGAAGCCCTTCCTGCCTTTTTCAAGGACTTCAAGGCGCAGGGAATCGATGAACTCATAATGGATTTTCGGTACAACGGAGGCGGATATGCTTTCACGGAATGCGCCCTGGCGTCTATGATAGCGCCGCCGTCGGTTGTTTCTTCCAAAAGCGTTTTCCAGACGGAGATATACAATTCCTGGCTGACGCAGGCGTGGAAAGACCAGAATGTAGATACCAAGACATATTTTGCGACATCCTTCTCCGCTAACGTCAACGGAACCAACTACAAGGCTGACGTTTCGGATGCCAATCCGTCCGTTTCCAAGGTGTATTTCATAACTACCGGGAACACCGCTTCGGCTTCTGAAGGTGTAATAGTCGGACTCGGACCATATATGGATATGACCCTTGTCGGAGAACGTACCTACGGAAAATACTGTGCCGGATATATGATTGGGCCGGGCGATCTGTATGACAGCAAGAAATACGATTTCACCCTTATCGATGACTGGGGAATGTACGTGATGGTCAGTACCTTCGCCGACAAGGACGGACACAACCGGTCCAATCCGGCCGACCCGACACACGAAGGCGGGACTCCCGGCATCGCGGTGGACATACAATGTTCCGACAATCCTCTCGACGGCTACCAGCTTGGAGACGAGAACGAGACTATGCTGAAGGTGGCTTTGACCGCAGCCGGGAAGGTATACCCAGCTGGCACCAGGTCCGTGGAAACACCTGCTCCTAAGCTGGAGACGAGGCGCCTTGAGCACGGAATGCCGACAGGTACTCTGATAGGCACACGGGAATTGCCGAAGCTTCGGTGATTTTGCGTATATTTGTCATTCACTTTAATATGGAGAGCAAATGATTTCAAAAGACCAGATCGAAGCTCTGCATCAGCGTCTGGAGACGCTGGGGAGGTGTCTTTGACATCCCTGGCAAAAGGGAACAGGTAGCTGCACTGCAGAAGAAGACGGAAGCTCCGGATTTCTGGAACGATCCCAAGGCCGCGGAGGCCTTCTTGAAGAATCTCAACGGAATAAAATCCTGGGTATTAGGCTATGACAAGGCCTTCTCGGAAACGGAAGACCTTGACGTGCTGTATGATTTCGCCAAGGAAAGCCTCGGCGGACAGACTGACGAGACTTTGAGTACCGACGAAACCAGGGAACTGGATGCTGGATATGCCAGTGCGCTCGAGGACATCGAGTCCCTTGAGATGCGTAATATGCTCGGTGGGGAAGGGGACAGCCTCGGAGCTATCCTGACCATCAACTCGGGAGCCGGCGGCACGGAGGCCAACGACTGGAGTGCTATGCTGATGAGGATGTATCTCCGCTGGGGTGAACGCAACGGCTACAAGACCACCATCACCGACCAGCAGGAAGGGGACGAGGCCGGAATCAAGTCCGTCACGATCGAATTCGAAGGCGATTATGCCTACGGTTACCTGAAGGCGGAGAACGGTGTTCACCGACTCGTGAGGATATCTCCTTTCAATGCCCAGGGAAAGCGGCAGACTACATTCTCATCCGTATTCGTCTATCCCCTGGTGGATGATACCATAGAAGTGAACGTCGACCCGTCGAGGCTTTCTTGGGATACTTTCCGTGCGGGAGGCCACGGAGGCCAGAACGTCAATAAGGTGGAATCCGGCGTGAGGCTGCGTTACCTTTACCAGGATCCTGATACCGGCAAAGAGGAGGAAATCCTTATCGAGAATACCGAAACCCGCGACCAGCCGAAGAACCGTGCCAAGGCATTGCTGCTTCTCAAATCCCGTCTCTACGACCTTGCGATGAAGAAAAGACAGGAGGAGAGGGACCGGCTCGAGGGGCAGAAGAAGAGGATAGAATGGGGCTCCCAGATCCGTTCGTATGTTCTCCATCCGTACAAGATGGTGGCTGACCTGCGAACCGGACTCAAGACCGCCGACACCCAGGGCGTCCTTGACGGTGACCTCAACGAGTTTATGAAGCGTTTCCTGATGCAGGGAGGCTCCGGAACCGCCGAGCCGATAGAGGACCTTGATTGATAGATGAAGATAATTGTTTGTTAAATATTTAATAGATTTTTATGGCAGAGTTCAAGTATGCTCCGATGTTCCAGCTCGGAGAAGACACGACTGAGTATTACAAGATTCCCGGATCGGAAAAGCTTGTTAAGGAATCCAAAATCGGAGGCCATTGCGGCTGCGGTGAGAAAACTATCCTGGAGGTATCCCCAGAGGCTCTCACGCTCGTAGCACAGCAGTCTTTCCACGATTGCGAGTTTATGCTGCGCCGCTCCCACAACGAGCAGGTAGCAAAGATACTCCAAGACCCGGAGGCTTCCGAGAACGATAAATACGTTGCCCTGCAATTCCTCCGCAATGCTGAAACTGCGGTAAAGGGTGTACTGCCGTTCTGCCAGGACACCGGTACGGCCATCATACACGGCGAAAAGGGTCAGGGGATATGGACCGGTTTCGAAGATGAAGAGGCCTTGAGTCTCGGTGTATTCAATACCTTTACCCAGGAGAATCTCCGCTACAGCCAGAATGCTCCGTTGGATATGTACAACGAGGTCAACACCAAGTGCAACCTTCCTGCCCAGATCGATATTGAGGCCACCCAGGGTAACGAATATCGCTTCGTGATGGTCGCCAAGGGAGGCGGCAGCGCCAACAAGACCTATTTCTACCCGATGACCAAGGCCACGATCCAAAACGAAGGCACCCTTCTTCCGTTCCTTATCGAGAAGATGAAGAGCCTGGGAACAGCGGCCTGCCCTCCATACCATATCGCATTCGTAATCGGCGGAACTTCCGCTGAGAAGAACCTTCTCACCGTGAAACTCGCCAGCATCAAGTATTACGACAACCTGCCTGCCACCGGTGATGAAACCGGCCGCGCTTTCCGCGATATCGATCTCGAGGAGAAGCTCCTCAAGGAGGCGGCCAAGATCGGCCTCGGCGCCCAGTTCGGCGGAAAATACTTGGCCCACGACATCCGAGTTATCCGTCTCCCGCGCCACGGAGCCAGCTGCCCTATCGGTATGGGCGTGAGTTGCTCTGCCGACCGCAACATCAAGTCTAAGATCAACGCCGACGGCGTATGGATCGAGAAGATGGATATGAATCCGTCCGAACTGATTCCGGAGGAGTACCGCCGCCCGGGTGAAGGTCCGAAGGGAATCGTAATCGATCTCGACAAGGGTATCGACGCCGTTCGCGCCGAGCTTACGAAGTACCCGGTCAGCACTCGAGTGAACCTTAACGGCACCATCATCGTGGCCCGCGACATCGCACACGCCAAGCTCAAAGCGCGTCTTGATGCCGGCGAAGGCCTGCCGCAGTATTTCAAGGATCACCCTGTGCTCTACGCAGGCCCTGCCAAGACTCCGGAAGGATATCCTTGCGGCTCAATGGGCCCGACTACGGCCAACCGTATGGATCCGTATGTAGATGAGTTCCAGGCTAATGGCGCTTCACTGGTGATGATTGCCAAGGGTAACCGGACCCAGCAGGTCACAGATGCCTGTAAGAAGCACGGCGGATTCTACCTGGGCACCATAGGCGGTGTCGCGGCCGTCCTTTCGCAGGACAGTATCCGTTCCATCGAGTGCGTGGAATTCCCTGAGCTTGGAATGGAGGCTGTATGGAAGATACGCGTTCAGGATTTCCCTGCCTTCATCCTCGTGGATGACAAGGGCAACGATTTCTTCAATAACTAACGGGAGAACGAATATGGCCTGTCCACGTCGGCGGTGCCCCTGGTGGTGTCCGGTGTCGGGGACATCCTGTATTCTATCCTGGCACCGCGGGTGAGGTCCGAGTGCTTGAAACAGTTCCTGGTCCAGGCTTTCCCGTTCAGCCTGACCGAGGAGATGTAGCAGTTGTCCTTAGAGTTCTCCGGAGCTTCCAGGACGATCTCCTTCCCGTCCGGGAGCGACACGGTCACTTTCCTGAACAGAGGTGTCCCTATGGCATATTCATCGGAGGCGGGACAGACGGGGTAGAAGCCGAGGGCGGAGAATACGTACCAGGCAGAAGTCTGGCCGTTGTCCTCGTCACCGCAGTAACCGTCAGGATAGGCGTTGTAGAACTTGTCCATCACTTCCCGGACGCGCTGCTGTGCCTTCCACGGCTGGCCTGCCCAGTCGTACAAGTATAGCATATGCTGTATAGGCTGGTTCCCGTGGGCGTAATTTCCCATATCCATAACCTGCATCTCCCGGATCTCGTGGATAGGGAAGCCGTAGTAGCTGTCGTCGAAAAGGGGAGGAATACTGAATATGCTGTCGAGCATCGCTACGAAGGCATCGTCACCTCCCATCAAGTCGATCAGGCCAGCAGGGTCGTGGAATACGCTCCAGGTGTAATGGAGGCTGTTCCCTTCGGTGAAGTCGCCACCCCATTTTAGAGGATTGAACGGACGTGCGAAACTACCGTCGGTATTCTTTCCGACCATCAGGTTGTATTCCGGATCGAAGAGGTTGCGGTAGTCGAGGGCTGCCTTGGCATAAGGAGCCAGTTCTTCCTCGCTCTTCCCGAGCGCTTTCCCGAATGAATATATGCACCAGTCGTCGTAGGCATATTCAAGGGTCCTTGCAGCGCTCTCCCGTATTCCCACGTCGCAGGGAACGTATCCCAGGGAGTCGTAATACTCCCAACCTAGCCTTCCGGTAGAAGAGATGGCAGGGTGTACTGAATGTGCCCCGTGGGTCACTGCCTTCCATAGTTCTTCAGCATCGTATCCGCGCAGGCCTTTGATGTAGGCCCCGGCCACTACCGAGGCGGAATTGTTGCCGACCATACATCCTCTGTGCCCCGGGCTGGCCCACTCCGGCAGGAATCCGCTCTCGAGCCAGGTATTCACCAGCCCTTCCTGCATCTTGACCTCCTGGTCTGGATATACAAGGTCCAGCAGTGGGAAGAGGCTCCTGAAGGTATCCCAGAAACCGGTGTCGGCGAAGAGGTAGCCTTTGTGGACTTCTCCGTCGAATGGACTACGGTGTATCCTGTTTCCGTCCGGGCCGGTTTCGGAAAGGTCACGCGGGAATAGCAGCGACCTGTAGAGGCAGGAATAGAAAGTGCGCAGGTTGTCGGTGTCCGGGTCTTCTGCCTTGATCCGGCCCAGGACTTCGTTCCAGCGGGCCCTGCCCGCCTCCGCTACTTCGTCCAGGCTCCTTCCGCTGAGTTCTTCCAGGTTGAGTTCCGCTTGCTCCGGACCGATGAATGACGATGCCACACGCAAATTGACCTTCTGCCCCCTGGCCGTCCTGAAGCCGACCATTGCGATGCTTCCGTCTATGGTCACAGTCTCGAAAGGGGTGTCCGAGACGATGACGAACCAGTTCCTGAATCCCTCCGCTGCTCCTCCGTGGTTGACGGTGGAGCATCCTGCAATCATATTCCTTTCCTTGAATACCTCGACCGCACCGCCTTCGTAAGCGTCCACGACAAGGTAGGAGGTGTCTTTCTGAGGATATGTCAGCCTGAACGCTGCAGCTCTCTCCGTCGGTGCCAGCTCGGCGGTGACGTCGTGGTCTGCCAGATAGACCTTGTAATAATAAGGCCTGACAGTCTCAGCCTTGTGTGAGAACCAGCTCTGGCGGGCTTCTTCATCGTAGAAAGGACCGGTGGTCACTGGCATTATGGAAAAGGCGCCGTAGTCGTTTATCCAGGGACTCGGCTGGTGCGTCTGCTTCAGCCCTCGTATCTTGTTCGCCGAGTAAGTATAAGTCCAGCCGTCACCATTCCGTCCTGTCTGTGGAGTCCAGAAATTCATTCCCCAAGGAAGGGAGATTGCGGGGTAGGTGTTGCCTGTGGACAGCTGGTAGGTCGAGGCCGTGCCGGTGAGAGGGTTTACGTAATCGACAGGGTCGAGGACTACCTGGCGGCCTTGCCTGCCGCAGGATTGACCCAGCAGGGCGGAAAAGCACAGAAGAAATAAGGGTAAGCGGTTCATCATTTGACTTTGATGGAATTCAGAAGGTCGAGCTTGCCGTTGTCGACAAGATGCAGTATCAATTCTCCGAAGAGAGTGTTCTGCCAGGCGAACCAGGCTCTGGTAAACTTGGAGGCATCGTCCTTATGGAAAGACTCGTGCATAAAACCGGTACCTGCGTCAGTCTTCATCAAGGTCTCTATGCACCATTTGATTTCCTTGTCATCCTTGGAGGTGAAGGCTCTCATCATAATGCTCATCGGCCATATGTAATCGTATCCGATGTGGGGTCCTCCTATTCCTTCTCCGGCCTTGCCTTTGAAGAAATAGGGATTGTCTTCACTCCAGACGAAGCGGCGGGTGTTCTGGTATATCTCGTTGTCGATGTCGATATCGCCCAGGTAGGCCATCGCGAGCAGGCTGGGGACGTTCGCGTCGTCCATCAGCAGCCTGTTTCCGAATCCGTCCACCTCGAAGGCGAAGATCTTCCCGTATTCAGGATGCTCCACGACGGCATATTCATAAAGTGCTTTCTCCACTTCGTCGGCAAGCTTGAGGCATTCCTTGGCGAGATTCTTTTCGCGGTTGACGTCCTTCAGGATCTCGGCGGCCTTGCGCAGGGATGTCACTGCGAAGAAATTGGACGGTACCAGGAACTCGAACATCGTAGCATCGTCTGAAGGCCTGAATGAAGAAGCTATCAGACCGCAGGGCTTGACAGGATTGCCCATCCCGTCGTTGGATTTCGTGTCGAACTGCCTGTCCGTCACCCTTGCGAAGCGGTAAGGACCGTGCCCATCCTTCCTTTGCTGCTCCTTGAACGTCTTCAGCGTGGCCTTGATCGCCTTCAGCCACTTATCACCGAATACCGATTCGTCACCAGTCACCTTCCAGTACTGCCAGGCGAGCCGTATAGGGTAGCAGTGCGAATCTATCTCCCACTTGCGCTCGTGGTCGTATGGATTCATCTCCGTGCGGTCGGAGGCCCATTCGCTCCCGGTCGGGCCGTCGTTGAAGGCATTGGCGTACGGATCGATGGCAATCAGGGAGAACTGGCAGTTGATCACGCCTGCGATCATATTCTTCAGGTTCTCGTCCTCTCCGGCAAGCTGCACATAGGGCCATACCTGGGCGCTGGAGTCCCGGAGCCACATCGCGTGTATATCGCCCGTATATACGAAGGTCCTCCAGTTCCCGTCCTCGTCTTTCCCGAAATGGACCGTGGTATCTAGTGTATTCGGGTAGCAATTGGTGAACGTCCAGGCGAGACGAGGGTTCTTCAGTTGCTTCTGCATCCGGATAATGGTTTTTTCCACGGCCTCGGAGCTGAAAAGCCGGTCCTGAGGGGCAGGGCGTTTGGATTCGTATTTCTTTGCGCTTAATGAACTGATACTTAATAATATAAGACCAAGTGAAAGGATAAAGCGATGTTTCATTTCTGGCGATGTTTACACAATAATAGCAAATATTTTTGAAATTTTTAGTACTTTGTCTTGCAAGGTATTCTAAAAATTATATATCTTTGCAATGGAAAATTAATTGTAAAACAAAGGATACTATGAAAAAAGTTATCAATGCCAGTGTCGGTGGAAGGAGTTTCTCTTTCGATGAAGATGCCTATGCAAGGCTTGTCACTTATTTCTCCAACTTCAAGGCCCGCCTAAACAAGGACTCGGGGGTTGCGGAGGCAGAGGTGATGTCTGATCTGGAGAACCGTATCGCCGAACTCTTCGACCAGGGGATAGGCGGGGCTTCATATCGTGTGGTGGATCTCCCGCTTGTCACCAGGGTCGTGAACCAGCTCGGAATGCCTGACGGCTCTGCTGAACCGTATTCCGGTGCCGCAGAATCTTCCTATTCCGGTACTGGGAGTGATTACAGGCGCACTGAGACCACAGGGCCTGATTTCTCGTATTCAGGAGACAAAGGTGACCGCAGGAAACGGCTCTACCGTGATCCTGACAACAAGGCTATCGGGGGAGTATGCTCCGGACTTGCCGCTTTCCTGAACATCGACATCACAATTGTCAGGATCGTACTTCTTCTCGCCCTGCTTCTCTGGGGTTCGGGCTTCATTGTGTATCTGGTGCTCTGGATCGTAGTGCCGCTGGCCAAGACTCCTGCGGAGAAATGCGAGATGAGAGGACTGGATCCTACCGCGGAGAATATGGCGAAGTTCAGCAGCTACAAGAAATAAAACCTTCGGATTATGGAAAACGGAGCAGACAATGTGCGCTCGCAGATGCGCAAGGGGGTGCTCGAGTATTGCATACTCAGTATCCTGAACAAGAAGGAGGCTTATGCATCTTCCATCCTGGAAGAACTCAAGTCGGCGAATATGATAGTGGTGGAAGGGACCCTGTACCCTCTGCTGATCCGCCAGAAGAATCAGGGATTCCTGTCCTACAGGTGGGAAGAGTCCACCCAGGGACCACCCAGGAAATACTACTGCATTACGGAAAAGGGGAGGGAGCAGCTCGGTGAGATGGATTCCGCCTGGCAGGAGATTGTGGAAACCATAAAGACCATCAAGGAATAATATGAAACCAGTCGAATATTTCAGCATAGGTGGATATGTCTTCACGATCGAGGACGATGCCTCTACGGTGATAAAGGAATACATCGACCAGCTTGACGCCTTCTATTCCAGGAAGGAGAGCGGGTCGGAAGTGATGGAGGGGATCGAAGAACGGATGGCTGAACTCCTGTTGGAGCAATGCGGCAGGAACGGGGTCGTGACCCTCGCTATGGCAGATTCCGTGATAGCCACCCTCGGGAAACCGGAAGCGATAGAAGAGGAATCCAGGGAGAATCCGGACTGTGAAGAGGAACCGGAAAGCAAGGATGAGCCGCAGGAGACCGGAAAAGTCAGGCGGAAACTCTACCGCGATCCGGCCAACGGCAAGGTGGCCGGGGTCTGCAGCGGACTCGGGACCTTCTTCGGAGTGGATCCTACGGTATTCAGGCTGATCTTCGTGATACTGACATTGCTGGGCGTGTTCAGTACCAGGAGTTTCCACTATATCGGCACAGATGTCAAGGTGCTTTCTGTGCCTTTGGTATATGGCATACTGTGGATGTGTATGCCGGTCGCAAGGACCGTCCGACAGAGGGATGAACTGCGGGGGGAGAAGGGTACGGTGGATGCAATCAGCGCAAGGATACGCAGTTCCGCCCAGGAGATAGGGGAAACTGCCGGGAACGTAGTGTCTTCTCCTGCCTGGCCGAGGCTGTGGCGGGTCATCGAGAGCTGCATCGGAATCATCCTGCTTATCGTCGGAGTCGCCGCCATAGTTGCACTGGGTACGATATTCATCAGCAAGGACTTCGCCTCCGGCAGCTTCGTGGTGAACAGGATAATCGAGCAGATAGCGGATCATTCTCCAAAGACGCTGGATCTACTGTCCTATACTCCGGCCGTGACCGCTCTTGCCATAGCTGTGACATTCCCGTTCTTCGGGATGATCTATGGCGGAGTGATGATGACATTCGGCCTCAAGGAGCCGAAATGGCACCCTGGTCTCTGGTTGTTCGTGATCTGGCTGATAGCGCTGGTAGTGCTCGGCGTGCTCGTAGCCGTACGCTATTTACCGTAGATATCCTTGGCGGTGAAGGCCCAGGGCTTTGCGATGTCCATTTCCGGATCCGTCACCGAGACATCGATCTGCCAGTTCTTCTTCTGGAATACGTAATTGTCGATGAACCAAAGCTCCTGGTCGAAGCAGGTGTTCATAAACGCTGCCACTTCGTGGAAGCGGCTGTCAAAGCGGAGACACATATACGGATAGTCGAACTTCTCGAACCTTTCAACCAGGGGATTGGTTCCGAAGAAACCCATCTTGAAGAACTTGATCTTGTTGTAAGTAACCAGTTCATCGGAGGTTCCGTGAAGGAACAAGGTAGGTGCGGGTGGCTGAACTGTCCATTCGCATTTCCCTTTCCTGGAGAATATGGCTCCTGAGAACGAGATTACTCCGGCGAAGCGGAATCCTTCCGGCATTGAAGCGGCCAGGCTGGTGCGGTTGCCCAACTCATAATCGGCCTGGAGTACCGTGATGGCTCCGGCGCTGCTGCCAGCGAGGATGATCTTTTCCGGGTCGATGCACAGTTCCGATGAATATGTCAGGAGATAGTCCACGGCTGAGAACAGGTCTTCGGCAGCCATCTTGATGGCATTTTCAAGGTTACCGGCCATAGAGAGCAGGTTCTTGCTCTTGACTCCCTTTAGACCAAGGCGGTAGTCCGTGGCGACTGTTACGAATCCTGCGTCAGCCATCATGCGGCAAAAGTCCACGATGCTCTTCTCCCGCTGGTTGTTCTGCACGAATCCGCCGCCATATACGAAGAGCAGGCAAGGGTGCGTATCCAGGTCGTCATTCGGGAAATAAATATCCATAGAAAGTTCGCACGTGTCCCTCGTCGCAAAAGCGACCTCCATATCCCACTTCGGCTTTACCTGCCCCGTAGCCGCGATGACGGCGTATGCGAGTACCATCAATGTCAGCAACAATCTTTTCATAATCGAACAAATATAATAAAAAAACAAGGAGCTTGCCGAAAGGTCAGCTCCTTGTTTCCAGTTCTGCTGGGCCGTGACTCCGGCCTCTGTATCCTTACTTGCTCTGCTCGATGGCGGCCTGTGCTGACGAGAGTCTTGCGATAGGCACGCGGAACGGTGAGCAAGAAACGTAGTCCACGCCGATGCTGTTGAAGAAGCGGATGGAAGCCGGGTCTCCACCGTGCTCGCCGCAGACACCGCACTTGAGGTCAGGCCTCTTCGAGCGGCCACCCTGGATACCGAACTCGACCAGCTTGCCGACGCTCTTGGTGTCGATGGTCTGGAACGGATCGGAATCGAGGATCTTGTTGCCAAGATAATCACCCATAAAGGTGCCGATGTCGTCACGAGAGAATCCGAAGGTCATCTGGGTGAGGTCGTTGGTACCGAACGAGAAGAACTCGGCGGTACGGGCCATACGGTCGGCGGTGAGGGCTGCGCGAGGAATCTCGATCATAGTACCGAACTTGTATTCGAAGTTCTTGCCCTTCTTGATTTCGACCTGGGCCTTGACGCGGTCGCAGATGGCTTTCTGGAAGCTGAGCTCACGTGCGGAGATGGTGACCGGAATCATGATCTCAGGCATAGGGTGGAAGCCTTCATTGAGAAGTTCTGCAGCAGCCTCGAAGATGGCCTTGTACTGGGTCTCGGCAATCAGAGGGAAACTGACGTGGAGACGTACGCCGCGGTGTCCCATCATAGGGTTGACCTCGTGAAGGGCTTCGCCCCTCTTCTCGATCTCCTCGACGGAGACACCCAGTTCACGGGCGATCTCAAGCTTCTTCTCTTCGGTCTTAGGGACGAACTCGTGGAGAGGCGGGTCGAGCAGACGGAAGACGACAGGCTTGCCGTCCATTATCCTCATCGTGCTCTTCACGGCTGCCTTCATATACGGTTCGAGGTCCTCGAGGGCAGACTTGCGCTCTTCGTCGGTGTCGCAGAGGATCATCTTGCGGAGTTTGGAGAGAGGCTTCTCGGAATTGGCTCCGTAGAACATATGCTCGATCCTGAACAATCCGATTCCTTCAGCGCCGAAGCTGAGGGCCTTCTGGGCATCTTCAGGAGTGTCGGCGTTGGTACGGACACCCAGCTTGCGGAACTTGTCCACGATGCTCATGAACTTGACGAAGGTCGGGTTCTCGGTGGCATTCATCGTATCGATCTGCGTGCCATATACGAGACCCTTCGTTCCGTTGAGGCTCATCCAGTCACCTTCCTTGAAAGTCTTGTCTCCGAAAGAAACGCACTTGTCTTCGAAGTTGATTTTCATCGCCTCGCATCCGACGATGCAGCACTTGCCCCAACCGCGGGCAACGAGGGCTGCGTGGGAAGTCATTCCTCCACGGGTTGTGAGGATACCTGCGGCAGCGCGCATTCCTTCGATGTCTTCAGGAGAAGTCTCCTCGCGGATGAGGATGACCTTCTTCTTGGCGTCAGCGGCCTCCATTGCGGCCTCGGAAGTGAATACGATCTGGCCGACGGCTCCTCCCGGAGAAGCCGGAAGACCTACTGCGAGGACTTCAGCCTTCTTCTCGGAGGCAGGGTCAAGGATCGGGTGGAGGACTTCGTCGAGCTGGTTAGGGGATACCCTCATCACGGCGGTCTTCTCATCGATCATCTTCTCATCCATCATATCCATCGCCATCTTGAGGGCGGCGAGTCCGGTACGTTTTCCGATACGGCACTGGAGCATCCAGAGATGTCCCTCTTGGATGGTAAACTCGATATCCTGCATATCGTGGAAGTGCTGCTCGAGGCGGAGACGGATACCGTCCAGTTCCTTGTATACCTCAGGCATGGCCTTCTCGAGGGAATCCAGATCCTTGTTCTTCTCAGTCTTGGTATCCTCGTTCAGCGGGTTAGGGGTGCGGATACCGGCAACGACGTCCTCTCCCTGGGCATTGATCAGCCACTCACCGTAGAACTTGTTATCTCCGTTGGCCGGGTTGCGCGAGAAAGCGACACCGGTAGCAGAGGTATTACCCATATTTCCGAATACCATTGACTGGACATTCACGGCTGTGCCCCAATCATCAGGAATCTGCTCGATCCTCCTGTATGCGATGGCCCTCTTGCCATTCCAGGATTTGAACACTCCACCGATGGAGCCCCAGAGCTGGGCTTCGGCGGTGTCAGGGAAATCGACTCCGAGGACTTCCTTCACCTTCACCTTGAAGCACTCGCAGAGTTCCTTGAGCTCGTCGGCGGTGATGTCGGTGTCGGACTTGTAGCCCTGGCGGTCCTTGAGTTCCATCATCATCCTGTCGAGTTGCTGGCGGATACCCTGGCCGTCTTCAGGTTCGATGCCTTCTGCCTTCTCCATGACGACGTCTGAGTACATCATGATGAGGCGCCTGTAAGCATCATATACGAACCTTGGATTGCCGGTCTTCTGGATCATTCCAGGGATGGTGGCGGAGCAGAGTCCGATGTTGAGGATGGTGTCCATCATTCCAGGCATCGAGCTTCTCGCACCGGAGCGGCAGCTGACCAGGAGCGGATCGGAAGGATCTCCGAATTTCTTGCCCATAATGGTTTCGGTAGCCTTCATCGCTTCTGCGACTTCTTTCTTGAGGTCGTCTGAATAGCCTTCACCGAGTGCATAGTATTCAGCACAGCATTCTGTAGTGATGGTGAATCCAGCCGGAACCGGCATTCCGAGTTTGCTCATCTCAGCCAGGTTAGCTCCTTTTCCTCCAAGGAGTTCTCTCATCTTTCCATCGCCCTCGGCGGTTTTGCCACCGAAGCGATAGACCCTTTTCTTTTTATCGAACATATTTATAATAGATTGATTAATAGTCTGTCCATAGTTAGGAACTTGCAAAGGTACGCAAAAAGAATCAAGTTCACAACCCGCGAAACCCTACAAGAGCTTGGATGCGATGTCCGAAAGCTTGCTCCTTTCTCCAACTTTCAGGAATATGTGTTCGAACAGCTTCTGGCCCTCCATCTTCTCGTTCAGGTGGGTCAGGCCGTTGGACCACTGGTCCAGATAAGGCTGGTCGATCTGGAATATGTCTCCCGTGAACACCATCTTGGTGCCGTCACCGGCACGCGTGATGATGGTCTTGATCTCGTTGGGAGTCAGATTCTGTGCCTCGTCGCAGATGAAGAACACACGGCCGAGGCTGCGCCCCCTTATATAGGCCAGCGGAGAGATCAGAAGCTTTTCCTCCTTCAGCATAGCATCGATTCTCAATGCCTCCTTGCTGCCGGACTTGAATTGTCCTCGGATCACATTAAGGTTGTCCATCAAAGGCTGGATGAAAGGACTCATCTTGCTCCTCTGGTCTCCAGGAAGGAATCCTATCTCCTGGTTGCCCAGTACGATGGTCGGACGCGTCAGTATTATCTGGTCGTAATCCCTTGCCTGTTCCAATGCGGAAGCAAGGGCAATCAGGGTTTTTCCGGTACCTGCCCCGCCCGTCATCGAGACGAGCTGGATCTTAGGATTGAGGCAAGCGTCCAGAGCGAATCTCTGTTCGTGGTTCCTCGGGCGGATCCCGTAAGCTGATTTGCTCTTGACCAGGATGATGTTACCTTCGTCGGCATCGTATCTGGCGCAGATGGTATCGTCCCCGTTCTTTATCTTGTACAATTGGTTGGGGCGAGGCTCCTTGGCGGCGACAACTTCCCACGGAACCTTGTTCTCAGGGCCGTACGCAAGGTCCTGTATAGCCTCCAGGGAAACCCCGTCCAGGTACTGGACTTCCTTGTTGGAGTTCTCGATCTTTTCTTCCTCTACACGGTCGGTGAGATAGTCCTGGACCTCCATTCCGGCGGCCTTGGATTTCATCCTCAGGTTGATGTCCTTGGTTACGAGAGCGACGAAACGGTCCGGATTGTTGTCCCGCACCCAGACAGCAGTAGCCAGGATCCGGTGGTCCGGAATATCATCGTAGAACATACCTTCCATTTCTTTAGGGAAAGGATGGTTGGGTTCGATCTTGATGTTTCCGAGCCCTTTGCCTATCGGGACACCTTCCTTGCCGAAAGTCCGGCCTTCGGTGATCCTGTCTATGTCGCGCATGAAGCCTCTGGCGTTGAATGCGAGCTGGTCGTTCCCTTTCTTGAACTTGTCCAGTTCTTCTATCACCACCACCGGAATCACTATGTCATTGTCCTTGAATTTCCTGATGGCCTTGTAGTCGTGGAGGATGATGTTGGTGTCGAGCACGAAGATCTTCGGTTTCCTGCCGGTCTTGCTCTTCTCGACGGTCTTAGTCTTAGCGTATCTTGCCATATTTAATAGTTGTCAATCTTCTCCTTCTGATGCCTGGCTGTTCAGCAGGGATTGGAGTATCTCCGATATCCCGTTGCCTCTGCCGGTCTTGACCTTGACCTTGCCAGTCCCCGGGACAGGATGTCCCACCGGATAGTATGCTATGTCCTGGAGCAGGAATTCCGCATCCACATAATCGTAGTCAATGTCCTTTATCTGTATAAGAGCCCCCGGAATCTCCGAGAACAGCACCCTGATGCTGTTGTCTTCTCCGTATGCGCTCATTATCCCGCTGACGTCCAGGGATGCGCCGACATTCTCGAGGCACATTGATTTCAGAGCCGGCAGGAGGCCTCCGTCAGCCACCGTGACGGCAGAGATCACGACGCGGTCTTCCACGAATTCCCTTAGGACCTCGAAGCAGTCGATGAAATAATCGGCATCGCCCAGTTCAGGGAACGTGTCTCCGTTCTGTCCCAGAGTGTCACACAGCAGAGAATTCCCGAGCCTGAATTCGCAGCTGTCGAACGGAACGTAGATGATCCAGCTCTCCGGATCGGGAACTATCTTGTCCGTGACGGCTCTCCTGCGTCCGAGCACCGGGTGGTCGCTTCCGAAGGGAGCGTTGCCCGGGAGGTCGAACTCTTCGTCGGAATCCATTTCCGGATCCTCTTCAGCGATCCTGTCCGAAGCAGCTACCTTGAAGGCAGCCTGACAGAACTTCTCGCTCTCGTTGAATGAATATGAATTGAGTGAAATACCAAGCTCATCTATATAGTCCGCCGCGGCTTCCACCGAAGAGTAGAATGCCGCCATATTCCCCAAAGGCTTGCCGTTCCAGCGCCACTTGGCTATCAGGGCCAGGTCGCTGAGGCGGAAATGGCCTTTCATCCAGAGAGTGTCCAGGAGTGCCTTCGCTATCTTTCCCTTCGTGAACGGTTCTGGGAAAGCAATAGGGCAGTTCCTCGGAGTCCCCACCAGGGAAGACACCTTCGAAAGGTAGCTCTGGATCGCCCTGACGTGGAATTCATTGGCGGACGGGGACGGGTCCTTGCTCTCATCGACTATCGGCTCGAACGTTCCCTCTCCGGCGGCATTGGGCGCTATGCCTTGACCTAGGCACTCGTCCAGAATCTGGGCAGGGGTGAATTGCCTTGGAACTCCGTCGATGATGTACGTCGAGTTCAATGGTGAGGTTTTTTCTTTCATTCCTTATCGAATATGTCTGTAAAATTAAGTATTTTTGAATTCAGTTCAAATAGATTGACTGCTGGAAATGGAAAGCTATTCTAAAAAGGATTATCAGGAAAAGATAGAGGCGTTGTTCAAGCGTTTCCCTTCGGTGCAGAAAGTTCCTTTCGGAGAGGCATATAAGCCGGGGATGGAGCATATCGAGAAGTTTTGCTCCTACCTCGGAGACCCGCATCTGAAATACCGTACCATCCACGTTGCCGGGACCAACGGGAAGGGATCGGTGGCCAATATGCTTTCTGCGGCTTTGGTTTCCTGTGGGTTGAAGGTCGGGCTTTATACCTCTCCGCACATCGTAGATTTCCGCGAGAGGATGCGTATCGGAAGCGAACTGGTGTCCGAGCGGTATGTCTGGGATTTCCTGTGCCGGCACGAAGCGGAGATGGAAAGGCTGGACCTGTCGTTCTTCGAGATCACGACAGGTATGGCATTCAAGTGGTTCGAAGATATGGGCGTGGACATAGCCGTGATCGAAACGGGTCTTGGAGGCCGCCTGGACAGCACCAATGTCATCAATCCGGACCTTTCCGTGGTCACCAACATAGCCCTGGACCATTGCTCGATACTCGGAGGCACCCTCGGAGCCATAGCCTTCGAGAAGGCGGGAATATTCAAGGACGGAGTCCCGGCGCTGGTGGGTGAATACCTGCCTGATACCAGGCCCGTGTTCGAGCGCAAGGCGGCCGAGACGGGGAGCACACTCGCCTTCGCCGAAGACGTGACGCCTTCTCTGTGGTACCGCAGCGAGGCTCTCCTTAAGAAGATGGACCTGCGCGGAGAGTACCAGAGGAAGAACCTCCGCACGGTACTCGCTGCCCTGGACATACTGAAGGATATTCCTTTCTACGGAGGGCTTTCCGATGCAGGCTCCGTCGAGACAGCGATTTCCCGGACGGCGTCCATCATGGGTTTCCACGGCCGCTGGGAGCGGCTTTCGCTTCACCCTTTCATCATAGCGGACATCGGCCATAATCCTGCCGCCCTGAAAGAGAACTTCTCCCAGTTGCAGAAGATGCGCGGGCAGGGAGAATGCTCCTCGCTCATAATCGTTTACGCAGTGATGGCGGACAAGGACCTGGATGGAATAATGCCATTGATGCCGCAGGATGCGACCTACATATTCACCAACCCGGAGATACACCGTGCCTTGCCCGAGTCCGAACTTACATCCCGCTACAAGGCATTCTGTTCGGCCGAAGGCCGACCGGTGAACCGTATCTACGAAGCACATACCGTGCGTCAGGCCCTGTCTATGGCGATAACCCTTGCCAAGCAGACTTCCAGGAAACAGGATTCCGCAAGGCCATCGTTCCCTCTCATTTTCATAGGCGGAAGCACATATCTTGTGAGTGAAGCCGTCCAGATCTTGAAATCTTTGCAAGGTTTTTGAATATAGACCGAGTTATGAAAACGCATATCCTTATACCAGCCGTCACTGCAGCGTTGCTCTGCGCGGCTTTCATCACATCTAAAGCATATATGAGGACAGACAATACCAGGAAACCGGACGAGCAAGGGCACGTCCTGAGCTCTCTCTGGAAGGCTTATTATGACGCCCGGAAGGAAGACAAACCATTGAAGATGACCGCCGCCCTGGAAAAGATCAGGAAGGAGGCGTCTGCCAAGCGTCTGCACTGGGACTTCTATGATGCCGTCACCCAGAAGATGGATGTGGAACTGTCCCGCAACTGGAAACTGAGGGATTCCCTCCAGAGGCAGCTCTCCGCCGAGGTGGAAGCCTACGCGGAGCCTGTCGTCACCTATTCCTATCGTAAGAACCAAGGCGCAGGGGACTTGCTGGATTATGTCATCTCGACGGGCTCTCGCCTCCAGGCATGCCGTAACTCTCAGTTCTACGGACGCATAGGCGGCCAGATGAACGGCCTCCTTGCCGAGTGCGTGAAGGATGACTACGAATATGCACTCTGGTCGGAATATGGCGACTGGCGGGGAAGGGACAGGGCCGGAAAGGTCCTGAAGGAATACCTTGGAGATACCTATCCGAATGCTGCCTGGCTTGAGTACCGGTCCATTGAGGTAAAGGATCCGGAATCCAGGATCGCTGCATACGGGGAATTCGCCGGCAAGTATGAGGGGCAGGCTGTAAACCTGTTTGCCAAGGCCCGTATCCTCCAGGATTCGTTCTCCAAGCTCCAGATCAATAAAGCGGGAGAAAACGAATATAAGGAATTGCTTGCAAAGGTCAAGGCTGCCGAGAAAGAGCGCAAGTCTTATTCCTCCGGCATCGACAAGAAGATCGCCAATTCCATGTCAGATTTCTGCTATCTTGAGGAAACACTTGAAGGTAAGGGTGTTTCTCTCAGTATAGATGGTCGCGACCTCCTGGTCTTGTTCCGGAATCTGGACAAGGTGGAGCTGGTGATGGCTCCGGACGTGAAGGAAGCGAAACCGCTTTTCACCAAGAGTGTCGTAAACGGGAAATGCAGCTTCTATGTCGAGGATACGGTGAGAGTGCCGATCCCAAAGTGTGACGACGGTGACTATCTTTTCACCGCCAGGAACGGCAAGGTCAAGGCGAGCCAGGTATATGCTCCCAAGACCCTCTCGATCGCAATCCGGGACGACAGCGCCGGACAGCGGTTCTACGTGGCGGATTACAAGACAGGTGAACCAATCGGGAAAGTGGACCTCGGCCTGTTCAGGTCTGGATCTTACGTGGCAGTGGCCAAGGGAATAGCCGTCGACGGTTTCACCCCTGTCCCAGAGCAGATAATGAAAAACGTCAAGCAGAGATCTGTCAATTATCTTGAGGCATCTTTCAAGGATTCCGACGGTTTCATACGCAAGTCCAGGCAGATAGATCTTGACAATCACCGCGAGTTTGAAAAAGAAGCGGAAGAAAGGAGTTCCGCTTTCTGCAACCTGTTTACCGACAAGTCTGCCTACAATCCTGGCGAGACCGTGAAATACAAGGCTGTATTCTACAGCGGCAACCTCCGCAAGAGCTTTGAGACTTTCAAGGAAGGGGAGACCGTAACCGTTAAACTGTACAATACCGAGGGCAAGGAACTTGAATCCGCTAAGCTGAAGACCAACGGCTTCGGGTCCGTGGCCGGAGAGTTCCTCCTTCCTAAGGACCAGAAGAACGGCCGTTTCAGAATCTGCGCCATCAAGGAGAGGACACTCCAGTCGAAGGATATCGTGGTGGATGAATACATACTTCCTACATACGAACTGAGTTTCAAGGATGTGGACAAACTGTATTTCAGGGGAGACACCGTCCGTGTGGAAGGACTGCTCAGCTGTTACAGCGGTCATCCTCTCTCTGCCGCCAAGGTGACATTCGAAGTGGTCGCTTCAGGCAGAAGAGTGGCTTCCGGTGATGTCCTTCCGGATCGGAACGGTGGTTTCGAGATATCCTTCCCTTCCGGAGACGATTACTGGTTCAAGGTCTCCGTCAAGGTCACCGATGCAACGGGAGAAACTCGGGAGTATAACCGTAATGTGTTTGTATTGAATAGTTTCAATATCTATATAGAGTTACTTGACGAAGCCTCAGGATCGCTGGAACTGAAAGAACGCAGTTGGAATACCAGCCTGCTCACCAAGAATGAGGCCCGGCTGGTGTTCAGGGTCAGGAACGTAGACGGAAAGACCGTCCCGGTTCCGGTGGACTACAGGATTTCGGATATGAAAGGCGAGACGGTCTGCACCGGGAAAGCTGAGTCAGGGAAAGAGGTATTCGTGGATCTTCCTGGATCAGGACTGTATACAGTCGAGGCCGAGGCTCGCGTAAAGACCTCGAAGGGTGAAGAGATCGAGTCGGATGAGGAGAAGCAGATTCTGAAGGTAGCACCTTCGGACGAAGTCCTCAACGTTCCGGTGGAGAATGTCTTCATACTGGAAGGTTCCTGCGAGGACGGGACGCTCGACAAAGGAGAGGACATACACCTCCGTTTCGGTGCCGGCGACGGCCCTGTATGGGCTGCAGTTGAGCTGTTCGGGGACAGGAGGCAGCTCCTGGAGCACAGGATGGTTTTCCTTGAAGGTCAGCCAGGCCGTAAAGGCTCGCTTGAGGACATAGTCTACAAGTACAAGCCGGAGTATCAGGATGCCGTATTCCTCAGTGTATTCTACTTCCGCAACGGCAAGTACTACACATATACCAAGGAATTCCGCCGTGAGAAGAAAGAACTTGAAATGCCTTTGGCTTTCAGTGTGTTCGAGGATAAGACCCTTCCGGGCAAGGAGTATTCGTTCGTGTTGCGGACCGATCCTGGCGTGGAAGGAGTGGCGGCGGTGTTCGACAAGAGCACCGAGGCCATATCTCCGAACCGCTGGAATACCGTCAGGCTTTCGGGAATCAGTGCCGAGCACGTGTACGTTTCGGCCTGCAACGGAAGTGACGGCATCGAGCACGGAATCTATATCCGGGGCTTGGGAAGGTCGGTCAATTCTTCTCCTATGTACAAGGCTTCCGCTACCCGGGGCGAAGTGATGGAAGAGGTTGCGATGGAATCGATGGATGCCGGAGCTGTCCTGTACGACGCACTTCCTGCTCCTGCGGCTGTTGACGAAGAGGATATCGACAAGGTCGATCTTCGCTCTGATTTCGCATCTTCGCTCGCCTTCGAACCGTTCCTCTATTCCGACCCTTCCGGCAACCTGACACTCAAGTTCAGGACTTCCGACAAGCTTTCGACATTCATAGTCCAGGTATTTGCCCACGATACCAAAATGCACAATGCCCTTGTGCGTCAGGAAATGGTGGTGTCGCTCCCTGTGAAGCTTTCAGTCGCAGAGCCCAAGTATCTATACAAAGGCGACAGTTACGTACTTCACGGAACTGTCTCGAACAGTTCCGATGTCCCGGTCGCCGGTGCCGTCGCGCTGCAGGTCTATCCGTCTGCGGACTGGCAGGATTCCGTGCCGCTTGGAACTTTGTCGCAAAGCCTGACCGTTCCTGCAGGCGGTTCGGTTCCGTTTGAATTCAAGGTAGATCCGGAGGATGCCTCCGAACTTGGCCTGAAGGTAGTCTTCATCGACGATGACAAAACATTCTCCGACGGAGTATTCGTCTCGTTGCCGGTCCTGGATGCCAGGCAGGTGCTCACGGAGTCTCACTCCGGAGTCCTTCTCGCAGGCGCGGACGAGAATGCGCTGCTGGAGAGGCTGAAGTCCGAATTCACCGGTACGACTGCGGCAGGTGCAGAATACAAGCAGACTGATATACTTGCTATGTTGCACGAGGCTCTTCCGACGAAGGCTGACCCTGAAGGCAGGGACGTGCTCTCCCTCTCCGAGGCATTCTACGTAAGAAAGGCCGCAGGAATAGCGCAGGCACCTGATGACGATCTCTTCCCGAGGATCCTGGCCTGCCGCAACGCGGACGGCGGTTTCGGATGGTTCGAGGGTATGAGGTCATCTCCGGTAATCACCGCAGTGGTGCTGGAGCGTTTCGCCAAGCTCCGCGACAGCGGCCTGTTCAGCGGCTTCGATGCCTCGCCGTCAGTAGTTTATCTGGACCACAGCCAGTTCATTCACGGAGACTCGTTCCCGCGCTGGTGCGGCAGCCTGTCCTATGAGCAGTACGCTTACGTCCGTTCGTTGTTCGCTCAGGTTCCTTTCAACGTAGTCGTGGATACCAAGAGCGGCAAGGATGAATATTCCGAGAACTACAAGGCTTTCAAGAAGTTCATAAAGTCGTACTTGCTGCCTTCAGCCAAGGATGGCAGGGGAATGAACGGCAGGATCCTCGATAAGGCCCGCCGTATCAAGACATTGCTCAACCTGGTGAACAACGAGGGAGGGAATGCCCTCGCCTCTGCCTGGGGGATGAAGTTCTCTTCCCGGGAAAAACTGAACAAGTCCGCATCTGCGGATGTCGCCTCATTGCTGGAATATGCGGTCAAGCATAAGGATGGCGGATGGTATTATCCTAACGCCGTCTTGCCTTGGCGCGGTCTGCTCGAGAGCGAACTCTACGCCCACTCTCTCCTCTGCGACTTGCTGGAAGGCTACAGCACCGAGGTGTCAGATGGAATCCGTATATGGATGATGCTTCAGAAAGAGACACAGAAATGGGAAGACGATCCGGCTTTCGTGGATGCCGTCAATTCCGTACTCAGAGGCTCCGATGAAGTCCTTGCCACCAAGGTCGTCATGCTCACCAAGACATATGAGAAGCCTTTTGCCGAGATAGTCTCTGCCGGAAACGGATTCTCCATCGAGAGACATTTCTTCAAGCAGGTCACCGGTGAGAACGGCGGGATCGGAAGGCTGGAGATAGTCGAGGGAATGCCGGTCCATGTGGGTGACAAGATCACTGCCGAATATCAGGTAAGCAGCGACGAGAACCGCAGCTTCGTCAAGCTTGTGGCGCCTCGCGAGGCTGCTTTCAGGCCTGTAGAGGAGCTTTCCGGCCACTATGGGTGGTGGTTGAGTCCTCTCAGGGTGAGGGGTATGTATTCGGTAACGCCTCAGGGTTACAGGAATGTCAAGACTGATCGCACCGAGTATTACTTCGATGTCTATCCGGAAGAAAATACCACGGTCTCCGAGGAGTTCTTCGTGACCCAGGACGGTACGTTCTCCTCTCCGGTAACGACCATAGAATCCCTGTACGCACCTCACTACCGGGCCAACGATGGCTTTGCAGGTCCTGTCAAGGTTACTGAAAAAACAGAAAAATAATTTGCAGAATTAAAAAACAATCGTACCTTTGCAGTCCCTTACCCGCGTGGTGGGATTGTTCGGGAGTTTAGCTCAGTTGGTTCAGAGCATCTGCCTTACAAGCAGAGGGTCGGCGGTTCGACTCCGTCAACTCCCACGAAATGACAAGCCCCTTCAGGTTTCCCTGGAGGGGCTAGTTGCATTTTAGGTAATAAACAGTATCTTTGTTGAGAAACATGATACTTTATCCAACTATGAACAAGCGATCAGCCTTATCCATCCTTTTCTTCTCCCTCCTGTTTTCTGTGACAATGCGTGCGCAGCTGATACAGGTGAACCCGAAATTCGGGGATGTTTCCAAAGCGGAAGTGGAACTGAAGACTTATCCTCTCGACACGACCGCTTCCCTTCTCTTGCTTTACAGTGACCGCCAGGTCTCCGTCAGAGTCGATCCGAGGGGCAGGCTGGAAAGGGAGACCAAGGTCCGTGAGAGATGGAAGGTGTTGAAGGAGTCGGGCAAGGATGAAATTGACTATGAGATCTTCTATTCTGTCGCCAATGACTACACGGAGAACGTCAGGGACATTCGTGTGACGACGTTTGATATGGTGGATGGTCAAGTGGTTTCTCACAAGATGTCAAAGAAATTCGTGTTTGACGAGCCGTATTCCAACGGTGTGAGGAGAGTGACATTCTCCCCGGAAAACGTTCGTCTCGGCTCGGTCGTGGACGTGAGTTTCATGATCATCTCTCCGACTATAGATATCGGAAAGGTCCAATTGCAGAGGGAATATCCGGTGAACCTTGCTGAGGCTACCGTATCCTTCCCTGACTTTATCTATTACAACACCACGACATTGGGAATGCTCCCTTTCTCCCAGGAGCGTACGACGGTGTTCGCGACCTTGGGCTCCACTTCATATTCGGACTTCTATGACAAGCTCCGTATTGCGGATGTACCGGCTCTTCGTGATGAGCCCTACAGCTACTGCCCGGATATTTACTGCGCAGCCGTCAATTACAATGTCAGGAGCCTCAATATTCCTGGAGTCTTGTATAAGGAATATGCAGTCACTTGGGAAGATGTGGACAACAGGTTGGTCACGGCTGGGCTTCTTGACTGCTGCAGGGGGTCTGCGAAACTGATTGAAGGTGCTGCAGAAGCTATCGCTGGAAAGGAAGATGAGCGGGAGAAGATCGCTGCTGTCAGGAATCTTGTGATGGATAAGGTTTCGTGGAATGAAAAAATCAGCAGATTGCCGGAGAAGGGGCGCACAGTGCTCAAGAACGGATTGGGCGACAGTGCTGACATCAATGCATTGGTTGCCAGCGTCCTGAACTCTTTGGGCTACCGAGCCAAGCCTGTTATGGTCAAGCTCAGGGATAATGGGCCGCTGGTCGATTATATGATCTCGATGGATCAGTACGATGCCATGATCCTGCGGATCGAGTGTCCTTCCGGTGAGGTGCATTTCCTGGATGCGGCCAAATCCGATGCGTACGTGGATATTCTCAGTCCGTCATATATCGTTCCGAAGGCGAGGCTCATATCGGACGACGGGCAGGGGAACTGGATAGACTTGACGAAGGAGATATCAATCAAGTCATCTATCTTTGAATCAGTACAGATGCGATTAGAGGACTCCCGTCTTGTAGGTACCGGCAGGATACTGGCGACAGGGAACGACTCCTACGCGATGCGCCGCGAATACCATTCTTTCGAAGATGAGGAAAAATGGATAGAAGACTCGGAGAAGGATATGGAGATCAGGATAGTCGGGATGCAGTTTGATGATCCTTCGGGATATTCCCCTCAGAGTGTGGTCAAATATGATTTCGAAAAGGACGTGACCCTGGGAGATGACCACATCTATGTCAATGCTTTCTTGTCCCGTTATCACTCGGACAAATCTTTCAGCAGTGAGGAAAGAGTTCTCCCTGTGGATTTCCCGTATTGTAATTCAATAACTTACAATCTAGTCTTCACGATTCCGGAGGGATATGAAGTCGAATCCATCCCTCAAAGCCTGAGGTACACTTGCTCTTCTCCTGAAGGCTCGGAACTGCTTATGATATGCCGCCAGTCAGGGAATTCGGTCACTGTCAACTACAAGTTCAAACTTGGCAGCCTGCTAGTCCCTACCAGCGGATACAAGGACCTGCGTACTTTCTGGGAGCAGGTCTGTAAGGTTGAGAAGTCGATGATTGTCCTCAAGAAGAAATGAGACGTTTCCTTCTATGCTCCGTCTTCTTGCTGATGGTCGTTTTCCCTGCAGTGTCCGGGGAGAAGTATGCCTCGGTTCTCCGTGACGATGAGACCTTTACCATGCAATCGTTGGAAAAAGGTGTGTTGACCGTCACCCGCACTGTCATCGTATATTCCAAGAAAGGGCTGGATGCCGCAGCCTTCATCGAATATACCAGCAAGAACGATGTCCTCAGCTCTTTCTCCGGCGTCATGCAGTTGCCTTCCGGGCAGCAAGTGAAGATAGGGAAGAAAGACCTTACCACTGTCTCGATCGCTTCCGGAATCGCAGACGACGGTTTTATGACAGCATATATGCCGTCTCCTCCATCATATCCGGTCACAGTCACATATGAATATACGATCCAGCAAAAGGGTGGGTTCGTCGTTTTCCCTGTCTACTGCCCTGTCACAACGGGGAATACCGATCTGAGGGGAGGCCGTTTCACCCTTTCGGTGCCTCCGGGTACCGTGATCAGGAGCTATGAATTCGGTCCGGCTGGGAAAAAGACAGTCGAGCAAGGAGCGAAGAGTGACATATATTCTTGGAGTTTCTCTGCTTGTGACGGTTATGTCGAGGAAAGTTTTATGCCTTCTGTCCTTGGTCTTGTCCCTGTCATCTATTCTTCTCCTGATGAGTTCGTGTTCGATGGTTTCCCGGGGCGTCAGGATTCGTGGGAGGCTATTGCCGAATGGCAGCAAGACCTCCTTCAGTCGGATCCTGGTCTCCCGGTCAGCGCGAAGGAGAAGGCCCACTCGCTGACAGACAATATCCCTGACAAGTTGGGGAAGATTAGGGCAATTTACAAGTACCTTCGTGAAAAAACACGCTATGTAAGCATCCAGCTTGGGATAGGCGGTTTCAAGCCATTCCCTGCGGAGACGGTGGACAGGACCGGCTTCGGTGACTGCAAGGCTCTTTCAAACTATATGCGCCTGATGCTTTCGGAACTCGGAATAGAGTCGTGGTATACTGCCTTGAGCACCGAGTCCGAAGATTTCCTGCCCGGCTATCCTTCAATGGGTCAGACTGATCATGTCATCCTGACCGTGCCGTTGAAAGAGACTTCGGATACATTGTTCATCGAGTGTACGAATCCTTCGGTCCCTCTCGGATACAGGCACGAGAGTATTGCTGGCCACGAGTTGCTGCTGATCCGTCCCGAAGGGGGAGAGACGATCCGTGCCAGGTCATATCCGGACAGTCTATGCAAGAGTGTTACGGTGACATCTGTCAAACTGTCCGAAGACGGGTCTGCTCATCTTGATGTGTCACAGAAGCATTCCGGGCGCAATGTGGAATCTTGGATCGGATTTGATGCTCTCTCAAAAGAAACTAAGCGGGCCCTGATTACCAGAGGGTTGAATGCCCAGCCTCAGAATCTGACTCCTGCTCGGATCAAAGACAATTACGATACCTATGATGGACGCGAGTGGTTTCCTGAATGCGAAGTAGGTTATGGTTTCGATATCCTGACTTACGGACAATGGAATGGCTCCAGGATGATGCTTGCAGGGAATCCTTTTTCCAAGAGGATGGATGCGCAGCGGTCCGAGAGGGTCAATCCATTGGTGTTCAAATCAGGAACCACTGTCATAGACGAGGTGGTGATTGATATTCCCGAGGGACTGGAAGTGGAATCTTTGCCTTCCAGTGTAGCGTTAGATGAACTGTGGGGCTCATTCAGAAGCAATGCATCATACTCCGGGAGCAAGATTGTCATCCGCCAGGAAGTCATCCTGAAACCCTGTACCCTTCCGGCAGAACAGTATGACCTTTTCCGTGACTTCGTCCGCTCGATGAACCGCTCCTACTCTTCACGCATAGTCCTGCGCAAAGCCGAGTAAGATTGGGAAGGAAGATTGTTTTCAAATTTCGGTTTTTTTCGTAATTTTGTTAAAATCTAATTAACAAGCAAATGAAACTAAAGGTATTAGTCATTTCGCTCGCCGCCCTTCTGATAGGTTCGGCAGCTAAAGGACAGGACTTCGCTATCAAGACGAACCTTCTCTATGACGCTACGAGAACCGTCAATGCAGGAGTCGAGTTCCCCATCGCCCCTAAGTGGACGATGGACATATCCGGCAACTACAACGGATGGTCCAAGCAAGACAGCAAGGCACGCTGGAGAGTGCTGATGGTTCAGCCTGAAGCACGCTACTGGTTCTGCAACCGTTTCGCCGGACACTTCGTGGCTATCAACGCACTGGCTCAGAAGTATAATATCGGTGGTATCAACGAGTTTGGCGGCAAACTGCTCGGCACAGACTTCAATCTCTTGAAAAACAATAGGTTCCAGGGATTGGCGGCAGGCGTAGGACTTGCCTATGGTTACGCGATTCCGCTTGCTACCCATTGGAATCTGGAGCTCGAAGCCGGTCTGGGATATGTCCATACCTGGTATGACCAGTACCAGTGCAAGTCCTGCGGCAAGCAGGTCGCCGATAATGAGACCCATAACTATTTCGGCCCTACGAAGGCTGCCATCAATGTGGTTTATCTGTTCTAGAATAGGAGGAATGATAATGAAAAAGTATATTTCCGCAATAATCCTGATGGCCGTCGTTTCCCTTCTCGCGGGTGCCGGCCTCCGTGCGGCTGACAAGGTTACTGTAAGGCCTGGTGCAGGCATCAGCAACGTGGTCGTGGACCGTACCGGAAGGAATCTGAACGTCAATATGGACGTCGACCTCACCAAGGTCTATATCCCCGGCAACAAGGCATATCTGCTCACGCCGGTCCTCGTGAAAGGTGACAACTCGGTCGAGCTCCCGGCTATCGGACTCTACAGCCGCGGCAGCTTCCTCCAGTACCTTCGTAACGGCAGCAAGCTGTCCAAAGGCGAAACGATGACATATTCGGTCAAGAATATGCCTTCCTCGGTCAATTATGACGTCACCGTCCCTTATGAGAACTGGATGAACGGTTGCGAGCTCGTACTCCGCCAAGAGCAGTACGGCTGTGCCAACTGCAAGGAGATTTCCTCCACCAGCGACAAGCTCGGCGGATTCAGGATCAAGACCTTCACCTTCTCTCCTGATTTCGTGTTCTCCCGTCCTGAGGCAGAGGTGACCAAGAGCAGGTCGATCTCCGGTCAGGCTTTCGTGGACTTCCCGCAGGGCAAGTCGGTGGTCAATCCTGATTACCACAGCAATGCCAGGGAGCTCGCGAAGATCCGCGCGACCATCGACTCTGTGCGCAGGGACAAGGATGTCACCATCAAATCAAGGGCTTCGCTTCTCCTGAAGGCAAGTATTCTCTCAACGAGAAGCTCGCCAGCGCCCGTACCACCGCTATCAAGGACTATGTGAAGAATCTCTACAACCTCAGCAACAACCTGTTCAAGACCGACTTCGTGCCGGAGAACTGGGAAGCTCTCAGGGCTTATGTGGAGAACTCCAACTTGCCTCACCGCGTACGTATCCTCGACCTGATCGACGATGATGCTACCTATACCGACCTTGATGCCAAGGAGTGGAAGATCAAGAGTACATATCCTGACGACTACAAGAATTTGCTCGATAACTGCTATCCTTTCCTCCGCCGTACGGATTACAAGGTCGACTATACTATCCGCAGCTATGCTTCCGCAGAGGAAGTGGAAGAGGTCCTGAAGACCCGCCCGGGCAATCTCAGCCTTGAGGAGTTCTACCTCGCAGCCCAGAACTATACTCCTGGCGACGAGGATTTCAACAAGACCTTCATCACTGCTGCCAGGGTATATCCTGACGACCCTACTGCCAACATCAATGCCGCTATGGCAGAGATGCAGGAAGGTAACCTGGATTCCGCCCGCAGGTATCTCAGAAAGGCCGGCGACAGCGGTCTTGCCGCTTACGCAAAGGGTCTCTATGCTGCCCTTACCGAGGATTTCAGCGAAGCTATGGATTATTTCAGGCAGGCCAGGTCCGAAGGTGTCAGGGAAGCTCAGGATGCAATTGACCAGCTGAATTACCGCAAGGAACTCCTCGGCCTCTAATCTTAATTAAACTAGATAATCGAAATGAAAAAACTTTTCATCATCTTGTTCGCTGCAATCACGTGCGCATCCTGCACTGAGCAGTTCAACGCCGCCTACTTGCTTTCCGGCGGCGCCAAGGTTGCCCAGGCTGCTTCGCTTACCGACGAACAGATCCAGGCATATGTTGCCCAGTATGTGACCCAGCTTGATGCGGAGAGTCCTGTACTTCCGGAGACCAGCCCGTATGTCAAGAGGGTCCGCAATATGACAAAGGGAATCACCTCCGTCGAGGGTGTTCCTCTCAATTTCAAGGTTTACAAGACTGACGACGTCAATGCTTTCGCTTGCGCAGACGGCAGTGTCCGAATCTATTCCGGACTTCTCGACAGGATGTCCGACGACGAGGTCCTGGGTGTGATCGGTCACGAAATCGGTCACGTGGCACTCAAGCACTCCAAGAAGCAGTTCAAGCAGGCTCTCCTAACTTCCGCCCTCAGGGATGCAGTGGTTTCTACCGGAGGTACGATCGCTGTCCTGACCGCTTCCCAGCTCGGTGACATCGGTGAGGCCTTGATGGGTGCGAAGTTCTCAAGGAAGCAGGAAAACCAGGCCGATGACTACGGCTATGATTTCCTGAAGGCTTACGGCAAGAACCCTTGGGCTATGGCAATGGCCTTCGAGAAGTTGCTTGCGATGTCTTCCGGAGGTACATCTTCAGGTACCCAGGCAGCTGCCAGTTCGGCGGTTTCCGAGATATTCTCCGACCATCCGGCTACGGAGAAGCGTATCGAAAGGATGTCCGCCAGGGCTATAAGCGACGGCTACAAGAAGCCGACCAAGTAGCAGCTTCCGAGTCTTTTGACTTTCAAGAAGGTGACCTTCGCGGCCACCTGCGGTACAGGTCATTACTCTTTCTTCTAGCGGTCCTTTCCCTGCCGGTCTCCTTGCATTCCAAGGACTATTATGTTTCACCGAAAGGCAGCGTTTGGGACACGGTGGAATAAGGGCTTACGGCGGAAACAGGAAGACCTTGGAGGAGGCCGGCTATGTGTTCTGCAACAACCTCATCAGGGACTTCTCCCAGTTTAAGCATACCTATGAGCCCGGAGTATCCTTTTTAGGATGCGGACTCGTCATTTCCCACTGCGAATTCTACAATTGCCCTTCCTTTGGAGTATTACCTGAAGCCGGAAGTGCTGGCAGGCTACGGACTGCAGCCTATCCCTTTCGATGAGATAGGAAGATTCTAGCCTATCGTGAAAGCTACCGATATGGTGTTCCCGCTTTCATCTACCGCCGTCACGGTATGCATTCCCTTCTGTGGTACCAGCCTTATCTGGTGCAGGTACCGTGTCTCTCCCACGTACTCTTTGTCCAGATGCCAGAAGACCTTCGTCTCCGGATTCCTGTGTGCCAGGTTGAACGTGATCCCGGCGGTGGAGCCGTCCAGCTGGCGCGGGATATAGATCACTGCTCCGTTTTCAGGATAGATGAACTCCATAGGTGAGTAATCCTGCTTGTCCTGCGGAATATATGGCTTGTATTCAGGATGATGCTGCCGGTAGTACCACTCCATCGAAGGAGGAAGGACGAATGTGCGGATCCCGTCGATGGTCTTGTGGTAAGGGCAGGAACTACTCTTGATGGCCTTCCTCGGGAGCATCAAGGTGTCCGCGTGCGGGCAGTCGACTCCTCTTAGATGGCCTGATTCGCTGCAGACATCCGCAGTGATGTAGTCTCCGTACACCGGCCCCTTGAACCAACCGTCGGCATAATACTCTCCGTCGCCTTCTTTCGGGCGCAGGAGATTGAATATATCGAACAGCACCGGGCCGGCCGTCCGTGCGCCGGTCAGTCCCGGCATTCCCTGGCCTTGGGCGTTCCCTGCCCAGACTCCAACCGCATAGTCGGCAGTGAACCCGACTGCCCAGGCATCCCTGAATCCGAAACTGGTGCCCGTCTTCCAGGCAACTTTCTTGACCGAACTGATCAGGTGCCAGTCGATTTCATCGGGGCGGTTGACCTCTTTCAAAGCGTCTATGGTCAACCATAGGGCGCATTTGTCCGTGAGCGGGAATCCGTCCGGGCCGCAGCCCTGATAGGAGGCTGACATTCCGGCATACATCGCCGTTATGTCCATTAAGGTGGCTTCTCCGCCGCCCAGGATCAGGGACAGACCATAATGGGAGGCGCTTTTAGGAAGCGTAGATAATCCGCATTTCCTGAGTATGTCAAGGAATTTGGATACGCCGTATTTCCTCAGCATATGGACGGCCGGGACGTTGAGGGAGCGTACCAGGGCTTCTGAGGCCGGAACGGCTCCGGCGAACTGCCTGTTGAAATTCTGTGGGCTGAAACCGTTGATGTTGACGGGAATGTCCGGAAGGAGGGTGTTCGGTAGGATCTCGCCTTCCTGCAGAAGCGAACAGTATAGGGCAGGTTTGAGTATGCTGCCGGTGCTCCTCGGGGATCTTACTATGTCCACATCGCTTCCCGGGCGTTTGATGCCAGGATTTGCGTTGCCTACGTAGGCAAGGGTCTCTCCAGTACGTACGTCCAGGACTATCGCGGCCAGGTCGTGTATTCCGGTTTTAGCGAATTCCAGGTTCCACTGGTCTGCCACGGCTTGGACCTGTCTCTGGAGGTTGATGTCCACAGTGGTTCTGATCCTTTGTCCGGGAGTCCTCTTGCAATTGAATTCGGTCAGATGCCGGGCTTCCTGAGGAAGTGGCAGAGGTTCGTCCGGAAGCGGCTCTTCCAGAGCAAGTTCCAAATCCAGGTCGTCCAGGTACCCTCTTCTGAACAAGGTATTCAGAAGCTGATTGCGCTTTTCCAGCAGCCGGTTCCTGTTCTTGCCGGGATGGATGTCGGAAGGGGAATTGGGCAGGACGGCAAGAGTCGCCGCTTCCGCCCAGGAAAGCTCTTCCGGAGGGCGCCCGAAATACCTCCAGGAGGCAGCCTCAAGACCGACCACATTGCCTCCGAAAGGGGCGTGGGCGGCATATAGGCACAGGATTTCCATCTTGTTGCACCGTAGTTCCAACCTCGTCGCGAGGATGGCTTCGATGACTTTCTGGAACATATTCCTGGGTTTCCTTCTGGACATCCTTATCACCTGCATAGTGATGGTGCTGCCTCCGCTGGTGACCCTGCCTGCCTTGATGTTGCCGATTGCGGCCCTGACGGCAGAGACGGGGTTGACGCCCCGGTGGAATATGAAATACCTGTCTTCGAAGTTGATAAGAGCGGTCTGGAACTTGACCGGTACCGAATCGGACGGTGGAAAACGCCACTGTCCGTCCGGGGCCGTCCTGGCCCCCAGCAATTCACCGTTCCTGTCCGTTACTACGGTGGAATAGCCGGTACCCTTGAAAATATTCCTGGGAAGGCAGAACAGGTATGCAAGCAGGATGGCGGCGATAAGGCCCCAGGCGATCCTATTCTGTACCTTTCCGTCCATATCACGCTACTTGCTCACCTTGGCGGTGCCGGATGCAGTGTTGGCACTGACCTTCGAGTCGTACATCGCCTCGCACTTGACCGCTGGCAGCACGAATTCTCCTTCGTATGCGGCGTGGAGCTTGACCCTGAAAGTCTTGGCAGTGCCTTTAGGCAGGTCGAAGAACCAGATTACCTTGTCGTCGCGGATGTCGCGGTAGCTGTAGTCGATCCTTCCGGTTTCGCCTCCAGCCAGACGGTCGTTGAATATCTCCCATCCTGAAGGGATCGCCTCGGTAAGGGCAAGGTTCGTATAATCCTTGACTCCGCTGACGTTGGAAACCGTCAGTATGGCGGTGAAATCGGTTCCCTGAGGGATGACATAAGGCACGAGGGCTTGTCCTCCGTTTGATATGTAGTTGACAGTCAGGCTGATGCCGTTGGACCTGGCAGGGACCTTTTCTCCGTACTTAGGAATGGCGGAGGTGACCAGAGTCGCGTAGATGACTCCGTCCCCCTGGTTGGTCGCATCTACTCCTCCGGTCTTTGGATCCAGGGTCAGGGTGACTGCACTCTTGGCCGATTTGACCTGTTCCGGAGTTCCGCCCTGGCTTATCTGTGCATTCAGGTATCCGGTGCCGACCTTGGAGGCCAAGCGGGAAAGGGCTTTGGTCGCGAAGGCTGTCTCCTGGGTGACGTACCATTCTCCGCCGAGCAAGCCGGATACTTCTTCCGCGAGTTCCATCGCCGGTGCGATGTCGTCCGTCAGGACCAGAGTCTCAAGAGCAATGGCTTTGTCCCTGACCGGAGAACCGAAGGTCCAGTTTGCTTCCTGGTAATCGTTGAAACCGGTCTTCAGGTTGGCGGAAATCTCCTTTGCGACGCTCTTCTTCCCGGAAACGGCATATGCCGAAGCTAGCATCCATCCAGCCTGAGGGGAGAGGTTCTCGCTCTCCTTGAGTCTGTTCATAGCTCCGCTTTCAGCCTCTCCGTTGAGAGCCAGGGTGAAGAGCCGGTATGCCTGTTCCAGATCCCAGAGGTACCTGTTGTCCGTGTTGCGGTATTCCTGTACTCCCTTCTTCTGGAACCTTGACCAGCTAGCCAGTACGCCCTTGCTCACGCTGAAGCCGTTCTTGGCAGCAGTGATCATAAACTCTCCGGCCATCGAACTGACCCAGTTGTTGGCATCGGAAGCTCCCGGCCAGTATGAGAATCCACCGTTGCCCAGCTGCCTCTGGTAAAGCTGCTGGAGAAGCTCTGGAATCATCTTGTCAGCCTCCTTCTGCTTGTCTTCCGTGAGCATATTCCTGATGGACAGGAGGCTGATGCCCTTGGATGCGATCTGCTCGGAGCAATTGTACTGGTATTCCTTTATGAATGAGAATATTCCAGAATAGTCGACGGAAGGGAACGTAGCCAGTGAGAGGGAAGCCCACTGACCGTCTCCTGCCTCGAACGGGGAATACCCGAAGTGGCGGGTCTCTCCCTTGCCTAACGTAGCCTTCGTTACCGTGACTACAGGAGGCTCCGGATTGCGGATTCCTATGCTGACGGTTTCGGAGGCCTTGTACCCGTTGCCTGAAGCCGTGACAGTCACCTTGGCGGTGCCCGTACCTGTGGCTTCAAAACCGAAATTGGTCATCTGGTCGCCGGGGCTGCTGAAAGTTATGGATGACTTGCTGCTTCCTGTAAGCTTGGCAGGTCCTTCGACCTTGACCTCGACTTCTACGTTCCTCACTCCGTCCTCGAGAGCGAAGATATTTACCGGAAGGGTAACCTTCTCTCCTGTCCCGAGAACTCTTGGAAGTGTAGGAAGTACCATCAGAGGCGACCTTACCGGGACCGTCTTCTCGGCGTTGCCGTACGCCCCGTCCCTGGCTGCCACTACCATCACCCTGACGCTTCCGATGTACATAGGAAGCGTAACCTTGTGGGTGGCGGAACCGTTCTGGAGTGAGAAAGGTCCCAGGAACTTGACCACCGCGTTGAAGCGGTTGTCTTTCTTTGCTCCGATGACCGTGCTTTCGTCACCTCCGATGCTGAACATCGGAGAGAATCGTCCGCTGTATGCTCCTATGATGTCGTCGTAGAGGTCCCAGGTCCTGACACCCAGGGCTTCCCTGGCGTACATCGCGCTCCAAGGATCCGGAGTCTTGAAACCTGTGATGTCCAGGAGACCTTCGTCCACTATGGCCAGGGTATATGTCATAGGCTTGCCGCTCTTTTCCTTGATCTTGACGGAGAATTCTTCCGCAGGACGCAGTACGTCAGGCATCGAGATTACAGGCTCGAGATGGGATTCCTCGTTGCTGACAGTAATCGGCCTGACACCGTACAGGCGTATAGGAAGATCGTTGTCGACCCTTTCGTGAGGTTGTACGAGGGTGACGTGGACATAGAAGTTCGGAGCCATCTCCGGGGTGACCTTGAAAGTGTACGCCACGTCGGCGTCGGCAGTGGTCTTGACCCACTCCCTGGAAATGACTTCCCTGGCATTCTCTAGGGATATCAGGGCGTGACCCTTTGCAGCAGCCGGAATATATACCGTCACTTTCTCGCCGACCTTGTAGGAATCTTTGTCCGTCGAGAAGGAAAGCATAGTCAGGCCGTCCGGGTCGGTCTTTGCGGACCTGCCTCGGTATTCAGGCCAGTCTACATAGAATATCTGGCCTGCGGTGTGTCCGCTGACGGTATTGCGTACTATCAGCAGGTAGCGTCCCCATTCAGGGTAGTCGATCTTGAAAGGTATGGTGTTGTCTCCGTTGGAAGAGGTCAGCGTGCCGCTGGAAAGGGCTTCTGGCGCCGATCCGTTCACGTACGAGTCGAGGCTTTCGCTGCGGCTTTCCCACCACCAGCTCCATTTGAGCTTGTATATGGAATATTCCAGTTTGTCTCCGGCGACTCTCTTCCCATCCTTGTCCACCACTGCCACTGCGAACTTGTATTCCTTGTCCGTCTCGAGGAACTGGCTGTCGTTCTCCTTCGGAACCTTGATTCCGACATATGAAATGTACGGAGAATACGGAACAGACATAGTGCTGAAGCTGAAATCTCCGCCCTGTTCTTCCACGGTGGTGACTATGTCGGCCGTGAGCATTCCCGGGGCTCCTTCGGCGGCAGGCATATCGACACTTACGCTAGTCTTTCCGTATTCATTGAGCCTGGTGTCCACAAGGTTGTGTTCGCTGGTGACGAATTCAGACAAAGGCGCCGTGAAATCATATCCTTCGTATCCCTTGAAGGTAGTGGCGGAGCGTCTCAGGGTCATATTGACCTTGACAGGAAGGCCGGATGCCGCCGGACCGGTAAGCCAGTTGGCGGAAATATTCATCGGAATCCTTTCTCCTCCGCTGATAGGCCCTTCCCCGATCCCGGTGTCGATCTTGAGCCTGTTCGGCTTTATGCTTTCGATCCTGAGAGCTTTGCGGAATGAGGCCCCTCCTACCTTGAACCAAGCGTTCCAGGTACCGGTAGGGTCGTCGCTCTTCGTCGGAAGGTTGAATACATATAGACCGTTCCTCGCGTTGCTGTTGATTTGCTTTGTATAGAACTGACCTTCAGGTGTGTAGACTTCCATTATGGCCGGATGGCTGTCGGGGACCCTGTCGTCCCTGTCGTCGAGCATAAGGGCTACGTGGAGAGTGTCTCCGGGTCTCCATACACCCCTCTCACCGTAGATGAACGCCTTGAGGCCTTTCTCCAGTTCCTTTCCTCCGACATCGAACCGGCTCAGGGATTTCTCGTCTCCGGGTGACCTTGAGATAGCTGGTGGCTCCTCCACGCTTGGCCACCACGACGAAAGGCTTGCCCGAGAGACTTACCTCTGCCATTCCGTCAGTGCCTGTCTTGGCATACCCGATTTCCTTGAGCTGGTAGCTGTAGACATAAAGTTCGGCATTGAATACGGGATCCGTCGAGAGGATGTCGCTTACGCTTACCCAGATCTTGTCGCCTCCGGAATACTTGGCGATGACTCCGAGATTCGAGGCTAGCAGGTTGACTTGAGGGAAACGGCTGTCCTGCATATAGTAAGTCGGTTTCAGAGGATTGTCGCGGTCCTCCCAGACGTATTCGTCCCAGTCGAAGGAACTCTCCCAGAAATGAGGATACGGCCTGTCCCACTGGCTGTCGTCCTCTTCAGTCACGTTCTCGGAGGATATGTTCACCAGTTCGTTGGTAGGAGTCCCGCTCTTGAAGGACGCTTTCTTTCCGTAGATCGAATATTCTGGCTTGAAGGATATCCTGATCCGGTATATGGCTCCCGCTTCCTGCTTGAACAGTCCGGACAGGTCGACCGAGAAATCCTGCCATTTGTGGAGGTTCTTAGAAGGGTCGGAGTCCAGACGCAGGCAGCGCTTGTAGACCAGCCTTCCGCAGCGACGGAGGGACTGTTCGCCTGAGAAACCGTTCTCCTGGAGGAACATAAGCACGTTGTCCTCGTAAATCTGGATAATCCTTATGTCCACGGCATTGAGGTTGACGGCCTTGAACGGAAGTATCAGTTCCTTGGAGTTGGGAAGGATATTCCCGGTGATAGGGATTTCCACTGCCGGTTTCTCTTCCGTGGCAGTGAATTGCTTTGTATAATCCTTGCCCAGAGGGGTTCCGTCGTAACTCTTCACGACGCCGGAGACGTGCAGGGTGACAGGTCCGTCCTGGGGACTCTCGTAGAATACCTTGACGTGGGAATTCTCGACCTGGCAATAACTGCGTCCTACCCCCTCGAGGGTGAACAGGCCGGAATCATCGTCCAGGTCTGCCAGAGGCTCGGTGAAATATATGTCTATAAAAGGGTCGTCCGCCTCTACCCGCTCTGCGCTGAGTACCTTGAAATCTCCCATAGCAGGGATCTTGATCTCAAGCTTTGAATCCGTCACGAAGCCTGTGTCTCCTGACTTGAGGCTGACCTTCAAGGTCCTGTCCTTAGTGTCCCTGGGCAGGCTGACTATGTCGAAGTGGTAGTTCAGCGGGTCGGTTCCTGCAGTTACGCTGGCCTCGGCCGACTTGTCGGGATAGTCATACTGGATCATCTTCTGGACCTTGTCCAGCGGAAGTTCCTCGGTCAGCGAGATCGTTCCGGATATGCTGGCAAGTTCCGGCGAGGTGGCGGCTATGGTCATTCCGTCCATCGACAGGATGGCTTCCTTGATGGCTACCAGGAACTTGAAGGTGAATTTCTTGAACTTGCACGCGCTCACTTTCTGGATCTTGTCCAGGCGCAGCTTGCCGGTATAGGACTGCCCGGGTTTCAAGGCTCCTGCCTCGGGGATGAACTCTATGGTGTTCTGGGAAAGCCACCTGGCAGTCCCCTTGACAGGAGGGGTAAAAGACAGGATCCCATCCTTTATGTCCGCTCCGGGGACTGCTTCGGCAATGTCCGTCGCCAGTTCCACGCGGATAGTGGATTTGTCGGAGATGATGCCACCGGTATAAGCTTTGACGAAGGTGGCGAATTCCGTACTCTGACCTTGGTTCTTCCCGAATCGGCTGCAGGAAGTTATTCCCGAAAGAAGGATTGCAGCGGCGATCGCCGTCAGCATCAGGCAGACTATCCTTTTCATACTTATTATCATTTAAGTTGGTATCATCAAAGATAATCATACTTTCCGGATATTCCGCATCCGCGCGAGCCGATTTTGCATCTGTGACAAATTGTCAGTCCCGGACCGATGGCACATCCTTTGATTTCTCCACTGTGCCTCCGGAACAGTCCGGAAACCACAAGATTCATCTTTAAAACTATTATATTATGATCAAACCATTGGCAGACAGAGTCTTGATCGAGCCTAAGGAGGCCGAGACAAAGACAGCTTCAGGGATCTACATCCCTGACACAGCAAAGGAAAAACCGCAGCAGGGCAAGGTTATAGCCGCAGGCCCCGGCAAGAAGGATGAACCTATGGAGGTGAAAGTGGGTGACGAAGTGCTCTATGGCAAATATGCAGGCACGGAAGTAACTGTCGAAGACAAGAAATATCTTATAGTCAAGCAGTCAGATATCCTGGCTATCCTGTAATCAACGGAGGAAATAATTATGGCAAAGGAAATAAAGTTTGATGTCGATGTCCGCTCAAAGATGAAGGAAGGAGCCGACGCTCTCGCGGACGCAGTGAAGGTCACTCTCGGCCCAAAGGGTCGCAATGTAGTTATAGACAAGAAGTTCGGTGCTCCGCAGGTGACCAAGGACGGTGTTACGGTCGCCAAGGAAGTGGAGCTTGAAGACAGGTATGCCAATATGGGCGCACAGATGGTCAAGGAAGTCGCTTCCAAGACCAACGAGCAGGCAGGTGACGGTACTACCACCGCTACCGTTCTCGCACAGGCCATCATCAACGTAGGCCTCAAGAACGTGGCCGCAGGCGCCAATCCTATGGACCTCAAGAGGGGTATCGACAAGGCCGTCGCGACCGTCGTGGCAAGCCTGAAGAAGCAGACCAAGAAAGTCGGCAGCGACTATTCCAAGATCGAGCAGGTCGGAACCGTATCCGCCAACAACGACAGCACTATCGGCAAACTCATCGCCGATGCTATGTCCAAGGTGAAGGGTGACGGAGTCATCACTGTGGAAGAGGCTAAGGGAACCGAGACCGAGGTCAAGGTCGTCGAGGGAATGCAGTTCGACAGGGGATACATCTCTCCTTATTTTATGACCAATCCTGACAAGATGGAGACTGTCCTGGACGACTGCTCCCTGCTTATCTGCGACAAGAAGATCTCCACGATGAAGGACCTGCTTCCTATCCTCGAGCCTATCGCCCGTGAGGGAAGGGCATTGCTTATCATCGCCGAGGATGTCGACGGTGAAGCTCTTACCACCCTCGTAGTGAACAAGCTCCGCGGAACCCTGAAGATCGCAGCCGTCAAGGCTCCTGGTTTCGGAGACCGCCGCAAGGAGATGCTCCAGGATATCGCTACCCTTACCGGTGCGATCGTGGTTTCGGAGGAGAGGGGATTCACTCTCGAGAATACGACTCCTGATATGCTCGGAAGGGCTGAGAAGGTTACCATCACCAAGGACAATACTACTATCGTAGGCGGAGCCGGTGTCAAGGAAGACATCGCCGACAGGGTCGCCCAGATCCGCAAGCAGATCGAGACCACCACTTCCGACTATGACAAGGAGAAGCTTCAGGAAAGGCTCGGCAAGCTCGCCGGCGGTGTTGCTGTCCTGTACGTAGGTGCCGGTTCCGAGATCGAGATGAAGGAGAAGAAGGACAGGGTTGAGGATGCTTTGAATGCTACCCGTGCTGCCGTCGAGGAAGGCTATCTGCCTGGTGGCGGTGTCGCCTACATCCGTGCAATCGACGCTCTGAAGAATCTCAAGGGTGAGAACGACGACGAAACTACCGGTATCCATATCGTAGCCCGTGCAATCGAGGAGCCTCTCCGCCAGATCGCTGCCAATGCCGGAGTAGAGGGAAGCGTCATCATCCAGAAGATCCGTGAGAACAAGGGAGACTTCGGATACAATGCCCGCACCGGTGAATTCGCGAATATGTTCGAGGCCGGAGTCATCGACCCTACCAAGGTCGCCCGTGTGGCTCTCGAGAATGCAGCATCCGTAGCCGGAATGTTCCTGACCACAGAATGCGGTATCGTGGACATCCCTGAGAAGGAGCCTGCTGCTCCTGCGATGCCTGCCGGCGGAATGATGTAATTCTTCCGGGACAGGGTCCCTGACATATTTATTTATTTACAGTGGCTGATTCCAAGGTTCCTTCGGGGTCAGCCATTGTTTTTTTGCCTTTTTTGAGCAGATTCTCTCCAATTTTGACTATATTTGAAATATCGTTAATATTTCAATAATATGGTTATTGTAAACAGTTATGGTCTGGCAGTTTTTCTCTGCTTCATCATTATGCTCTGCTGGGGCTCCTGGGGAAACACCCAGAAACTCGCTGCTAAGAGTTGGAGATATGAATTGTTCTATTGGGACTATGTGATCGGAATGGTTGTTTTCGCCCTTCTGCTCGCGTTGACACTTGGTAGCTTCGGACACGATGGCGAGCCTTTCCTCAAGAACATCGCCAACGTATCGCTTGCCAACTGGGGATGGATCATCATAGGTGGTATCATCTTCAACGCATCCAACATCCTCCTGTCGGCTTCAACCTCGATCGCCGGTCTGTCGGTAGCCTTCCCTCTGGGTGTAGGTATCGCCCTGGTACTCGGTGTCATCAACAACTACATCGTCAACCATACCGGCAATCCTGTACTCCTGGCAGTCGGAGTCGCCCTGGTCGTTCTGGCTATAATCTGCAACGGCGTTGCTTCCGGCAAGAAGGGTGAGTCCAGCATCAGCAAGGCTGACCAGAAGAAAGGTATCATCCTCGCAGTCTGCGCAGGTCTCCTTATGTCGTTCTTCTCTTCTTTCGTGATGAGAGGAATGGGTAATGTGGATGCAGTCGCCGACTCAGCGAAGTTCGCCGCTCCTTATGCTACTCCTTACACTGCTTCCTTCATATTCACTCTCGGTGTGCTCCTGAGCAACTTCCTGTTCAACACCATCGTGATGAAGAAGCCTTTTGTAGGCGAGCCTGTAACTTACAAGCAGTATTTCGCCGGAAATGCCAAGACGCATCTCGTGGGTATGCTGGGCGGTGCCATCTGGTGCCTCGGTACTGCATTGAGCTACATTACTTCCAAGGCTGCCGGTCCTGCAGTTTCCTATGCTCTCGGACAGGGTGCTCCAATGATCGCCGCGATCTGGGGAGTATTCGTATGGAAGGAATTCAAGGGCTCTGGCAAGAACGTGTATACGCTTCTCGGCCTTATGTTCCTCTTCTTCATCGTGGGTCTGTCCCTGATAGTCCTCGCGGGAATGTAGGAGTTTTATCTGATGATCATCCAGGAGCGCTCTGTGACCCGGGGCGCTCTTTTATGTTATCAACTTTCGGCCTCTGGAATTGTTGAAAACTTTTTTCAAAAAAAATTTGGTAGTTTCGGAAAAGTGGCTACATTTGCAGCCGCTTCTGAAAAAGGGGGCACTGAAAAGTTCATTGAAAAGACTGAAGGAAGTACAAGCAAAAGTACCGAGAACAAGAACGAGAGCGTTGATTTCTTAGGAAGTAAGCTGTCGGGATCGACTAAG
>CAJOKD010000020.1 GCA_905235085.1 uncultured Bacteroidales bacterium | reverse complement strand
GACATCAATCAACAGGTGGCGGTACAACGCCAAGGAGGAGCAGGACTCCATAGCAGGACTCCCGTACCTCGACTACGGTGCAAGGCTATATGACCCTGTCATCGGCCGATGGCTCCAGCAGGACCCGATGGCGGAGAAGTACCCGCACCTGTCGCCGTACAACTTCTGCGGGGATAACCCGGTGAATTTCGTGGATCCGGATGGAAGGGATCCTATTTACGCTAAGAATTTTCGGGGCAAAGTTAAACTTATCGGAGATGATGGTAAAAAATCCACCGGTTCATATCTTGTAAGAGGCTCAGTTGCAAGAAGTGTCAAAGCGGCAACAAAATCGGGTTTATATTACACGGGTAATCTATCTGAGAGTAAGAATGTAATGCATATTCCAACGGGTCAAATACAGAAAGATGTCCAATCAACAGTTCTGGCAACAATCAATAGTGGGACTTCGCCCGAGACAAGAGTCGAAAACGGTGGCCATGCTTTAAATAGCGACAGTACGGCTCGATTATGGGATCCAGGATCCGCAATGCAAACACAAACTCTTCAAGATGGAAGCATAGAAACAAGGTGGTCAGTGAAACCATTTAGAATTGGGGGCAAAGACAATCAAATTGGCGGACCAGCCAGTGATATTAAATATTTTTGGCATACTCATCCTGATGGCTCCTCGCCTTCTCAACGTGATAAGTGGTGGATAGGAGAATTACGTAAGTATGGCTTTGCTGGGAATTCATTTCTGATAGATGTCCAAAATGGTCGAGTAGCTTTTTTCAACGAAAACGGTATTCTTATAAATATCAAATATGATGTATTTACTCAAATGGGCAACCAATCACCAATTAAATGATGAAGAAATTATCAATAATAGCTCTTATTGCTTATGTATTTTGTAGTTGTAGCGCTCAATTATCCCTCCAGAAAAGAACAGATAGGCTGATATTAAAAACACAAAAAGAAGTAGATACTGTTTTTCTATATTCTGTTGCTTTCAATGATTTCAACATAGTATGGTACCACAAAGACAATAGTATACATAGTTATAAGATTAAGCCACACAGCACTGAGCATAATAAACCCATAAATATTGAAGAATCCATTATCTTAAAAGAAGATATTAACAAATACTTTGAAGGTTTTCTTTATAAAGATATCAAGTGTTTTGAACCAACCTTAGATGGGGAATGGATCATGGTGTACATCAAGGATAAGGAGCCTATGCTTAGTAGCATTAATACTGGGTGTTTATTTGAAACAAGATTCGATCCTAATAGTTTTCCTTATTTGCTCCAATATGATTTATATAAACTTAGGAGATGTCCGATGGGCTATAGTTTTGAAGTAATGTATTCAGATGAATGAGTAATCTACATGTAAAGGACTGCCTCGGATCGGTGAGGAGTGTGGTGGACCTGTCCGGCGGGACGGTCGAACGACTATTACGCCTACGGGGAGAGGGTAGCAGACAGCACCATGCAGACGACATCAATCAACAGGTGGCGGTATAACGCCAAGGAGGAGCAGGACTCGATTGCAGGCCTCCCTTACCTCGACTACGGAGCAAGGCTCTATGACCCTGTCATCGGCCGATGGCTCCAGCAGGACCCGATGGCTGCAAAGTATCCACACCTGTCGCCGTACAACTTCTGCGGAGATAACCCGGTGAATTTCGTGGATCCGGAGGGGAGGAAAATAAGAGGCGTGACAGTTCAAGATGCTCAAAATTTCCGTGATGATATTTATCACATCTTAGCAGATGAAAAATTCTCCAAAATCAGGGCTTTGATAGATATAAAAGGAAAATCTTTTAAATATATTGATGAAGATGATTTAAACAAAGCGAAGCAGGGAGTTAATCTTTCTATTGATGAAGACACTTATATTTCAATGCTTGTGAATGCAATAAACTCAAAAAGTGTTTTCAATGTTGAATATGTTCAAGGCGACTACACATCAACAGAAGGAGCAAACGCCTTCATTGACTATATGGATAAGATCCATGGTTCTGGATTTGGTAAAAAAATGGTCACAGCCGAAGGGCAATTAAGTACGGCCTGGGTTAGGCATTATGGAGAAGGAATGAACATACCAACTAGAAGTGGATCACACTCCTTCATTGTTTATGATTTACCCTCTGATGACAGATCTGTTATTTCTGGACATGAAGTATTAGGACATGGAATTCCAGCATCTAATGGATCTACACAAGATGTTAATAATGCAAATGCTATTAGAACAGATAATCTCATTAGAAGATTATTACGATTAATACAGAGAGACGGAAGTGACCATGCTGGTTTTAAAGAGGGTCAAATAACTGACCCATATATTTTACCAATGATAAAATGAAAAGGATTATTATCGTTTGTTATTTACTGTATCTTAGTTCTCTGGTTTATTCTCAAACTATTAAGTGTAGTGTTTCTGATTCAATGAATTTTGCGAGTAGAGTTAGAGCCGATAAAGTATTATGTCTATTTGATTCAATACCAGGAGAGGTACTATTATATTCAATTATGGACAAAGAATACTATCTTATTTTCAAGACCAAAGACTCATATAAAGAATACTATGTTTTAGCACAGGATGAAAACAAAACGGAAATTAAAACTGTATCAAGTATAATTAATTATGACATTGATACCAAATATAGCAAAAAGGGTTTTCCGAAAAAGCAGAGAAGGTATATGAAACTCATGAAGCTCCAAAGGAAGGCTGTCGTGAATGGCTTCGAAACAGGCAACTATCCTTCCGGTTATAGAACTACATTCCCGAATACAACATCTTTAGGGGAATCATTCTCTTATTTTGTAATGAAAGATAGCAACGGCAATAGACACGGAGAATGTAGATTCTATGGAATCATGGCCCCTTGTCCTATTGATGTGAATTTGTGGCTGTATTTTAATAATCAGATCATATCCCAAAACTCACGCATACATTTGTGAAGGACTGCCTTGGATCCGTAAGGAGTGTGGTGGACCTGTCCGACGGGACGGTCCTCGAGCAGAACGACTATTATGCTTTCGGTGAAAGGGTAAACGACAGCACGCAGACCATGACATCACTCAACAGGTGGCGGTATAACGCCAAGGAGGAGCAGGACCCGATGGCTGCCAAGTATCCGCACCTGTCGCCGTACAACTTCTGCAGAGATAACCCAGTCAACTTTGTCGATCCGGAAGGGAAAGACTGGTTCCAGAACATTATAACAGGAGAATTGTATTATAATGCTAATTATACCATTGATGATACTGGCAAAGGCCCGATGCATGGTGACAAGAGTTGGATTTACCTCACAAATAACAATGGCTTTCGCAGTAATAACAAAGACTCGGATCTTTTACCTTTCTCGTCAAATTACTCTGACGGAGAAGCATTATTTAGTTCTAAGGAAGCAGAAAGAGTCATTAGTGGACACTAATGTATACTGAAAGTGAGAAAAAGAAAGATCCTTCATTGTTTGTGGAACTATGTAGGTAGGGTACAATGAAAATAATAAGATTATTTTACATACCGATTTTCTTCTGTTTCTCTTTAGCTATTACTTCCTGCAATTTCAGGGTAGTGCACTCCAGTCCTGCGATGCATCAAAATTACAAAGGCTATTGGAAGAGATTCGAAAAGCCATTCAGACAAGTGATCCCGGACAGTCTTTTAGCACATTTCTCGTTCAATAGATCTGATGTTCCTGGAGAAAATACACCAATGTCATTACATCGTTCCTTTCCCGTGGAATACGATGAACGTGTTCTATTTTTACCGTACGTTCTGGTTGAAATTGATTCCCTTGGCAATGCTGAGCAGTATTTTCTATTTAAAGAGATTATTAAGCAGGAATCTCTTACGGCTACCTTTGAGGATATCTTCTACCTGCCAAGCGATTATGTTATGGATTATTTGACGAGTGATGAGATTATGGATCTATTCCCTATTGATATGGTTCGAGATACCGCAAAGAAGTATGCTTTCCCTTTTATAGAAGATTCATATAATGGAGGGATACTACTGATTGACGAAACGAATAAATCGGATATAGATATCTACATCCTAAATAATGGTAGAAAATGTGCCCTGAAAAATAATGCCGTGATATATTCCTGGGAACAACTCCCTGAGGATAAGAGACACGGATACACAAGTGGGATTTACTTTCACGATGTTCTTAAAAGAATAGTATATTGGACAATCGCCTGGTAGCAAAAGAACTGATATTCGGTTCATTGATAATATGTTTAATAACCTCTATTTGTTCTTGCAATATGAGGATGATTACTATTCCCATTTCCAAAGACAAATGGGCATTTTGGAAAGATATGGCAGTAGATATCGACCGTTCTTTCCCTAAAAAGTTATTGAAGCACTTCCCATTTTACGATGATCCTCATTCTGGGAAAGCCCCCCTTTTCGTATCATACACCTCTATTGATTGGTCGATGGATTATTCAGAATTATCTCCGGTCTTTCTTGTGGAAATAGATCAGCCAAACGAGTTTAACTATACGAAATATAAAGAACGGGTTCAATCCAAATCTATTGCCACAATATCATCTGGTGACCTATTCTATCTTGCAAGCGAAACCGTATTGAAAGAACAACCAGCCTTGCTGGAAACAATAAAAGACCAAGACAGGGAATATGCCTTCCCTTTCAGTGTTCTGAACAGATATTTGGAGACCAAGTCGCCTCTTGAGAAACTTGGCTTGACTGATACCCTATCAACATCACTGCGAAGTGATGATTTGGATATTTTCGTCATAAGCAACGGAAAAAAATACATCTTGAAAAAGAAACCAGGAAAGATAGAATGTGAAATGATTCCTGAAGATAAGAGACACGGATATACATCAGGAGTCATATTCAGTGATAAGGACCAGCTTATCCTCTTTTGGACAATTGGTTGGTAAACTCTTCTAAACATTTATCTGTTATATCCTTCCCAGTAGCCAGGGGAGGTTGAAGCGGTAGTGGAGGCGGCTGGAGAGGAGGTGGATGGTGCCGTCCGGGGTCTGGGTGCAGCAGAGGTAGCCTTTTGGCTCGGCGTGATCGGAGTCCATCGTGAAAGAGCCTGTCCATGCACCGCCGTTGAGGGTCCTGGTCTTTCCGTCGGTCATCAGCACCGGCTTGCTCCAGGTCTTTCCATCATCGGAGGAAAGGCTGGCGAACATTCCGTTTTCACCGAACGAAACCAGCATCAGAGGACCTTCCTGCAATCTTTTGAGGACAAGCCTCTGGCCTCCGGAAATCGGAGGGAACACGCTGGCTCCGCTCTGCCAGGTCTTCCCCCGGTCCACAGAACGGCTGACCGGCATCATCCCGTCGATCGAATTGCCCCTTCCGAAGGCAATCAGGGAACCATCACCCAGTTCCGCTATCCCGGCATGGATGCCCGGTATCGTTGCACCGGTGTCCTGCCAAGTAAGGCCGCCATCATCGCTTATGTGCACGGCTGTTCCGTCATGGCCTCCGGCTCCGGCGTCACAACATTGGACCAAGGTTCCATCGGAAAGCGCTATCGGTCCGGCGATTACCTGATGCCGCCGGGCGTGTTCCGGCCCCGTGATGAATGCGGGACTCCAGGAGGATCCGTTACCGTCGTAGCTGAATCTCGTGACCAGAGCCAGGTTCTGCCAGTCCCCGGAATTGGATACCCCGTTCATGTGCAGGAGAGTCCCGTCGGGACAAATAAGCAGGGAACTCCCGGTCATGTTCCTGTCCGGTACGGAGAAGAACAGGGAAGCCGGATCCCACTCCGAGGCACCCCGGCGAAGTCTGGATGAGAGGACCACCATTTCCCTACCATGTTCGTTATCGCAGGAGAACCAGATCGCGAGCAAGTCTCCGTTCCTGCACCAGGTGACCGCAGGCTGGTGGTTGTGCTTGTAGAAAGGAGTTCCGTCAGAAGGTGGGATTACGAATGGGATCGGCTCGAGCCAGAAAGGCTCGGAGGACGCATTGGGCCAGCGATATGTTTTCCGGCTTACCTTCCTTTGATTCAAGGGTTTTTCCTCCTTTATCCTGTAAGGCTTGGGAGTATGAGTTGATTCCACTATCCTGAATCCGATCTGGCTGTGCATGTCCCCGGCGATGGCTGCGGAACGATTGGCGCTGCGGAGATATTCCACCGGAGTGTTGTGGCTCCCGCCTCTGGTTACCCTGAACAACCCTTCGCGAGGCCCGGCAGGGTCTTTGGCTGCTTTGCCGGAATATGGCCCGTACCAGTCCAGGCACCATTCCTCCACGTTTCCGTGCATGTCGTAAAGGCCGAAGGCATTGGCTTCTCCCTGGGCTACTTCCAAAGAGACCTGATGAAGGTTCCTCTCGGTCTTCTGGTGCTTCAGGGCTGCTGGAGGAAGGGAATCTCCGGTGTTGTATTCAGTCACAGTTCCTGCCCTGCAGGCATATTCCCATTCCGCTTCGGTAGGGAGCCGGAAGTGTCTGCCGGTCTTTTCTGAGAGCCACTTGCAGTAGGAACGGGCGTCATACCAGGAGACGAAGACCACTGCCTCGTCATCGCCGGAAGAGAAACCGTCCTTGCCCCTAAGTTCCTTGTGGGCAGGGCGGAACTGCTCGTACTGGAGGTTGGTAATCTCCGTGGCACTCATCCGGAAACCCTTTGAAATGGTCACCTCATGCTTCGGAGCCTCGTCCTGGCCATAACCGGAACCGTCGCTGCCCATAGTGAAGGTTCCCGGGGGAATATACACCATTTCCGGCATTTCCTGACAATGCAGGAAAGCCGGAAACAGCAGAGCCATCAGTATAGCCGGGAACGGGCCTTTCATCGGCTATTTCGTATGAAGTATGAGAGTCGGGTCGAGAGGGTAGCGGCCGAAGTCCTTCCCGTAGATGGCCAGGCCGCCTTCAGGCATGTCTTCCGGAACACTCAGCTTGATGGTCAGGTTGCGGTCCTTGGCCAGGGCCTCGACAGGAATAGCAATGCGGACTAGTTCTCCGTAAGAGCCGGATTCGCACATATGTCTCTCGTTCGGCTGTGCGGCCCAGGAGAGGATGCCTCTGTGGTCTGCCGGATCGTCCTTCAGTTCAACGACTCCCGCCTGGACGCCGTTGACGCTGACTTCCACCTTGGAAGGATGTAAGATTCCGTCTGTCATGGCATATGAGTTAGGAGACTTGCAGTGGTCGAAGGTGCCCTTTCCAAGCATGTAGTCACCCTGGATTTCATCCCCGTCGCGGTCCTTTCCGAAGAGTTCCTTTGCGGAGGCTTCGAACAGGAGTTCTGCAGAAGAGATACTGCTTGGATCCAAGTCCTCAGGTAACTGCAGGCTGTACATGAAGTAACCGTGTCCGAAACCGTTCTCCTTGAGTCCTGAATATATCGATGTGTGCTGTATCGACCATTCCTGGGCGGAGAATGTGGAAGGCGGGAAGCTTATTACACTTGTTCCCTGATGGAGAGCGTCACCGCCGTTCCTTACGCGGAAGGTGGTGAAGTTGCGGTGGAGGACCTTGTCTCCTGACTTGAGGACCATCCTGAGAAGGTAAAGTCCGTTGTATTGAGGAACTTCCACCTCAATGACTCCGGCCTCTTCGTTACGGTACGGGCTGAATGATACAGGCTGGCTGCCTGAAGAGAGTTCCTTGTACTCTCCGAATCTGTTCCATCCGACGAGTTGGGTCTCGAGGGTCATTTCACCCGGATCCTTGTCGGTCATGAACGATGCTACGAAAGGAATGGAAGCCTTCTCGCCGGCATTGCGCTCTGTGTAAAGATAGCAGTCCGGAGCGATGTAGTAAGGACTCTGGAAATCTGCAACGGTCATTCCAGGGACCAGTTCGTCCAGTCCGTCGATCTTGGCTGAGCGGTCGAACTTGACATAGCCGTTCCACTCGTTGATCACGTCGTGATGTTCGGTGTAGAGCCATCCGGCACATTTAGGGTTGCGCCTGAAGGCGTCTATCATGATGTGGTAGTCCCAGGTGAAGTCGCAGTCACCTGCGCTTCCCTGATAACCCCATACGTTTCCGCATTCGCTGTTGATCATCGGAACACCGTTCTGCAGGTTGCCGCCGATGTAGTTGAAAGCGCTGCCCGGGTAGGTGTTGTCGCAATATTCCTTGAGGGTCTCTTCCCAGACGTAGCCACGCCTGTAGGCGTGCCAGGAGTTGATGTCACTCTCCACGTGGTCGTTGTTGCAGGCTGAGTTGTCTTCCACGAGACGGGAAGGGTCGAGGCTCTTGGTGAGCTTGTACATCTCCCGCACCCATTCCTGGGTTTCAGGCAGGTATTCTCCGTCGGTCTTGAGGCCCCAGGTCTCGTTGAAATTGACCCAGGCGAAGATCGAAGGATGGTTGAAATCGCGTTCCAGCTGGCCCCTGAGGCATCTTTCCCAGTCTCCCTTGGCCTCGGGAACAGGTTCGCCCCAGAAATTCGGCGTGTCGGCCATTATGAGCAGGCCGAGCTTGTCCGCCCAGTAGAGCTTCCTGGGAACTTCGACCTTGATGTGGATACGGTTGCCGTTGAGCCCGAGATTCTTGGAGAGTTGTATCTCGTTTTTCATAAACTCGTCGCTGGGGAAAGTGTAGAAGCCTTCCGGATGGTAGCTCTGGTCGAGGCATAGCTGGAGGTAGACCGGCTTGCCGTTAAGGGCTATGTACGGATAGTCCGTCCCGGGAAGTTTTTCCACCCCGATCTTGCGCTGCCCGAAATAGGCGTCGACTTCGTCGTCCTTCCCGAGGCTTGCCTTCACCTCGTACAGGAACGGGTCGTCGAGGTCCCAGAGGTGCTGGTCCTTGATCGGGACCGTGAATGTCGCCTTGTCTTTCCCACCGATATCTGCAGTGAAGGTATCCTGCCCGCCGGTCTTGAACTGCAGCTTGAAGGTTTCTCCTTCCGCTGCAGGGGAGTCGAAGGTGACATCCACCTTGACGGCTGAGGCGCCGGTGTCAGGCGTGAAGTGCAGGGTCTTAATGAAGTTCTTGCCGCGTGCTTCGAGATACACGGTCTGCCATATTCCCCTTGCGTTGCCATATCCCTGCTTGCCGTAGAGATGGGATGCGCTGTAGGTGTCGTCGGCTTTCAGGACAATGCGGTGCGTGCTGCCTGGGGTTGCATCCTCGAGCTCGAACTCGAACGGGATGTATCCTCCCTGGTGGGTGCCGAGTTCCTTCCCGTCCATCCAGGCCGTGGTCTCCCAGTCTGAAGCGCCCACTATGAGGAATATCCTTTTGCCTTTCCAGGACTTCGGGATGGTGATTTCGCGTCCGTACCATCCAATGTCTCCTTCATCTTCCACTCCGGAGAGTTTGGATCCCCAGGGGAACGGTACGAGGATCTCCTTGTCCATAGTTGCGAGGTCTTCACCGGACAATGCGGCCTGGGCGGCTGTTTCGTCGAAGGTGAAGGACCAGGTGCCGTTGAGGTTGACCCAACCAGTCCTTTCGAAATCAGGGCGCGGATGCTCAGGAAGAGGGATGTTTTCTTTGACGTTTGCAGTGTTGCAGGCGCCCAGCAGGATGACGGCCAGGGCGCAGATCAATGTGGCTCGTGTTCTCATATTTACAAAAATAGCAACACTGAGCCGGAAATACAAGAAGTCGGGCCGATTACTTTCCGTGGCGCTGTTGGTAGAGTTCCATCGAATTGACGAGGTTCTGCCAGATGCTGTAGAGGCCGCCGGCAACGGAGGTGACAGGGGTCATAAAGGAGAAGCCCAGCCAGATTAGGAACCCAGAGTTCTTCTGCCCGAGGGCCTGTCCCGCCGTAATGGAGTCGTGCTTCCCTCCGGCCTTTCGGCCGACGATGAACTGTATCAGGCAGCAGGCCAGTGAAACGAGGCCGATGAGGAAGGCGAACCAAACCGGTATTCCGCTGTTGATCAAGGCTTTGGTGGCCAGGTAGATGGAGAGGCACAGGGTGATGCCCCAGATATAGAACGCCCAGTGGGAATAGCGCATAAGGAATATCTGGAGGGGCCGTATGGTGTAGCGGATAAGCCAGGCTACCAGAAGAGGGAAGACCAGGAGCGGGAACACCCGCTTGCAGATGGCGAAGAAACTGCTCCAGAACGAAATATCAGCTGACGGGTGCACGACAGGGATCACAAGCGGGATTATGAAGGCCGCCAGGACATTGATAAGCACAACGTAAGTCACTGTGTCCGAGAGGCTTCCACCAAGCTTGTCGGTGATGACTCCGGCGGCTGCAGCGGTAGGGCAGACGAAACAGAGCATCGCGCACTCGACCAGGATCCTGATGTTTCCGTGGGGGATGTTTGTGCAGATCAGGGCGGGGACTACGAACATCACGGCCTGGAAGAGCAGCAGCCATATATGCCATCTCCTGAATCTGAGGTCGTGTGGGGAAATCTTGTTGAACTGCAGGAAGAGCATCACCGCCACCAGGACAGGCTGGAGATTCTTGGCGACTCTCGAGAATGCCGGTTCAGCGGAGACCGACAGCGACGGAACGAAGTGCAGCAGGAGATAGGTACATATTCCGGTTGCGATGGCTATCGGGAGCATCCAGTCCTTTATGAAACCGACAAACTTCGACATCGTTGTTTGATTGGACTGCAAATATCGCAAAAATGACTATATTTACAATCTTGATTGAAGATAATGTATCAATATCATAACAATATGAAAAAAGCTATCTTGATAATGGTTTCAGCTATGGCGATCGCTGCCTGTTCGAGGAAACCGGCGACGGAATCGGTTCCAGCATTGGATCTTACGAATCTGGACACTACTGTTTCTCCTGCCGGAGACTTCTACAAATATGCCACCGGCGGATGGCAGCAGAACAATCCGCTCAAGCCTGAATTCGCACGCTTCGGGTCGTTCGACCAGCTCCGTGAAGACAATGTGAAGAGGCTCAACGACCTCTTTGCGAATATGACCACGATGAAGACTTCCAAGGGTTCGGTCGAACAGAAGATCGCCGACCTTTACAAGCAGGGCCTGGATTCCGTGAAGCTCAACGAGGACGGAGCCGCCCCTCTCAAGAAGTATGTGGACGAGGTCTATGCCGTGGCTGACAAGGAAGGGCTTGTCAAGAAGATCGCAGAACTCCACAATGAAGGTGTCGGTCCTTTCTTCGGCGCTTATGTAGGAGCCGACCTTGCTGACAGCGACAATCAGATCCTCTATTTCGGTCAGGGAGGCCTCGGAATCGGAGACCGTGACTATTATGTCGAGAAGGAGAATGCCGGCATCAAGGAGGATTACGGCAAGTTCCTCGAAAAGATATTCACCTTGACGGGAGTAGCTGATCCTCAGACTGCTGCCGCGAATGCGCTTTCGGTAGAAGATGCACTTGCAGTCAATTCCTGGACCAGCGTACAGGAGAGGGATATCGAGGCCCAGTACAACGTCTATTCTTCAGCACAGCTGGAGGAAAAGTTCCCAGGCTTCGGATGGCAGTCATACCTTGACGCCAGGGGAATCCCTGCACAGGACAAGCTCGTGGTCGGCGAGACCGATTTCTTCGAGAAATTCGGAGCTTTGTTCGAGAACACCGACCTCCAGGTCCTGAAGGATTATGTGGCCGGACAGTTGATCGAGGATGCCTGCGGCGCCCTCAGCGATGATTTCTACAAAGCTTCCTTTGACTTCTACAGCACCCGTATGTCAGGTGTGACAGAGCAGAAGCCGCGCTGGAAGAGGGCTATGTCGGTTCCTAACAGCGTACTCGGCGAGGCAGTCGGAAAGATGTATGTCGAGAAGTACTTCCCGGAGTCTTCCAAGGAGAAGATGCTGACCCTCGTGGACAACCTCAAGGAGGCTTTCAGCCAGCATATCGACGCGCTCGACTGGATGAGCGACTCCACCAAGGCGAAGGCTCACGAGAAGCTGGACAACTTCACGGTCAAGATCGGCTATCCTGACAAGTGGAAGGACTATTCCACCCTCGATATCGATCCGTCCAAGAGCTATTTCGAGAACCTGCGTGCTGCCAGCCAGTGGTACGTGGCGGACAACCTCTCCAAGCTCGGCAAGCCGACGGACAAGACCGAATGGGGAATGTCTCCTCAGACTGTCAACGCTTATTACAATCCTACTACCAATGAGATCTGCTTCCCTGCAGCCATACTCCAGCCACCGTTCTTCAATCCTGACGCCGACGATGCCGTCAACTACGGAGCTATCGGCGTAGTCATCGGGCACGAGATGTCCCACGGCTTCGACGACCAGGGACGTCTCTTCGACAAGGATGGCAATATGTCTTCCTGGTGGACCGAGGAGGATGCAGAAAAGTTCAAGGCAAAGGCCAAGGTCCTCGCCGACCAGTTCGACAAGGTGGTCATCCTGCCGGCTAAGGACGATGCTCCTGCCGTGATGGCCAACGGCCAGCTCTCCCTCGGAGAGAATATCGGCGACCACGGCGGACTCAGCATCGCTTACACGGCTATGCAGAATGCCATCGCAGGCAAGAATCCTGGCTTGATTGACGGCTTCACCCCTGAGCAGAGATTCTATCTCGGATATGCTACCGTATGGGCCCAGAACATCACCGATGAAGAGAAGGTCCGCCTTACCAAGCTCGACGTCCACTCACTTGCGCAGAACAGGGTGAATGTCTCCCTGAAGAACTTCCAGAGTTTCTTCGATGCTTTCGGAATCAAGGAAGGTGATCCTATGTGGCTTCCTGAGGCCGAAAGGGTGAGCATCTGGTAGGGAAACGGACGGGATTTGGACGCTACCAGGTTCATAGCCAGGCGTCTCCGTTTCGGAGGGAATATCGCAATGGTCTCCATTGCGATATCCTTCCTTATTATGATCATCTCGGTGTCCGTCTCCTCCGGTTTCAGGGAGGAAATCCGGGACGGAATATCGGACCTTACCGGCGACGTGCAGCTGATGCCGGTGGATATGAACTACATCAGCGAGACTTCCCCCATCCCCTCGAGACCGAGCTACATCGGTGACCTGGAGGCTATAGAGCAGGTCAGGAGCATCTCTCCTGCAGTCTACCGTGCCGGGATAGTGAAGGTGGGGGAGAACATACACGGGGTGCTTTTCAAGGGTGTGGAGAGGGAGAAAGGGCCTTCCGACACTGTAAAGCTGGCCGTGTCGATACCTTCACGCCTTTCGGAACTCGTAGGGATACGGAAAGGGGACAGGATGCTATCCTATTTCGTGGGTAAAAACGTGAAGGTGAGGAATTTCAATGTCACCGACGTCTATGAGGGGGTGATGGACGGGACGGACAATATCATCGTCCTGGCCGACATCGCCGATATCCAGAGGCTCAATGGTTGGGAAGAGGACGAGGTGTCTACGCTGGAGATGAAACTGGTGCCTTCCTCGAGGGATGCCGCCGGGATGCGCCGGGTGGCCGACCTGGTGGGCAGCATCGCAATGGAGAACGCCGAGGACGACGAGGAAACCTTGATAGCTACATCCGTCGTCAGCAGGTATCCCCAGATATTCGACTGGCTGAACCTGATCGACTTCAATGTCCTGTTCATCCTGGTGCTGATGACCATCGTGGCGGGATTCAATATGATTTCCGGACTGCTGATAATGCTTTTCAGGCACATATCCACCATAGGGACTCTCAAGTCCCTTGGAATGAACGACAGATCTATCGGAAAGGTATTCCTGAGAGTGGCCTCCGGCATAGTCCTGAAGGGTATGCTGATAGGGAACGCCGCAGCTTTCCTGCTATGCGGCATCCAGAATTGGACACATATTCTCAAGCTTAATCCGGAGAATTACTTCGTTCCTTTCGTGCCGGTGCACGTGAATATCCCGTCAGTCCTTGCGGCGGATGCGGCTGCCTATGCCGTCATTATGCTCCTCCTCCTGATTCCTTGTCTGTTCATCGCCAGGGTCGACCCTGCCCAGACTGTCAGGGCTCAGTAGGGAATCCGGGGCGAAGACTGCCGCTTCTTCTTTCTCAAGCTCTTCTTCTTCAGCACGTTTGGCTGCCAGCCATACTGAATCCGCCGGCTCGCTCGCGAACCGTGGGGCAACTCCCCTGAACTTGTCGAACTGGTTCAGGACCGCCCTGACATATGCCCTGGTCTCCACTCCGCTGAACTTTCCGCAGTGAAGGTCATAGGCTACCGCCACCGAGTCGCTGATCATCATCGGCATCACCGAACACAGGCCGGACCACGTGCTCGAACTGGCTCCCATCGCCCTTGCGAACCGTATGCAGTCCTGGACCCTTCCTTCGCCGGCATTGTAGGCAGCGAGAGTGAACTTCACCAGTTCGTCCTCATTGGCGGCGTAGCTGCGGAACATATTCTGCAGCTTGTGGATGTAGTCAGCTCCGGCCCTGATGTTCTGCTCCGGGTTGAGGACATCCTTGACCTTGTGGTTCTTCGCCGTGCTCGGAATCATCTGCATCAAGCCGAAGGCCCCGCGAGGGGAATGGACCTGGATCCTGAATTTGGATTCGCTCCAGATAAGCGCGGCATACATCCTCCAGTCCCATCCTATCCGGTTGGAATATTTCTTTATCAGGTCGTCGTACGGACTGATAATACCTTCGGCCTTGCCTTCCTTGAGATACGGCTGGTATCCCCTGAAGAACCTGTCGTAAGTGTATGAATATGCGGGAGATCCACTGAACGTGTCATACCACCTGAGCATCTCGCAGTACTTCTGGTTGTCCGACTTTAGAAGCCAGACTACGGAGGAATCGCCTATTGCGAGGGATGTGAATTCGTCGCTTTCCGGGGCCCTCGTTGCCGGTATGACCAGCACATCCAGCCTTCCGGCCCTCAGGGAATCGAGGTACGATCCCCGCGATTCGCCCAGATGCACTTCCGCTGAATCGCCCTGGCTGAGAGCGAAGCGGTTCAGGAGCTCGTAGTGGAATCCGGTATGATAACCGTTGTTGAGGTTGTCGAAGTCTCCCAGCCTGATGGCACAGTGGAGGGTATCCCCGCCGGTGACAGGCTCAAAGACCTTGGGGGCATTGGCCCGTTTCTCGGTGAAAGGAATGATCAGAAGTACCAATAATGTGGGTATCAGGTACTTCAGGAATTTCTTCGTTACTCTTCTTACTCCCATAGGGGGTGAGGTTAAAAGTTTCTTCTAGTGCTCATACCGCCGCCGGAGAAGCCACTGCCGCCTCCGCCGCCGCTGTTGCCCCCGCCTCCGGACATCATACCGCTGCTGGCGTTGACTGTCTTGTTCTGGCTAGGCTGGAGGTAGAACGGCCAGTAGATACCGAATTTGACGGAGCGCTGGGTCCTTATGAACCGGTGGGCGGTGAAGTAGTCTGCTTTTTCCATAGGCCAGCCCTGTCCTGCGTTCTCCAGTTTCACGAATATGCAGGCACGTTTCCACTGCACGTTCACGAAAGCGTCGATGATAGGGCCGTTGTTGTATTCGATCTCCTTCTGGTTGTAGAATGCCCCTACTGCGGGGTTCCATCCTGGAGAGTAGTATTTGGTATTATACCAGGCGTTGGCTCCTATCTGCATCTGCATCACGTTCTTGGTAACATCGAGCTGCAGGTACCATTTTGCGTTGACCGCAATGGTAGGAAGCGGAACCACATCCTGGTTGGAAGACATCTGGAACAGCACCCTGTTGTCCAGGTGCAGGGGTCCCAGGACTATGTTCTTTGTAAGGGAGGCACTCAGTACGCTCATCGGCGTGCTGTTCTGGCGCACCACCCCGGTCGAATCGAAATAGATGTTGTTGCTGAGCAGGGCATATCCGGCCTCGGCACCTATCTTCCACCTCGGGATGGAGAGCCTTGCCTGGACCTTGGTCGTGGATAGCTTGCCGAATTCATTGTCCCACTTGTAATGGTTCGAGAAATAGTGCTGGTGGTAGAACTCCGGCTCCTTGAGGCTGGTCTCGAAGTGCACTCCCAGCGTCACAGGACTCTTTCGGGCCCTTCTGAACGGATAGAAAGCCAGGCTGGCATTGGCCTGGATGCTCATATCGTTCTGCTCCTTGCCGAGGAATACATATTCACCCTTGGCATCCCACTGGATATATTCCCTCAGCTGGCCTTCCACTCCGGCGTATACGAAGCTGGAATTCCAGACTGTGTTGTTGTCGACTCTCAGGTACGTCGGGTCGAAGGAGTAGAAATTGAGGATGCGGTTCCCGATGCCTCCGTTCAGCCTGGAGACTATGGCTTCTTCCGACCAAGGCTGGAGCCGCAGGAATATGCGGTTTTCCAACTTGCTCACCCTGAGGGAGTCGTATGTCATTCCCGGGTTGTAGAAGAAGTTCCCGTGATAGAAGTCACTCCCGATGTCGCCGGTGGCGGGGATCTTGTCGGTATACAGCTTGGTGAACACTGAATATTCGCTGCTGTGCCCGATGAACGCTGTCGTTATGTCATCCCTCTCGCCAAGGGTGTCGGCCGCCTCCCTCTCCGCAACGCGTGCCTCCAGAAGGCTGTCCAGTTTGGAGATCAGGAGGGAGTCGCCTGAAGCCAGGACGCTGTCCTTGAACGGTTTGTCTATCTTCCGGTCCTGGATCTTCGTGATGAAGGAGAACGGAATCCTGTATTGCTGGTCCAGGAATACGGTCTTCTTCTTCACCATAGACGAAGCGTTATTCAGATATATCGGAATCTCCCTCGCATCGAGGGTGGTGTCGGTGACCATCGTAATGTCCGATACACCTCCGTTTTCGCCGCGGGTCACCTTGTTGTGGATGTAACCTGCGTGCACCAGGTATTTCTTGCCCAGGTAGTTGACCGAAGCAGAGAAATTCTTGTTCTTGGTGGTTTCGTTCTCCAGCATTCCGCCACCGCCGAAACGGTTGAATTCCAGGGAGTAGTTGAGCTCCGGGAATATGTTCTGGGTGGTGAGGATATGCAGGTTGTCGGACTCCTTCTGCTGGATCGCGAACAGGGTCCCGAAGTAGGACAGTTCCGTGTAGGCCGTCTTGGTGTTGTACATCGGGAGGGTCTTGGCCGAGTAGGACCAGGATTCGTAAGGGTCGTAGAAGGACACCCCGTTCTCGCTTGTCCTGTTGAACCAGTTGTAGTAGTGGACCGGGGATCCGGCTACTCCGAGCCAGCTGGCGTTCACGTCCTTGCGGAGGAACGGATAGTCATAGAACCGGTAGTTATAGTTGGTGTCAGGCTCCTGGACGTGCATCTGGTGGAACTCCCGGTCGTGGGTCCACTGGATAATCCTCTTGTACTGCATCGTGTCCGGGACCGCGAAGGTGGCGAGGACTCTCGGAGTGTTCTCCTTGATACTGTCCCTGATTGCCTTCAGGCTGTCCTTGACTTCAGCTATGCTGTCTGCGATGTGCTTCTTGATTTTTTCCTTCTGCTCGAAGTCGTACTTCTTGCGCTCGGTCTTGGAGAGGCCGTTGTACCAGGCTTCGAATGCAGCCTTCTTGCGGATGGCGGAGTCGAGATAGTACAAGGAGTCCAGCCTTGGCCAGTCGACAGAGTCTCCGGAAGCTTTGAGCGAATCCCTGACCTGCACGTGGGTTAGGGAGTCCAGAAGGGCGACATAATACTTGTAGCGGAACGGGTCGATGTCCTTGAGGGAGTCGGGAGGGAATATGGTGTCGCGGGCCGTGATCTGGGGAACAGTATCGATCGGGGAGAGGAAAGTCGAGGTGTCCTCGGATAGCTTCCCGGAACTGTGCCTCAGGAACTGGTTGCGGTAGTGGATCGTGTCCTGGGGGGCATCAGCGCTTACATAGCCGAAGCCTGGATCCCCCGGGCTTTTGCGGGGACTCATACCGATGGCCTGGAGCGCGATGACGCACACCACCACAACGGGGAACCATATTCTTTCCAGAGTCTTTTTCATCGTCCATGACAAGTACAATCTGACAAAAATACTCTTTTTTCGGGAATAATTCGTATCTTTATGAACTATGTTTGATTTTGAGAAGAGAATAGCTTCCGACCTCAACTCCCGCCAGGCCGAAGCGGTCACCTCCACCGAAGGAAGGGTCCGCGTGATAGCCGGTGCCGGCACGGGCAAGACCAAGGCTCTGACTTACAGGTATGCCTATCTCGTGAACGTGCTGGGCATAGACCCCGCCAATATCCTCTGTCTCACTTTCACCAACAAGGCTGCCTCGGAGATGCGTCAGAGGATAGCCACGATGGTCCACAGCGGAGATTATAACGACTTCGTCTGCACCATCGACGGATTCTGCGTCAAGTTCCTCCGGAAGGAGATACACAGGCTGGGTTTCCCGAAGACATTCTCCATCATCGACGAAGAAGACCGCAAGTCCCTTGCCAAACAGTGTATGGAGGAGCTCGGGATCAAGCGGACCGAGAAGACAGTCAAGGAGTTCCTGGGCCAGGTTTCCTCTTTCAAGGCCCTCGACGCCTACATAGACACATATATGCTTCCGGACGTAGTCTGGTCGGACGGGATGCTCGTTTCCCCGGCTGCCAACTATATCCACCGGCAGATAAAGAATTATTCCCTTGACTTCGACGACCTTGAGAATTTCACCAACTATATCCTCGACCACTTCCAGGATGCCAGGGAATACTGGCAGGGCCAGCTCAACTACATTATGGTGGACGAGGCTCAGGATTGCAACACGGACAACTGGCAGATAATCGAAAAGCTGTCGGCCGGGCACCGCAACCTTTTCGTGGTGGGCGACCCTGACCAGGCAATCTACGAGTGGAGGGGGGCGAAGCCGGACAGGTTCGTCCAGTTCGCTCGCGACAAGGATATAATCCTGGATGAGAACTACCGCTCGACACCAAGTATACTCAACGTGGCCAACTCCGTGATTTCCAAGAATTTGAACAGGATTCCGAAAGACTTGTTCACAAGGAGGCCGGAAGGCAGGGCGGTAATCCACTACCACGGCAAGAGCGAGGTCGAAGAGATGGAGTGGATAGTCAGGCAGATGAAACTTCTGATGGAGTCCGGGGCGCGTCCGAACGAATTCGCCGTGCTTTACCGGGCTTCGTTCCAGTCGAGGGCGATCGAGCAGGAACTGCTCAATTCCCGGCTCCCGTATACCATCTGGGGCGGTACGAGGTTCTTCGAGCGGAAGGAGATCAAGGATTGCCTGGCATACCTGAGGCTTATCAGCGACAGCGGGGACGACCTGGCATTCGAGAGGATAGTCAACGTGCCGGCCAGGAAACTCGGGAAGAAATACCTGGAGTCCCTGAAGGAACTTGCCCGAGAAGAAAGGGGAAGCCTGTACGGGACTATGCTCGCACACGCGGAGGAGGGTTCTCCTGCGGCGGGTTTCGTGGCATTGATAGAAGAGTCGAAGGAATATGCCCGCAAGGCCCTTGTGTCCGACTTGCTGGACCGGGTGCTCGACAGGAGCGGGTTGAAGAGGATGTACCGGGAGGACCAGGACGAGGACCGGCTCGAGAACATAGAGGAGCTGCTGCAGAGCGTCCGCCTGTATGAAAGCCAGCGCAGCGAGGACGACGTGGACCTGGCGGAGTATCTCCAGGACATCGCCCTGTACACCAACCAGGATTACCGCAAGGACACCCCGACCGTGAAGCTTATGACCGTCCACCAGGCCAAGGGACTGGAATTCCCGTATGTGTTCGTGATCGGTCTCAGCGAAGGTATATTCCCGAATATGAGGACTATCCGCGAATACAAGAAGAACGGAGAGGAAGAGGAGCGGAGGCTTATGTACGTGGCTGTCACCAGGGCGGAGAAGGCTCTTTTCCTGACGGAGTCGGAGGGTTTCAACGTGTCCACCAGGATGAACAAGTATCCTTCCAGGTTCCTGACCGAGATCCAGAGGAATATGTTCGTGACGGAAGGATATGTGCCGGAGGACCTCTGGAGAGGTACCAGGAATATGATGCACGTTCTCGACGAAGAGAGCTTCCACGAAAGTTTCGAGCGTGAAAGGAGCGAGTATATGGAGCCTTTCAAGGTCGGAGACGTGGTGTGCCACAGTATCTTCGGAGAAGGGAAGATAGTCGGGGCGAACAAGGAATCTACAACATTCGAAGTCCGTTTTGCGGACGGGAAGACAAGGCATCTGCGGGCGATATTCCTGCGCCCGGCGGATTTGCCGGAATAATAACAATGCCTTATGAAGAAGACACCCAGGATTTACAGGACGGACCCTTACCTTGAACCGTTCGAGGGAGCGATAGAGGCTCGCCACCGCAGGATAATAGAAGCGCGTGAGCGGATTTCCGGACCGGATCCGGAGAATTTCGTCCGGAGCATAAACAACCATCTATACTATGGCCTGCACAAGGAGGCAGACGGGTCCTGGGTGATCCGGGAATGGGCGCCGAACGCCACGAAGATATACCTGATCGGCGAATTCAACAACTGGAAGCGTACCAGCGCCTACGAATTAAAGATAGCGGGCCAGGGGAACTGGGAACTCCGGCTGGATCCGATGTTCCTGAGCCACGGTGAGCTGTACAAGCTGTTCATCGAATGGCCCGGAGGGGGTGGCGAGAGGATTCCGGCATATTGCAAGAGGCTGGTCCAGGATCCTGTCACGAAGATTTTCTGCGCACAGGTATGGGACCCTGCGGTGCCATATTCCTGGAAACACGACAAGGTGCTCAGGAGGCCTCATCCGCTGATTTACGAGTGCCATATCGGGATGAGTTCGGAGCAGAGGAAAGTAGCTTCTTTCGACGATTTCCGCAAGGATGTATTGCCGCGGGTGAAGAAGCTCGGATATGACACTATCCAGATAATGGCTCTACAGGAGCACCCGTATTACGGTTCCTTCGGCTACCAGGTGTCCAATTTCTTCGCCGTCAGTTCCCGTTTCGGGACTCCGGACGATTTCAAGCGACTGGTGGACACCGCCCACGGGATGGGTATCGCTGTAGTGATGGACATCGTGCATTCGCACAGCGTTGACAATGCCGCCGAGGGACTCAGCCTGTTCGACGGAAGGGATGACCTGTATTTCTACTCCGGACCTCAGGGACACCATCCTGCCTGGGGGTCGAGGTGCTTCGACTACGGCAAGGACGAGGTCATCAGGTTCCTTCTGAGCAACTGCAAGTTCTGGCTCGAGGAGTACCACCTGGACGGGTTCAGGTTCGACGGGGTGACGAGTATGATCTACTGGGACCACGGCCTCGGGAAGGATTTCGGGGACTATGCCCTGTATTTCGACGCTGGTGTGGATGAGAATGCGGTGACCTACCTCGGGCTTGCCAATATGCTCGTGAAGGCAATGAAGCCTTCGGCTATAACCATCGCCGAGGATGTGAGCGGGATGGCAGGACTGGCTGCTCCTTTCGAGGCGGGTGGAGTCGGTTTCGACTTCCGGATGGCTATGGGTGTCGCCGACCATTGGATCAAGTGGATCAAAGAGAAGAAGGATGAAGAATGGAGTCCCGGAGAGATGTGGTACGAGCTTACCAACAAGCGCTCCGATGAGAAGACCATCAGCTACGCCGAATGCCACGATCAGGCGCTCGTGGGGGACAAGACGCTGATATTCAGGCTGATGGACAAGGAGATGTATTTCTCTATGAATATGGAGTCGGTCAACCCGGTGGTGGATCGGGGGATGGCGCTGATAAAGCTGATCCGTCTTGCCACAGTGGCTACGGCCGGAGATGGTTATCTCAACTTTATGGGCAATGAGTTCGGACATCCGGAATGGATAGATTTTCCGAGGGAAGGCAACGGTTGGAGCTATGATCACGCCCGCCGCCAGTGGTCCCTTGCAGACGCGTATTATCTTCGTTATCACTGCCTTCAGGACTTCGACAAGGAGATGATACATCTCGTAAAACGATATGGCGCTCTTGCTGCCACACCGGAGCTGCTGAGGGCCGATGAAGAGAAGAAAATCTTGATTTTCAAGCGCAAAAGCCTTATCTTTGCGCTGAATTTCAACCCCGTTGATTCGTTCGCCGACTATGCTTTTCCGGCTCCGGACGGAGACTATTTCAAGGTGCTCGATTCCGATGAAAAGAGATTCGACGGCTTCTCCCGGTTGGAAAACGACGGGGAACATTTCACCATGGGTGGGAATCTTATCCTCTATCTGCCTAGCCGATGCGCTTTGGTGCTGGCGGACAGGGCTAACCGAAAATAATTGTTTTACTGACGAATATGGCTTTTTTGAAATTCAACAAGTCAGAACTGGTCAACCTTTCATATTCATTGAAAAGGGAGATTATCAGCGCCAACAAGACGGGGGCGTATTGCAATACTTCGATAGTCACTTGCAACACTCGCCGCTACCACGGCCTTCTGGCCGTCCCTGTGGACGCTTTCGGAGGGAGTATGCATCTGCTTCTCTCTTCGGTGGATGAAAGTCTCGTGCTCAACGGCAAGCAGTTCAACCTCGGCATCCATTGCTACGGCGATGTCTACGAACCGCGCGGGCACAAGTACATCATCGATTTCGAGGCTGATCCGGTTCCTAAGATAACCTATAAGGTAGGTGAGATAGTATTTACCAAGACCTTGCTCCTGGTTCCGGATGCCGACCAGGTGATGATCCGTTACGAGCTCGTGAACGCACCTTCCAAGGTCAGGCTCCTGCTGACTCCTTTCCTCGCATTCAGGGACATACATCTCCTGACCAGCGAGAATCCGGGGGCCAGGACCGAAGGTTGGGAAATCCCCAACGGTATGGCCTGGTGCCTGTATGACGGGTTCCCTGACCTGAACATCCAGTTCAATACCAAGGAGGTAGGATTCAAGAACACGCCTTGCTGGTACAAGGGGGTTACTTATTCAGACGAGTATCGCCGTGGATTCGACTGCAGGGAGGACCTCTACGTCCCGGGTCATTTCGAGATCGACCTAAAGCCGGGCGAGTCGACGGTCCTTTCCGCCGGAGTCTCACAGGTCGCCGCCGGCCAGCTGAAAAGGAAATTTGATACGTTGGTTTCCAAGATTCCTCAGATCACTTCCTTCCACGACCATCTGGTGCACTGCGCCGACCTTCTTATCCGCGACCGCAACGGACGCAAGCAGGTTACGGCCGGGTTCTCCTGGATGTATACAGGTCTCCTTAGAGAGACCCTTGTTTCTGTTCCGGGGCTGACCTTGTATGCCAACGGGGACAAGGCTTCATTCGAGGAGATCATTGACAACCTGATCGCCGACGATCAGGAAAGGCTTTTCCACAGGACCACGCAGGTCGAGGCTCCTCTCCGCCTTGCAGGGGCGCTCGAGCAGTATATAGATTTCGGAGCGGAGCCAAAGGCAGTCTGGAAGAAATACGGATCTGTCGTAAAGGGTATCCTCGAGAGTTACCTTCCGGGAAGGAGGAGCGAGGTGGCGATGCAGCCTAACGGGCTTCTCTGGGCCCAGCTCGACCATTGCGCGCTTTCCTGGATGAACGCTTACATCAATGGCAACCCGGTCACCGAGAGGGCCGGATACCAGGTGGACACCAATGCTTTCTGGTATCACTCCATCCAGTTCGCTCTCAAGCTGGAGAAGGCTTATGGCCCGAAGGGGAGCAAGTTCCTCCAGGATTGGACCAGGATTGCCGGTCTGGTCAAGGATAATTTCCAGCCGGTATTCTGGAATCCTCAGGCCGGATACCTTGCAGACTACGTTGACAACGAAGGCCAGCATATGGAGGTGCGCCCGAATATGCTGTACGCCCTTCTCGGAGACGAAATGCTCGTCGAACCTGAAATAGCTTCGTCCGTCCTCCACGTCATCGACAATGAACTGGTCACCAGGAGGGGCATCAGGACGCTTTCTCCGAGGGACGTCAATTACAAAGGTGTCTACGAAGGTTCCCAGACCGACAGGGACCTTGCATATCACCAGGGGAGCACCAGGGTCTACCTGCTCTCTCCTTATATCGAAGTCTGTTTCAAGATGAAGGGCCCGTCCTTCATAAACAGGGCACAGTGGCTGGTGAACGGATTCTACGAGGATCTCAACAAGCACGGAGTCGGCTCGTTCTCAGAACTTTACGATGGCGACCCGCCTCACGAGCCGCACGGAGCGATTTCTTCGGCAGTAGGTACTGCAGCCCTTCTGCAAGTAGATTATTTCATCTCTAAATACAAGGAGGCAAAGTAATGAGAGTTTTGATGTTCGGATGGGAATTCCCTCCTCATATCGCCGGCGGCCTCGGTACGGCTTGCTACGGCATCGTGAAGGGTCTGGCCAACAACGGAGTCGAGACGATCTTCGTGATGCCCTCCGCATCCGGAGACGAGGACCAGAGCGCGGCGAGGATCATCAATGCCAGCGACGTTCCGGTCGAGTCCGTCAGTTCTTCCGTGGACGAGTTCCTCGACAAGGTGAAGTTCGTCCGTATCGGATCGAATATGATCCCTTATGTGGATCCGGATGAATTCCAGGAAATGGTGGAGTCCGAGAAAAGACTCCAGCAGGAGAATTTCTCCAAGCACATCGGCCAGAAATTCCGTTTCTCGGGCCGCTATGGTTCCAACCTTATGGAAGAAGTCGCCCGCTATGCTATGGTGGGAGGCACCATCGCGATGGAACACAAGGATGAATTCGATGTCATCCACGCCCACGACTGGCTTACCTACCTGGCCGGAATAGCCGCCAAGGAACTCACGGGCAAGCCTCTGGTAGTCCACGTCCATGCGACCTCCTATGACCGCGGCACCGAGGATATGATCGACAGCCGGGTCTACAGTATCGAGAAGAGAGGTATGGAAGCGGCGGACAGGGTGATCACGGTGAGCGACCTTACCCGCAACATAGTCATCAACAAGTACGGGATCGATCCCGGGAAAGTCGTGACGGTACACAACGCAGTCGATTTCAGCGGCCGCGACAACGTCAAGGTGGACAGGGGTATCCGTGACAAGGTGGTAACCTTCCTTGGCAGGATCACCTTCCAGAAAGGTCCGGAATATTTCATCGAGGCAGCGGCCGAGGTGCTCAAGAGGACCGGCAACGTCCATTTCGTGATGGCCGGCAGCGGTGATATGATGAACCGGTGCATCCGCCACGTCGCCCGCCTGGGAATATCCGACAAGTTCCATTTCACCGGCTTCCTTCGCGGTGCGGACGTGCAGAAGATGTTCGCAATGTCCGACGTCTACATAATGCCGTCTGTCTCCGAGCCGTTCGGCATCTCTCCGCTGGAGGCGATGCGCACCAACGTGCCGTCGATCATCTCCAACCAGTCCGGAGCTGCCGAAGTCCTCAAATATGCGTTCAAGGTGGACTTCTGGGATGTCGATGCTATGGCTGACGACATCTATGCCCTCCTGAATTATCCTGCCCTGGCGGAGTTCTCCGCGAAACAGGGCTACGATGAGGTCAACCGCCTCAAGTGGAATATGGCAACAGCCAAAATGAAGAAAGTATACGAATCCGTAATAAACAAATAAAAGGAGAACGATTATGAAAAAGAGCATCTGTCTATATTTCCAAGTACATCAGCCTACCAGACTCAGGCTGTACAGGTTCTTTGACATTGGAAAAGACTCTCATTATTACGACGACTTCGCGGACAGGACTATCCTCCAGAGGATTGCCCGGCGGTGCTATCTCCCTATGAACAAGCTCCTTCTCGACCTGATCGAGAAGCATAAGGGGGATTTCAAGGTGACGTTCTCCATCACGGGTTCGGCTCTCGAGCAGTTCGACAGGTATGAGCCGGAGGTCATCGACAGTTTCAGGAAACTGGCTGACACCGGTTGCGTGGAGTTCCTCGCTGAGACATATTACCATTCCCTGGCTTCCCTTGCTTCCGCTTCTGAGTTCAAGCATCAGGTGGAGAAGCATTCAAAGGCCATCGAGGATCATTTCGGAATCAAGCCCACTGCATTCAGGAATACCGAGCTGATCTATTCCGATGCCATCGGCAAGCAGGTCTACGACCTCGGATTCAAGACTATGCTGGCCGAAGGGGCGAAGCATATCCTCGGCTGGAAGAGCCCGGATTATATCTATACAAATCCTCTCCAGAAGCATCTCAAGCTCCTTCTCCGCAATTATACCCTGAGCGACGACATCGCTTTCAGGTTCTCCGACCAGGGATGGAAAGACTGGCCGTTGACCGGGGAGAAGTTCCTTTCCTGGCTGAAGGCGGCCGACGGTGGCATCGTGAACCTCTTTATGGATTACGAGACCTTCGGAGAGCATCAGAAGGAGGCTTCAGGCATATTCGAGTTTATGCGTTACCTGCCGGAGGTATTGCTTGGAGACGGTTCTTTCGAATTCACGACTCCGACACTTGCGGCCAGGAAACACAAGGCGATAGCCGAGATCAGCGTCCCGGATGCTATTTCCTGGGCCGATGAGGAGAGGGACATCACCGCCTGGCTGGGTAATGAACTCCAGCAGGATGCTTACAACAAGCTTTACGAGCAGACTGAAAAGCTAGCCCTTGTCAACGACCCTGTACTGTGGGAAGATTTCGGACACCTCCAGGAGAGCGACCATTTCTACTATATGAGTACGAAGTTCTTCTCGGACGGAGAAGTCCACAGCTACTTCAACCCTTACAACACGCCATACGAGGCCTTCATCAATTATATGAACGCCCTGAGCGACTTCATCATCAGGATAGACGATGCGGTCACCACGTTCACGCGTATGTCTGAGGCCACGTTCGTGGCCGGGACGCCGGAGGCCAAGGCTCCTGCGAAAACCGCTAAACCGAAAACCAAGAAAACTGCGAAAACCGTAAAACCCGTCAAGAAAAAGTAGATAAATGGCAAACGAACTGATCAATCCAGACTACCTCTTCGAAGTCAGCTGGGAAGTCTGCAACAAGGTTGGAGGAATCTACACGGTGATAGCCACCAAGTCTCTCTACCTCAAACAGCAACTCCACAAACACCACATCCTTGTCGGACCTGACGTTTGGATGGACACGGAAACGAACCCGGACTTCATCGAGGATACACACCTCTACAGTCTATGGAAAACCCACGCCGCCTCTGAAGGTCTCAGGGTGCGTGTCGGCAGGTGGAACGTCCCCGGCAAACCGATCGCCATACTCATAGACTTCAAGCAGTTCCTTACAAAACAGAACGATATCCTTTCCGAATACTGGAAGCGCTTCGGCGTCGATTCCATCACGGGCAACTGGGACTACCGCGAGAACGTCCTCTTCGGATATGCCGCAGGTCACGTGATCGAGAGTTTCTACAGGTTCAACCTGAGTGCATCGGACAAGGTCGTCGCCCAGTTCCACGAGTGGCAGACCGGATCCGGACTGCTTTACTTGAAGTCGACATCGCTTCCGATAGCTACGGTATTCACCACCCACGCCACCGTGGTCGGCCGCTGCATCGCGGGCAACAACCTTCCGCTCTACGATTCGATGAATCTTTACGACGGGGACCAGAAAGCCCAGCAGTTCGGCGTGACCGCCCTTCACTCGATAGAGAAGGTGTCCGCCCAGAATGCCGATGCATTCACGACCGTGAGCGAAATCACGGCAAAGGAATGTGAACGTTTCCTGAAGCGTCCTGTGGATGTCGTGACACCTAACGGATTTGAGAATTCAATCACTCCGGCCACGGATGAGGAATACGAGGCCAAGCGCAAGGCCGCCAGGGCAAGGCTCCTGGAAGTAGCTGCCGCAATGTCCGGAGAGGAAGTATCCAAGGATGCAATCCTGATCGGAATCGGCGGGCGTTACGAGTACCGCAACAAGGGTATCGATGTATTCATTGACGCCCTGAAGAAACTGGAAGACACCGAACCTGAGGGAAGGGACATCCAGGCTTTCATAATGATTCCTTCCGGCCATAACGGGGCGGACAAGGAACTGGTGTCCAAGCTTGAAGGGAAGAACCCTCAGTACACCACCCAGATTTCCCATTACTTGATGAATCCTGAATATGACGTGGTAACCCGCCGCTTCAGGGAACTTGGCTTCAACAATGCCAAGGGCAGCCGCGTGAAGGTTTATTTCATCCCTTCGTACCTGAACGGTACCGACGGGGTTTTCAATATGAAGTATTACAACCTCCTCGCCGGCCTGGATCTGACGCTGTTCCCTTCATATTACGAGCCTTGGGGATATACCCCGCTGGAGAGCCTAGCTTTCCGCATCCCTACGCTCACTACGAGCCTCTCTGGATTCGGCCTGTGGGTCAGGTCACATTACGGGAAAGACCATCCTGGGATCACGGTGACCGACCGTAATGACTCGAACTATTTCGATGTCGTGGACGGCGTCGTGGAAAGGATAAAGGAGATCGCCGCCCTTGACGGTGAAGGTCGCAGGAAGTATATGGATTCTGCAAGGGATGTTTCCACCATAGCTCTCTGGGAGAACCAGATCCGCTACTACAACGAGGCATATTCGCTGGCCCTCTCCAAGGTTATCGAGGCGCAAGGTGCCTTCCCTGACGAATTCAACGATGACCAGCCTGTGGCTTACAAGAAGGTAGGTATAAACGATCCGTCCTGGAAGAGCGTTATGGTGACCAGGCATCTGCCGGATGCCATCTCAGGTCTCGAGACGCTTTCCAAGAACCTCTGGTGGTGCTGGAACGAGTCCGCCAAGTCCCTGTTCAAGTCGATCGATCCCGAAATCTGGGACAAGACCAAGCACAACCCTATGGCCCTTCTCGACGTGGTGAGCCTGAAGAAATTCAAGGCCCTTGCCAAGGATGAGGAGTTCGTCGGCAGGCTCAATGCGATAATGGACGAGTTCAACGAATATATGGCCCTGAAGTCCCAGCGCACCGACCCTCTGGTCGCATACTTCTGTATGGAGTACGGTCTGGACACTTCCCTGAGGATATATTCGGGCGGCCTCGGCCTTCTCGCCGGCGACTACCTGAAGGAGACGAGCGATATGAACGTCAACCTCGTTGCCGTGGGACTTCTTTACCGCTACGGCTATTTCACCCAGGTTATCACCGGTAACGGTATGCAGATAGCCCGCTATGATGCCCAGGATTTCACCAAGATTCCTGCTCAGCCGGTTATGGATTCCAATGGGAACTGGATGACTACAAGCGTGGCCTTCCCGGGCAGGACGATTACTGCCAGAATCTGGAAGGTCGGAGTGGGCCGTACCGACCTGTATCTCCTCGATACTGATTACGAGGCCAACATTCCGGAGGACCGTGAGGTTACCCACCACCTCTACGGAGGCGACTGGGAGAATCGCTTGAAGCAGGAGCTCCTGCTCGGCGTAGGTGGAATCAGGGCCCTGAGGAACCTGGGTATCGAACCTCAGATCTATCACTGCAACGAAGGACACGCGGCTTTCACCGGACTTGAGAGGCTCAGGGAGTATATCCAGGACGAAAACCTCGATTTCGGCGAAGCTATGGAAGTGGTCAGGTCTTCATCCTTGTTCACTACCCACACACCTGTACCGGCCGGTCACGATGCCTTCGATGAGGGTCTGCTTAGGAAATACATCGGTCATTATCCTCAGCGCCTGAAGATAGACTGGGAGACTATGATGGGACTCGGAAAGGCCAACGCGGAGGATCGCGGCGAGAAATTCTCGATGAGTTTCCTTGCAGCCAACTGTTCCCAGAATGTGAACGGAGTTTCCTGGCTCCACGGAGAAGTCAGCAAGGACATATTCAACAGGATGTATCCCGGATACCTTCCTGAGGAGCTGTACATCAGTTACGTCACCAACGGAGTCCACTATCCGACCTGGGCTTCGGCCGAGTGGAAGAAGATACACGCAGGTGTATTCGGGCCTGAGTTCAAGACCCACCACTACGACAAGTCTTGCTTCAACGGCATATACGAGGTCCCGGATTCCGAGATATGGGAGACCAGGAAGCATCTGAAGTCCAGGCTGGTCAGGGTCGTGAAGAGCAGGATATCGGATCCATCCCTCTGCAACCATTATTCTCCGAGCCAGATCGTGGCGATCAAGGAGAACCTGAGGGACGATGTGCTTACGATCGGTTTCGCAAGGCGTTTCGCCACCTACAAGAGGGGAACCCTTCTGTTTACCGACCTGGACCGTCTCGACGCCATAGTCAACGATCCGGTACATCCGGTCCAGTTCCTCTTCGCCGGAAAGGCCCATCCTGCCGACAAGGCGGGTCAGGACTTGATCAAGAGGATCGTCGAAATATCCAAGCAGGACCGCTTCATCGGCAAGATAGTCTTCGTACCTGGATATGATATTTCCCTTGCCAAGAGGCTCGTGCAGGGAGTCGACGTTTGGATGAACAATCCGACCAGGCCTCTCGAAGCTTCCGGAACGTCAGGCGAGAAGGCTGCCATGAACGGTGTAATGCACTTCTCCGTCCTCGACGGATGGTGGGTGGAAGGCTACCAGGAAGGAGCCGGATGGGCGCTTCCTATGGAAAGGTCATACGACGACCAGAACTACCAGAACGAGCTGGATGCAGCTACCATCTATACCATCATCGAGAACGAGATAGCTCCTGCCTACTACGATGTAGACAAGGAGCAGGGTCTTTCTCCGGTTTGGTGCGGTTACATCAAGAACACCGTTGCGAAGGTTGCCAGCAACTTCACTACCAACAGGATGCTTACTGACTATTGCAATCAGTACTACATCCCTCAGGCGAAGCGCAATTCAGAACTGGTGGCCGATGACTACCACGAGGCAAGGCAGATCGCACGCTGGAAGAAGAGACTGCTCCGCCAGTGGAAGAATATCGAAGTGATCTCGCAGACCCAGCCGGATCCTTCGTACACCCTGTCTATGGACAACAACCTGAAGGTGGAAGTCGTACTCAACCTGGCCGACCTCAGTCCTGAGGACATAGGAGTTGAGATGCTGTTCGCGACTACCGACCACAAGCAGAAGCTCCATATCCAGGAGACCAACGAGCTCAAGTGCGTCGACTTCAACGACGGAGTGGCGACCTACAGGGCCGAGTTCATCCCGGACAAGACAGGTATGTACCAGGTTGCGACCAGGATGTACGCCAAGAATCCGCTTCTGCCTCACAGACAGGACTTTGAACTAGTGAAATGGTTATAGCGACCGGCTTTTTCGACGGTGTCCACCTCGGACACCGTTTTGTGATAGAACAGCTTGTGAAGGCTGCAAGGGACAGAGGGGACGAGAGTATGATCGTCACTTTCTGGCCTCACCCCCGGAATGTCCTGCAGGATGATGCCCGGAACTTGCGGCTCCTGACTTCCCTAAAGGAAAAGGAGCAGCTGCTCAGGGCGATAGGGGTGGACCGGATAGAGGTGCTGCCCTTCACCAAGGAGTTCAGCCGGCTGACGACCAGTGAGTATCTGAAGGAATATGTGATCGGCAGGTTCGGCGGGAAGGCCCTCCTGCTCGGCTACGACAACCGGGTGGGAGGTGACAAGCTTACCACCGCACAGATCCGTGAAGTGGCCCTCGGACTTGGCCTCGAAGTCATCCTTACTGACAGTGTTTCAGTTGGTGGAGGAGAGACCGTGGTCAGTTCGACCAAGATCCGGGAGGCTCTGGCTGACGGAGATGTCAGGTCGGCCTCGGAGATGCTCGGCTACGGATATTCCTTGACCGGGGTGGTGGTTGCCGGCAACAGGCTCGGCCGTACGATTGGTTTCCCGACAGCGAATATCCAGCATTACGAACCTCTGAAACTGGTGCCGGGTAATGGAGTGTATTCCGTCGATGTCGAGACTGTCGGGAGGAAACTCAAGGGAATGTGCAACATAGGGGTCAGGCCGACCGTCGGCAGCGGCAACCAGCGCACCGTAGAAGTGAACATATTCGACTTCGACGAAGACATCTATGGCCTGGACCTCAAGGTGGCGTTCGTCCGGAAGATCCGAGACGAACGCAAGTTCGGCTCTCTCGAAGACTTGAGGATCCAGCTGGTGAAGGACAGGGAAGACTGCACTTCCGGGAGGATTTAGGAATATTCAGAATTAATTCCTATCTTTGCGATGAAACGAACGAAACGGGTTCCGCCGGATAAAGGCGGAACTCGGTTCAGTTTTATGAAAGCTAAAAGAAACACAAAAATACATTATGGCTGATATCCATTATATGACCCAGGAAGGGTTGGACAAACTGAAAAAGGACCTTGCAGAGGCTTTGGCCCAGCGTCCGGTTATTTCCGCCGCCATCGCCGAGGCGAGGGAGAAGGGAGACTTGTCGGAGAATGCTGAATATGATGCAGCCCGTGAGGCCCAGGGACTTCTCGAGGTGAAGATCGCAAGGCTCAAGGACTTGGTGGCCAATGCCAAGATCATCGACGAATCGCAGGTAGGTACTGACAAGGTCTCGATGATGAACAAGGTGAAGGTGGAGAACATTGCAATGAAGCAGGTTATGGAATTCACCATCGTAGGAGAGACCGAGGCTGATTTCGCCCACGGCAAACTTGCGGCTACCACCCCTATTGCAAAGGCTCTTCTGGGACATTCCAAGGGAGAGGTCGTCGAAGCCAAGGTGCCGTCCGGCATCCTTAAATTCAAGATCCTGGATATTTCACTCTGACGGCAATGGCAACGATTTTCACTATGATCGCGAAGGGCGAAATCCCTTCTTTCAAGGTGGCTGAGAACGAGGACTACTATGCTTTCCTCGACATCAATCCTTTGGCTAAGGGACATACCCTGGTGATCCCGAAGAACGTCGAGGACGACTATATATTCCATCTTGACGAAAAGACCTACGAAGGTCTCTGGTCCTTCGCCCGCAAGGTGGCCGTAGCATTGAAGGCGGCTGTTCCTTGCAAGAGGGTAGGAGTAGCCGTGCTTGGGATGGAAGTTCCTCATACACACATACATCTGGTTCCGCTCCAGAGCGAGTCGGATCTGGATTTCAGGAAGGAAAAGCTGAAGGTTTCCGCAGAGGAGAACCAGGCTATCGCAGACTCGATATTCAAGGAATATGAAAAATTGTAAACTCATCCTCGCCGCCGCGGTCTTGCTCCTTGCAGCCACATCCTGTGCTGACAAGGTCCGTATCGACGGCATACTTTCCGGAGCTCCTGACACCGAAGTAGTCATCAAGCAGCTTTCCGGAAGTTCTTTCACCGTGCTCGACACCGTGAAGACTGATGCTTCAGGTGATTATTCGTACAGATTGAAGATCGAGGACGGCCAGCCTGAGTTCATCTACATCTTCAAGGGAGACACCAAGATCGCATCCTTGCTGCTGCAGAAAGGAGACAAGGTCAAGGTCGTTTCCGACACTCTCGGGCAGTATTCCGTAGAGGGCTCCGAAGAGTGTGTCAAACTCAAGAAGGTTGAGGATGACTATGCTTCATTCATCGGCAGTTTCGAATCCGCGGTCGAGGAAGGCGACGGCCCACGTGCCTCCAGGGAATATGTCAATTACTACCGTTCGCGCGTCAAGTACGTGATGGAGAACAGCAAGTCTCTGACCGCGATCCCTGTCCTTTACCAGAAGGTGAATGACAACTTCCTGGTTTTCAGCCAGTCTACGGATGCCCTTCATTTCCAGAATGTCTACGACTCCTTGAAGACCGTGTATCCTAAGTCCAAGTATGTGGCAGGCCTCGCCCGTGAAACGCAGCGTCGTGCCAACGCCCTGTCGATGGACTTGACTATGCAGAATGCCCGCGAAACCACGTTCCCTGAGGTCGAGCTTCCTTCGATGGATGGCAGCAAGGTATCGCTCGGCAGCGTCGGAGCGAAGGCTGTCCTGGTGTATTTCTGGCAGGCTTCGGATGCTGCTCAGAAGATGTTCAACCAGGAAGTGCTCCTTCCTTTGTACAACCAGTATCATCCGAAGGGACTCGAGATATATGCGGTGTCCCTCGATACTGACAAGGGTGTCTGGGCGAGTGCGGTGAAGAGCCAGAACTTGCCTTGGATCAATGTCTGTGACGGCCGCGGGGCCGCCTCGCAGGCTGCAATCGTATATAATATTTCCTCTCTGCCGGTGGCACACCTCATTGTCGACGGCAGACTGAGTCCTGAAGAAATCAAGAACGAAAAGGATCTCCGCCGAGTCCTGGCAGCAAACCTGTAGGACGAGGCTCCATTTTTCGCAGCTATGACACGCCATTCGCGGACGCGGATTCTGATATCCCTCGTCCCAATCATCGTCCTCGTAGCCCTGCTTGCGCTGGACGTCAGCATTTTCGGCAGCGATTCAATCCTCGGTGCCAGCCAGGTCGCCCTTTTAACGGCGGCCGGTATCTGTATATGGCTGTCGCTGCGGCTTTTCAAAACTCCCTGGAAAGATTTTGAGAAGGCCATTTCCAGCAATATTGGAAATGTCACGACGGCGATAGTCATCCTGTTCCTGATCGGGGCTATTTCAGGGACCTGGACTATGAGCGGGGTCATCCCGACCCTGATTTACTATGGGGTGCAGATCATATCCCCGAAGGTGTTCCTGGTAACCGCCTGTGTAATCTGTGCCGTGGTTTCGGTAATGATAGGAAGTTCCTGGACCACTATCGCGACTATCGGCGTGGCGCTGCTGGGAATCGGCAAGGCCTTGGGATTCAGCGAAGGGTTGATAGCCGGAGCTATCATTTCGGGTGCATATTTCGGGGACAAGATATCTCCGCTGTCCGATACCACCGTCCTTTCCTCTTCGATGAACGGAGTCCCGCTGTTCAAGCATATCCGCAACCTGATGATCACGACCGTACCGTCCATCACCATCACCCTGGTCATATTCCTGGTCCTCGGCTTTACCCATCAGGGATCGGATGCCTCGCAGGTTACCGTATACAGGGATGTGCTGGGAAGCAAGTTCAATATCAGTCCGTGGCTGCTTCTGGTTCCTGTTTTCACCGGGTGGCTTATCGCGCGCAAATATCCTGCGATCATCGTGCTGGGACTGTCGGTCGCCGTGGCGGCTGCAGCAAGTATCATTGCCCAGCCGCATATCATATCTGAGATAGGGAGTAAGATTACCGAGGGCAGCAAGGCCAAGGTCCTGTTTGCCGGAACCGTGGAGACAATCTACAATTCCGTCTCCCTGCAGACGGGAAGTCCGGAAGTCGACAGCCTCATCGCTTCCCGCGGAATGACAGGTATGCTCAATACCGTCTATCTGATAATCTGTGCTCTATGTTTCGGAGGCTGTATGAATGCCAGCGGTATGCTGCACAATCTAGCGTCCCTGTTGATTCCTTTAAGCCGCAGACGGACATCGCTGGTTGCCGGGACGGTTGCAACCGGTACGGTACTGAATGGGATAGTCTCTGACCAATACCTCTCCATCATCTTGACAGGCAATCTGTTCCAGGGTCTTTACTCCAAGAAGGGCTATGCTCCGGAACTGCTCAGCCGTTCCATCGAGGACTCGGCTACGGTGACATCTCCTCTGTTCCCTTGGAGCAGTTGCGGAATGACCCAGGCTACCATCCTGGGTGTCGCCACGATGGCGTATGCCCCATTCTGTTTCTTCAACTGGATATCCCCGTTGATGAGTATCTTCATAGCCGCGATCGGCTTCAAGATACCCTCCGCTTCAAAAACCTGACCTCCGTCAAGTAAGGTTATCGATGGACAATTTGGTACGGAGGATGTTGACTAACATTCTGGGGAAAGATTGTTCATTCCAGGTTTCATTTCCAAAGATGACGACTGGGAAGACGCTTCGGTGCGCTTCGGGCGAGATCCGACAGTCAGAGGCAGTTCCAGTCATTTCGAGGCTGGTACGGAAAGTATTGATATTCAATCAGATGATTAATCAGATGGTGTCGATTTTGGGCTCACCGGAATATTTCCGTGTTTTTTGACCTCGTAAGAGGCGGAAGAAAGCGATAAAGTTATAAATTTGCTCTCATGA
>CAJOKD010000019.1 GCA_905235085.1 uncultured Bacteroidales bacterium | reverse complement strand
GTACTGACCCACCAGTTGGGAGAGTAGGTCGCCGCCGTTCTTCGAGAGGCTGATTCAGAAATGAGTCAGCCTCTTTTGTTTTGTGTATGGCAGGATTGACGGTGGCCTAGTATGTCTAAACCGTGCCGCTGACCAGTGACCTCCGACCTCCGGACAAAAAAGAGGATGACCTCAGGGTTACCCTCTCTGGTATACTGCAGTAGATATATTATCGTAAAGTGTCAGGCTTCTCTTCCTGCTTGTCTCCCCATTTCGCGGAATAGACCCTGTTCAACTTATTCCAGTGCTCGGCGTATGACTCTTCATAATGGTACTTTACCATTGCCGCGAGAGGCTCTGGGTAGGAACGGCAGATTGAATCGACCCAATGCTTGAGCTGGATATGGTCTGAGATAGCTTGTTGTGCAATCATCCAGTCCCTGGTGGTGTCGATTATGAAGCTGGCCCTTGTAACACCATCGTCCAACTTCCTGTCAATCAAATCGTTGATAGAATCCCTGACCAGAAGTTCGTTGTCCGCGAGAAGCTTGAGAGAATCCAGTCTCGCATAACTCTCGGATAGAGCGTTCCTCAGACTGTCGATCCTCTTGTCGGTCTTGCCCATATCTATTCTCTGCCTGATCGCGAAATACGAAGGCGTCAGGATAAGCGCCGCTAACAGGAGGCCGCGCAAGAACTTCCACGGGGTGTGGTTACCCTCGAATGCAGCCTTGAGCTGTTCCACGTTGTCGAAGCGTTTCCCGGCTTTCTTCCTGGTACATCTATCGACTATCTTACCGTACTTCCCGCCGAACATATCGTCTATGATCTTGCCGAGAGAGTAGATATCGCTTCTCTTGTCCAGCTTCCTGGAATTGGCTTCCAGCTCCGGAGAAATGTAGTCCAGGCTGAGCCTGCCACCCTTGACCAGAGTCCCCACATCCTCTGGGGAAAGACCGAAGTCAATGATCTTTACGTTGTCGCCATTCTTGGTGACAAGGATATCCTTCGGATCGAGGTTGTTGTGGACGAGCCCGCATCCGTGGATGTAGGAGACAGCATCCAGCAACTGGTCCAGGATCTTCAGGCGAAGTTTGAGGGAAGGTTTTTCGGACAGGAATTCACGAAGGCTCCTGGAGTCGGAATACTCCATCAGGATTCCGGGACCCGCCGGGGAGCTTTCGGTATATTCGTAAACGCTGGCAAGGAAAGGGTGCTGCAGCTTGAGAGAGAGTTGGTATTCCTTCCTGATCATATCCAGGAATACCACGTTGCCTTCTTTCGGGGTCTTGAGAAGGAAATCCTTGTCCCCCTTTGTCACGCGGTATATCCTGGCATAGGAAGTCTCCGCCAGCAGTTCACCCAAGGTGTAAGTACCTTCGTCCATAGCCTATCGTATCTGGTCTTTTACGTTGTATTTGTTCCTTTCCTGGGAATTGCGGGACACCATCTCGCCGATGAATCCGGCCAGGAACAGGATCACTCCCAGGATTATCGCTACCAGGGCGAGATAGAAAAGAGGCTGGTCGGTGACTGCCCTGTAGTGGATACCACGTGTCTGGTGCAGCAGCTTGGCCACTATGATCCAGACTGTCATTATGAATCCTACAAGGAACATCAGCAGGCCGGAGAAACCGAAGAAGTGCATCGGTTTCTTCCCGAAAGTGCCCAGGAACCAAAGGCTCAGCAAGTCGAGGAAACCGTTGATGAAACGCTCGATTCCGAATTTGCTCTTGCCGTATTTGCGCTTCTGGTGATGGACCGGCTTCTCAGTTATCTTTGAGAATCCGGCGTTCTTGGCCAGGTACGGAATGTACCTGTGCATCTCGCCGTAGACCTCGATGTTCTTCACCACATCGTTCCTGTATGCCTTGAGGCCGCAGTTCATATCGTGGAGCTTGATGCCGGTGATCTTCCTGGCCGTGGCGTTGTATAGCTTGGAAGGAAGGTTCTTGGTCACCTTGTTGTCCTGACGGTGCTGCTTCCAGCCGGAAACCACGTCGTAGCCGTCTTCGACCACCATCCGGTACATTTCGGGAATCTCCTCGGGGGAGTCCTGCAAGTCTGCATCCATAGTCACCACAACACGTCCCTCGGCTTTTGCGAATCCGTGGTACAAGGCTGCTGATTTGCCGTAATTGCGGCGGAAGGAAATGCCTTTGATCCGCTCGTCTCCTTCAGCGAGCGAGAGTATCTTGTCCCACGACCCGTCGGTGCTTCCGTCGTCTACGAATATCACTTCGTAAGAATAGCCCTGAGCGTTCATCACGCTCCTTATCCAGGCAAGCAGTTCAGGAAGCGATTCCTCCTCGTTGTAGAGAGGAACGATTATCGAAAGATCTTTTGAATATTCCATATAGATTACTGATTGTCAATTGATTGGTCGTCACCGCCGAAGGTGTCGTCGAAAGGATCGCGGACCTGTGCGAAGCCCCTGGCGAAGAGTGTGGACAGGCTCCATCCCCAAAGGAAGCAGTATCCGAACATAAAGAAGAAAGTGATGGCCGGAAGCTTCGGGAACAACTGCTCGATCGCCGCTTCGGTATTCGAATCCAGAATGGATCCAAACTGCCAGGAGCTCGCTTCCACGGCGGACCTGATTTCTTCCGGATCCATCTGGATGGCCTGGTACAGGGCGAACGCAGCGCAGAGCAGGGAGGAAAACAGAGCCAGTTTCAATCCATAGTGTTGAAGCCTCGGGTAAGTCACACCACTGAATCCGAAGGCGAACCTTCCCATCAGGTTCCGGAAGAGGATCACGCAGACTACGATCTTGGCTATCGAGACCAGCAGGTTCAGTAATACTCCCAGGAATCCTCCAGCCGTTCCGGACCAACCCTTGAGGAGTTCCATCGCTATGGTGACGGCCGCCATCACGAATCCGGCGACAGCCGCTTTGTTCCAGGAAGCGGAGGATGAAAACTCGTTGCTCATTGTACTTATACCTATATTATTATGCAAAAATAGCAAATAAATTCGTATCTTTGTCTTTTGGCTAATAATATGGCTAGCCAAGTTCAAGTACTTGGTTTGTAAATCACTGGTTAGACCAATTTATTTTAGTTTTTATGATTGACATCACATTTCCTGACGGTAGCGTCAGGGCCTTCGAGAAAGGCGTAACGGGTTATGAAATTGCAGCGAGCATCAGTCCGAGGCTCGCGGAAGAAGTGCTGGCCATCGCGGTAAAGAAAGCCGGTGACACTTCCATAGGCAAGGGAGAGACCCGTGACCTTATGCGTCCGATCGAAGAAGACTGCTCTATCGTCCTGCTGAAGTGGGACGACGACGAAGCCAAGAGGGTTTTCTGGCATTCGTCTTCACATCTTATGGCTGAAGCCCTTGAAGAGATGTATCCTGGAGTCAAGTTCGGCATCGGACCTGCGATCGAGAACGGTTTCTACTATGACGTGGATCTCGGCGGCAGGCAGCTTACCGACGCTGACTTCCCGAAGATTGAGAAGAGGATGCTGGAACTCGCACGCGAGAAGCAGCCATACGTCAGGATCGACGTATCCAAGGAAGAGGCCCTCAAGCATTTTGAAGAAAAAGGTGACCAGTACAAGTGCGAGCTCATCAGCGAACTTGAAGACGGCACCATCACATATTACAACAACGGCCACTTCACCGACCTTTGCCGCGGACCTCATCTCCGCAGCACGGAGGTCATCAAGGCGGTCAAGCTTACGGCGCTTGCCGGAGCATACTGGCGCGGTGACGAAACCCGCGGACAGCTTACCCGTATCTACGGAATCACCTTCCCTAAGAAGAGCATGCTCGATGAATATCTCGTGGTGCTCGAAGAAGCCAAGAAACGCGACCACCGCAAGCTCGGCAAGGAGATGGAACTCTTTATGTTCTCATCCCGCGTCGGCCTCGGCCTGCCTCTCTGGCTGCCAAGGGGTTCCGTGATGCGCTTCGAACTCGAGAAGTTCCTCAGGAAGAAGCAGAACGAATACGGCTACCTTCCTGTAGTCAGTCCTCATATCGGAAGCAAGGACCTGTACGTCACTTCCGGCCACTATGCCAAGTACGGCAAGGACTCGTTCCAGCCTATCCATACACCGCAGGAAGGTGAAGAGTATATGCTCAAGCCGATGAACTGCCCTCACCACTGCGAGATTTTCCGCTCGTCCCCTCGTTCCTACAAGGATCTGCCTCTGCGCCTTGCAGAATTCGGAACCGTGTACCGTTACGAGCAGAGCGGCGAGCTCCACGGACTCACCAGGGTACGCTCGTTCACCCAGGACGATGCCCATATGTTCGTCACTCCGGACCAGCTCAAGGGCGAATTCGAGAAGGTCATCGACCTCATCCTGTATGTGTTCAGGATATTCAAGTTCGACAAGTACACTGCCCAGATTTCCCTCCGCGACCCTCAGAACAAGGCCAAGTATATCGGCAGCGACGAGAATTGGGAGAAGGCTGAGAACGCGATTATCGAGGCTGCGGCCGAGAAGGGCCTCAACACCGTCGTGGAATATGGCGAGGCAGCGTTCTACGGACCAAAGCTCGACTTTATGGTCAAGGATGCAATCGGCAGGAAGTGGCAGCTCGGTACCATCCAGGTCGACTACAACCTTCCTGAGAGGTTCCAGCTCGAATATACTGACTCCGACGGCAGCAAGAAGCGTCCGGTGATGATCCACAGGGCACCGTTCGGCTCCATCGAGAGATTCACTGCCGTGCTCCTCGAGCACACCGGCGGACACCTTCCTCTCTGGCTCAGTCCAGATCAGGTTAAAGTACTGCCAATCAGTGAGAAATATTCAGATTTTGCAAAAAAAGTTTGCAGTTTGCTGAATAATTCCGATATTCGCACCTCCGTAGATGACAGAAACGAAACCCTCGGCAAGAGGATCCGGGAGATTTCGTTGCTGAGAGTTCCTGTGCTGGCTATCGTCGGCGAAAAGGAAGTTTCAGAGGGAACAGTTTCCGTCAGAAAGGAGGGTGTCGATGCCGGCACTATGAAAGTGGATGACTTCATTGCCTGGTTCAAGGCCCAGACGGCCGCAGAACTGGCATAGTTTGTGTCCACGCATTGATTTTGTTTAATTTAACAGGAGAAGTTTAAGAAAAGAATGCCTTACAAGCCGAAACCACATTACGGAGGTTCCAGACCATCCACCGGATTCAAGCCGAATTCCGGCACAAAATCAGCATCCGGGGCCCGTGGCCAGCGTTCATTCGTCAGACAGAAGGCTGACGATGAACTGAACATCAACGAGGAGATAATCACTCCTCAGGTTCGACTTGTCGGCGACAACATCGCCGAGCCGGGCATCTATCCAATCTCGAAGGCTCTGCAGATGGCCGATGAGATGGAACTGGACTTGGTGGAAATCAGCGCCAAGGCCGAGCCTCCGGTGTGCAAGATACTGGACTACCAGAAGTATCTGTACCAGCAGAGGAAGAAGGCCAAGGAGATGAAGCAGAATGCCTCCAAGGTGGTCATCAAGGAGATCCGCTTCGGGCCTAACACCGATGAGCACGACTTCCAGTTCAAGCTCAAGCACGCCAGGGAGTTCCTTGAGGAAGGTTCGAAAGTCAAGGCAACCATCTTCTTCCGCGGCCGTTCCATTATGTTCGCGGACCAGGGAGAAAAGCAGCTTCTGAGGTTCGCCGTAGAACTCGAGGAGTTCGGAAGGGCCGAGAATATGCCTTCCCTGGAAGGGAAGAGGATGACTATGATGATCGCTCCTGTCAAGAAGAAGCAATAAACCTCATTATATTAACTTTTATTTTTTAAAACAATGGCAAAGCTTAAGACCGTCTCCGGTGCCAAAAAGCGCTTCACGCTTACCGGAACAGGAAAAATCAAGAGGAAGCACGCTTATCACAGCCACATCCTCACCAAGAAGACCAAGAAACGTAAGAGAAATCTTGACCACTTCGCTATCGTCGAACCAGTCGATATCAAGAGGGTAAAGGAAATGTTGGTCCTCTAGTAGTTTTTTATCAGTTTAACTGGAACGCAGTAAAAAGTATCGCATCAGTTGCGGTCACTGCCTCCGAAAAAAGATCAGATTATGCCAAGATCAGTAAATTCAGTAGCCTCCAGGGCTCGCCGCAAGAAGATTCTCAAGAGAACCCGCGGAAATTTCCTCTCCAGAAAGAATGTCTGGACTGTAGCAAAGAACACCTACGAAAAGGGACTTACCTATGCTTACCGTGACCGCAAGGCTAAGAAGCGCACTTTCCGTGCCCTTTGGATCCAGAGGATCAACGCCGCTGCCCGTCAGTACGGTATCAGCTACTCCCAGTTTATGGGCAAGCTCGCAAAGCAGAACATCGGCCTCAACCGCAAGGTTCTCGCCGACCTGGCTATGAACAACCCTCAGGCTTTCGAAGCTATCGTCAATTCTGTAAAGTAAGTCTGTGAAAGAGACTTTGAGTGCAATTTACCACAACAAGTGGGTAAGGATGTCCTTCTGGATGATCCTCTACATTGCTTGGGTAATATGGCTAGGAAACTATTGGTGGCTCCTCGGTCTCATTGTCATCTTCGACTGGCACATCACACGCAAGGTGAACTGGATGTTCTGGAAGAAGCAGTACAAGGAGGGGGAGAAGCACAATGTATGGCTTGACTGGCTAGACGCCATCGTCTTCGCCGTCATCGTCGTCACGTTCATCAATATGTTCTTCTTCCAGGCATTCAAGATCCCTTCATCGTCGATGGAGAGCTCTCTCTATACGGGAGACCATCTTTTCGTCAGCAAGGTCGCATACGGCCCGAAGGTTCCGGAGACGCCTCTCACCGTACCCTTCACGCACAACGTCATATTCGGCAAAGAGTCCTATTCGACTCTCATCCATAACGACTACCGCAGGCTCAAGGGCCGCAGGAACGTGGAGCGCGGAGATTATGTGGTATTCAATTTCCCTCACGGCGACACCGTCCTGTCGCGTTTCCCTTCCGAGGATTACTATGCGTGGGTAAGGAATGCAGGCAGGGATTATGCGATCGCCAACGGCGGCCCCCTCAAGGTCCGTCCCGTGGACAAGGAAGACCATTATGTCAAGAGATGCGTGGCTGTCCCGGGTGACACTCTCGAGGTCAGGGACGGTCTGGTGTGGATCGACGGAGTCCAGCAGGAAGTCTATCCGGGCATCCAGCTGACCTACAGGGTCACCACGACCGGGCAGAGGATTAATTCCAAGAATCTGGAAAAACTCGGCCTCAATCTCGGGGAACTGTATTTCGACGGCGACCTCCCTGGTTATCCGGCTATGCCTCTGACGGCTCAGATGCTCGAAGAAGTAAAAGGATATTCCTCGGTTGCAAGCGTGGAACCCAATCTGGATGTGTTCCCTCCGGATTATCCGGATTCATATCTGAGCCTGTTCCCGTTCACTGAGGATACCAGGTGGACCCGTGACAATTACGGCCCTCTTTGGATTCCGGAGAAAGGTGTGACTGTCGACCTGACCATATCGAACCTCCCTCTTTATGAAAGGCTCATCACTTCCTACGAGAAGCACGATCTGAAGGTAAAGGATGGAAAGATATTCATCGACGGAGAAGAAACAACAAGTTATACTTTCGCACAGGACTATTATTTTATGATGGGGGACAACAGGCACAATTCCCTGGACTCAAGGTACTGGGGATTCGTTCCTGAGGACCATATCGTCGGACGGCCTTCGCTTATCTGGCTTTCCACCGATTCGTCCAGGAAGTTCCCTTATAACATACGGTGGCGCAGATTCTTCAAAATTGTCTAGAGTATTTGCAATTTTGGATTTTTTAAACGAAATTTGCACCCCGCAAATTATTTTGAATCAATAAAAAAGTTAAATATCATGGCAAAAGTTTGTCAAATTACAGGACGAAAGAGAATGATAGGCAACAACGTTGCCCATTCCAAGCTTCGCACAAAGCGTGATTTCTCTCTCAACCTCAAGACCAAGAAGTTCTGGTCCGAGGAAGAGCAGAGGTTCGTTACACTGAAGGTTTCCACCAAGGGAATGAGAACCATTGAGAAGAAGGGCCTCGACGCCGCTCTCAAGGATGCTCAGGAAAAAGGATATGTCGGCCTTGTTTAAAATCTATTGAGTTATGGCAAAGAAAGCAAAAGGAAACAGGGTGCAGGTCATCCTCGAATGCACTGAGCAGAAGGCAAGCGGTGTACCTGGAATCTCAAGGTACATCACCACCAAGAACAAGAAGAACACACCTGAGCGTCTCGAGCGTAAGAAGTACAACCCTTACCTCCACAAGGTGACCGTTCATCGTGAAATCAAATAAGGAGATTAAGTTATGGCAAAGAAAGCAGTCGCTACATTCGCCGCCAAGGCTGGCGCAAAGAGTATGGTGAAATGCATCCGTATGGACAAGTCTCCTAAGACCGGTGCATACATCTTCACCGAGCAGCTAGTAGAAGCTGAGAAGACCAAGGAATTTTTTGGCTCCAAGAAGTAATTCAAGAAGTCACTGAATAACTTATGGAACGCAGTCTCCGACGTGGGACTGCGTTTTTATTTTACCCTTAAAATGCGTATATTTGTAAGATTAGTTATTGAACGTTATGGGACTTTTCGACAAAGGGGTGAAGAAGACTAAAGAGGGTTTCTTCCAGAGGCTCTCAAGGTCCATTGCGGGCAAGTCCAGGGTGGATGATGATGTCCTCGACGCCATCGAGGAAGCCCTCGTGGCTTCGGATATGGGCGTTGACACCACGCTCAAGATCGTGGACAGCCTGGAAGAGAGGGTCGGCAGGGATAAGTATATGTCTTTCGATGAGTTGCTGGATATGCTCAGGGATGAGATAGGCAAACTCCTTGAAGTCGATGAAGCCGAAACCCCTGAGGAACCGTTTGACCTTGGGAAAAGTCCTCTCGTCGTGATGGTGGTGGGTGTGAACGGAGTCGGAAAGACCACAACGATCGGAAAGCTTGCCGCCAGGTACAAGGCTATGGGCAAGAAGGTTATGATCGGAGCAGCAGACACCTTCAGGGCTGCGGCTGTCGACCAGCTAAAGATATGGGCCGACAGGGCAGGAGTGGAGATTGTCAAGCAAGGTATGGGATCGGACCCTGCGTCCGTCGCCTTCGATACAGTGAAGTCGGCGGTTGCAAAGCAGGCTGATGTGGTCCTGATCGACACGGCAGGCCGCCTTCACAACAGGATAGACCTTATGAACGAGCTCACCAAGATCCGCAATGTGATGCGCAAGGTGATCCCGGACGCTCCTCACGAGGTCCTTCTTGTCCTTGATGCGTCTACCGGCCAGAATGCATACCAGCAGGCCAAGGAATTCTCCAGGGCGACCGACATCACCTCGCTTGCCGTCACCAAGCTCGACGGCACGGCTAAAGGCGGTGTGGTGATAGGAATAGTGGACCAGCTCAAGGTGCCGGTGAAGTTCATCGGGATTGGAGAGGGGATCGATGACCTTAAGGTGTTTGACAAAAAGGAATTCGTCAATTCCTTGTTTTCCAGGGAAGATATTGAAAAATAAATAGTTATGAAGCTTTCTTACAATTGGTTGAAGGACTATCTCGAGTGTGGCCTGACTCCGCAGCAGATCGCGGACGCGATGACTGATATCGGAATCGAGGTCGATGGAGTTCAGGAGCAGGAAGAGATTCCGGGCGGACTCGCCGGGGTCGTGGTAGCCCACGTCCTTGAATGCGTTCCCCATCCGGATTCCGACCATCTCCACATAACCAAGGTGGATGACGGCGGCCCCGAGCCTGTGACCGTAGTATGTGGCGCACCGAATGTAGCAGCCGGCCAGAAGGTCCTTTTCGCGAGGATAGGTACCGTTCTGCCGGGCGACTTCAAGATCAAGAAGTCCAAGATCCGCGGTGTGGAATCTTTCGGAATGATATGTGCTGAAGACGAACTCGGCATCGGAGAGGATCACTCCGGCATCAAGGTGCTGCCTGAAGATGCTCCGGTGGGGATGGCGGCCAAGGATTATCTCCATCTCAAGACCGAGGCGGTCATCGAATATGAGATTACGGCCAACCGCGTGGACGCATCCTCCCATATCGGAGTCGCCCGCGACCTTTACGCCTGGATGCAGCTGAATGATATCCCTTGCAAGTTCTCATATCCGGACATCAGTGACTGGAAGGATGGCGAAGGAGCCGGTATACCTATCGATGTACAGGACAGGACTGCCGCTCCGAGGTACTGCGGAATCACGGTCAAGGGAGTGAAGGTAGGACCTTCTCCTGAATGGCTCCAGAAGAAGCTTCTGTCCATCGGACTTAGGCCTATCGACAACGTCGTGGATGTCTCGAACTTCATCCTCTGGGAACTCGGACAGCCTCTCCATACCTTCGACGCCGACAAGATCAAAGGCGGAAAGGTGATAGTAAGAAGGGCCGGAGAGGGAGAGAAGATCGTGACCCTGGACAGCCAGGAGCGCAAACTCGCTGCCGATGACATCGTTATAGCCGATGCCGAAGGTCCTATGTGCATAGCCGGAGTATTCGGCGGCATCGATTCCGGTGTGACCGCAACGACCACCGACGTATTCATCGAAAGCGCATATTTCGATCCGGGTTCGGTCCGCAAGACGTCCAAGAGGCACTCCCTCCAGACAGACGCTTCCTTCCGCTTCGAGAGAGGCTGCGACCCTCTGATCTGCAGCTATGCCTGCAAGAGGGCAGCCCTCCTGATCCGCGAAATCGCCGGCGGCGAGATTGTCGGGAAGATGGAAGAGTTCTATCCGGAGAAGGTCGCCAAGGCCGTCATAGACCTGGATTACGACCGCATCGAGGCCTTCATCGGCAAGAAGATCGGTCACGATACCATCGAAAGGATACTCACCAGTCTCACATACGAGTTCCTCGAGAAGAGGCCTGGCGGAGCAACTGTCGCCGCTCCGTCCTATATGATCGATGTCACCAGGGAATGCGATGTAGTGGAAGAGATCCTCAGGATCTACGGCTACAACAACATCGACCTCCCTCAGCATATGAAGATGTCCGTGAATGCGACTCCGTCACCTGAACCGGAAGCTATCCGTAACCGGATTTCCAACTTCCTGGCAGCCAACGGATTCGTTGAGACGATGAACAATTCCCTGACGAAGAGCGCATATTACAAGGGGCTCGTTTCGTTCCCGGAGGAAAAGTGCGTTGCGATAGTCAACCCGCTCAGTTCCGACCTGAACGTAATGAGGCAGACCCTCCTGTTCAACGGACTCGAAGTGATCGCATACAACATCAACAGGCAGGTTTCTTCTATGAAGCTTTTCGAATATGGTTCAGTATACAGCCGTGATCCTCAGGGTGATGGGAAGACCCTTGCTTCATACGAGGAGCATCCTGCATATGCCCTCTTCATCACCGGCAGTTCCGCCAAGAGCTGGAACCGCCAGCCTGGGAAGAGCTCGTATTTCGAGCTGAAGGGCTATGTAGACCTTCTGCTTAGGCGTTTTGGAGCTGATATCTACCAGATGGAAGCGGCTCCTGCACCTGCTGACATATTCAGTGAAGGTGTCTCTTATTCCCTTCCTGGTCAGCACCTTCCGCTGGCGGTGATGGGAACGGTCCTTCCTTCACTTGCCAGGAAGTTCGATGTCAAGCAGCCGGTGTTCGCTGCCGAGATCAACTGGAATACGCTGTTCCTTCTTGTCAAGAGGGACAAGGTGGCCTTCAAGGAGATGCCTAAGTTCCCTGAAGTCCGCAGGGATCTCGCCCTCCTCCTGGATGAGAGCGTGAGCTATGGCGATCTGAGGAAGAGCGCCTTCAAGGCGGCAAAGAAATTGCTCAAGCAGGTTACGTTGTTCGATGTTTACAGGGGCGACAAGATTCCGGAAGGCAAGAAGCAGTATGCTTTAGGCTTCGTTCTCCAGGATCTCGAGAAGACCCTTACAGATGCTGATGTGGAGAGGATAATGGGCAAGATACTGTCCACCTTCCAGAACGAATTCGGAGCTACCCTCAGGTAAAGGACGATGAAAAAGACTCTCAAGATGATTCTTCTCGCTGCGGTTCTCGCCGTGGCCGTGGCTTCCTGTTCAGACAGGCCGAGGGTGATCCCGGCAAGGAAGATGGAGAAGATATATCGCGAGATGTTCCTGGCCGACCAGTGGATCATCAAGAATCCGAAGAAGAAGCGCCAGGCCGACACTGCCTGGCTGTATGTCCCGATATTCGAGAAGTACGGCTATTCTGTCGAAGACTACCGGCATAGCGTAGACCATTACCTCAATGACCCCAAGCGGTTTTCTGAGATGCTGGACAGGGTCCGCAAGAGCTTGGGGAAGGAATACAGGCCTTTGGAGAGGAAACTGGCCCTGGCTGCTGAGGCAAGGCACAAGGCTGACTCCCTTGCACAGGCGAACAAGATATTCTCCGCCGATGATTTCATAAACCTGACGGACCTGGCTTATGTGACCCAGATGACCGACAGGATATGTTTCAAGCAGAACGCAAGGGGAGTATGGTACCCTGAGCCGGTCGTGGAAGACACGGTTTTCCGGGGCCCCGAACTGATAATAAAGGATACTGCGTCCGTCGAGGTCGAAGAGCCTGACCCGACGAAGACCCTCAGGATATGGAGAAGATAGCGGCCAGATACGTCTACACCCTTGATGGTGGCGGTCCGATCCGTAACGGATATGTAGAGTACTGTCCGGACGGGGAGATCGTTGCTGTCGGGCAGTGCGCCGATCCTGCTTCCGAGGAGAACTTCATAGAGGGTGCGATAGTCCCTGGCTTCGTCAATACCCATTGCCACGTGGAACTGTCCTATATGTGGAAGATGTTCCGCAAGGGGACGGGGATGGCTGGTTTCATCGACCAGATCAATGCCCTCAGGGATACCAAGCCGATGGAGGAGAAAATCAACGATATCCGCTACCGGATGGACAGGATGTGGGGAAGCGGTATCTCGGCGATGGCGGACATCAGCAACTGTGCGGACTCATTCGCAATCAAGAAGGAGTCTCCGATGTACACCAGGACATTCCTGGAAGTGTTCGGAACGGAACCGGAAGATTGCCAGGGAGTCATAGTGGACGTGCTACGGCTTCAGGAAGAGGCGGAGTCGTATGGCTTGGACGCAGCTCCGACCCCGCACGCTTGCTACACTATGAGCCCTGAGCTTTTGACCGCGTCCTCCAGGGAAGGCTTGAAGTCGGGTTACCTCTCGTTCCATTCCGAAGAGACTGACGAAGAGGAGGAAATGCTCAAGTACGGCAGGGGACCGATGTGGGACAACCGCAAGGCTGCCGGGATGAGTGTACCCCCGGTATGCGGCAAATCCTCGCTCTTGTATTTCCTCGACAGGCTGCAGGAGGTCCATCCTGCACCGTTTGAGGAGAATATACTGCTTGTCCACGAGGTATGTATGGACCAGGAAGGGATAGATGCCGTCAAGACTGCGATGAAGCATCCTTTCATCGCCCTGTGCCCTTGTTCCAACCTGTTCATACACAATGCCCTGCCAGATGTCCAGCTGATGAGGAGGAACGGGCTTAGGCTTACTGTGGGGACAGACTCGCTTTCGAGCAACGACGACCTCGACATTGTCAGGGAACTGTTCTGCCTTCAGGGGCATTTCGAGGGGCTGGAACTTGGAGAACTCCTTACCTGGGCCTGCCTCAACGGAGCCGCCTTCCTTTCCAAGGAAGCTGAACTGGGCTCCTTGCAGGCCGGAAAGAAGCCGGGTATCGTGGCTATAGAGAATTTGGATGCCGACGGCCGTCTTACGGCCGGAAGCCGTTCACATAGGATTGTATGACGTTATGATGCGCGAAGAACTGGTATTCGGTCCGATCCGTTCCAGGAGGCTGGGCTCATCCTTGGGAATCAATCTTCTCCCGAGGAAGGGCAAGCTGTGCAACTTCGACTGCATCTATTGCGAGTGCGGCTGGAACAAGGACGGCAGGACGGAAGAAAAGCTTCCGGACGCCGCTCAGCTCGAAGCTGCTCTCGAAGCCAAGCTGATTGCCTGCAGGCAGGAAGGAATCGGAATCGATTCCATCACCTTCTCCGGGGACGGCGAGCCTACCATAAACCCTTGCTTCCCGGAGATCATAGACATTGCTATAGCATTGAGGGACAAGTATTTCCCGGAGGCGAAGGTCTCTGTCCTGTCCAATGCTACGATGGTTGGTAAAGAAAAAGTATTCGAGGCTTTGAGGAAGGTCGACAATCCTATCCTGAAGCTCGATGCTCCGACCGATAACCTTACCGCCCTCATCAACCAGCCTCAGGGAGGGTATCACGTCGAGGACGTCGTACGCAATCTAGAGCGTTTCGAAGGTGACTTCGTGCTCCAGACTATGTTCCTCAAGTCGGAGTCTTTCGACTCTTCGTCTCCTGAGGTGCTTCAAGGCTGGATGAACTTAGTCAGGAGGCTGCGGCCGAGAGAGATTATGGTATATACGTTGGACAGGGAAGCTCCTGCCGAAGGCCTGGAGAAATTCACTGCCGAGGAGATGGAACTTATGGTCCGGCCTCTGCTGGAAGAGGGTTTCCGGATACAGATAAGAGGATGAAATCAAAATAACAAATTATATTATGGAGTCATTGTTCGCAAAGTACGGTTATACACCTGACAGGGATTACATCACCAAACGGTTGGATGCGATTGCATTGGGCATAGACAGCATAACTTCTCCGGAAATCCTGAAGAAGTGCATGTCACTTATGGACTTGACGACCCTTCACACGGAAGACACCGTTGCCTCCGTCAAGAAGCTTGTCGCGAAAGTCAATTCGTTTATGAAAGACTATCCCGACTATCCGCTTCCGGCGTCCATCTGTGTCTATCCGAATTTCGGATCCGTGGTAAAGGAGGAACTCGCGAGCGAAGAAGTGCACGTCACCACCGTCGCAGGTTGCTTCCCGACGTCCCAGAGTTTCCTCGAGGTCAAGGTGAAGGAGTGCGAGATGGCAGTTGAAGCAGGAGCTGACGAGATTGACATCGTCCTTGCTCTCAATGCTTTCCTCGCAGAAGACGAGCAGACGGCCAGGACGGAAATCAGGACTATGCGTGCCGCCATAGATGCCGCTGCTGCAAAGGTGGGCAGGAAGGTGGTATTCAAGGTCATCCTGGAGACTGGAATGCTGGTCACTCCGGAGAGGATAGCCAACGCTTCGTTCCTCGCGATGGAAGAAGGAGCTGACTTCATAAAGACTTCTACCGGAAAGGTCAGCGTGAACGCTACCCCTATGGCCGCTTTTGTGATGTGCGAGTGCATCAAGGCCTTCTGTGAGAAGACCGGGAAGAAGGTAGGCTTCAAGGCAGCCGGTGGTATCTCCACCGCAAAGGATGCGGTCTGCTATTATTCGATAGTCAAGACCATACTCGGAGACGAGTGGCTGGACAAGGAGTTCTTCCGTTTCGGTGTCAGCCGTCTTGCGAACGCCCTGATGTCGGCGATCGAGCAGAAGACCGTAGCGTATTTCTAGCCGTTTATACCGGTTCGTTCAACACCGCCGTTGTCCTTGACGAGGCTCTCGTCCGGGATGGCGGCGGCGGTTTTTATGAGGTATTCCCTGAGGTCTTCCCACCTGTAGAAAGGGCCTGTAGCGCACTTGAGGGCAGGAATGTACGTTTCCTTCTCGTTGTAGACCAGTTTCACCAGTACGTTTCCCTTCCTGTTGCGGAAGAAAACCATCTGCAGGTTGGAGGCCATCGGCATCATCTCGAAAGAAGAAAACTTTTTGTGTGCCTCGGACGACTTCAGCCTTGTCTCCATTCCCTTGATCCGGATTGCGCCGATAAGCGGGAGAAGGCCTACGTCGTGCCCGAACCGAAGGTCCGCCGCTTTCTTGCTGCCAGGCTCCATCGCAGCATCCGCCTTGGAGACGATGTCGGCGATGAGAGGCTTGGCGATTGAACTGGAATAGTCCCCGGCCTCCTGCGATATTCCGAAAGTATAGTATATCCGGTCACTCTTGGCAGCCCACAGCCCGTACAGTTCGTCGGTTGTGAAATGTGAGAAGATGTCCGGCTTCGAATCTGTGTTGGAACTGATGCAGCCAGCCGTATAGATGTCGTCCATAAAGGCCAGGACATCGGGAATGAACTCCCTCGCCTTTGAAGTGTCGGTGAACATCGCGCACAGGAACCGTTCTTGCGGAGTGTTGTCCTTCCTGACTTTCTCGCTCATCTTCCTCGACTTGGGACTAAGCGACCTTGTGTCAAGATTCATACTGATGTAGTCCAGATACTTAGGGCCTGTTTTGTATGTGAAGCGGAGCCCTTCCGTATATTCCTGGATTCCCGTGCAGAGATTCGCCATGCTCATAAGGCATCTCGGCCAGTAACTCGAGACGCATTCCACCTCGTCGCGCCCTCCCTTGTCGTTGAATACTGAAGGGTAACGGGCGTACATCCTCCCGCCTATTCCGCGGAGTTCGGAAGCTCCCTTGTCGGTAAGCATCCCGAACATCCCCTCGTGTTCCGCCATAAGGGTGTCCAGCTGCCTTGCCACGATCCTGCCTTCTTCGGTAAGGATGCCGGCACTGTCGGCCTTCATCAGTGGACCGATTGCCGATCCTACCAGCGCGGAACCGGTGTGATAGCGTGACCCGTGCCTGCCGTAATGGCTGATATAGAAAGGCTTGTAGCCCTTGGGAGCCTTCGTGAAGGCTTCCTCCGGTACAATGTAGCTGCTGAATACTCCGCCAGCTTTTTCAGGGTTGGCAGCTAATTCGACTTTAAACGGCTGTGCAGAGGCCGTTGACGGTAACAGGCTGGATATAAGGAATATGGCGATACTGATTATGGAAGTCTTTCCGCCCGGGTACATAATTATTCTGTTTTTTCGTTCAGAGCAAAGATAAGAAATAGCGTCCGTATGGGCAAGGAATGCCGGTTTGTTATTTATCCGTTGATTATTTCATCCTACGGATAGGCCGGTTTACCTTTGCATCTGTAACAAACCTAAAAAACTTTAAACGATGAAATGGATCTTCAAATTGATGCTGCCGGCGATGCTGCTGGCATCGTGCAGCGAAGAGGGTGCGTCTCCGTTGGACGCGTATCCTGAATCAGGACTTGAAAAGCAAGTGGCGCACGACCGTATGGTCATCGGAGCCAAACGCAGCAACCCTTATTCAGTGGCCAATATGAGGAAAGCCTACGCTTCCCTCTACTCTACCAGGGCGGAATACGAGGAGGAAGAACTTGAGGAAATCATTCCGGTTACCGACTACTATGTACGTTTCCTCCCTTCGGATATGGACGATTTCGCAAGGCTCGAGGAGATGGGAGTGGAACTCACGGACTTCCCGCTTGACTGCGATATCGTGGAAGAAGGTGATTACTATCAGGATCCTGAGATCGAAGAGGGACATATCTCCTGGCAGTACGCCGTGGTCCCGAGCGATTTCAGCTTTCCGAACGATATCGAATTCGAGATACTTGACGAATGCTGTATCCCTGACGACCCTGAAGAAGGGTATAGCTACGAGGAAGAAGACTGCTACGAGGAAGAAGAAGCCGAGGAAGACCCTGAATCCTGCGAGACTAGAAGTGCTTCTTCAGTAGACTGGCGCGCTCTCGAGCGGATGGCGTTCGAGTGTTCGGGGAATACCGACCTTCTCGAGCCTGGAACCAGGGCGAAGTCGAAGCCTTCCGGAAAGATAACCATTACCGACAACGGCATAAACGGCAAGACTGTGGGTGTGGCCGGCGTCAAGGTGATGGCTAATGTATTCGTGAAGCTATCTACCACATTCACAGATGCTTCCGGCAACTATACCTTCCCGGCTAAGTTCTCCGCCAAACCAAATTACAGGCTTTGTTTCAAGAATACCAAGGGCTTCTCCATAGGATTGAACACCATCTTGGTGCCGGCATCCCTCTCTGCCCTCGGAAAGGGCAGTCCGGAAGGGATAACGCTCAATGTCAACGGAAGTTCGGACGCTGCTCTCTACAGGAGATGCGCTGTCAACAATGCCGCATACGAGTTCTACGACAAATGCCAGAAGGAAGGGATCACCCTCCCTCCAAGGAACCTCAGGTTCTGGATAATCAACAAACTTACTCCTTCAAGTGCGCTTATGATGCACCACGGTGCCTTCCTGGACCAGGGAATGGTGTCCAACTATCTTGGAGTGTACAATCTTGCCGTTCAAATAATCTGCCCGGACATCACTATCGGGTCCAAGGGCTCCAGCTATGACTATGCTTCACTCTATTCGGATACAGTGCACGAGATGGCTCACGCTTCACATTTCATCAAGGTGGGCACTGACTACTGGAACAAGTTCTCCACCTATATCATCTCGACCTTCCTTATGACCGGAGATTGCTATGGTACGGGCAACGGGGAGAATGCCGGTTACTGCGAGGTCGCCGAGATGTGGGCATATTACATCGAGAATGCTTTCTACACTTCAAGGTACGGTTCCAGCCCTCAGAGAGGTTACAACCTATGGTTCAAGCCCCAGATATTCACCGATCTCGAGGCAGGTGGGGTGACCAAGGGCGAGATCAGCGAAGCTCTCAAGACGACTACCACCAGCATCGATGCGCTTAAGAGCGAGCTCCTTGTCATCAGTCCTTCGCACAAGACTCTGATCAACAACACCTTCAAGCGTTATTCGAAATAGAATGTTCCGCCCGCGCTGATTTTGTTTGCATTTTACTGAACAATTCGTATATTTGCAGTCCCAATCAAGCGCGGGTGGCGGAATGGTAGACGCGCTAGTTTCAGGAGCTAGTGTCAATTGTGACGTGTGAGTTCGACTCTCATCCCGCGCACGACCGTAAAGAAGGTGACCGATATCTATTATCGGTCACCTTCTTCCTTTTCATATTTACTGATCTCGATGCGCTGATGACGTGGGGCCTGCTTGGAATGTCAGAAGGTCCAGGTGCCGGGACCTACTTCGTGGACCGAGTAGGATCTTTCGTCCATAGGGTTGGACGATGCTGCTGCGAGGCTCGTCGGGACGTATATCGTAGCCGTCGCACCCTCTGGGATGACTGCCGTGACGTGGACGTTGGTCCCATCGTGAGTGACAGTTGAGCAGACCTTGCCGTACGGGGTTTCCGTGGAATAGGAGACGTTCTGCAGATCCTTCACCGGGATCGGCCTTATGATGACGTGCTTGAAACCCGGTTCCATAGGATCGGTGTCGACGCCGGCCAGTATCTTGTAGAACCAGGTGAGTCCGCCGCCCATCATAGGATGGTCGTGCGATTCTTTCCCGCTCCAGTGCTCCCAGGTCGTGGTTGCGCCCTGTTCGATCCACCAGCCGAAGCTCGGGAAATCCCTTTGGTTCATTATGTCATAGGCCAAGTCGCCTAGGCCGTTGAGGGAAAGCACCTCGAACAGGTAGCGTGTCGCAAGCATACCGGTATTCAGGTGGTTCTTGTAGTTGAACTTGAGCTCTCTCCTCAGGGTGGCCTTGACAGCCTTGTAGCAGTCCGAAGGGACTCCCATATACAAGGCGTATACGTTGCTCCCGAAGTCTCCGTAGGATTCCAGGTCCTCGTCATAGAAAGCCTTGTGGAAAGCCTCCTCTATCTCGTCGCAGAGCATCGCATAACGCATTGCGGTCTCTCTCCGTCCTAATAAACCTGCCACCTTGCTTACGTTGTTGGCGCAGAGCCAGAAGTAGAAAGTATGGACGAGGGCAGGGTCGGGTGTCTCGAAGGAAGGCGCCCAGTCTCCGAGGTTGTACCACCTGTAAGGCTTCTCTTCCCCAGGTCTCTTCATTTCCACGAGAACAGTCCCGTCGTCTCTCTTCCAGCCCTCGAACCAATTGACGTACTGCATCATAGGCTCGATGTTCCTCTCCAGGACGCTGCGGTCCCCGTATGCCCGGTAGAACTCCAGCGGCATAATGCATATCGCCGCACCCCAGGCAGGACCACCTCCGCAGTAAGGTTCCCAGGGGGCGCCGTTCGGAACGTGTCCGGTGACCGGGTTCTGGCTGCCGCGGATGTCTTCCAGCCACTTGTTGTAGAAACTGGAGGCATCGAAGTTGGCCAGCACCGTATTCATCGATATCTGTCCGTCACCGGTATATGGCAGCCTCTCCCTGTGAGGGCAGTCGCTGGCGACTCCGCTGTGCATATTGTTCATCTGGGAGCGCTTGAATATGTCGTTGATCTTGACGAACAGCGGGTTGGAGCAATCGAAAGACGAGTTCACGGGAACATCGGAATTAACGGCTTCCGCCACGATGTTCGAAGGACTGAGGTTTGATATTCCGGAAATCACCGCTTCCCTGAAGTTGAACCAGTCGAACCGGGGAGCATAGGACACTGCGTCCCTGTTGCGGAATATATATTCGTTCTTTCCGTTCTGGCTCTCGGACAGGTATTCAACTTTCAGCTTGGCACCGGGCTCGCCCTTGATTCCGGAGAATCGGATCCATCCTGAAACCTGCAAGCCGAAATCCACCTTGAAGGAACCGTCGGCCTGCTTCTCGAACTTTACCGGAGAGAGAGTCTTGGTGACCTTGTCGGTAGGACCCATATTGGCCGCAAGCCTGCCGTCCGGAGTCTTCCTGACGACGGCGTTGCTCCAGGCAGCGTCGTTGAATCCGGGTTTGTCCCAGCCATCGACCTCCCTGGTAGCGTCATATACCTCGCCTCCGTAGAGATTGTTGTAGACTATCGGAGATTCCGCTGCCTTCCAGGACGTGTCGGAGCAGAGAACCTCGGTGTGTCCATCCTTGTACGTCAAGGCTATTTGGCATATAAGCCTCGGGACTCCGAACGTTTCTCCCTTGCGGCTGTCCGGGTCGGAGTGGAAATAGCCGTTGCCCAGGATGACTCCCACCGCGTTCTTGCCCTTGTTCAGCATCTTGGTTATGTCGTAACCCAGGTAGAGGGTCCTGTGGAATGTCACTTCGGGGCTCAGAGGGATATGGCTGTTGTTCGCTAGCTCCGGCCTGAAGGTATAGTCGGTGAATCCTGGAACGAAATAATCGTCGCCGACCTTGCTGCCGTTGAGGCGCATCTCGAACCAGCCGAGTCCGGATATGAAGGCGGTGGCGCTGACAAGTCCCTTCTTGACTGTGAATTCCTTCCTGAACATCGGAGCGCAAGGATAGTAATTGCCCCTTATGTCCTTCTGCCAGGGAGCACCGATCCAGCTTGCCTTCCAGTCGTCAGGACGGAGCATTCCGGTCGTAATCCTGGAATACTCGCTGAGTTTGGAGACCTTTCCGTCCTTGTCCCAGATCCTTACGGCCCAGAGGTAGTTCTGCATAGACTGGAGTTCAGGACCGTCGTAGGTGATGAGGTTCGACTCTTCCGAATAAACCTTGCCGGAGTCCCAGGAGTAGTCCGGGATAATCTTCATATTGTGGTTGTCGGATCCGAATACGTGGACGACCACTATCTGGTAGGCGGACTGTCCGCCCTGATGTTTCCAGGAAAAGCGCGGGCGGGGAGTGTCGATGACGACATCACCTTTAAGGAATTCGCATCTCAAGTCCGTCGGCGGGGTGGCCCCGGACAGGTTGGAAACGAGGCACAGCAGTGCCGCGGCGGTGGCGAATATCTTTCTCATACGTGTGCTATTGAATGTACAGGGGCGATCTTCTCGAGGCGTTCGCGTCCGTTCAGACCGTTCAGTTCGACTACGAATATGTATTCGGCGACCTCTACGCTGCACTCCTTGCCGTCTACCATCACCTTCGTGGCTTCCAGCGCCTTGGCTATTCCTTCCGACGTTCCTCCGGTGGCCAGGATATCGTCAAGGATGGTGATCCGAATCACTCCGTCTTCCACTTTGCCGGCAGCGAGGTCGGACTTGCGGAAATAAAGGTGGTCGGCTCCATATTCCTTCATTATCTCGATGTCCTGCAGGTCATCTCCCGCGTGGGGGAGCTTGCCTTTCTTGCGGAAAGGGACGATGTTGGACACGCCGGTCTCTGAAATCAGGAGAGGTGCGGAAAAGAAGAATGCGCGGGCCTCCGGAGCAGCTACGGAAGGGGCCGTGACCAGTTTCCCTATTTCCGATATGAGACTGCCGAATACTTTCCTGTCCTGCATAAGAGGCACTATGTCAACGAAATTGATACCTGGGATTGGAAAATCCCTGTAGAACTTGAGTACTTCTTCGAACATTGGTGTTGAAAACTTTGTGGATTATTGTATAAGCAAAGGTATGGATTTTATCTGACTATCAGACTATTTTTGTATAAGTTTATCAGGAAAGTCTAATTCCTTAATATTTATGTCAACTAAACAATTTTTCGTCGCTGCCGTGGCAGCGTTAGCCTTTGCCGTTGCAGCCAAGGCTCAGACAAACGTACAGACATTCTACGACTTCGGAAAGGATCGCAACTATGTGACCACTACCTTCGAAATGTTCAAGGGCGACAAGTTCGGTGACACCTTCTTCTTCATTGACCATTACTACACGTCAAAGGATCAGCGTCCGGCAGCTGCAAGTGCAATCAACGGAAGCTACTTCGAGATCGAGCGCGGAATCAACTTCTGGCAGGAGAGCTCGTTGAAGGATCTCAGCGCCCACGTGGAGTACGACGGAACTACCTGGGGACAGGGTACCTGGTGCTTCGGAGCCAAGTATTTCCTCCACTCCCAGGATTATTCCAACATGCTGACCCTCTACGCTATGTATGAGACGTTCCGCGGCTTCGGTTCCGCCGACATCCCGCTCAAGTTCACGGCAGTCTGGGGAATGAACAATCTCTTCGGTGTCAAGGGTTTGACATTCAAGGGTTTCGCCGACTTCTGGGGCAACAACTGCATTTGGACTGACGGCACCACTACCAAGTGGACCTTCCTGACCGAACCTCAGATCTGGATGAACCTCGGAAGCCTGTTCGACGGACATCTCGACATCGGAGGCGAAGTAGAGCTCTCATACAATTTCGCCGGCAACAAGGGCTTTATGTGCAACCCTTGCGCAGGTCTGAGATGGTCATTCTAATCTAAAACAAAACCAATATGGCAGAAACAACAACTCAGGCAGCCGAGCCTAAAAAGGCAGGCTGGCTAACTAAACTGTTCGGTTTCGACGGGTCCAAGATGAAGGTCTCCACGGAGATCATCGCCGGAATCACGACTTTCCTTGCGATGTCATACATCCTGGCCGTCAATCCTTCTATCCTTGCTGACACCGGAATGGACAAGAACGCGCTGTTCACGTCCACGGCAGTAGCTTCCATCTTCGCCACCCTCGTGATGGCTCTCTATGCCAAGCTCCCGTTCGCACTCGCTCCGGGTATGGGACTCAATGCCTTCTTCTGCTATTCGGTGTGCCTCGGAATGGGTTATTCCTGGCAGTTCGCACTCACGGCAGTTCTCATCGAAGGTTTGATATTCGTTATCCTGACGCTGACCAATGTGCGTGATGCCATAGTGAACGCCCTGCCTAAGTCGATGCGCAATGCTATCGGAGCCGGTATCGGTCTGTTCATCGCTCTCATCGGACTTAAGAGCGGCGGCATCGTGGTCGACAGCCCTGCCACCCTCGTAGATCTCGGCACACTCACCAGCGGCCCCGGCCTGCTGTCCGTCATCGGACTGGTCCTGACCGGCATTCTGGTGGTCCTGAATGTCCCTGGTGCCCTTCTGATCGGTATCATCGCTACGGCGCTCATCGGTATCCCTATGGGAATCACCAAGTTCGGCGGCTTCATGTCGGCACCTCCGAGCATCGCTCCTATCTTCTGTAAGTTCGACTTCAGCCAGGTGTTCAGTCTCGATATGCTCGTGGTGGTATTCACATTCCTCTTCGTGGATATGTTCGACACGATCGGTACCCTCGTGGGAGTCACTACAAAGGCTGATATGGTCGACAAGGAAGGCAAGCCTGTCCGTCTTAACCAGGCATTCCTGGCAGACGCACTCGGTACTATGGCCGGCGCTGCCCTCGGTACCAGCACCGTCACCACCTATGTGGAGAGCGCTTCTGGAGTCGCCCAGGGAGGCCGAAGCGGACTCACGGCAGCATCTACCGCCGCCTGCTTCGTACTTGCCCTCTTCTTCGCTCCGATATTCACCGCCATCCCGGGTTCGGCCGTATGCCCGGCCCTCGTGATCGTAGGTCTGTTTATGCTCAGCCCTATCAAGAACATCCCGCTCGAGGACTTCTCGGAATCCATCCCTGCATATCTGACGATGATCCTGATGCCTATGACATATTCCATCTCGCACGGTATCCTCATCGGCCTCATCAGCTACGTCGTCCTCAACCTCTGCACCGGTAAGACCAAGAAGGTGAGCTGGTTCATGATAGTTCTGGCAATTTTATTCATTCTAAAGTATATTTTCCTTTAATTAATTGATAGATAGCAAATTAACAATAACGTTACGGAGTTGTTAATAACTTTATAAATTATTTATTCCTAGACGGCGATTAATCTGCTATCTTTGTTGACAGTTGGTTCGGGCTGCACGGACGGTCCGAACCACTTTTAACCACCTGACTTGACTGGTAACTGGATTATTCAAATTCGACTTTATATATATAATGGATGTAACTGTACGCAAGACCAATGGCTCGTACGAAGAGTACGACAAGGTCAAACTAATGAATGGTATTCGCGAGGCCTACAAAACGGCCGGCGAAGAGTGTCAAGAGGCCGTTGTGGTTTCCATAGCGGAAAACCTCTACATTTATGACAAGATCACAAGCCGTGAAATTAGACGTCAGGTCGAGGAAAGTTTGATGTCCATCAACAAGAAGGTCGCTATCGCCTACATCGAGAAGTTCGATGCCGGTCTGGACTTGAGGAAGAAGAGAGACTTCATCAAGGACTACATCGCCGCTTCAAATGCTGCGACGGGCTCCAAGTTCGACGCGAATGCCAACGTGACGAGGAAGAATATCGTCACCCTCGGGCAGGAACTCTACAAGGAGAACAACATCAAGCAGAACCGCTACATTATGAAGGACAAGATCAAGGCCTTGTATGGACGCAACCTTGCCAGCCAGTACATCAAGGACCTCGAGAGCCACGTCCTTTACAAGCACGATGAGAGCGGCACACCGGGGTATCCGTACTGCGTTGCAATCACAATGTACCCCTTCCTGATTGATGGACTGAGGAATCTCGGAGGCGTTTCCGTGGCACCTACGGATCTGAAGTCCTTCTGCGGCGAGTTCATCAACCTGGTGTATTCGATCTCCTCCCAGTTCATGGGAGCGGTCGCTACTCCGGAGTTCCTGATGTATCTCGACTATTTCATCAGGAAGGACTATGGGGACGACTACCTTGACCACCTCGAGGATGTCGTCGAGATGAACGTCAAGAAGAGGACACTTGTCAAGGTCATCGACAACTACTTCCAGCAGGTAGTCCACTCGATGAATATGCCTGCCGGCAACCGTGGCTACCAGACAGTGTTCTGGAACATCAGCTACTTCGACGAGCCGTACTTCCGCGGCGTATTCGGAGACTTCAGGTTCCCTGACGGCAGCGCGCCGAAGTGGGAGACACTGTCCTGGCTCCAGAAGCACTTTATGAACTGGTTCAACGAGGAAAGGAACCGCTACATCCTCACTTTCCCGGTCGAGACTATGGCTCTCCTGACCGACGGAAAGGACGACTTCGCCGATCCTTCCTATGCGGACTTCACGGCTGAGATGTGGTCCAAGGGGCACAGCTTCTTCTGCTACCTCTCCGACAGCCCTGACAGCCTCGCCAGCTGCTGCCGCCTGCGCAACTCCCTGATCGATCTGGACAAGTCCGATGAGTCGCACAACCACACCACCCATCAGTATTCGATGGGAACTGCTTCGGTTTCAACGGGTTCCAAGTCAGTGATGACTATCAACCTAAACCGTCTCATCCAGCTTGCCGCCCGCCGCTACTTCCTCGAGAAGAAGGGGATTATGCTCGATGGCGGCAAGGCTCTGACAAGGGGAGACTACGACAAGAACCAGCTCTACGACTACATCGTACGTGCCGTCACGGAGGAGACCGAGAGGGTACACAAGTACCAGAACGCCTTCAACGAGATCATCAAGGACTTCCTCGCAGCGAGGATGCTGGATGTCTATGCAGCCGGCTTCATCGATATGAGGAGACAGTATCTCACCGTGGGTGTCAACGGTCTGACGGATGCAGCCGAGTTCCTCGGGCTTACGATCAGTCCAAATCCTGAGTACAATGAGTTCGTGGACACCATCCTCGAGACCATCAACAGGTGCAACAGGAAGGACAGGACTCCGGAGGCTATGTTCAACACCGAGTTCGTTCCGGGCGAGAACCTTTCCGGAAAGAACTACAAGTGGGACCAGAAGGATGGCTTCTACGTATCTCCGAAGCACAATATGTACAGTTCCTACTTCTACAACCCTGAGGATGACAGCCTCTCGATGATCGACAAGTTCAAGCTTCACGGCAACGAATATGTCAAGCATCTGGACGGCGGCTCAGCCCTTCATATGAATGTGGCCGAGCATCTTTCCAAGGACCAGTACAGGCAGCTTCTGAAGACGGCAGCCCACTACGGCACCAACTACTTCACCTTCAACTGCCGCAACACCGTTTGCAACGACTGCGGATACATCAGCAAGGACACGCTTGAAGTATGCCCTAAGTGCGGAAGCCACAACCTCGACTACCTCACCAGGGTCATAGGCTACCTCAAGAGAGTATCTTCGTTCAGCGAGATGCGCCAGATCGAGGCAGAGCATCGTTTCTACATCCACGAAGGTGCAAGGCAGCAGAGCGTGAAAGCTACTGTTCCTGTGCAGCAGGATGTGAAGACTGAAGTATGATCAAGTACGTCCCGGAGATGACCTCGGTGGTCATCGAAGAGATCCCCGACAGAGTTACCTTGGCGGTTGACATAAGCAACTGCCAAGGTAATTGCGTTGGATGCCATTCTCCTTTCCTGAAAGAGGATGTCGGAGAGGAGCTTACTGAAGAGGTCATCGACCGTCTGGTCAAGGAGAACTTCGGGGTCAACTGCTTCCTTTTCCTGGGGGAGGGGAACGATCAGCAGACCTTGATACGCCTTGCCGACCACGTCCGTACCCTCGGGCTGGAAGTGGCTTTGTATTCAGGAAGGAAGGATGTGGAGAAGGACCTCTATCTCACCTTCGACTATGTCAAGATCGGCCCCTATATGGAGCACTTCGGCCCTTTGGATTCCCGTACGACCAACCAGCGCCTCTACAAGGTTACGCACGACACGTCCTGCAAGCCAGACTACCGCCTGACGGACCTTACTTCGCGCTTCTGGCATAAGGGAATAGACCCCTTGAGAGAAGAATAATCCAGACCCTATTGGAAATCAGTGACTTGGCTCTGCCGGCGAGAGAATCCGGCAGAGTTTTTATTTGGTTTGGAAGCTGAAGTGCAGTATATTTGTAAAAAGTAAAACCAGAAAGAAATGAGAATACTGACCAAGATTTTGGCTATAGCCCTGATGGTAGCCGCAGCAGTCTCCTGCAAGAGCAACGGAAAGGTGCTGCTTCCGAATGTCAGCGGCAAGGCCGGTGAAGTCATAGTGGTGATTGACAAGGACTATTGGGACGGGAACCTGGGAAACGGTGTACGTGAACTCCTCGCGAGGGACTGTGAATACCTTCCTCAGCGCGAACCTCTCTATTCACTCGTCAACCTGACTCCTGGTGCATTCACTGATATGTTCAAGTATCATAGGAACATCGTCATATTCAACATCGACACTACGGTGGCGAAGCAGGGCGTGGTCTACAGGACGGATGTCTGGGCTCATCCCCAGTGCGTCATCCAGCTTAACGCTGCCAGTGCCGATTCCGCCCTCGCAGTCCTCAACCGCAATGGAGAGAACCTCGCCGGGGCCATTGAGCAGGCCGAGAGGAACAGGGTGATTGCCAACACCCTTCTCTACGAGGAAGGCAACCTGGCGGAGGTGGTCAGCAAGATGATCGGCGGCAAGGTGCATTTCCCGGTAGGTTACAACCTCAGGAAAGCTACCTCCGACTTCATCTGGATCGCTGACGAGAAACAGTACACCAACCAGGGAGTATTTATCTACAAGTACCCGGCAACCGATCCGGAGCCGTTCGCTGACGAGACCATCATCGCCAGGCGCAACGAGTTCCTCAAAGCCAATGTGCCGGGAATGTTTGACAACACCTACATGATCACCAGCGAGGCCGTGAAGCCGGGAGTCCGCTTCCTCAAGTACCACGACCGTGATTTCGCCGAGACCAGGGGACTTTGGGAAGTGTACAACGACTTCATGGGCGGACCTTTCGTCTCCCATTCGTTCTACAGTCCCGATGGCAAGGAAATCATCGTCCTGGATGCCTGGGTCTATGCCCCTAAATATGACAAGCGCCAGTACATGAGGCAGGTTGAATCGCTCCTGTATTCCTTCGAATGGAACAAACCGGCAGAATCGAAGGAAAATAAAGCAGAATAAGGAGCAAAATTATTTTGCAGGCTCGAAAATAATCCATATATTTGCATCCCAATTTGGCGTAACGCCTACTTGGGTCACTTCTGGTGGGTTCGTATAACGGTTAGTACTCGGGATTTTCATTCCCGCAATAGGAGTTCGATTCTCCTACCCACTACCAAATATTAAAAAATAACAACGATGGCAAATCACGCATCTACAAAGAAGGCCATTCGCCAGAGCGAAAGGCATAGATTGCATAATAAGTATTATGCAAAATCGACGCGAAACGCGATTCGCGCGATTAGGAACACAACCGACAAGAAAGAGGCTGAAGAGGGAGCACCGAAGGTCTATGCAATGATCGACAAGCTCGCCAAGATCGGAGTCATCCACAAGAACAAGGCTTCCAACCTCAAGAGCGGTATCGCAGTTTACATCAACAAACTCGATTAAGAAAGCGAAGGCAGTCTCCCGAAGGCTGCTTTTTCAAGCTAAGTCCGGCAGGACCGGCATCGGGATGTAGCGCAGTTGGTAGCGCACTACGTTCGGGACGTAGGGGTCGTCCGTTCGAGTCGGATCATCCCGACCAAAAACAATCAGGCTGTCAGGAAACTGGCAGCCTGAATTTGTTAGAATTATTCGTATATTTGGGCAGTTGTGAGAAGATTCCTGAATATCCTTCTGACTGCCCTGACCTTAACCGCAGCTTCCTGTTCCCTGAAGGAAACCGGCAGCAAAGACTATGTGGCTCCAAGTATAGTCTCATCCGAGGCTGTCGTATCCGGAGATTCAGTCAGTTTCACCTGCGTCCTTTCATCTACGCGGGCAGAAAAGGTAGGATTCGCGTATGGAATCCCGGGAGAGCAGGAAAGCGTCCTGCTCGCTCTCCCTTCAGGAGATTCATTCAAAGCCGTAGCCAAGGGTCTTGAATATGGCAAGACCTACCAGTGGCATGCTTTCGCGACGGCCGGCAATAGTGTCATCAAGTCTGAGAATGAATCATTTACAGTTCCTGAGAGGCCATTTAACCCGAAAGCTATACCGATAGAGGATCCTTGTTTCAAGGCTTATCTGGTTGAGAATTACGATTCCGATGGTGATGGAGAAATCAGTCTTGATGAGGCGGAACGTATTAATTTGATACATATTGTAACCAACAGATACAACGTCCAATCTCTTCAAGGCATAGAGTATATGCCCAATCTGATCCATATCGACTGCCCGGGGGATTGGTATGATTCGAATAATACTAGCAATGAGGCTTATAGCTCTCCATATAAGTATACTGAGTCACCTTTGTTCCGTAAAGAAGGAGATCATTGGCATGGCCCTATCGGAACCCTTAGGAGTATCGATGTAAGCAAGAATAAGAGGTTGCAGGATCTCTGGCTATATAATAATGCGGCCTTGGGGGTGCACCAAAAGACCATTGACTTATCCCGAAACCCGGATTTGAAGATATTGAATCTGGACGGCACGATGATGGATTATCCTGATGTGTCCAAGAATTATTATCTACAAGAATTATCGTTGGGACGTTGCACGAATCCATATGTGCCTGATTTGTCAAAGATGCAGAGGCTCGCTAGATTGACCTTCGAATATCCAGTCGATGATCTGGGACAGGTAATAGGGCCTTGTCTCAATGTAGATGTATCTTCAAATCATTATCTCAAATATTTGATTGTGAGTCAAGCCGCTCTGTCCATTTCAGATCTGTCGGCCAATCCCGGATTGATAGAATTGCATTACCCTTATTGCGGAATAACTTCGGTGGATGTGAGTTCCTTGAAGAATCTTGAAGTGTTAAGTATTGGTTCAAATAGCATATTTGGCAGGCTGGTCCTTTCCAACAATCCTAAATTGCGGTTGCTCTATGCTGATTCCAACGCAATTACAGACGTTGACCTAACTTCTTGTACTAATTTGAAAACAGTACATATCTGGGATAATCTGATTACCTCTCTTTCGGTGCCAAACAGTGTGGAGACTCTCAAGTGTTGGGGTAATCCGCTGGGTAGCTTGGATGTATCTTCATTGCCGTCACTTAGTGTCTTGGAGTGTGCCAACTCAGGTCTTACATCCCTTGATGTCAGTCATAATCCGGCTCTGAGAGTCCTGAGCATAGACGGCAACCAGTTGGGAACCATCGACCTGTCAACTAATAAGGAACTTGAAGAACTCGCTTGTTGGAATTGCGGATTAACCACTTTGGACTTGACGAATAACACGAAACTCACGTGGATACGTTGCTGGGAGAACCAAATCCGTACATTAGACCTGTCACACAACCCGCAAGTCGGGAAAAAGAATACTGTGGATCCTAATTCCAATGGCCTCTGGTGCTCGCCGATGAACGATTCCTCCGGAAAGAATCTTCTGGATGTATTGTATGTCGCTCCTGGTCAAGTCATCCCTTACGTCACTGAGAACCGGAGCGACAAGTGCATTCCGAGCGGGACCAGGATCGTGGTCAAGCAGGACTGAAATTGAATTTGAACCATTGTGGACTTGACAGGACCGGGTGATATTCCGTAATATTGCAACATCATGGGAACACCTTTCATACCGGAACTCGCCGAACTGCTCCGCCAGGTGGAGGAAAAGTTCGGCCACCGTCTGTCCACGACGACCGACTTTGAACTTCTCTCATTCGTGGTTGAACGCGAGATAGGAGAGTTGATCTCAGCATCCACCCTCAAGAGGCTCTGGGGCTATGTGTCATATTCATCCTGCCCCAGGATATCTACACTTGACACGTTGTCCCGTTATCTGGGTTATCACGACTTCAAGGCTTTCCGGAAAGCATTGGTGGATTCCGGAGCGGTCGTGTCCACGTTCTTCACCAGCAAGACGGTTGAGGCTTCTTCGCTGAATGTCGGAGAGGAAGTAATCTTGGGTTGGGCACCGAACAGGGTGGTGAAGATCAAGTTCCTGGGAGGGACTTCCTTCGAGGTGCTTTCTTCAGAAAACTCCAAGCTTCACAAGGGCGACAGATTCGAGTCCTCCGAATTCATCCTGGGCGTCCCGCTTTTCATCTCTTCCGTACTCCGGGCGGATGGTACAAGCACTCCGCCCTACGTCGCGGCCAAAGCTGAGGGCCTCAACGTACTGGATATAATCAAGTAGAATGTGCAGCTGGGACTGCGGATCAGAATCGCAGTCCGACTCCCATTTCCAAGGAAGGGTTCCTGAATGTGATGGAACTTATTCCGAGAGAAGCGGTGAAATTGCTGATGTCCAGGACTATACCGGCATCGGCACAGGCACCTTTGAATGAATACTCTTCCACCTTCGCCCAACTCCCTGAGGCTTCTTCCCATAGAGTTGTCCTGTTTCCGTAGCCGCTTCCTGCGTATATGCCGAGAGGCCCGGCAATCTTGAATATCACTCCGGCTCCAAGATTCCACGCGGGATGCTTTTCCCGGCCGGTGCTCCAGATGATCGTCCCTTCCGAAGTCCCGTCGCTGGAACAGATTGACTCATGGATATCCTTCGTGAAGTTGGATCGCCCCTTGATGTAGAATCCCAACCTGTTGTGGGTCACTGTGGCCATCGCGCCGTAACTCAGGGTGGAAGGTTGCCAGCCACCGATAGCCATCACCCCTATCCGCCACGGAGCCTCATCCTGAGCGAAGCGAAGATCCTTCGGTCGCTGCGCTCCCTCAGGATGACAACTGGCATCCAACCTGTCATCCTGAGCGAAGCGAAGGATCTCCTCCACCCTTGGCACCCAATCCACCTTTGGCAGCCGAACAACAGACCGGGACACAACCTTCCCAGGCTGGAAAGCCACAGTGTAGCGCCTCTTTATCTTTTCGAATCGTTCCCTCTGGCGGGCAGTCATTCCTTTTGAACTATTCTGAAGTGTAGTCCTGAGGCTGGATACCTGTTCCAGCAACGACTTGAGTTCATCCGCCTCGATCTTCTCTCCGCGCTGCGCCCTGTCACGCATCAGGATGCACCTGTCGATTATGGTCTCATAGTGGTCCAGTGCAAGATCCATCTTGGAATCTTGACCAAATGCCGCTACTTGGAAGAACAGCGGTACAAGGATGATTACGAATACCAGGAACCTACGCATACTGTTGCAAATGTACTTAAAAATGTGGATATTTGGGCATGGATAATACCTCGGAATTCTTTGATACGCCTTCGGCGGAAGCGACCCCTGCCACTGATGCAAGGGAACTTGTCAGTTCTTCCGAAGGAGGATATTCCGAAATCTGGAGGATCGACCGTTCCGGGCGTTTCCGAGTGCTGAAGTGCCTTAAGGAGGAATATAGGGAAGTGCCTGTATATGAGAGGCTTCTCAAGAAAGAATTCGAAATAGGGTATTCCCTTAGGCACGAGAATATCTGTGAGTATTATTCATTCATAAAGGACCCTTCGCTCGGCAATTGCATTGAGATGGAATGGGTGGACGGGCGAACCCTCGAGTCTTTCCTGACCGAGGGGAAACCGGAAAGGAGCGTCTGCGACAAGATAGTGGGGGAGATTTGCTCTGCCTTGTCGTATATGCATTCCCGGCAGGTCCTGCATAGGGATTTGAAACCTTCGAACATCCTCGTTACATATTCCGGCAACAATGTCAGGCTCATTGACTTCGGCCTATCAGACGCGGACTCTTCCTCTATCTTGAAGAACCCGGCCGGGACAGCAGTCTATGCAGCTCCGGAGGTTCGTGAGGGCGGCAAGGCGAACGTGCGGAGTGACTTGTATTCCCTGGGAATGGTGATGTCTCTGTTCCCTGTGAGGAAGTATTCTTCAGTCGTTCGTAAGCTTTGCTCCCCAAGGCCGGAGAACCGGTATGCTTCTGTGGCGGAGGTTACAAAGGCACTGAAGAGCAACTGGTCGGTTGTAGCTGGAGTGATATTCATCCTATTCATTGCTCTTATGGCGCTGGTGCCTACGTTGGAGAGGCATCTCCTTTCTCGAGAACCTGCTGAACCCGAAGCTGTTGCAGATACTGTTGCGACCATGGCCTCGCAGGATGATAGCGTTGTACTCCCTGATTCTCCGGCGCCTTCTGTCGTGTCCGGACAGGGCGCACCTACCGCACCAATGGACAAGCCTAAGCCAAAGAGCAAGCAGTCGGCCAGTCGCAAGGACTCCTCCACGATCTCCGACCAGCGCGCCATCGACGAAGTCTTCCGCCAGGCCACGGAATTGTTCGAATAGCTAGTTTATTTTTAAATATTTCGGCAATTTCTGATTGATATTGCCGAAATATTGATATATTTGTAGGAAAGAACAAGTTTCTTTTCCGATGGGAACACTGATGGCAAAATCTGAATACGAAGACCTGCTGGCTCGGGAAGGGGAATTGACTGTTGCTGATTTCGTTGCGGTCAATCCGGATCTTCCTTTCCAAACTGTTCACTCACGTATCCGGTCGTTGGTTCGTAGCGGCGTTCTATCGAGGACTGGGCGCGGTCGATATCTGGCAGTGCATAGACCAGAATATGTCGTCCCTGTGACAGAATGGATGCTGGAAGTAAATGAGTATCTGAACAATCAATGTGTTGGAATCGATCACTGCATAGTCCAGAAGGGATTGAATATGTGGATTGAGGTGGCCAGGAGCAATCTCCAGACAGTGTTTACCTCGCTGACGAAGAAATATCAGAAAGTCATCAGTGTTAAAGACTTCAACCTGTTTCCAGTACCCCTGGAGGGCTATATTGTTGTTGGAGCATTAGTCTCTGAAGCTCCTATGAAAGAGGTGTCCGGCTGCCCTGTGCCCTCTTTGGAAAAGGATCTCGTGGATTCTCTTTGCCGGACTGGCAATAAGGGCATCCCTCAATGTATTGATTTTCAACGCGCTCTTGAAGTATATCCGGTTAATTATGACCGTATGAGGCGCTATGCGTCAAGGAGGGGAGTGGCTGATGAATTGGATAAAAGCCTCTCTTTCGTAGATGACGGGAGGGTGGTAATGTTCAGGAACATCCAGAGGTATTTTTCAAAGGTTCTCCCAATCAGCCGAGCTTGGATATTCGGGTCTTTCGCTCGCAAGGAAGAAACACCTGAGAGTGACATCGATCTGCTGGTTGAATACGCCCCGGAGGCTAAGGTTTCCTTGCTGGACATTATCCGGCACAAACTGGATCTTGAGAGAATTACCGGTCGCCAAGTCGACTTGGTTGAAAATGGGTACTTGAAGCCCTTCGCCTCCTCATCCGTAGATCGGGATAAGTACTTGATCTATGAGAGATAAGTTGAACGACCCTGCACGTTTGGAATTGATCCGAGAATCAATCGCAAACATCTTTTGAACTAATTTGAACCAAATTCTGATTGGTTCTCAAAGATTAATAATTATATTTGTCTAGTTGCTGTTTTTGATGCAGCATAATACATACAGAAAGCGTTTAGCTATTCCTTGTAGGTGAATCTCGACAATTCAAAGTGACGGAGGAATAAGAGCGAACGCTTGCACTGGCTATTAGTATGGGCTCTGCTCATTCTATAGCGGAAGTGTGAGCATCCCTTATCCACGTCACGGCTGTCGAGAGCCCACCTCTGGATAAGTCTAGGAGGCCCACACTTTCTTTTTTTTAATAATCGTTCCGGGTCTGGCGAATATGGATTTATTGCCCCGCTCTCATTTGAACCAATGTGAACTTGATTCGTGTCAAGGAGAGGTTTATTTTTGAGGCGAAAAATTACACTGTACGACAAAACTAATAACTGTTGGAGTATGGATAAACTTGTTTTACTGCGTGTTGTGCGAGGGGTGACACCACTTGGTCACGTCGCTATTGGCAATAGTACAGCAACTGATGTTTGGAGAGAAATATGTGGTGAGGATCCCCAGGCAGTGGCGGCTGTGCACTTTGTTCTCCCAAATCATCCTCGGATTTCACTGAGACGTTTGGTTAACTATAGCCGGAGAGGTGGGGTATCTAATGCAGAGCTGAAGCGATGGATCATTGCAAATCATCTCGATGCTCCTGGGACAGACCTGGTCTTTGAGGTGCAGTATGATGAGGAGAGCCATTCTGTCACATACAAATACAGGGGTAAATTGGATTCTATTGCATAAGATATTTGGAACATAATAACACTAAACAATGGCCGTAGATAGAAAGAACTTATGTCCTAATTGTGGGGCACCATTGTCGGGTATGGAATTAAAATGCCCGGAGTGTGGTTATACATTAATGAATGAAACGGCAAGGAGCCAGAGCACGACTGATGCAATCCTGGACTTACAGGAAAAGCTTCTTGCAGTGGATAAAGTATTTAGCCCAGGGGTGTCGTCGTCAAAGAAGAAGGCATCCATTATTAACTCATTTCCTGTTCCGAATACGGCGGAGTCTCTCTCTCGCCTGCTTCATCTTTCATATTCAAACTACGAGGCATGCAAAGAGTCTGGGGATAAAAAACTGACTATTGCATGGTTGGGCAAGGCGGCGGAATCCTATCGCCGACTGGAGGGGATAAAAGAGAATGCTTCAGTAAAAGATCTCTTAGAAAAATACAAGGTTCTAGGTGATAAAAAGGCTATTACAAAACTGTCGGGCAATTATAAGAAGAGGCGTTGGACTCTCCTTTCTTGTCTGGCTGGTTTAGCATTGCTGGTGGCTTTTGTATTATTCTATGATTGGCCAAGTCTGCTTGTCAATAGCGGGAACGAACAAGTAGCAGCTCGACTTCTTGGTTTTTTAGGAAGGGAGGATAAAGCAATTGAAGTGTTTACTGAAGCAGGACTTTATGAGAATGCTGCTGATATGCTATATGCGCGAGGTCAAAGCAATAGAAATCTTGGCTCAGAATGGTCTTATTAAAGAGGCTTTAATAATGTGCGGCAAGACTAATTCTCCTGATTCTATACATCTGTATGTTGATGAAATAGGAAAGTACAGTTTGTTAAATGACCGGATGTCGTTTTATCCACTTAAAGATACTCTAAAAGATCATTATGTTGGCTTAGCGAGTGAGCCTGACTCGAGTTATACTCTGTATTATAGGGCAGACAAGTCTCTTAGAATGGAGCGATCGGTAAATCTTAGATCAGGCGTAATGGTTTGGTCCGATTACCTGAAAGTCATGAACGATATAACAATACCAGAGCCTTACGAATTCCGCTTTCCAGATTTTGTTCAAGATTACTACTCACAGCATTATATGTGGAAAGCATGGGAAAATGGTTATCCGGGTATTCGAAATTCAGAAGTAATTAGATTTGCAGATCGCATAGAGAGAATTAATATACCTTATTATAGCTTGACTTATGAGTTCGAATATGGTGGTGTTTTATTGGCTAAAGAAATAATATCTTATAAAGGGATTCCGACTAAGGAGGTTATATATGACTATGGTAATAGAGGACATTTGCTTTCAACAGTTAAAATAAAGTATCTGCTAGAAAGATCTCAAATCGATACGTTATTCCAAAAAGATGAAGCCCCATTAAGTAAGCTAAGCTCAAACACATATCACTACGATTATAAGAATGGGCGGTTAAACCAAATTATAGTGACATTAGATGAATATGATGATTTTCCGCTATACTATTATGATTTTGAATACTATGGTAACCTACGAATTCGGAGAAAGACAACGGTTGATTATCCGTCAAAAGAGCAGGTAGTATCAGATGATGTTACAGTTGAATACTGTGTAGATGATAAGGATGTGGAGAGTTTTGTTATTTCATTAAAGGAACCTAGTGAATAGAATTCACAGGGAAGTGTTATACCCAAAGATTATAATTCAAATTAGTATGCATCCTCCTGATATTGAAAAACTAATTAACGTTGCCAAGGAGAGTGGTGGATTAACAACAAAGCAAAGGGAAATAATATTCAAAAAAGCCAAAGCTTATGGGATTGACGATGATGAGATTGAGTTTTATTTAGAGAGCGCATTCTCCACCAGCAGTATTCAAGGACAGAGCAGCCGAGAAAACAGAAGAAAGTGTCCAAATTGTGGAGCCATAATACCAGATGCTTCACTCCAGTGCCATGAATGTGGGTTTATCCTGGAGATGGAGAATTATGCTAGCATTATGGCACGGAAGCAAATTGCCGAACTTCAAGATAAATTGAGTCATGTTTCTAATTACGAAAAACAAGCAACAATAATTAACACTTTTACAATACCCTCCACAAAAGAAGGGTTATTACAATTGCTCGAATTGTCTTACTCCAATTATGCTGCTATCGGAACGGATGAGAAAGATGCTAAGCGCGAACCGGTGAGAAATGCGTGGCGCGGGAAGTCTCTTCAAGCCTATCATGCATTGGAAAGACATAGTAATACAAATAGTGAGATTCGAGACCTTCTCGGCCATTATAAGTCATTATTAGACCAAGAGGGCAAGAAAAAGAGTGCGTATTCGAAAAAGAGGAAAAAAGATTTCTGGGCATCATATGGCGCTGCTATCATTGTTGGAGCTCTTTGCTTTCTAGTATCAGGAATCGTCATCACGTTAGGGATTAAGAGTGATAGTAACGTTCAGGATCAGATACAGATGTGCATTCATAACAATGATTATCAAGGAGCCAAGTCAGCCGCACATAAGTATTCAGGAGATGTGACGAAACTAATCGATGATATTTCGGCTCAAGAAGTTTCGTATTTGATATCGCAAGGCGAAATACAACAAGCTAAAGTGGTGGCAGCTAGTATTTCTGATCCGGAAGTGCGAGAATCTGTGCTCGCCTCAATAAACAAAGTCGAGTGAGCAACGTGTTATCAATAATGATAGTATTACGAAAACAATAGGATCATGAATGGATACTAAGTTAGCTATAAGTTACTCTGCGCTCATAATATAGAGTTTCTTCTTATGGATGCAGGACTGATTGATAATTACATAAAGTATATATGATATGCCAGAATTAAAATCCGTTCAGTTCGGTCGCATTTTGACTTGGCTGAGAAAACCTGTTGTTAAACGAATCGATATGCTTGGTGGAGAGAGTTTTTTTTACATCAAGTACGAGAACGAGGCGACAATCATGACCATCGGTATTGATGGGAGGCATTACTACATCGATCGAGCATTGTGGAAAAGTGTTTGTGATCGAATGGATTCTCTTTCTGTCGAGGAAAGGGGTAAATCCAGCAACTATTCAACAACTAAAGGTTGGAGAAACCCAAGTTATATTCTTGCACCTGATGTGCCAGCGATATGTAAAGCATATTTAGAAAAGAAGTAAGTGAAGATGGGTCTTTTTAATAAGAAAACGAATCAGGAAGGGCTTTCAAGCCAAGTCCGTGGGAAAGAAGGTGGCATAATGGATGCCATCCGTTGTGATGAGAAAGATTTTCTCATTTGGAAGTGGCGGCCAAACTCAATGGCGGAAGCAGGTGCTTCACGCAAGGAAAACAACATCCGCTATGGGAGCAGCCTGCGAGTGCGCCCGGGCCAGGCGGCAGTGTTCCTTTATCAGAACAAAGGGGAGTATGATGTGATCGTGGGGCCTTATGACGATATTATCAGAACAGATAATATGCCGGTACTCGCCTCAATCGTAGGTATGGCTTATAAAGGGGGCACTCCTTTCCAAGCTGAGGTCTATTATATCAATCTCGCTCGTGGAATGGAGCTTCCATTCACCATTCCGTATTTCCGAGTGATTCCTTCAGAACCGGAGTATAAAGCTTATGACATTGAAGTCGCGGTAAAAGGGGCTATGGCATTCCAAGTCCCGACAGATCCTGCCATGGTGAAATACTTCCTGGAAGCATGGGGGACATCCGACACAAAGATGGAGGAATTCCGTGAGAAAGTGAAGACTCTCTTGACTCAGGAAATTAAGCAGATTGTTGCTACTGCCCCAAGGGATACAAGCATTTTCATCATGCACTTTAACCAGCTCATAGGTGAGATGGGGCATTATATTCTTTCCCGTGTTCAGGAGCGGATAATGCAACGTTTCGGCATCTTCGCAAGCGATATCCTCATAGAAGATATCCGATATGATGAGGATAGCGAAGGTTACCAGAAACTCAAGCGTCTCACTGAAGATCAGGCACAGCTTTACAACCTTGAGAATGAGAAGACCACTCTTCTCAGTTTCGAGATTAAGCGAGAGACGATGCGGACTGATGCAGACATTCGCAACCAGACTGCGAAGGAAATGGCGCAGATTCAGATGGAGCACATAAAAGATGCGACAGCTAGGATGCGTGAGGAAGGCCAGTTTGCTCAGCATTCACAAACGGAGCAGGCTGCGAAACAGGCTGGTCTGGGCAGCGAGTCCGCATATATCAACGCACACAGTATCAACAAGCAGGCGGAAGTCCTCAAGACAGGAATGGAAAACATCGGGCAGATGGGTTCGATGAATTTCGGCGGAGGGGATGGACATATGAATCCTGCCGGCATGATGACCGGTATGATGATGGGCGCAGCGATGGGTCAGCAGGTCGGAGGAATGATGAATCAAATGGGACAGACAATGCAGCAAGGAATGGCTTCTGCAGGCCAACCTCAGCAGACTCCACCTCCTATTCCTTCGCCTCAACAGGCTATATGGTATCTTGCAATAAACGGTTCTCAGTATGGCCCTTGTGATGTAAACGCCCTTAGTCAGATGCTCTCAGCGGGCCAGATTAATGGTGATACCCTTGCGTGGAGCACGGGTATGCCATCTTGGCAACCGATGAAGCTTATTCCTGACCTGAGCGCGTTGTTCGGACCTCCTCCTGGTACGGTTCCTCCGCCCATTCCTGGTGTACCTCCAATCCCAAAGCCGTAATTACTATGAGACAGTTAGATTTTAATACTTTGGATAAGCTTGTTGCTTCAGATCAGTGGCAAGCTTTGGCCGATCAGGCCAAGAACAGCATCAAGGCAATGCAGACCGAGGTGCCGCAGTTCGGCATTCAACCGCACGTTGTCCTCCCGGTTTTCCAAAATAAGGAGCAAGAGCAGTATGTACTTGCAGCTGGGACCGAACAACGAGGTCCATTTACTTTGGCGCAAATCCGGGATTTGCTCAAGGCTGAAGCCATCACTCCTGACTTCTATATTTGGACACAAGGCTGGCCGGAATGGAAGTTCATCAAAGATTGTCTTCACATTATCTCAATGATTTAGCTATGACAGAAGACAGCGGAAGCTTCATCGAAAAGATGATGGAATTAGGCATCGGAATGTCAATGATTCAGCAGATGCCGGCAATGATCAATAGCGTAATGCCTCAGCCGAATGAGCAGGGGACCGCTCCTACACCGCCTCCAATAAAAGAGCAGAGTCAGACATACCTTGCCGTCGACGGCACGCAGGCTGGCCCTTTCTCCGATGAGGAGTTAGTAAAATTGGTGCAGAATGATCTTTTGACGCCCGAGACCTTGGTGTGGAAACCTGGCATGAGTGTTTGGGCACCCGCTGCCCAGGTCCCGGAGGTTAACAAACTGTTTTTCCTTGCTAAAATGAAGTAATATGAAGATTGATGGTATAAAAATCATACTGGCCCTTGCTATTGCGGTTCTCTTGGGGTTTGTATGTGAGATAATTGCGCCTGAAACTGAGAGCAGGAATTGGATTTCTCTAGCGATTGGATTCGTTTCTATAGCGAGTGTCATTATCCCTGCTATGGGATTGAAATATGTAAATGCAAACAGGGGCGTTAATATCAAGGTCTTTTCTTGGATTATGGTCCTTGCAATTGCGGCTGCGAACATCATATTCTCGTGCTTTGAATACAAGGTTGACATTTACATTGTTGTCGTTCTTCTTCTTGCTATTATCGCCTGGGGCGTTATCTATGGAATGTACAGCGCAAAATCAACAGAAAAGTAGCGAGATGGAGTTGTTTCTAAGACATTGTGACCGGGCATTAGCTCCTATTCCTGACATGGAGTATTACTCCTGTGTCGGGTTATGTGCTTTAGATGCAGTCTTTTCTATACAGGCGAGATATTATTCTGTTGTTAGTCCACTGCTTGACAGATTCTGCGATTTGACCAAGATTGTCCGGACTGCTCCTGATCCCCACAAACTCCCAAGTGTAGAGGAGCAGGTAAAAATATCGGATCTTGTCAAGCGTCTGGAAGGATATGATGGGGATAGGCTTGCGAAAGCATTAAAAAATAAGCAGAAAACCAGTTCGAGAAACGGCATCCTCAAAGCGGAAGCATTTCTTGAGTATTTGAAAGTCTTTCAAAGGTTTGGAATTGAGACTTTTCAAGATGTTAACCGTTTATGCGAGGAAAGTGACGATTTGAAGAATGCTTTGAAGAGTATCAAAGGTCAGAACGTTGCTGTAGACTATTTCTTCATGCTTGCCGGTGACGAGGATGGCGTTAAAGTGGACACTTGGCTAACACGCTTTTCTGAGACTGCAGTGGGGCATCCTTTGACTAAAGAACAGATTAAAACGCTATTCCGTAATGCGGTCGAGTATTACCGAGAGCATGGCTATCCTGATATGACAGCCAGACATCTTGATCATATTGTCTGGACATGGCAAAGATCGAGATAACTCAGGAACAAAGCGACATGCTTATTACAGTATTTCTTCGATGTGACGGCGTGGTATCTGTCCATCGATCGTTTTAAACCCGCAGGGGAGAGTTTTACGAAGAAACCCTGGAATCTGGTATTAATGGGTTTATTGAGCCCATAGATTAGAGCCGATGTGAATCTTGTTGCCACTTGAGACGCTTGACCTCAAAGTCTAGATGATTAAATGAAGAGCCCGAAGAATAGTTTTTAATATTTTATTCTGTATGATTAATAACAATGCTATCAGGTTGTTGGATTATTATTTAACCAATGACCCTTCGATTTTTGAAGATGCTTATTTCGCTACCAATGTGGCGGTTTATTCTTTCCTCAAGGATGAGTTCCGGAAAGGGGATGTCAGTCGCAACCCTTTGTTCCAGTGGGCTTTCTCTGCTTTCTATGGGATGGGGATAGTTCCGGGGGAGGGTAAGGCGGCATTCTTCTCCAAGATGGAATCGCTCAGTAATACATATACTGGCGTAGGTGCGAGGCAGTTGACGGAAGAGTTAAGGCCTGCAATGGGGAAGTCTTATTTCTCTTTCGCGACAAAGATGCTCAATCTCCTGGATGACGCCGAGTATCCGATTTATGACCGAATGGTCGGCCTGGTGTTCCAGAAACCATTCAATCCTGATGAGACACGCCTGGACCACCAGCATTCCATCTATCTTGATATTATTGATACCTATCGTTCGCTTAATGACCATCCGATCGTGGGAAGTTTCCGCAAGCGATTCAACTGTCAGGGAATCGGATATATGAAGATTCTCGACTCTGTGTTCTGGAAACTCGGTAGCATGATGGAACAGAACCACGAGATGTTTCCTTGGGAGTAGGATGGGTTAAGCTCTGATTCTTCCGAGCAATGGTCTTCATCAGGTTTGCCTGGTTTTCAGGTAATAAAATTAACATTGTTATAATACCTATACTATGTCATTTATCAACTTAATCAAAACCCACATCGACGACATCAACAACTATGTCCAACCCTCTATCCATTGGCGCGAAGGCAGGTTCGCCAATCCTGTCGGAAGAGCAGAAGCCACTGATGGCGATTTTGCAGAGGTTGTCCGGAATCTCCCTGCTGAATTGTCTCGTGAAGATGTAGTCAGACTCTTCCGTGAGGATCTATACAAGGGTTTCGTGGCCACTATCATGTGGGGCGGGATCAGCCGTTTTCAGGCTGAGGGAATTGCCCTGAACAACGACCGCAATACAACTATGCCCAAACTGGAGAGACTTGCTGCGCTGCTACGCAACTCCGAGACCGACATTGAGAGAATTGAAGGTGCCATTGCGTCCTTGAAGAGAGGAGGTGAAAACTATTTCTATGGCATTGGCCCCAGCTACTTCACTAAGTTGCTTTACTTCCTTACCTTTGATATGGATTTAAACAATCGTCCTCTGATTTATGATGAGAATATGCAGCCTGTGCATTTTGCTTTGATGCCGGAAGCAGGACGGAATCCGTTCTTCTACTATCTCCCTGTTGACAATACAGTGACTTATGCTGAGTCAACAAAGTTCGAGGATGTCTATTATGACTACTGCGAGCTGATGTGTGAGACTGCCCGCGAGGTAGGTGTAGATGTCAGAAACCTTGAGGCCTGGGTTTTCGGATGGCCGGCGAATATCAATGTCCAGCAGCCCAATCCGAGGGTGGCGGCCAGAACTGAGGTTGACCGAATGGTGGCAACAGGAATAATTAGGTACAATTTCGATATTGAAGATCTGGGCGATGCTATTGGCGCATCCCGCATTTTCTATGACAACAAGATAGATATCTCAGAATTGATTGATAAAGAGGACTGCGAATTCCATATAGGAAAAGACAAGGAGCATCCCATCGTGATCACCGAGACTGACGGATACGTCCACCTTGAGTATGTCATTTCCGACATCTTGTTCCAACTGAAGAATCTGGAATCGAAGATGATTGCCCAGCATCTGATAAGCGTGGGCGATAAGAAACTGGACCGGCTTTGCTTTGAAGTAAAGTCCGCCCAGGATAAGAAGCCGAAAGAAATGGAGGTTTATTTCGACATAACTGCGGGATGCAATGCCCTGTCCTAAATACAAGGGTTATTCTTTCTTTAGCAAATCTCAGAGAACGGGAATCCGGTGGGCGGAGTACACAGGGTGGACAGAATAGAGAAGGATGCTCGGCGGGGCCGGGCATTTTTTCGTTAGTGAATGAACCACGAACTCGGCCAGCATTCACACCATCGCGCTGCCGAGGTCGTGGTACAAGGTGCTGAATCCGGATCTGATGCGGTCCGCCTGCGTCTTGCGGGGTTTAGTGCCGTGGAGATATGCCCGCAATTGTGTATTCAATCTCGAACATTTCGTCAAGGAAGGCGGGGTACTTGAAGCCCTCTTTCAAAGCGGTGTCCTTATAGAAGGCCATCTGGACCACCATGTCTTTCTTGGCTTCCTCGATGGAGGATCCGGCACCGGAGAAGATCTGGTCCTTGCAGTAAACGGCATAAGTCCCGTCTGACGCCCTTTCAATGATTGCTATTATCTTGTCCATATTATAGTCATTAAAGAACGACGCCGAGTCGGTCGCGGATGGCGCGGATACCTTCTGAGATCCGGAGCCTCATCGCTGGCCTGGGGTGGCGCAGCCCGTTGGCGTAATGGCTGAGTTGCCGCTCGTTGATACCTGTTTCCTTGGCAAGAGCCTTGCGGGTAATGTACAGGTCGCAATACTTCAGTTGCGCCCTGGTCGTCAGGATGAACTCTGGAGGCATTCCGCTGCGGAATTCCTCAGGGATAGCTTCACCATTTTCGACAAGGCCTTCCATATGGAACTCCAGAGCATCAATAATATTCTTCTTGACTTCTTCGAGTGATTCTCCTGTGGCAATGCAGGCTATCTCATCATTGACCGGAGCTGCCGCAAAGTTGTCCGGAACCCAGTCTATCAGTATTTTCATATTATTCATTGTCTAGATCATTTATTCTATTATTTCCAACCTGCTTGTTTCCATATGCTGTTTAGGAGAAAGGGATCGACGTCGTCGTTGAGTTTCCCGCTGACTGTCACCGTCCCCGGTTTGTCCCTGCATTTAAACTGCCTGTGATCTCCTTTAACCCTTACGATTTCCCAGCCGTCCTGTTGCAAGAGTTTTATCACTTTGCGGACTTTGATTGTTCTCATAGTTGTTCCTGTTTAGTTGCGTAAAGATATATAAAAATATATCATTTACAAAGTTTTTCATATGTTTATAGGCTTCGCATTTCGCTTCCGCCTACTTCCTCTTCCCTTTCTTCCGCGGTTTGAAGGTGAAGGTGTCCTGGACCTCTCCGTTGAGGAGGTTGTGGACGGTGACCTTGAGGGCCCCGTCGACGACTTCGCCTTCGATGACGGTAGGATAGACCTCTTCCTTGAGCTCAGGGCCGCCGCCAACTATCTGCGCCCAGCAGCGGTCCGCCGTAGGAGCATCGTAGCGGTATTTGTGCTGATGCGCGGTGATGAGCAGCTGGCATCCGGCCTTCTGCAGAGCAGGCCCCCAGAGCTTGGCGCAGGTCCTCTGCCAAAGCGCGAAGGTATGCTTGTACCGAGGGTCGGTGTCGGCAGGCGCTATGTCGCCCGGATTGTGAGTCGGATCATCATCGAACAGAGGAATATGGCAGAACGCCACCAGGTAAGGGGCGGAGGCGATTTCCTTCTGCTTGAGGGCGTCCTCCAGCCAGGCGACCTGGGCCTCACGGTAAGGCTCGCTCTTGAACAGGAAAGCGTACCGAGGATTCGTGTCCAGCTTATCCTCGGCAGTGTCAAGACCTATCATCGCAATGTCGCCCATCCTGACAGCGAAATTGCGTCCGAGGTCCCAGTCCCTTGAAGACCTTTCCTCAGGCTGGCGGAACATCCACACCTTTTCCAAATGCCTGTTCGCCATTCCACGGTCGTCGTGGTTGCCAGGGCAGAACAAATACGGAATCTCGGAGGCGTAGTCCTTCCTGTCAATGTCCGGCTTTATGAATATCCTGATCTGCTTTTCGATGGTCTCTTCTACATTCGAAGCATCTCCGTTCCAGACCACGCAGGAAGGCGAGATCGCGGCGATCTTGTCCCAGGCCCTCCCGATTGCATCCCAGTGGACGTGGGTATCGTTGATGACGCAGAAATGAGCCTTGGCAGCCTTACCGGCCGTAGTGAAGCTGTGGATCTTGGGATCCTCCTCGTTCCCAAGGATCTTGATCTTGTTCCCGGCGATGTAGTTTATCCTGTCGCCACCGGTGCGGTAATAGTACTTGGTGGCCGGCTTCAGGCCGGTGAGCCTCACCTGGACGACCTTGTCGCTGATCTCGGTCATCTTGAATCCGCCGCTCTTCACCTTGACGGCATCGCTGAGGTCAGGCTGCTCCCCGACCAGGACATAGCCGTTGGTCAGGGCGCTGACTCCGAAGGAGATTCCCATTGAAGTCTCGGCGTAATTCTGGAGCATTGGGTCGGATATAATCAGCTTGCCGTCGGATTCTTCGTTGGAAGAGCCGGAACCAGTCTGATTACCAATCGTTTCTGCAGCCTTAAGCGCATTCGAGGCCCCTGCGGCTGCAACCATCAGTGCGGTACCCTTGATGAAAGTCCGTCTTTTCATATTCTCGGAAAAATGATTATCAATGGATGAGCCTGCGGATGTCGTTTCCGAAGGCGAGGAACATCAGTAGGAATAGAAGGAGCATGCCTATGATCTGGGCTATCTCCAGGAATTTGTCGCTTGGCTTCCGCCCGGTGACCATCTCGTACAGGCAGAAGACGATGTGTCCTCCGTCCAGTCCCGGAATTGGCAGGAGGTTCATCACTCCCAGCATTATGGACAGAAGGGCCAGGATATTCACGAACCTGTACCAGTCCCATGTTGCAGGGAATACCTGTCCGATGGCGATGAAGCTCCCTACGGACTCATAAGCCTTGGTGCTCGGCGAAGCAACCAGCTTGAGGTCGCGGAGATATCCTCCGATCGTTTCGAAGGTCAGTTTGAAACCTGCCGGGATGGCGCTCGCGACTGAATATTCCTTGGTCTTGATTCCCGGGACCTGCATGTAAACTCCCAGCCTTCCGGAGGTGTCGACCGCCATAGGGATGCTGAGGGTGTCGGCACCGCGGAGGACCGTAGCCATTACTGTGTCTCCCTGTACCGAGGCAAGGTAGCTCCTTGAATCCTGCACGAACGGGGTGTTGACACTGTCCAATGCCACTATCCTGTCACCATGGACAAGGCCGCAGGAATAGTTCGGGGAGGCTTTCATCACCGAATCTATGACGAAAGGCACTGCGAGGTCGAATACGTTCGGATCGTTCATGAAGTCTCCGATCATTGAGCGGTCGATGTAGAGGTCCAAGGTGTCCCCGTCACGCAGGACGGTCACCTTTTCGATCCCTCTCCTGGCCAGGTCGGCCTGCAACATACCGAAATTCTCAGGAACATAGTCGTCCATCTTGATGATGCGGTCTCCGTTGCGGAAGCCCATCTCCATTCCGAGCTCATCGGTGTAGATGGCGTTGCCCTCGTTCTCGATGTAGCCGCTGCCCCAGATCGCCAGGATGGAGATATAGGCTATTATGGCGAATATGAAATTGAACAGGACGCCCCCGCACATCACCAGCAGGCGCTGCCAGGCTGGCTTGGTGCGGAACTCCCAAGGCTGGGGATCCTTCTTCATGGACTCCAGGTCCATGCTCTCGTCGATCATCCCGCAGATCTTGCAATAGCCGCCCAGAGGCAGCCAGCCGATGCCATATTCAGTCTGCCAGGATGCAGCCTTCGGACAGAGTTTGGTGAACCATTTGCCCTTGGTACTGAACAGCTTCGTCCCGCCCACGTCGAAGAACAGGAAGAATTTCTCCACCCGGATCCCGAACATCTTCGCGAACAGGAAATGACCGAATTCGTGGATGATGATGAGGATGGAAAGTGCGAGGATGACTTGCAGGGTCTTGATGAGTGCTACCATAGCCTAAATCTTCTTTTCCAAGGCCTCCACCTTCCTGATGGCCATAGTGCGGATTTCCTTGTCAGTGCTGAATATGTCATCGAGGGAGGGGTCCTTGATGAAAGGGACTTCGGCGATGCATTCGGCGGCGATGTCTGAAATCCCATAGAAAGGAATCCTGTCGTGTAGGTAGGCCTCCACAGCCACCTCGTTGGCGGCGTTGAGGGCGCAAGGAACATTACCGCCTCTGCCTAGGGCATCGTAGGCCAGTTGCAGGGCCGGGAATCTGTCAGTGTCGGGAGCGTAGAACGAAATGCTTCCGAGGGCAGTGAAATCCAGTTTCTTGTTTCCCAGAGTCATCCTCTCCGGGAAACCGATGGCGAATTGTATAGGTTCCCGCATGTCCGGGCTTGCCATCTGTGCTATCACGGCACCGTCTTCGAACTCGACCATCGAGTGGATGACCGATTCTGGATGGACCACCACGTTGATTCCTTCTGCGGGCATGTCGAAGAGCCACCGGGCTTCGATGACCTCGAATCCTTTGTTCATCATCGTTGCCGAATCTATCGTAATCTTGGCTCCCATGTTCCAGTTCGGATGCTGCAAGGCCATGTCCTTGGTCGCCTTAGCGATCCTTTCCTTGCCCCAAGTCCTGAAAGGACCACCGGATGCAGTGAGATGTATCTTGCTGATAGCATTGCCCTGGGATGCCATAAGGCACTGGAATATCGCAGAATGCTCGGAGTCGACAGGGAGGATAGGAGCATTGTGCTGCTTGGAAAGGGCTGTGACTATCGAGCCTGCGGCTACCAAGGTCTCCTTGTTGGCCAGGGCGATCACCTTCCCGGCCTTGATGGCAGAAATCGTCGGAGCCAGTCCGCTGAATCCCACCATTGCGGCTACCACAATGTCCACCCGGTCGCTGGCGACCAAATCGCAGACTGAGTCGATTCCGGCGAACACCTTGGTGTCGGTGTCCTCAAGCGCCTGCGAAAGCGGGAGATAACCGGATTTGTCACAGATGACTACATTGTTCACGTCGAATTCCCTGGCCTGGGCGGCCATGAGGGCCCAGTTGCCCCTACAGGTAAGCAATTCAACCTCGAAACGATCCGGATGCTCGCGTATCACATCGAGAGTCTGCCTTCCGATCGATCCTGTCGATCCCAGGATGGCTATCCTTCTTTTCTCCATCAGAAACTGATATATTTCGTTGGGTCCACGGCTTCGCCCTTGTGCCACAGCTCGAAGTGCAGGTGGTCACCGTCTGCGGTCTTGCCAGTGCCGCCCACTATTGCGATCGCGGTGCCGGCCTTGACCTTGTCGCCGGTCTTCTTCATAAGCTTCTGGTTGTGCTTGTAGACGGAGATTATGTCACTTTCGTGCTGGATGCGTATGGTGTAGCCGTCGTCATCTCTCCATCCGTCCGATATCACCGTCCCGTCCAGGACGGACATGACCACCGAATTGCCCGGAGCCGTGATGTCTATGTATGGATGCAGGGCCTTGTCATAGCCTTGGGAAACGACTCCCTTGAGAGGAGTGAAGAAATGCATTCCTTCGATAGGAAGGGCCTTGGCAGCGCTGGAAGATATGTCGAACTTATCCTCGCTGGAAACCTCTTTCCGCAGGAGGGAATCCTTTTCGGCAAGCTTCTTTGCCTTGGTCTCCGAAAGGGTCCTGGCCGTGTTGACGTCCAGGATGCTGTCGATATCGAGGGGCTTTTCGCCGTCCACGACCCTGCGAAGGTTCTCCGCATAGAGGTCCCATTTGAGTATTATGTTCTCCAGGGAATCCAGCCGGATCGCGTTCTGGATGGCTTCGTGCTTGGTCCTGGCATCAGGGTAGCCTGGTATCAGGGTCTTCATCGGAGTGAAGGCGATCAGGCACCAGGCAAGGGCGAAAAGCGCCACCAGGACGGTAACTGCAGCTATTATGGCGTTCATCTTGGTGAACTTCGCGGACCAGAGGCTTACGTGGGTGTCGTCATCCGCGATGCTGATCCTGTAATTGACCGTAGGTGAACCTTTTTTCTCTTTTGACATTTTTCTGTAAATTTGCGGAATCTATGGACAGGATAATCGGGATAGACTATGGACGCAAGCGCGTAGGGGTCGCTGTAAGTGACCCGCTGCGGATATTCGCATCCGCCCTGGACACGGTTCCTTCTGCAAAGATAATAGAATATCTCAAAAATTATGCTCAAAAGGAGGTCATCACCCGCTTTGTGGTAGGCTACCCTATGAATATGGACAACCGTCCTTCGGAGGCTGCCGCTGACATAGAGATATTCCTTAAGAATCTTGCCAAGGCGTTCCCGGACGTGCCCGTGACCAGAGAGGACGAGAGGTTCACTTCCGTGCTTGCCCACAGGGCTATGATAGACGGAGGTATGAAGGCCAAGGACCGCCGGAAGAAAGAATCGGTGGACAGGATCAGTGCTGCGATCATCCTCCAGAGCTATCTTGACAGACAGAATAAAGACAAACAATTATGATACTGCCTATTTACCTTTACGGTTCCGAGGTGTTGAGGGAGACAGCTGCTCCGGCAGACCTTTCGGACAAGGAGAAGATCACCAGGCTGGTGGCTGATATGGAAGAGACTCTCGCGAAGGCCGAGGGTTGCGGACTTGCCGCCCCGCAGGTCGGCGAGAGTGTACGCGTCCTTATCGTGGACGGCACCGGAATGGCCGATGTCTATCCGTATCTCGAGAACTTCAAGAGGGTGATGATCAATCCCGTAGTGATCGAAGAAAGCAGCAGGAAGGCTACATATTCGGAGGGATGCCTCAGTATTCCCGGTGTCTATTGTGATGTCGTGCGGCCGGAGAGCATCACCGTTGAGTATTACGACGGAAACTTCGAGAAAGTGACCGAAACCTTCGATAAATTCGCCTGCAGGATGGTCCAGCACGAGATGTCCCACCTCGACGGAGACCTCTTCGTGGACCACGTGGCGCCGATCAGGAAAAAAATTATCACGAAAAAGCTTGCAAGCATTACGAAAGGAAAGGTTTTTGCAAGGTACAACACCAAAATAAAATAAGGATAATCTGCGCATATGGGAGCTTTTCACGCCTATGACATACGCGGAGTCTATAACGTTGACTTCGACAAGGACACAGCTTACAAGATCGGTTATTTCATCCCTGAACTTCTCGGAACGGACAAAGTCCTCGTAGGAAGGGACTGCAGGATGTCTTCCGAGGAAATACACGATTATCTTCTCAAGGGCATCACCGATGCCGGTGCCGATGTCTACGATATCGGCCTGAGCACCACTCCGATGGTCTATTTCGGGACCGCGAACTACGGTTTCAAGGCATCAGTCCAGATCACCGCTTCCCATAACCCGAAGGAGTACAACGGAATGAAGGTTTCCAGGGAAAATGCCCTCCCCGTGGGCCTGGATTCCGGCCTGGGACAGATCAAGGAATGGATCGAGACGGGGAAGCCTACCCCTGTGGCAGAGAAGAGGGGAAGCGTCATTCCGAAGGACATCCATCAGGACTACCTTGATTTCCTTCTCAAGTTCAAGGGAGACTATTCCAACCTGAAGATTGCCTTCGACCTTTCAAACGGAATGGCCAGTTTGTACGCCCGCGAGATATTCGGGGATTCTCCCTCCTACATCTTCGAAGACCTTGACGGCAGTTTCCCGAACCATGAGCCTAACCCCCTGATCCCTAAGAACGTGGAGCCTCTTCAGGCTTTGGTGGGAAAGACCGGGGCGGACATCGGAGTCATCTATGACGGCGATGCCGACCGCGTGATGTTCGTTGACAATGAAGGCAAGTTCGTATCCCCTGACCTGATGATTGCCGTGCTGGGCCATTATTTCGTCGAAGAAAGGCACCAGACAGGGATAGTCCTGCAGGATATCCGCAGTTCCAAAGCAGTGGGTGAGTATCTCTCTCCTATGGGCTGCACGATGGCCACCTGGAAAGTCGGCCGTGCCTTCGCCGCTCACAAGTTGCGTGAGATCGACGGTGTGTGGGGCGGCGAACTCGCAGGCCACTATTATTTCCGTGATTTCTTCTATTCCGACAGCGGCTTGCTGGCCTCGATGCTGATCCTCAGGGTGGTGGCATCGATGAAGGAAAAGGGGATCACCCTCAGCCAGCTGATTTCCAAGATCGCCCGCTACAAGAATTCCGGAGAAATCAACTTCCGCATCGAAGACAAGAAAGGCGCCATGGACGCCGTAAAAGAGTATTTCACTTCCTTGGAGGAACCAACCGCCCAGATGGATTTCGACGGTTACAGGGTCGAATTCCCGGACTGGTGGTTCAATATCCGTCCTTCCAACACCGAACCTTACCTGAGGTTCATCTGCGAAGCGACTTCAACGGAACTTCTGGAAGATAAAGTCTGCAGGACGAAGAAATTGCTCGAAGAAAGGTTCGATGCCAAAATCTAAAGAAGAATCGAATGAATCTGAGACAATTTCCTCTGGGCGCCATTGTCATGGCCCTCACGATGATTTCAGCTCCGACACCCTCGGAAGCCCAAGACACCACGATCAAGAACAAACATGATGCTGAACTCCTGATCCCGAGGCCTGGAAGGGAGTCCGTCAAGTCCCTCAATGGCAGGACCGATGCGATGGACACCCTTGACACTGCCGACCCATTCATCAAGATACTCCTTTTCCCGGACTATACCTGGAAGTACTGGAAGGACCCGAGCTATGCGAGGGACAGCAAGGTTTTCAATGAATATTGGACCCATGAGAGGCCTGACCCTTATGGAGTCGGCTTGTCGGAACTGCCGAACGAGATAGCCCTGTGGATAGTGGACACGCTGAGCAGCTACCGCTGCCCTCACATCGGGAACCCTTCTTCGAGGTTCGGCTACCGCCACAGGCGCAGGCACCAGGGAGTGGACGTCCCTCTCCAGACGGGCACCCCTGTCTATGCAGCCTTCGACGGAAAGGTCAGGATCTCGAAATATCACAGCGGCTATGGCAACTTGGTCGTGATCCGTCACGACAACGGACTGGAGACATTCTACGCCCATCTTTCCAAGATTTATGTTGAGAACGACCAGTGGGTGGACGCGGGATCGATCATCGGCCTCGGTGGCTCCACCGGCCGCTCCACTGGTCCTCACCTCCATTTCGAGACCCGTTACAAAGGTTACGCTTTCGACCCGGAATGGTTGATAGATTTCCCTTCCGGAAACCTCAGGCACAGGCTTTTCGTGCTCAAGAAGAAGTATCTCAATGCAGGAAGCAAGTATGTTCCTGAGAGCGAGCAGGAAGAGATTGACATCATCGAGGGCGACGAGCAGGACCGCCAGGAAGAAATCCGCAAAGCCGAGGAGGCTAAGAAAGCCGCCGCTGCTGCAAAGGCCAAGAGGGAGGCTGCTTCCAGGCAGTACTACACCATCCGGAAAGGTGACACCCTTGGCTCCATCGCCAGGAGGCACCACACAACTGTGCGGAACCTCTGCCGGTTGAACGGAATCTCTGAAAAGACCATCCTGCGGCCAGGCAGGAAACTTCGAGTAAGATGAAATTGAAGCTACTTCTGATTTTATTGAGCTCCGTACTGATGCTGAATCCGTGCGGGGCTCAGAACGTTTCCGGTCAGGACGCACTCTTCCGCGGGAAGATGTCCGACAGGTATTCTTCGAACTTCAACGGTACTCCTTACTGGGATGCCGATGGATTCCTTCCTGGATACATCCTGTATAACGGAAACAGGTATGACGGGGTCTATATCAACGTGGACGCTTCGCTATGCGAGGTCAACGTGAAACCGTCTCCCGAGATCGCTGCGACATCACCCGACCGCAACCAGGTCTCCTGGTTCACCAGAGGCGGGAAGCGCTTCGTAAACCTTCAGTACCTTGGGGTAGAAGGGGCCAGGGAGGGTTTCTATGAGGTCCTGTTCGACGGGAATGTCTCCCTGCTCAAGAGGGTGGACAAGTTCCTGCACAAGGATACCGGCAACCACAACACCGAGAGCCTGATCGGCTACGAGGACTCCAACTACCAGCACGATGTACTGTCGTTCTTCAAGATCAGCACCGAATATCTCTATCTCAAGGACGGAGAACTCGTGAAGCTGAAGAATAGGAACGCCCTTCTGAATATGTACAAGTCCGGAAAGAGGGAACTGAAAGCCAGGATGGCTTTCGGCGGCCTCAGAAGCAGGGGAATCCCGGATGACACTTGGTATCCGGCGGTGATGCGGCTTGCGGAATCGTCCGAGGGGACTGGCGGCCAGCTTGAAGAGGCTGCCCGGATATGGAATCCTTCTTCAGGCTCTTCCATCCACAAGGAGACTCCTTCCGTATATGCCCCTGTCCTGAAGTCCGCAGGCGGGAATGACCTTCCTGAAGGGTATTTCCAGGAGTCGGCCTCACAGTCGTCTGACGATGCATCCGAAGTCTCGGTGGAGGCTCTCTACCAGAACAAGATATACAGGATCGGAGATCCATCTAAGGGACAAAGGGCCAGGGCCAAGGTTTCCGGTACCGTGAGGGATGCTGCCACAGGTCAGCCTATGCCTGACGTGACAGTCTGGGACGATGTCACTTCTTCCTACACCAGGACCGATTCGAGAGGCAGGTATTCACTTACTCTGCCCTGCGGATCCAACGTTATCAATTTCAGCGAGATGACCCGTCAGGAGCTGAATCTCAAGGTGGAGATCAACGGCAACGGCGGACTCGATGTTTCGATGAGCGAGAAGGTCACCCAACTGAACAGCGCGATGATATCCGCCGAAAGCAGGATGAACCATATGATGGCCAAGATGGGCCTGGAAAGGGTCTCGATGAAGACGATCAGCAGGATCCCGTCCGCTTTCGGGGAAGGTGACATACTCAAGGCGGTGATGGCCCTTCCTGGTGTCAAGACGGTAGGAGAAGCCTCCGGCGGATTCAATGTCAGGGGTGGTGCCTCGGACCAGAACTTGATCCTCTTCAACGAAGGCACCATATACAACCCCAGCCATATGTTCGGAATATTCTCCGCTTTCAATCCGGATGTCGTGGACGGAGTCGAGCTTTACAAGAGTTCGATCCCGGTCGAATATGGCGGGAGGATTTCTTCCGTGCTCAATGTGAGAGGCAAGGAAGGAGACACCAAAAAAGTTAAGGGTTCTCTCGGTTTGGGATTGATTACCAGCCGTTTCCATATGGAAGGACCTCTTGGCAAGGGAAAGACCACATTCGTAATCGGAGGCAGGACGACCTATTCCGACTGGATCCTCGGCCAGCTTCCGAAATCCAACAACTATGCTGACGGAAAGGCGGATTTCTCGGATGTCAACCTTGGAATCACCCACAGGGTGGACAGCCTGAACACCATCCAGCTGTTCGGATACTTTTCCCGCGACAAGTTCTCCTTCAACCAGGACACCACGTTCCGCTACAACAACCTGAATGCGGCCCTCAGGTGGAGGCACAAGGGCAGCGGGAACACTTCATTCGTGGTCAGTGCCGGATATGACCGGTACAGCAACGAACTCGAGAATTACGAGACTATAACAGAGGCTTACAGGCTTAATACCGACATCCATCAGGTATTCGGGCGCCTGAAATTCGAAACTCTCGCCGGCAACCATACTTTCAGCTATGGAGCCGAGGTAGTGGGATTTGGCCTGCAAGGCGGCCATATGACTCCTTTCGACGAGAACTCCCTCGTCCTGGACCGTCAGCTCCGGACCGAATACGCCATCCAGCCTTCGGCATACCTCGGCGATACCTGGAGGATCGATGAAAAGATTTCCCTTGAATATGGTGGCAGGCTTTCATCATTCCTGGCAATGGATCCTGCGAAGTTCTACTTCGGACCGGAGTTCAGGATGTCCGCCAAGTATTCCTTCACGCCGAATCTTTCGGTCAAGGCGGGCGCCAATACTCTCAGGCAGTATATCCACTTGATCTCCAATACTTCCTCCATATCTCCTATGGATACCTGGAAACTCTGTGATGCCGATATAAAGCCGATGACGGGCTGGCAGGGTGCCGGAGGAATCTACTGGACGGTGTTCGACGGGAAGCTTGACCTTTCGACCGAGGCATACTGGAAGAATACCTGGAATTACCTCGACTACAAGTCCGGGGCTCTGCTTGTGATGAACGAGAACCTTGCCGACGACCTCGTGCGCACCAAAGGCAAGGCATACGGAGTCGAGTTCATGGCTCGCAAGAGCGTCGGTAAACTGAACGGTTGGCTTTCCTACACGTACTCGCGTACTTTCCTGAAGGAAATGGAAGACAGGGGATCCAACACCATCAACGGCGGCGACTGGTACAAGACCGCTTTCGACAAGCCTCACGACTTCAAGATGGTCGCCAATTATGCATTGACCGCCCGTTTCAGCCTTTCCGCGAACGTGGACTACTCCACCGGACGTCCGGTGACCGTTCCGGTCGGCTGGTTCAAGTACGGTGGCGGATACCGTCTTGCATATTCGGAGAGGAACGGCTACCGGGTCCCTGACTATTTCAGGCTGGACCTTGCCCTGAACATCGATCCGGGGCACTACCTGAAGAAACTGACACATATGTCCGTGACCTTGGGGTGTTACAACGTGACTGGCCGGAAGAACGCATATTCAGTGTTCTATACGACCAGCGGCGGGCGCAACATCCAAGGCTACAAGGTCTCGGTCTTCGCTACCCAAGTCCCATATATCAACCTTAACCTTCTCTTCTGATGAAAAAATTCCTGTTTTTGACATCGCTTGCCCTGGCACTTGCCGGGTGTATCTATCCGTTCGATGCGGGAGTGGCTACGGAAGATTCCGGGGGCCTCGTCGTGGAGGGGGATATCCTTATCGGTGACCTCGCAAGGGTTTCACTGAGCTGCGTCAGACCCTTCGGGGAATATGCCAAGGGTGTGAGCGGAAATGTATGGATCGAAGACGAGGACGGCAACCGATACATCGAGGATGCCAACAAGTTCAGCGACAGCTTCACGATCAATATGGAACAGGCGTCTCCGGACAAACGTTACCGTCTGAGAGTGCGTCTGATGAATCCTGTATCCGGCTCATCTTCCACGGATTATACTTCCGATTGGCTGGAAGTCCAGCCGGCTCCGTCGTTCGACAAGCTCGATTACGTGGTCGATGAGAATTCGGTCGACCTCAAGCTCAGCCTGTCCAGTCCCGGGGGCTCGGGCTGCTTCAGGTGGGACTTCGATGAGATATGGCAGTTCCACGCCCCGCTGCAGGCTACCCATACTTACGATCCTGAGCAAGGCATCTACATCAAGTACAAGGACTATACCCCATACTACTGGTGCTGGGCATACTCCGGTTCATACCAGGCCGGGCTTGCCATAGCGAAGAGTACGGGAGGGGAGAGGATAGTCGACCACGATTTCCACAGCATCACCAGGGACAACCTCCGTCTCCAGACCCTCTATTACATCGAGGTCAAGGCCAGGGGAATATCCCGGGAGTGTTATGATTATCTCCACACGATAGAGGTCAATTCGACTTCTACCGGCTCACTTACCAATCCGGAGCCTAGCCAGATACTGGGGAACATCCATTCAGACACCGATCCTGACGAAGTCGTCATCGGATACATAGAGGCGTCCAGGGTCGCTACGAAGTCCATTTACATAGAGGCAGGATACTATCGTGAGGGCCACCCCCGCTACGAAACATTCCATCCGGATCCCGAGCGTCTCAATCAGTTTTATTACAATGGTTTCCGCCCTGCATTCCCGGAACAGTCCGAGACAGACATAGTGTGGATCGAGCAGAGATGCGTGGATTGCCTGGCGATGGGTGGAACCAAGTACAAGCCGCCGTTCTGGCCAACTAGGGAGAGATAGAAATGAAAAGGATAGCTACTATACTGTTACTCAGTTGTTTCTGCGTAACTTCCGTCATTTCCGCGGCGGTAGCGGAAAGGGTATACATATCTACTGACAAGGATGTATATCTTGCCGGAGAACTGATCTGGTGTTCAGCTTTCTCACTCGACGCCACCACCAACCGGTTGTCCGATGCCAACAGCGTGGCATACCTTGAGCTTTTTTCTGCACAAGGGACCTTGCTCACCGCCAAGATAGGCTTGGTCGACGGACGGGGCTCCGGAGCCATAGCCATACCTTTCAACGCTTCCACCGGCAATTACAAGCTGGTCGCATATACGGTCTCGGGAAAGGGACGCACCGACCTGCTCTCTGACGCCAAGACGGTGTCCATATTCAACACAGTCAATTCTGGAAGGGTGAAAGGAGGAGTGGATTTAGTTGCCAGGAGCGGATACGAGTCCTTCAGGAGGGATTCCAAACAGGCTGGATGTGCGGTTTCCGTATTGGCGAACCGTGCTGCTTCGACTTCTTCGGCGACCGCGGTCTATCTTGAGAACAAATCATCTTCAAAGGTGAGCCTGAGCCTGTCCGTCTTCGCCGACGACGGAATCCTGCCCCCTGCTTCGCCTTCCCTGGTCGATTTCGCCAAGGCTTCGTTCCGTCCTTTCTCGGGCAGCGATGAGGAACACGGCGGCGAAGTATTCAGAGGCCGTCTGGCTGGCCGTGACGCTGGCAAGGTTGCTTCCGATCCGAAGATGGTGGCTGTGGTCGCCTTCCCCGGATTCGCGGAAGATGTCTATGCCGGAAAGATCGGTGCTGACGGGATTGTCCGTCTTCAGACCGTCAATGTCTACGGGAAACGGGACCTGGTCAGCGAAATCATCGGCCAGGGGAACGACCTGGACTGCCACCTCGAGATCGACTATCCTTTCATCGGTCTGGAGTCGAAGGATATACCTGTCCTGAAGCTTTCACAGGCCTTGCAGCCTGCCCTTTCACGGAGGAACCGCTTCGTCCGGAGCGAGAGGACCGATCCTGCCGACACTCTCTACGAATATATGCCTAAGCGTGAGAGCCTTCTGCTGGCCGATGCCAACTGCACCGTTTACCATCTGGACGACTACACGCGCTTCACCACCATAGCCGAGACCATCTTCGAAATCATTCCGGGAATACGGCTCCGCAAGGACAAGGCCGGAGAGCCGCAGATGCAGCTTGCACTTCACGGTACTCCAAGCGACAAGCCTCAGTATACCGGGAATGTCCTGACTCTGATCGACGGGGTTCCGGTGAAGAGCATCAGGGCCCTTCTGGAATTCGATCCGATGCTGGTCAGCGACATCCTTGTCTACCCGTATTCATACATGATGGGCAGGGTCAGTTTCAACGGTGTCGTGGATTTCGTGACCAAGAAGGGGGATATCTCTTCCTTCAGGTTCGATCCGGACGTCCGCATCATCGACTGGCAGGGAGTCTGTTATCCGGTGGCATATACCCGCCCCGTAAGGGATAAAGCAGGGGACGATCTCAGGAATACCCTCTACTGGCATCCGGTCATCACCCTCGAACCTGGTGAAAGGCTGAAGGTCGATGTCCTTACACCGTCATACCAGGGTATGGGTAGTCGCCGAAGGAATATCCTACGACGGGAACCCTGTATATTCAGAGACTGGTTTCGAAGTCCGTTGAGTCGGACTATCCGCAGTAGAAATACCTGTTTACGAGCACGCGGAGCCTGTCCTTGTCCTTGCCCGGAATGATTCGGCCGCTGCGAGCACGGCATTGTACGGGTCGCACTCGAAGGCTTCTCCGTCCTTGTCGAAGAAGCTGCAGAGCATCGAGAGGGTAGGAATCTCGTTGAACGAGTCCACGAAAGCAGTCCTGAAACGCGGGATCACATAAAGGTCGCTGCTGCCGGCTTCTACGAATGACGGGAAGAGGCTGGAGCCATCCACCCTTTCACCCTGGCTGAGGATTGTCTCCAGGTATTCGAGGCTGTTTATGATGAAGTTCAGGGTCTTTACTCTTCCGTCTTCGGCAGGATACATAAAGTTCACCATCCGGATGCCGTTCGAGCGGATGAATCCGATGATGTCATCCTTGGTGAAGTCTTCCTGTTTCTTGTGGAGGAATGACACCACTTTGTTTGGCGTCATTTCCAAATTCTTGTCTGTCATTGTGGTATTGGTAATATTAGTTTGATAGCAATTCCATTGCCTCTGGTACAGTCAGGGCGTCTTCGGTCCGGAATCCGCCCGACCTCGTCCTGCAAAGCGAATCCAGATGCGCACCTGTGCCGAGGGCTTCGCCCAGGTCGCGTGCGAACGCACGTACATAGGTACCCTTGCTGCAAGTGATACGGATGTCAGCGTGAGGCAGGTGGAGGTCCGATGTGTCCACGACGTTGATCCTGGGGTTGGGACGCAGCCCGTCAGGAGAAATCTCCTGGGCAGGCAGACCTTCCGGCAGGAAGCACTCAAGCTCTGCTGAGTGAATTGTAATAATCTGATGGTGAAGCGTTTCCGCCACGGAATGATCGAAGTCTTCCATTACGTCGGTCTTCTCTTTCCTGGCATCTCGGTATTGCTTCCTGGCAAGTTCGTATGCCCTTACGCCATCCACGGACTTGGCGGAGAACAGGGGAGCGACCTGCTCCTGCTCTCCTATGAAATCCTTCAGCGCCAGCCGCACGGCTTCTTCAGTCACCTTGTCTGTCGGATACATCCTGTCGATGGCCTTCTCAAGGTCGTATGAGGGAGTGGTGGCACCGAAAGATATTCCCGCCAGGTATTCCTTGTCTTCTTTCTGGATGGTCTCGGCAAGCCTGGTGGCTTTCCCTATGCATACTATAATCACCCCTGTCGCGAGCGGGTCAAGGGTTCCGGCGTGCCCGACCTTCAGGTTCTTCTTGCCGAAGTGCCTGCAGGCAGCCCACTTGAGTTTCCTGATTACATCGGCCGAAGTCCACCGGTATGGCTTGGATACAGGGATGAGGATTCCCTCGGGGTAGTCGTCCATACTCCCCGAAAGACCTTGGGATACAAGGTTTCTGCTGGCTATAAGAGCTTTGATTTCCAATTATTTGACGGGAATCATCGAGACTCTTCTGTCGTGCCTTCCACCGTCTTCGGCGGTCTTCAGCCACATATTCAGGATGCGGGTCGCCATCTGGTAGGAGATGAAGCGGGCGGGCATCACGAGGACGTTGGCGTGGTTGTGGGCTTTGACGAGCCTGCCTATTTCGCTGTTCCAGGCAAGTCCTGCGCGTACGCCCTGGTGCTTGTTGAGGGATATGGCCATCCCGTTGCCGGTACCGCACATCGCGATTCCGGCGTCTACTTCCTTTTTCTCTATGGCGTTTCCGAGTGCGTGGGCGAACTCCGGATAGTCGCAGCTGGCGTCGGAGAATGTGCCGTAGTCGGTGACTTCGAAGCCTTTCTTGCGGAGGAGGTCGACAAGCTTGCTTTTGTACTCAAATCCAGCGTGGTCGCTGGCAATGCCGATTTTCATATCGTATGTGGTTTTAGAACAATTTCTTCTTGCTTACTGTGGTGGCGAATTCCTTCAGGTAGAAAGGTTCGAAGTACGCCACGTCTTCGAATGTATGGTTGGAAAATGCATCCAGCGCCGGATGGAGCATCGAGGATGCCTTGGGACAGCACTGGATGAAATGTGCGTTGGGATTATTCAGGACATCCTGGCATTTGCCGGCACCGTCGCCGATGAAAAGGACAGGACCTTCTTCAAGCAGGGAAGCGAAGGAGTCTTCTTCGACTATCCTGGCCTCCGTCGGGCCGGTCTGCCTGCCTTCTGCAGTGAATATTCCGGTGTAGACTTCCATCCTGCGTGCATCTACCATCGGAACTATGTGCCGGCAGCCTTCAGGAAGCAATCCTCCATCGATGGCCTGCCAGGCCAGAGTGTCGAGGGTCCCGACAGAAATGAGCGGTATTCCCGCGCCGAAGCACAGACCCTTTGCCGTGGAAACCCCGACCCTGAGGCCGGTATACGATCCCGGTCCCTTTCCTACAGCCACTGCACTGCAGCCGGAGGCCTTCATTCCGGATTCTTCCAGTACTTCGCTGACGAATACCGCGGTCAGGGAGGCGTGGGCGCGAGGCTCGGAACTGATGCGTTCGTATATAACTTTCCCATCCCGTACCAGTGCCACGGAACAAAGCGAAGTGGAAGTCTCTATGAGTATCAGGCTTTCCATCATTTATGGAATATCAGTTCTTTAAGATACGGGAATATGACGTTGGCGATGGATTTCAGAGGGTGGTACAGGACCGATCCGTCAAGGGTTTCCGCAGGAATCACCGGCAGCGTGGCGTTGATGGCATCTATGCAGATGATGACCAGTCCGAGGATGAGCACCATCTTGATCAGGCCGAAGGTCATTCCGAGCAGCCTGTCAAGCCAGCCGAGCATCACGAACTTCACGAATTTCTGAGCTAGCTTGCCGATGAGCAGGAGCACGAGATAAACGGCGAGGAATATCAGGGAGAATGAAAGGACCTGGAGCACTACGCCGTTGACATCGGCGAAGGTCTTGATCCATTCGCCGACCGGTTCTGAGAACTTGAATGCGAGCCAGGCGCCAAGCACGAGCGATACCAGCGAAACGGCCTGGGAAATGAATCCTTTCCGGAATCCCTGGACCAGGGCCGGCACGCAGCAAATCAATATTATTATGTCAATTACGTTCACTTGCAGCTTATTGGTAAATAACCAGGAAAATGACTATCTTTGCGAGTTCGGATGCAAAATTAGAAAGAAAATTATGACATTCAAAGAGTACAAAGGTCTTGATTTGGTAGCTGTAGGCAATGAGATCCTTGAAAGATGGCAGAAAAACCACGCTTTCGAGAAGTCTCTTGAGTTGCGTGAGGGATGCCCTGAGTTCATTTTCTTCGAGGGACCGCCTTCTGCCAACGGCAAGCCTGGCATCCACCATGTTATGGCCCGCTCCATAAAGGATGCGGTCTGCCGTTACAAGACCCAGAGCGGCTTCAAGGTCAACCGCCGTGCGGGATGGGATACCCACGGACTGCCGGTGGAGATCGGAGTGGAGAAGAAGCTCGGAATCCACAAGGACGACATCGGTACCAAGATAAGCGTCGAGGAATATAACAAGACTTGCCGCAGCGAGGTGATGAAATATACCGCCGAATGGGAGAATATGACCCAGAGAGTCGGATATTGGGTCGATATGAACGATCCGTACATCACCTATGACAACCGCTACATAGAGACACTTTGGTATCTCTTGAAGCAGATATATGACAAGGGACTGCTCTACAAAGGCTACTCGATACAGCCTTATTCCCCGTCGGACGGCACGGGCCTGAGTTCTCACGAACTCAACCAGCCAGGATGCTACAAGGACGTGACCGACACCACTGCGACCGTACAGTTCGAGATCATCAAGGATGGAGTCTCGCAGCCTATGTTCGGTACGGAGTCCCTCCCTGTGTATTTCCTTGCCTGGACGACCACTCCTTGGACCCTCGCTTCCAATACGGCTCTCTGCGTCGGTCCGAAGATCGAATATGTCAGGGTTCTCTCATTCAACCCCTACTCCGGACAGGAGGCTATATACGTGGTTGCGAAGGCACTTGTCGGCGCCTGGTTCAACCCCAAGGCCGCCGATCTTCCACTCGAGGAATACAAGCCGGGCGACAAGCTCGTACCATACAAGGTGCTTGACGGAACCTTCCTCGGCTCCGAACTCGTAGGTATCCGCTACCATCAGCTTATCCCTTGGTTCAAGCCGGTGGAGGAAGGGGAGCCTTTCAGGGTGATATCCGGAGATTATGTCACCACCGAGGACGGTACCGGCATCGTCCATATCGCTCCGACTTTCGGTGCGGATGACAAGAAAGTCGCCGCTGCTTTCGGAGTGCCGGGGATGATGGTCAAGGACAAGAACGGCAAGCTTCAGGCACAGGTGGACCACGATGGCCGTTTCTATCCATTGGAAGACCTTGATCCTGAATATGTCAAGACACACGTCGATCCTTCCTACGCCGATTATTCCGGAAGATATGTCAAGAACGCCTTCGATGATTCCCTGCCGGCCGATGCGCCTACCTTGGACGTCGACCTGTGTATGATGATGAAGCAGGACGGAAGGTGCTTCAAGATACAGAAGCACGTCCACAGCTATCCTCACAGCTGGCGTACCGACAAGCCTGTCCTCTATTATCCTCTCGACGCCTGGTTCATCAAGACCACAGCAGTGAAGGACCTGATGGTAGACCTTAACAAGCAGATTTCCTGGAAGCCGGAGTCGACCGGCACCGGACGTTTCGGACAGTGGCTGGAGAACATCCAGGACTGGAACCTCAGCCGCAGCCGTTTCTGGGGCACACCTCTGCCGATCTGGCGTACGGAAGACGGCAAGGAAGAGATATGCATCGGTACCATCAAGCAGCTCTGCCTTGAGATGGACAAGGCGGTCGCCGCCGGTTATATGAAGTCCAATCCGTTCAGGGACAACGGCTTCGATCCGGATGACATGTCCAAGGAGAATTATGACAAGATAGATATCCACAGGCCTTATGTGGACAATATTTTCCTGGTAAGTCCTTCCGGCAAGAAGATGACCAGGGAGACCGACCTCATCGATGTGTGGTTCGATTCAGGTGCGATGCCTTATGCTCAGGAAGGTCTGAGGAACCTTGGTTCCGACAAGTTCGGCTGCACCGCGGACTTCATCGCCGAGGGTGTGGACCAGACACGCGGTTGGTTCTACACGCTGCACTCGATCCATACTATGGTCAGCGCGACACCTGCGTTCAAGACCGTCATTTCCAACGGATTGGTGCTCGACAAGAACGGCAACAAGATGAGCAAGCGCCTCGGCAACGGAGTCGATCCATTCGAGGAGCTTGACAAGTACGGAGCTGACGCTCTCAGATGGTATATGCTCACCAACGCCCAGCCTTGGGACAACCTCAAGTTCGACGAGGCAGGAGTCGACGAGGTGCGCAGGAAGTTCTTCGGAACGCTTTACAATACATATTCCTTCTTCGCTCTCTATGCCAACCTGGACGGCTTCGACCCGGCTGCCGGTAAGGTTCCGTATTCCAGGAGACCGGAAATCGACCGATGGATCATATCCCTACTCAATTCCTTGAAGAAGAAGGTAGTAGCCGCTTACGAGGACTACGACATCACTTCCGCTGGACGCCTGATCCAGGATTTCGTCTGCGATGATGTGAGCAACTGGTATGTGCGCCTCAACAGGAAGCGTTTCTGGGGCGGCGAGATGGATGAAGACAAACTGGCTGCATACCAGACTTTGTACGAAGTGCTCGTGGATGTCGCCGTACTGTCTGCACCTATCGCTCCGTTCTATATGGACCGCCTCTACCTGGACCTGGTTACGGGAGGGGAGGAGTCAGTCCACTATGTGATTATGCCTGAATGTGACGATACCGTCATCGACAGCGATCTCGAGGAGCGTATGGCTCTAGCCCAGAAGGCTACTTCTATGGTCCTGGCTCTGCGCCGCAAGGTGTCGATCAAGGTCCGCCAGCCGCTTCAGAAGCTCATAATCCCGGTGATGTCGGACAAGGTCCGCTCGCAGCTCGAGCAGGTCAAAGGCATTATACTGGGTGAGGTGAATGTCAAGGAGGCTGAATTCATTTCGGACACCACGGGTATCATCACCAAGAAGATAAAGCCTAATTTCAAGACCTTGGGCAAGGTCTACGGGAAGCAGATGAAGGAAATCGCCGCCGCTTTCGGCCAGTTTGACCAAGGCACGATTTCTGCTATCCAGGCTGCCGAATCGCTCGGAGAGGCTTACACGCTGAGCCTTCCTTCGGGAGACGTCACCCTCAATCCAGGGGACTATGAGATATCATCCGAGGATATGCCTGGATGGCTCGTAGCATCCGAAGGTCCGCTGACTATAGCTCTTGATGTTAAGATTACGGAAGAGCTTAAGAAAGAGGGAGTTGCAAGAGAACTTATCAATAGGATCCAGAATTTGCGAAAAGATAGCGGATTCGAGGTTACTGATAAGGTAGAAGTTGTTATATTTGCATCCGGCGAGGTGAGCGAGGAAATCGCCGCCTCCCTGGCAAGTTTTGAAGATTATATAGCCAGCCAGACTCTCGCCCTGTCGATAGTCCTTGAAGACGAGGCTTCAGCTCCGCAGGGAGCCGCCGATGTGGAATGGGATGAGGGTAAAGTCAGGATGGTTTTAACTAGAAAGTAAACGACTATTTTAATGAACTATGACAGAAGAAGTTAAAGGAAACGCTCCGACTCCTGAGGTGGAGAAGAAACGTTACAGCGATGACGAGCTGGAAGAGTTCAGGGCTATCATAAACGAGAAGCTCGATAAAGCCAGAAAAGAGTATGAGACTCTTCGAAAGGTGATTATGCACAATGGCAGCAACGACATCGAGGATACGACTCCTTCTTTCAAGACGGTCGAAGATGACGGTGCTTACCAGCTTTCGAAGGAAGAGGCCAGCCAGCTGGCACAGAGACAGTACAAGTTCATCCAGAACTTGGAAGCCGCTCTCATCCGCATCGAGAACAAGACCTACGGAATATGCCGTGTCACCGGCAAGTTGATTCCGAAGGAGAGACTCCGTCTCGTACCTCACGCGACCCTGACCGTCGAGGCCAAGGAAATGCTTGCCAAAAAAGGTCAGAACTAGTGAGTATTGGAAAGGGAAAGAAACTCCTTATCCTCGGAGTCCTGCTAGTGGTCATCGACCAGGTTATCAAGATCCTGGTCAAGACCAATATGGAGATCGGGGAGCATTTCAATGTAATAGGGAACTGGTTCCAGATCCTCTTCATCGAAAATGAGGGTATGGCTTTCGGGATGAAGTTCGGAGGTGCGGTCGGCAAATTCTGCCTGTCGTTCTTCCGGATCGCTCTTTTCGGGGTCCTGTGCTGGTGGATCACTTCCCTTGTCCGCAAGAATAAAGTTCCGACAGGAGTGCTCGTAGGTTTGACCCTTATCTGCGCCGGAGCCTTCGGCAACATCATCGACAGCCTGTTCTATGGTATGGCGTTCGGCTATGCTCCGTTTATGTTCGGAAGGGTGGTGGATATGCTGTATTTCCCTATCATAGACACGATCTGGCCGAAATGGGTTCCGTTCGTCGGAGGAGACCGCCTGCTGTTCTTCGCCCCCGTATTCAATTTTGCGGACAGTTGTGTCACCGTCGGGGCGCTCTACCTGATTTTCTTCCAATACAAGTTCTTCACGCGGGCTGAAGAATCCGAAGCTGCGGCCGAGGGTAAATAATTTTTGGAAGATAGATTTTTTAAGTATCTTTGCAGTCCTTCCTGAGAAGGAACACATCATTGGAGAGTTGGCCGAGTGGTCGATGGCGGCAGTCTTGAAAACTGTTGAGCTGAAAGGCTCCGGGGGTTCGAATCCCTCACTCTCCGCGCTATGCAAAGCATCCCAGGTGCCGCACTAACGTGCGGCACCTGGGATGCTACTTGTTCTCTTCTTCGAGAGTGAAGGCGGAAGAACCGTCGAAGCAATGGAGGCAAAGATCCTCTCGCGGCATCCCGATGCTCTTTACAAGAGTCTCTATCGTATTGAATTTCAAGGAATCAAGATTAAGCTGGCGAGCAATCTCATCCACCATCCTGGCATATTCAGGAGTAGTAGAATCCGTATACTTCTCTACATTGGTGTCGCTGTCTCCCTCGAATTTCTCGATAATCCGGCGGGTAATCAACTCCATCTCGGTCTTGCTGGTGGAGAAATTCAGGAAAGGACATCCGAATACCAGGGGAGGGCAGGAAATACGCATATGGACTTCCTTCGCTCCGCTGTCGTGAAGCTGACGGGTATTGTCCCTGAGCTGGGTCCCACGGACTATGCTGTCGTCGCAGAACAGAACCTTGCGGCCGTTGAGCATATCAGTGTTGTGGATGAGTTTCATCTTCGCCACCAGGTCACGCATACTCTGGTTGGTCGGCATAAAGGAACGTGACCAGGTCGGAGTATATTTGGCGATGGTGCGCATATACGGAGCCCCGTGTCCGGCTGCATATCCGACAGCCATTCCTATTCCGCTGTCAGGAACACCGCACACACAGTCGACATCGATGTCTTCAGCCTGTCCCATTTCCTTTCCACATTGGAACCTGGATTCCTCCACGTTCCTGCCGTCGTAGCAGGAAGTAGGGAAGCCGTAGTATATCCAGAGGAAGGAACAGACCTGCTTGCGGGGATTCGGAGCACGAAGCTGCTCGATACCGTCTGCTTTGAGACGGACTATTTCTCCAGGACCCAGGTAGGAATGCGGTTCGAAGCCCAGGTTGGCGAATGCAGTACTCTCTGAACTGACAGCCATAGCGTCGTCCTTGCGGCCGATGGCGATCGGCGTCCGTCCCCATGTATCCCTAGCCGCGATGATTCCGTCTTCGGTCAAGATGAGCATCGAGCAGGAACCCTTGACTTCGCGGAATACGTTCTCGATGCCTTCCACGAAGTCTTTCCCTTTGACTATCAGGAGACTGATAAGTTCGGTAATGTTGATCTTGCCGCTGCTGAACTCGGTGAGGTACATACCTTCGCTCAGGAATTTCTTCATCAACGCTTCCGCATTGTTGACCCTTGCTACCGTGACCAGGGCGAAACGTCCCAGATGAGAGTTGACCAGCATCGGCTGGGCATCCGTGTCGCTTATGACGCCGATTCCGGCATTGCCCGTGAACTTGCTGAGTTCATCTTCGAACCTGTTGCGGAAATAGCCGTTTTCCAGGCTGTGGATTCCTCTCAGGAAACCCTTCTGCGAGTCATATGTGGAAAGGCCGCCGCGTCTGGTTCCAAGATGGCTGTTGTAGTCGGTGCCGTAGAAAAGGTCGGGGGCACATTCCCTTTTTGAAATAGTTCCGAAGAAACCTCCCATCGCGTAATTGAATTAAGAAAACGCGAATTTAATCATTTCCATCAAATAGTCAATGGAATTGTTATCTTTGTAGGCGATATGGACAGGAAGAAAACGATAGAAGTTGTCGCTGCCGTAATCAAGTCGGGACACAGGATCTTCGCCACTCAGCGCGGCTACGGAGATTTCAAGGACTATTGGGAGTTTCCGGGCGGAAAGATGGAGGCAGGAGAGAGTCCGGAGGAGGCTCTTGTGCGCGAAATCCGGGAAGAACTGGCCACAGAGATATCAGTGGACCGGTATCTGTGTACGGTGGACTACGATTATCCTTCCTTCCACCTTACTATGCATTGCTATATGTGCCACATCGTCTCAGGTGACTTGGAGCTGCGCGAGCACGAAGCCGCGAAATGGCTGTCAAAGCACCATCTTGGAGAAGTGGAATGGCTTCCTGCCGACTTCGGAGTATTGGACCTGATAAAGAATGAGTTATAGCGCCGTCATCCTCTCCCTGCTGCTTGCAATGTCCTGGCCTGTTTCTCCCATCAGGCCTCCCAAGCCCGACGTTCGTGTGCTCGAGGTCGAGAGGAGGGAAGGATATGAATGCAGGCTGGTTGAATATTCCTCTTCCCGTAATGAGCGCCTCAGGACTTACCTGCTTGTGCCGGACGGGGCTTCTCGCAGGGACAGGAGACCCGGACTGGTGCTGCTTCACGACCACGGAGCCAGGTTCGACATAGGCAAGGAGAAGCTGGTACGGCCGATGTCGTCTTCTCCCGAGCACGTGAAAAGGTCCTCCCGACAGTGGATAGACACGAACTTCGACGGAGTCTATCTGGCCGACAGCCTTGCTGCCCTGGGTTATGTAGTGATAGTCCCCGAGCAGTTATACTGGGGAGGAAGGAGTTCACGGAAATGCCGGGAATGGTCGGAAAGGATGTTCGGCGGAGAACCGCTTCCTCCAGCCGCGCTCAAGGCCCTGAAACCGTTGAAGGAAGAGGTCTATGAGGGTCAGAGAGCTGTTTACGACAGCCTTTCCGCGAGAGGGGTATGCTGGGCGGAAATGACTCTATCCGAAGATGTTGCAGCAGTCGAAGTGCTTAGGTCGCTGCCCTTTGTCGACAAGCGGAGGATAGGGGCTTTCGGCTGGTCGATGGGCGCCCACAGATGTTTCCTCCTTACTGCTTTCTGCAAGCACGTCAAGACCGGAGTCTCGCTGTCCTGGATGACACTCAAGGCTCTTGAGAAGGAACCATATTCCGCATCGGTGTATTCGATGCTGATTCCCTCGATGAGAAGAGAGTACGATTTCCCTGATATTGCGAAGTGGCTCGCTCCGAAACCTTATCTCTTCCTGTCCGGGACGAAGGACCGGCTGTTCCCGAAAGAGGCCGTTGAAGAATGCTATTCCAGGATGCAGGACTATTACTCATCCCGTTCGGCCGGGGGTGAGTTGAAGACTCTGTTCTTCGAAGGGGAACATCATTGCGGGAAAGAAGAGCAGAAGGCCGTCATTGCCCATCTGGATTCTGTCCTGGGCAGACACTGATATCCCCGACGGTGGTCTTCCCATCTTCTCCTTGTATCTTTTTAGCGTTGCTTCTGTAACGGTCCGGACCGGTGTGCTTTTCATCATATTGCCGGTCCCATTCACGGTAATACTCCATAGCAGGATCTTCGAATAGAGACATCTGGATTGCACTCTCGTGGGTCAGCTTTGTCACCCCGAGTCCTACTTGACGCAAGGGGGTCTTTCCATCCCATATCTCACCGAGCATCCTCCTGGCTTCATTGAGTATCACTGCGGTAACGTTAGTCGGCCTGGATGTCTGGCACTGCTTCTGGATCACCGTAAAATCCTTGTGCTTGATGAACATCGAGACCGTCGAAGCCCTGAAATCATCCCTGCGGATCCTGTGCGCAACGATGCAGGCCACGTTGAACAAAGCCCTGTCGATGTCCTTCGGGTCCGTAAGGTCCTTGCTGAATGTCCTTTCAGCGCTGTAGCTCTTTGCCTCGGCGATTTCGGTCTCTACGGGAGAATCATCCCTGCCGTTGGCGTTCTCGTGCAGCTGTTGTGCAAATTTCTGTCCTACCAGCCGGGTAAGCTGGCCGGTATCCAGGCGCGCTATGTCGCCGATGGTCTCTATCCCGTATGCGAGAAGCCGTTCCTCAGTCTTCCTGCCGACCCAGAGCAGGTCCCTGACGCCCAGCGGCCACATCTTCTCTTCAACCTCTTCGTACCAGAGGGTATGGACCTTGTCCGGTTTCTCGAAATCGGATGCCATCTTGGCCAGAAGCTTGTTCGGACCTACTCCTACATTGACGGTGAAACCCAGTTTCGTCTTGATCTCATCCTTCAGGCTGGCAGCGACTTCGACGGGATCCTTCCCGCTGCAGCGGAAACTCATATCGATGAAACATTCGTCGATGCTGAACTGCTGGAGAACCGGAGAATAGGAACGGCATATTCCGATGAATCCTTCCGAGCACTCCTTGTACCACTCCCAGTCGCCTCTCACGATCAGAAGGGAGGGACATTTCCTGAGGGCCATCGAGACCGGCTCCGCAGTTTTGATGCCAAGCTTCTTGGCTGGAAGCGAGGCGGCGGTGATTATGCTCCTCCTGTCCGATGGGTCGCCGGAAACTACCGAAGGGATGAGCCGGATGTCCTCCTTGCCTTCCCGGACCATCTTCACGGCGGTCCAGCTTAGGAAGGCAGAATTGACATCTATATGGAATATGATGCGCCGCATCCTCTCTTAGATCAATATCAACTCCTTGTCTTTCAGGTATTTCCCTATGATGTCGGAGGTTCTGGCCTTGACGAAGCAGGTAGCGGTGCCGTCAGTGCAGGCGAACCATTCACTTCCTGCTACGTTCCTGTCCATCACGAGATGGACTCCGGAAGCCTGCGGCAGGACGGCGCTGAGGATGGTGGTCGCTCCGGGAAGGACCCCGGTAAGGTCCCAGAGCTTGTCGGCAGGAGCGAAAGAGACCCTCGGGATGCCCAGGGCACTGCAGAACTCCCTGGTAACGAAAGGCTTGTCATCGGTGGTTACATACAGGTAGAACGCTGTCTGCTGCCGGTTGCAGAGGAAAATGGTCTTGACTATGCGCACACCGATCTTCCTGTCTATGTTCTGGCAGTCCTCCATCGTTATCCCAGGGTCGGTGTCCACCCTCCCGAAAGGGATCCCAAGCCTTTCGAAGGTCGAATATACCTCCTTCTGGAGTTCTGAGGAAAACTCCTTTGGCGGAGTATCGTAGATATCACTTACTTTGAACATAATTGCAGTAAAAATAGCAATTCCGCTTTTTTTAGCAAAGTTTGAATATTATTTTGCGGATTGGGTACAGCCCTTTCATTTTAGCTGATGAAATTTTAACTTTGTAGATACACTTATTGACGACACTGAATGAAAACACTAAGAACCCTCTGGCCTGTCCTGGCCGTCACCATTCTCGTTTCTTGCAATGGCAAGGGTTGGAAACAAGATGCCGAAGGTGTGACCGTCAAGGTCACGGAAAAGACCGTCGACGGACCATCCAGGGTCCGCCTTCAGGTTATGGGAGACAAACTGGTCAGGGTAACTGCCACCCCGGGGAAGAAGTTCTCCGGCAGGAAGAGCCTGATCATCGTCCCGCAGGAGTCCAAGCCCGTCTTTTCAGTAAGTGAAGCCGATGGTTCGGTATTGCTGGAGACCTCTTCGGTCAAGGCCTGCGTACGTATCTCCGACGGGGCCGTGAGCTTCGCATCCAAGGACGGTGACTGCGTGCTTGACGGGAACAGGATGTCATTCACCCCGATTTCGGTCGAAGGCAGGGATGGCTATTCCACACGTCTTGTATTCGATTCTCCGGAGGGAGAAGCCTTCTACGGCCTCGGGCAGCAGCAGTCCCTCGAGTGCAACCACAAGGGCGGCAACGAGGAACTGTACCAGTACAATACGAAGGTCTCGGTTCCTTTTGTGGTCAGCAACAGGAACTACGGTATATTGGTGGACAATTACTCCCTGAGCCGCTGGGGCAATCCTGAACCGTACAGGCAGCTTTATGAAGAGTTCAAGGTATATGGTTCCGACGGCAGTGAAGGAGGCTTGACTGCTTCTTACGTTCCTGCCGAGGGTGATCATGTGATACGCCAGGAGGATTCTCTCTATTATGAGACCGAATGGGCTATAAGGAATCTTCCGGAAGTGAAGCTGAAAGGAGCGAAGGTCACTTATGAAGGGTTTCTGGAGGCACCTGAAGACGGGAACTACCATTTCATCCTCTATTATGCCGGTTTCCAGAAGGTCAGCCTCGGTGGCCGGGAAGTAGTGTCGGAGCGGTGGAGACCGGCTTGGAATCCCAACTCATACAAGTTTACGGCTTGGATGAACAAGGGAGAGAAGACGCCCGTGAAGGTGGAATGGATTCCTGACGGAGATGTCTCCTATATAGGCCTCAGGGTGGCTGAGCTTCAGACGGATGAAGAACAGGCCAAGTTCTCATTCTGGTCCGAGATGGGCCCGGAACTGGACTATTACTATATCGCAGGAAACGACTATGACGAAATCATTTCTGGCTACAGGACCCTTACCGGCAAGGCACAGGTGATGCCGCGGTGGGCCGCCGGATTCTGGCAGAGCCGTGAGCGCTACAGCACCCAGGATGAACTGGTCGGGACCCTGGCTGAATTCAGGAGCAGGAACATTCCTGTCGACAACATAGTCCAGGACTGGCATTACTGGAAGAACGACCAGTGGGGGAGCCACGAATTCGATGAAAGCCGCTATCCCGATCCGGAGAAGATGATGGACGACGTGCACGCAATGAATGCAAGGTTTATGATTTCCGTGTGGCCGAAGTTCTATGTCAACACCGACCACTACAAGGAACTCAAGGAGGCAGGGTACATCTATCCGCTTGCAGAGAAGGACAGCCTCAAGGACTGGCTCGGTTATGTCGAGTCCTTCTATGACGCCTATTCGGAAGGAGGACGGAAGATGTTCTGGAGGCAGATGGACGAGTGCCTCTATACCAAATACGGTCGTAAGATCGATGCCTGGTGGATGGATGCCAGTGAGCCGAACCTCAGGGATTGCCTTCCTATGGACTATCTGAAGGCCCTTACCACCCCTACGGCGCTGGGGCCTTCCACTGAATATCTGAACGCTTATGCCCTGGTCAACGCCCAGGCAATCTATACCGGCCAGCGCAAAGTCGAGCCGGACAAGAGGGTGTTCCTCCTGACAAGGAACGGATTCGCCGGACTCCAGAGATATTCCACTTCAACCTGGAGCGGCGACATCGGCACCTGCTGGAACGATATGCAGGCCCAGATGGCCGCCGGACTGAGCTATTCTATGAGCGGCATTCCTTTCTGGGGGATGGATATCGGCGGATTCAGCGTTATGGACAAGTTCACCCAGGCTGCAAGCGTGTTCGAGGCAACCGGCAAGGTGACTCCTGACCTGGAAGAGTGGAGGGAACTACAGACCAGGTGGCATCAGTTCGGCGCATTCGTGCCGCTCTTCCGCACGCACGGCCAGTGGCCTCGCAGAGAACTGTGGAACATCGCTCCGGAAGGCACTCCTGCATATTCCAGCATCCTTTCCTATATGAAGCTGCGCTACCGCCTGATGCCTTATGTATATTCCCTCCTCGGAGCTATCCATTTCGAGGATTATACCTTGATGCGCGGCCTTCCGATGGACTTCCCGGGAGACGCGAAAGTGACGGACCTGTATGACCAGTGGATGTTCGGGCCGGCCTTTATGCCGTGTCCGGTGTATGAATACAAGGCCCGCACTCGTGAGGTTTACCTTCCTGAGTGCGAAGGCTGGTACGACTTCTACAGCGGTACATTCCTTGGCGGCGGCCAGTCCATCACCGCACAGGCGCCTTATGAGCGGATGCCTCTGTATGTGAGGGCCGGATCGGTCATTCCTTTCGGACCTGATATCCAGTGGTCCGATGAAAAGCCCGCCGACCTGATAGACCTGTACGTCTATGCCGGAAAGGATGGGGAATTCACCCTCTACGAAGACGAAGACGTGAACTACAATTACGAGAAAGGCGCATATTCGAAGATAGTCTTCAAATATGACGATGCTGCCCGCACCTTGGAGATATGCGACCGTGAGGGCTCGTTCCCGGGGATGCTCGGTACGCGCAAGTTCAACGTCGTGCTGGTTACTCCGCAGAACGGCCGGGGCTATGCCCAGCCTGAGAAGGGCATCGAAGTGGAATATGCCGGGAAGGCTCTTAAATTGAATCTTTAGCAATCAGGATATGTATCTGTTAGGTTACGACATCGGAAGTTCTTCAGTGAAAGCGAGTCTGGTCGACGTCCGGACCGGAAAGAGCGTCGCAAGCACATTCTATCCCAAGCACGAGTCCCATATCATATCCCACAGGATCGGATGGGCTGAACAGGACCCCCTTATGTGGTGGGAGAATGTCAAGACAGCAACCGCGGAAGTGGTCAGGGATATCGACGTGGCTGCAATTGCAGCGATAGGAATATCCTACCAGATGCACGGTCTGGTCTGTGTGGGGAAGGATATGGAACCGCTCCGGCCGGCCATCATCTGGTGCGATTCGAGGGCGGTCCCTTACGGAGACCGAGCCTTCCGGGACCTTGGCAGCGAAATGTGCCTGGGGCATCTCCTGAACTCTCCGGGGAATTTCACGGCCTCCAAGCTGGCCTGGGTGAAGGAGAACGAACCTGAGCTATTCGACCGGATACATAAGATAATGCTTCCCGGTGACTTCATTGCATTGAAGATGACAGGAGAGGCTTGCACCACGGTAGGAGGGCTTTCTGAAGGTATGCTCTGGGACTTCACGGGAAACCGTCCGGCTACTTTCCTGATGGAATATTTCGGTTTCGACGTGGGACTGCTGCCACAGATCCGTCCTACGTTCTCGGAACAGGGCAGGCTGACCTCCCAGGCCGCTTCCGAGCTTGGCCTCAGGGTGGGGATCCCGGTTACTTACAGGGCAGGTGACCAGCCGAACAACGCTCTCTCCCTGAATGTGTTCGAGCCTGGCGACATAGCTGCCACAGCCGGCACGTCCGGAGTAGTGTACGGCATAGGCAAGGAGCTTACCTATGACCCTCAGTCCAGGGTCAATTCCTTCGCCCACGTAAACCACAGCGCTTCGGATCCGCGTCTGGGGATACTCCTTTGCATAAACGGAACCGGAATCACCAATTCCTGGGTCAGGCGCAACGTGATTCCTCAGGGAATGATGTACGACGAGATGAACGTCAACGCCGCCGAGGTTCCTCCAGGCTGCGAAGGCGTGGGAATCCTTCCGTTCGGCAACGGTGCGGAAAGGATGCTCGGGAACCGCGAGACCGGCTGCAGGATATTCGGTGTCAACTATAACACCCACAGTTGGAAGCATATTCTCAGGGCTGCGCAGGAAGGTGTCGTGTTCTCATTCAAGTACGGGATGGACATCCTCGCCGGTATGGGTATGGAAGCCAGCACGATACACGCGGGCTACGCGAATATGTTCCTGAGCCCGATATTCCGTGAAACGCTGGCTGGAGTGACAGGAGCTTCGATCGAACTGTACGATACCAACGGTGCAGACGGAGCGGCCAAGGCTGCCGGAATGGGTGCCGGAATTTACAAGGACCACGACGAAGCATTCTCCACCCTCGAACGCCTCGAGGTGGTCGAACCATCCAACGGAGAAGTTTACCTGGAGGCTTATGAAAAATGGAAAGAAGAATTGAATAAAGTTATAAACAATTAATTTACAATAGATTATGGCAAAAGAATATTTCCCGCAAATCGGCAGGATCCCTTTCGAGGGCGCGGAGAGCACCAATCCGCTGGCATTCCATTACTATGACGCAGAGAAGGTCGTCCTTGGCAAACCGATGAAAGACTGGCTGAAGTTCGCGATGGCCTGGTGGCATACTCTAGGACAGGCCAGCGGAGACCAGTTCGGCGGCCAGACCCGCGAATATGCCTGGGATGAGGCCTCTGATCCTATGCAGAGGGCGAAGGACAAGGTGGATGCAGGATTCGAGATTATGCGGAAACTCGGTATCGAGTATTTCTGCTTCCACGACGTGGACCTCGTGGAGGAGGCTCCGACTATCGAGGAATACGAGGCCAGGATGGGTGAGATCACCGACTATGTCCTCGGTAAGATGGGAGAAACGGGGATCAAGCTTCTGTGGGGTACCGCCAATGTGTTCGGCAACAAGAGGTATATGAACGGAGCTGCCACCAATCCGGACTTCGGAGTGGTAGCCCGTGCTGCGGTACAGATCAAGAATGCGATCGATGCCACCATCAAGCTGGGGGGCACCAACTATGTTTTCTGGGGAGGACGTGAGGGCTACTCCAGCCTTCTGAACACCCAGATGCAGAGAGAGAAGGACCATCTTGCCAATATGCTTAAGGCAGCCCGCGACTACGCCCGCGCCAAGGGATTCAAGGGCACCTTCCTCATCGAACCCAAGCCGATGGAGCCTACCAAGCACCAGTATGACGTGGATACGGAGACCGTGATCGGATTCCTCCGTGCGAACGGTCTGGACAAGGACTTCAAGGTCAACATCGAAGTCAACCACGCGACCCTCGCCGGCCATACTTTCGAACACGAACTTGCAGTGGCCGTGGATAACGGTCTGCTCGGTTCGATCGACGCCAACAGGGGAGACGCCCAGAACGGCTGGGATACGGACCAGTTCCCTGTGGATCTGTTCGAACTCACCCAGGCGATGCTGCAGATCATCCGCAACGGCGGCCTTGGCAACGGCGGTTCCAACTTCGATGCCAAGCTGCGCAGGAACTCCACCGATCCTGAAGACATATTCATCGCCCACATCTGCGGTATGGATGCTATGGCCCGTGCGCTTCTCAATGCAGCCCGTATCGTAGAGGAGTCTCCTATCCCGGCGATGGTCAAGGAGCGCTACGCATCATTCGATTCGGGCGAAGGCAAACGCTTCGAGGAAGGGAAGATGACCCTGGAAGAACTCGTGGATTATGCAAAGGCGCACGGCGAGCCTGCCCAGACCAGCGGCAAGCAGGAACTCTACGAGACGATAGTCAATATCTACAGCAAGTAAGATGGCAGGAAATTATCAGGAAAAAGGCAGCAAGGGCTATCTGTTCTCGATAGTCCTCGTGGCCGTCCTCGGCGGCTTGCTGTTCGGTTATGACACGGCCGTGATCTCCGGGGCGGAGAAGGGCCTCCAGGCTTTCTTCAAGGGAGCGTCCGGCTTCAGCTACACTGACTTCATGCACGGTTTCACGTGCTCCAGCGCCCTTATCGGGTGCATAATCGGAAGCGCCCTTTCCGGATTGCTGGCCACCAGGCTGGGCCGCAAGAAGTCGTTGATCATAGCGGGAATATGCTTCTTCATCTCTGCGTGGGGAAGTATGAATCCCGAGATGTACGGACTCCTTCCTGTCGGCGAGCCTTCGATGACCCTCCTGGTCGTATTCAACCTGTTCAGGGTCCTGGGAGGAGTAGGTGTCGGAATGGCATCCGCAATATGTCCGATGTACATAGGAGAAGTCGCCCCGAGCAACATCAGAGGAATGCTCGTCAGCTGGAACCAGTTCGCGATCATATTCGGACAGCTTGTGGTGTATTTCGTGAATTTCCTCATCCTCGGCCACCACGCCAATCCGATCTACGATGCTGCCGGTGCGATAGCCAACCTTACCGACGCTCAGTGGACAATCGATTCCGGATGGCGCTATATGTTTGGTTCCGAGATGGTTCCGGCCGCATTGTTCGCAGTGTTGATATGCCTTGTTCCGGAGACTCCTCGTTATCTGGTGATGTCCGGGGCCGACGAGAAGGCTATGGGTGTACTCTCCAGGATCAACGGTTATTCCAAGGCCAAGGAGATCATACTGGACATCAAGGGAACTCTTTCTGAGAAGAAGGAGAAACTCTTCTCCTACGGGTTTATGTGCATATTCATCGGCATTATGTTGAGCGTCTTCCAGCAGGCTGTCGGAATCAATGCGGTGCTGTACTATGCGCCTAGGATATTCCAGGATATGGGTATGGACAATCCGATGGTTCAGACTGTAATAATGGGAGTGGTCAACATCGCTTTCACGCTCCTTGCCGTGTTCACGGTGGAGAAATGGGGACGCAAGCCTCTCCTCATTTGGGGGTCCATCGGAATGGCCATCGGTGCGCTTGGAGTCGCCCTGACCTTCGGAAAGGAGGGCCTGAGTTTCATCACGATGTTGAGCATAATGGTCTACAGCGCTTCCTTTATGTTCAGCTGGGGACCGATCTGCTGGGTGCTTATCGCGGAGATTTTCCCGAATACCATACGAGGTGCTGCCGTGGCCATAGCGGTGGCTTTCCAGTGGATATTCAACTTCATCGTGAGCTCCACCTTCGTGCCTATGTTCAATATGCACCTTGTCCCGGGGGATGATTTCGGCCACTGGTTCACCTACGGTCTGTATGGACTGATATGCGTCATCGCAGCAGTCTTCGTATGGAAGCTGGTCCCTGAAACCAAGGGAAAGACCCTTGAGGATATGTCAAGGCTCTGGAAGTCCGGAAAATAGGATTACTTTTCGTTTATCAGTCTCCTGATCGGCTTGAAGGTTCCGAAGAATCTCGCCGCTATCACCCTGATTACAGTGTAGGTAGGGATAGCGACGAGCATTCCTACTATTCCGCCTACGTGTCCGGCCATCAGGAGCACTATGAATATCTCGAGAGGGCTTGACTTGATACTGGTCGAATATATGAACGGCTGGAAGAAGAAATTGTCGACCAGCTGGGTGACAGCGAAGATAGCCAGGAGAGTGAGCAGGAGCAGCCAGAAATTCGGATAGACTCCCAGCACCGCAGCATTGCTGTATTTCAGGACGAGGCCGAGGACGACTCCGATCGCACCTCCGATCCAGGGACCGACGTACGGGATTACGTTCAGCAGACCAGCCATAAAGGCGATACCTATCGCAGGGTAGAATCCCAGCTTGGCTATCAGCCAGAGCCCGAGGAAGTTCAGGATGGCTACACCTGAGACTTCCGTGAGCAGTCCGACGAAGTAGCGGGTGAGCAGGTGCTCGATGTCGCCGACCGCGCTCATCGCTTCTCCTTCGAGCCTGTCCGGAACGACGGAACCTACTATCCTGCGGAAGAGGGTTTCGTCTTTAATGAAGAAGAATCCTATGAACATCACCGAGAACAGGCCTATTCCGAATGATCCGAGAGCTGAGGCTACCGAACCGACCACAGATGTGATCGAGGTCAGGTCGAAGGCATTCTTGATCCAGTTCACGGTAGCTTCCTGAACCTTGAAATCCCTTCCGAGGGACGGAATCCGGTCGATGAGCCAGATATTTATCCTTTCAAGCAGACGGGATATCTCTGATGCATTGAAGGAAGCACTCTGAAGGTTGGATGACACGCTTGAAATGATGCTGGAGACCACCGGGATGACCTGGGTGATGACTGCCAGGAGGATTCCGAGTATGAGAATCAGGGTTAATATGGCCAGGAGCCAGTCCGGAGCACTTTTCCCCTTTATGCGCAGTTTCCTGAGCAGTTTCATTATCGGCCGGCCGAGGAGGGAGACCACTGCGGCCAACACCATATATATCAGGACGTTCCTGAAATACCAGCATAAAGCGATAATGATCGCAGCGACAGCGGCCCACATTATGTACCTTGCCAGCTTGTCGGTTTCCCTTTCTTGAGTCATAGCATCAACGGTCGTTTCCACAAAGGTAATCATTTTCCGATTATCCCTCCGAAGTTGTCTTTTCCGCGTTTTTTTGCTATAATTGTAGAATATGGAAATAAAAATATCTGATGAACTGAACAGCATCATCCGCTATGCCAGGGAAGAAGCTATGCGCACGGGCAGCTACGGGATAGGCCCCGACCACCTGTTCCTTGGGATGATGCGCCATTCTGACAATGATGCGTGCCGCCTCCTTTCGGGGCTCGGGGTCGATATGGACGAATTCAAACGCTTCATTGACAGTCATATATTCACGAATGAATCGATTCCTTATTCGGAGGCTGACAAGGTCTCATTCTCCAGGTATGCCCAGAACGTCCTGAGCATCACTGTGATGGAAGCTTCCAAGATGAATGCTGCGGAGGCGACCTCCCTGCATCTGATGCTGGCGCTCTGCCGCACGACGGAGAATTACGGCCAGGCTTATCTGCGCCAGCACGGTGTGGATTATGGAAGGCTCCTTGCCAGGATGAGGGACGAAGGTTTGCTTAACAACGGCAACCAGGGCCGGAAGGAAGATGATGGTGGAGAGGATGACGACCAAGACGAGGAAGAAGGTATCCCGGCTGAAGGAGGAAAGACTTCGGGCAAGACAAAGATCGAGGATTTCGGCTTCGACCTGACCAAGGCTGCGGCTGAAGGCAAACTCGATCCGGTGGTCGGACGTGACTCCGAGATAGCCCGTGTTATCGAGATCCTCGGGCGCAGGAAGAAGAACAACCCTATGCTCATAGGAGAGCCCGGAGTGGGCAAGTCGGCCATTGTGGAAGGCATAGCCCAGCGAATCGCAGGTGGAAGCATATCCCCGGTCCTTGCCAAGAAGAGGCTCATATCCCTTGACATTGCATCGGTGGTGGCGGGAACTAAGTACCGTGGTGACTTCGAGAAGCGTCTCAAGGCCATTATCAAGGAGGCCAGCACCAATCCGGACATAATCCTGTTCATAGACGAGTTCCACACCATCGTCGGTGCCGGAGGAGCTGCCGGAAGCCTGGATGCTGCGAATATGCTCAAGCCGGCTCTCGCCCGGGGTGAGCTCCAGTGCATAGGTGCCACGACGATGGACGAATTCGCTAAGATCGTGGAGAAGGACGGGGCCCTCGACAGAAGGTTCCAGAAGATTGTAGTGGAGCCTACCGACATTCAGCAGTCCGTGTCCATCCTGAACAACATCAAGGAGAACTACGAGGAATTCCACAGCGTCACCTTCAGCGATGAGGCCATCGAGGCCTGCGTCCGCCTTACGGATCGCTACGTGACGGACAAGTTCCTGCCGGACAAGGCGATAGATGCGATGGACGAAGCCGGGTCCATGGTCCGTCTGAGCCTTACCAAAGACAAGAAGACCGGGAATGTGGTGGATGCCGAAGACATAGCCACCGTGGTTTCCAAGATGACCGGCATCCCTGTGAACAAGGTCGCCGAGAGCGAAGGGAACAGGATAATGAAGATGAAGAACCGCCTCCAGGATCGCATAATTGGACAGGACGAGGCCATCGACAAGGTGGTCCGTGCCATACAGAGGAACCGGGCGGGCTTGAAGGATCCGAATCGCCCTATCGGAACCTTCCTGTTCTTCGGACCTACCGGAGTGGGGAAGACTCAGCTGGCCAAGTGCCTTGCCGAGTACTTGTTTGATTCCGAGGAGAATATGGTTCGCATCGATATGAGCGAATATATGGAGAAATTCACTGTTTCGCGTCTCATCGGTGCTCCTCCAGGATATGTCGGCTACGAGGAAGGCGGCCAGCTCAGCGAGCGGGTGCGCAGGAAGCCGTATTGCGTAGTCCTCCTCGACGAGATCGAGAAGGCTCATCCCGACATATTCAACATCCTGCTCCAGGTCCTCGACGACGGGCATCTTACCGACAGCAACGGCCGCGTGGTCAATTTCAAGAATACGATTGTGATAATGACCTCCAACGTCGGAAGCCGCGAGCTTGATGAATATGGTACCGGAGTGGGCTTCGCAACCGCGGGCAAGAACGTTGCCCAGAGCCGTCAGACCGTGCTGGAGAAAGCCATAAAGAAGTCGTTCCCTCCTGAATTCATCAACAGGGTGGACGAACAGATATTCTTCAATTCCCTGACCAGGGAGGACATCGAGCAGATAATCGATATCGAGCTCAAGGAACTCCGCGACAGGGCGGAAGAGACCGGCTACAAGCTGACCATCACTCCTGCGGCGAAGCGGTTCATCGCTGAGGCAGGTTATGATCCTGCTTTCGGTGCGAGGCCGCTGAAGAGGGCTGTGATGAGGTACGTGGAAGATCCTGTTTCGGAGTTCATCATATCCGACCGGATCCTTCAGGGAAAGAAAAAGAAAGGGGCGACCGGGCTGCGTGTCCTCAAGGTCGGTCTCTCTCCCGACAAGGAAAGCACCCAGGTCACCCTCAAGGAAGACTAGTCGCCCATAACGGCGCTGTCCATTTCGAGACCCATATCTCCCATCATTTCGAGGAGGGTTTTGAGGGAGGATTCAGTTGAAATCATCGAAGCGAGCTTCGTGAGGTCGTATTCTGTATTCTTCATCGCTGAAAGTGTTTGTTTCTTGTTTACGATGCAAAATTAGCCCCAGCTTGTGCCAATATAAGGCACAAGCTTATTTTTTTTGAAAAATATTCAAGAATCTTCCTCGTGTGCGCGCGTGCGCGCGTTGTATATGTCGGATATTTTAGTTAATTTTGTACGTTTAACCAAAAAGGTAATTCTTTTTATTTATGGATAGTGAGGAAATGATCGTAGAAGGTCAGACCGGCGGGATCATAGAGCCGGTTGAAATCGATCACGAAATGCGCACCGCGTACATCGATTATTCGATGTCCGTAATCGTTTCCAGAGCGCTCCCTGATGTCAGGGATGGTCTCAAGCCGGTCCAGAGAAGGGTTCTCTTCGGAATGGATGGCCTCGGGCTTTCTTATTCCGGCCCGACCAGGAAATGCGCGAAGATCGTCGGAGAGGTACTGGGAAAGTACCATCCGCACGGTGACTCCAGCGTATATGACGCTCTTGCCAGGCTGGCGCAGAGCTGGAACCAGCGTTATCCTACCGTATTCGGTCAGGGTAACTTCGGCTCTATGGACGGCGACCCGGTAGCCGCGATGCGATACACGGAAGCAAAGCTTCAGAAGATCACCGAGGACATACTCGGGGACATCGACAAGAATACCGTCGATATGGTCAACAACTTCGACGATACGGAACTCGAGCCTACAGTGCTGCCGACCAAGGCGCCTCTGCTCCTCCTGAACGGATCGGCGGGTATCGCCGTGGGTATGGCTACGAATATGGCCCCGCACAACCTTTCCGAGACTTGCGATGCTATCTGCGCATATATCGACAACCCTGACATCGACACCGACGGGCTGATGCAGCATATCAAGGGACCTGATTTCCCGACCGGCGGCATCATTATGGGCTATTCCGGCATCAAGGAAGCCTATGAGACCGGCAGGGGCAGGGTCGTGGTCCGCGCAAGGACCGAGATCGAGGTCGCCGACAACGGCCGCGAGACCATCGTGGTGACTGAAATCCCATATATGGTCAACAAGAAGGAGATGATCGAGAAGATAGGGCAGATGGTCGAAGACAAGAGGATCGAGGGTATCACCTATATCAACGACGAGACTTCCCGCGAGGGTGTCCGCGTGGTCATCAGGGTAAAGCAGGGATGCAATTCCAACGTGGTGCTCAACACCTTGTTCAAGTACACCCAGCTCCAGTCCAGCTTCGCCTTCAACAACGTGGCTCTGGTGAAGGGCCGCCCGAGGACCTTGTCGCTAAAGGATATGATCGCGAATTTCGTGGATTTCCGCCATGAGGTGATCGTGAGGAGGACCAAGTTCGAGCTTGAGAAAGCCCAGAAGAGGGCGCATATCCTCGAAGGACTCCTCAAGGCCATCGACGTGATCGACGAGATCATCCGCATCATCCGCCATTCTTCCAGCGTGGAGGAGGCGAAGGCCGAACTCATCAAGCAGTTCGATTTCACCGAGATCCAGGCTACCGCGATCGTGGAAATGCGTCTGCGTCAGCTGACCGGACTCGAGAGAGAAAAGCTTCAGGCTGAATATGATGAACTCGAGAAGTTCATCGCCCGCTGCAACGAGATCCTCGGCAGCGAGGTCGAGCAGCTCAAGATCGTCAAACAGGAGACAATGGAACTCAAGGCCAAGTACGGGGATCCACGCCGTACCGAGATCCGTCCTTCAGAGGAAGAATTCAATCCGGAGGACTTCTATGCCGACGAGGATGTGGTGATCACTATCTCCCATCTGGGCTATATCAAGAGGACCGCGTTGACAGAATACCGTACCCAGGCAAGGGGCGGTGTCGGAATGAAGGGAAGCGCCACCCGCGACGAGGATTTCATCGAGCATATCTACATAGCCAATATGCATTCTACTATGCTGCTCTTTACGAAGAACGGCCGTTGCTACTGGCTGAAGGTATACGAGATTCCTGAGGGTTCCAGGGCTTCGAAGGGCAGGGCGATCCAGAACGTGCTCAGCATCCCTGATGACAAGATTCTGGCATATATCAATGTCAAGACGCTGAAGGATGAGGAATATGTCGAATCGCACAGCATCGCTCTCGTGACGAAGCGCGGCGTTATCAAGAAGACCGCACTTTCCGCATATTCCCACCCCAGGGCTGCCGGAGTAAACGCCATCAACCTTCGCGAAGGCGACGAGCTGTCAGAGGCTCTCCTGACCGGTGGCCACGATGAAATACTGATCGCAGCCCGCGAGGGACGTTGCTGCCGCTTCAACGAGGTAGATGCCCGTGAGATGGGCAGGACCTCCACTGGAGTCCGTGGCATCAATATTGAAGAAGGTGATGAAGTGATCGGCGCGATCAATTATGACCCGTCTGCTGAAGACGCTTCAGACCACACGGTACTTGTGGTCAGTGAGAACGGATTCGGAAAGAGGACTGATTTTGATGAGTACAGGATTACCAAGAGGGGAGGAAAGGGAGTGAAGACCATCAACATCACTGAAAAGACTGGTAAATTGATAGCCATCAAGAACGTAACCGAGAACAATGACCTTATGATCATCGAGAAGTCGGGACTTACCATCAGGATGGCTGTTACCGACATCAGGGTTGCGGGAAGGGCTACCCAGGGTGTCAAGCTGATCAATATCAAGGAGGGAGACTCGATCGCTGCAGTCTCCACCGTTGAAAAGAATAACGAAGAGGCGGAAAATAATTCCGAAGAAGAAAATAACATCTAAAACACTGAGAATAATGAAAAAGTTTTTAATCGTGTTGGCATTGCTTGCTTCCGTACAGGTTGCGAATGCCCAGGTTAGTGTCGGCGCAGCCAAGAAGGCTGTAGAGGCCGCTGTAGCTGCTTCCCAGAACGAAAAGAAGGCTGCCAAGGTAGCTACCTGGATGAAGCTTGCTCAGACCTATATGGACGCTTACAACGCTCCTGCAGCCAATGTGCTTCAGGGAACCAACCTCAATGAGTTGAAGCTCGTGATGGGTAGTGAGAAGCCTGTTTCCGAGGAGAATGTAGTCCTTAATGGTGCTCAGTTCCTCAAGCAGGTCTATGACAACAAGAACCTCTATTTCAATTCGAACGGCCAGCTCGAGATCATCGAGGTCACCAAACCGGTGATCGAGGATGCTCTTCCGAAGGCACTTGAGGCCTACAAGAAGGCTTTCGAGGTCGATACTAAGGCTACCAAGGTCAAGGATATCGCCAACGGTATCAAAACCATCAGCGAAAAGCTCACCCAGGAGGCCTACAATGCATATTCCCTCGGTGACATCAAGAAGGCAGAGTCTTTCTTCGAGGCTGCATTCGATGCATCCGCCCAGAAGCCTTACGAGAAGATCGATACCAGCTCCCTCTACAATGCTGGTTTCACTTCCTGGAACCTCGGAGACTACACCAAGGCAAAGACCTTGTTCGACAAGTGCCTCGATTATGGTTACTTCGCTGAGAACGGAGAAGTTTATGCAAAGCTCGCAGACTGCGCAGCCAAGCTCGACACATCCAAGGCCGGCCAGGAGCTTTCCAAGGATTATCTTGAGAAGGGCTTCACCAAGTTCCCTGGCAGCCAGAGCCTCCTAATCGGTCTGATCAACTACTATGTCAGCAGCGGTGAGAACACCGGCCGTCTCTTCGAACTTCTGAACGAAGCCAAGAAGAACGAACCTAACAACGCTTCCCTCTACTATGTTGAAGGAAACATCCACTCCAAGCTCGGCGAAATCGAGGAGGCTGTCAAGTCTTATCGCCAGTGCTCAGAGATCGATCCTAACTACGAGTATGGTTACATCGGCGAGGGTATCCTCCGCTACAACCAGGCTATCGAGCTTCAGGATCTGGCTCAGAACGAGATGGATGATGCCAAGTACACAAAGCTTGTACAGGAATTCGAGACTGTCCTCAAGCAGGGCATCGAACCTTTCGAGAAGGCATTCGAACTCTCCAAGGATGAAGTTGTCAAGAGCAGCATCGCCGAATACCTCAAGAACATCTACTATCGTTTCCGTGAGCAGGATGCCAAGTATCAGGCTGGGTACGAGAAGTATCAGGCTATCCTGAGCAAGTAATTATCAAGGTATAACAAGGAATAAGCGGGCGACTGATTGATTATCGGTCGCTCGCTTCCTTTATGAGGACGCCGCAGCCTGGGTCCTGTGCCGATGCGGCAGGCTGCTTTCCTTTGGAGCGGAGCGACTTCAGGGGAGTTTGAGGGGGAACGCCCCCTCAATGAATAATAGGCGCGATCGCACCCCAAAGCAAAAACCTCCCGGCGAGGGAGGCTTTTGCTTTGGGGTCGTCGGACTATATCTTCTCGAACTTGTTTTTTGAGGACTTGGAACGCCTCAGGGAACTGCGGAGTATAATTCCAGATCCTTGCGATCCGAATATCGTGGTCAATGAAAAAACCGAGGGGAAAGAGTAGAGTGCCTTACGGCACAGGGCTAATGCTCAACTATCTTTGGCACCCTTAATACCTCCGATAGTGGCTTCGAACCCTTTCGAGCTTGCCTCTGCGTCGGCGCACATACGCCTTCACTTTGACAATTCTCACAACCTCCACCCTTATGGAGATGTGAACAGATCTGGGTCTTGTTCTTCTTTTCATGAGAGTTAGTATTTGATAGACTGTAAGA
>CAJOKD010000018.1 GCA_905235085.1 uncultured Bacteroidales bacterium | reverse complement strand
AACCGCGAACGAGACCGTGCATGATGCAGCGCTACGCCCCGTCCCCAGGAACCTGTTCATGACCCTCTGGTATGAGGGGGAAGTCACCTGCCTCTTTGCTGATTCCAACGTCGGGAAGTCCATCTTCGCCGTCCAGATAGCTGACCAGATCGCCACTACCGAACCGGTCCTGTATGTTGATTGTGAACTCTCCGAAAAGCAGTTCCAGCTGCGCTATACCGATAAGGAATCCGGTATTATGCACAAATTCCCCGAGATGCTCTATCACGCAGTAATCAACCCTCAGAAATTCGATGCCGGATACCATGAGGAGAAGATCCTCTCAGATATTGCGAACGCTGCCGAACAACAACATTGTAGGATCATCATCATCGACAATCTCAGCTACCTGTGCAATGCTGCCGAGAAGGGCTCCGATGCAGGAAGTTTCATGGTAAAACTGATGAACTTGAAGAAGGAGAAGGATTGGTCGATCCTTGTAATAGCCCATACCCCCAAGCGTGACCCCTCCAGGCCAATCACCCAGAATGACCTAGCCGGGAGCAAGCGCCTGTACAACTTCTTTGACAGCGCCTTCGCCATCGGTATGTCCGGCAGGGATAACAAGCTCAGGTATGTAAAGCAACTCAAGGCCCGGTCCTGTGAGATCCAGTACGGCGGAGATAACATCCTCCTCTATGAAATCGTCAAGACCGAGGGTTTCCTTCAGTTCTCCTTCGTCGGCAATGCCCGTGAAAGCGAACACTTGAGAGTTTTTACTCCTGATGATAGGGAGGAGCGCAAGCAGCAGGTGGCTGAACTGAAAGCAGCCGGAAAAACGATCCGCGAGGTCGCCGTCGAACTGGGCCTCAGCAAATCTACCGTCGGCCGCCTGTTCAAGGAGCTCGAAACTGTCCCAACTTGTCCCACTGTCCCACGTGTCCCGGCTGGGACAACGGGACAATAACCCCCAAAACACAATGAAAACACCAGACATCATTCCCTACGAATACGTTACCCGTTCCCTCTCTTTTGACCCGAAAAAGAGTTCTTTCACCATTTTCCTGGAAACCGTCCTGGACCCAATGGTGGTGGAAGGTCTCGTGGATCAATACCAGCTTGGCCTAACCAAGGCTGGCGACGTGATCTTCTTCCAGATTGACAAAGAAGGCCGGTGCCGCACCGGAAAGGTCATGAAATATGATCCGGTCACAGGTCATCGGATCAAGGATGATTCAAGCAAGTGTCCCATCACCTGGATCCATGCGCTCATGAAAAGAAAAGAGCTGCTGCCGGAAGAATGGGAACTGACCCAATGCCTTTTCGGAGAGCATCTGCTCTCGCTGTATCCGGACCGGACTGTCGCACTCGTAGAATCAGAGAAGACCGCCGTTATCTGTGCGGGGTTCATCCCGGAATACGTCTGGCTCGCCACCGGTGGGAAGACCAGTCTGGGTAATAAGTTGGATGTCCTGTCCGGACGGAAAGTCGTGGCCTATCCCGATGTCGATGCTTACGGCTTCTGGTGCGAACGCTTGTCTGTCTATTCCAATATCAAAGTAAGTGATTATCTGCAACATATAGCTGGGGACAATCCCTCCTTCCGCCACATGGATCTGGCTGACCTTATCCTGGAAAGCATAACGCAGAACAGTGCTACGCAAAATCCGACATTCCAGCAAATCAAGCGATATATATCACCAGAGTGCCACGACGAGCTAGAAGCCCTCATCAAGGATCTCGACCTGGAATTCTGGGGAGTGGAAAAGATTGAGGAGAAGGAGATAGAGTAGTTACCGTAGTGGAAAACCAGAGTTGCATAATAATCTAAGGCATTACAGATGTGAGGGAAGCTGTAATGCCTTCATTGTCATACTATCAACATTTTTTGCTATCTTTATTGTCCCAAATCATTATGTTTCACTTTCGTATAATGGTAACCACATTATTATGATAAACGCATTAATAATCTTGGTATCTATCGCCCTCGTTGGTTTTGTAGGCTATGACCTTATCGAAAACGATAAGAAAAAGAAAGCAGTAGCTCTTGAAGAGAGACGGGCAAGAGCAGCTGAGAGAGATGCAGTGGAAAAAGCCCAAAAGGAAAAAGCTGAGGCCGAATATGCGGCCGAATATGGCAAATTGGTGTCAGAGTATGGTGAGGCAACTAATTATTTCGTTCTGGGATTAGATAAGACTAAGATATCTAATTATTTATACGTCTTTGAAGAGCCAGCGGTGATTTGTTTAAAGGGTGAGATTATCCCCTTTAAGAAGATTCTTGGGTTTAATCTCAATGATGATTCAGAAACAATCATGAAGAATGAGACATCATTGCATAGTACAACAACTACAAATACTGGAAGTATGCTTGGTCGCGCAGCCGTAGGCGGTATTCTTCTTGGTGGTGTAGGCGCTCTTGCAGGCGCTACCACCGCGAAGAAAGAAACTGTCACGGTCCCATCGACAACCCAAACTTCATCTACCGTGAAGCATAAGTACATCCTATTCTTGAACGTTGATGACCTAGCTAGTCCTATCCGTGAAATAAAGCTTGGAACCGATACTGCCAAAGCCCAGACAATTGCAAATGTCTTCAATGTTATAGTACAAAGAAATAAATAGCATTCTACATCACTGTTTTGACTATTGAATAGAGTTCATTATGAGACACAAGAATATAATAATCGCTCTAGCGATAACTCTTCTGGGATTGTTCGTGGTTAAAGCAATACTTACTCATAGAGAGAATACTACATATCCTCTGGTCGTAGACTATGACACTGCTTATGCACATAAAGACGACAATTCTTTGACTAAAGTTAACTTCGCAGTAAAAGACCGCATAAATAACTCATGTGACAATCCATTATTCTTTTGTGATCCAAAGGTGAGGTTGGGAATGTCTAGAGAGGATTTTGACGCGGCTAAAATTGATGAGAATGCTATCTATCTTGGTAATCAATTTGTTCCGTGCAGTACTATCTATAAATTTGATGACGACAATAGATTATGCGCTGTTTATGTACGCATAGCTAATGGTATCTTTAATGCCGCTCCAGAGGTCGTTCTTTCCTATTTGGATGATAGAAGAGTTGATGTACTGAGTGAATTTGAGATGAGCAAACACATCTGGTACTATCCGGATTATTATATTCATTTGGACAAATCATTTTTCACATCTGAAAAGAAGACTTATATCACAGTATGCAATTACTCCGCGAATAAGTCACATAACTATTACGAATTGTTTTTTTTTGGCGGTGGATACGACTATATTTTCGATGATGCAAAGAAACAACAGTCTAACTCTTCAACCAGATCATATAAGTATGGTGACTCTGACGTATATCAGGGCAGTTCTAAGCAAGCGGAGGATTTGAGAGCAATCGACGATTATTTTGGTTTTTAGGTAATTGTTGAGATAACCCATCAGGCGAAATGGCCAAGAAACATTGCGTGGGTTTCCTGAAAGCCGCACGGTTCATCTCACCGGAATACCATGGTGATCTGAAAGCACTCATCGACGATATGGGTCTATAGTTCTGAGGAGTGGCGAAGGTTGAGGAGACTAGGACAGAAAAACCTCATCTGGACTTCTATGAAAGAGAGTGTGTTCCTTTTTATTTCACTTACTCGTTTCTTATTCGGGCACTAATTAGACCTTTACTGACAATCTAAATCTGTGCTAATGATACACGGATTCTTTGTTTGTACTCGGGAGGGCGAATGCGTCTTAACATAAAATGCTTGAAAGTGGCCGAGGAAGAGTGAGTTTTTTGCGAGATGGTATCTTTTGTTACATGTGATTTGCTTGTACTTAGACGCTAGTAATTGTCTTGTGACATATTTTGACATAATATGAGAATCACCGTATCTTTGCAATTGTTAAATGATAATAAAGAAAAAGGAATGATAACAGTTCAAGATTTGTGCAATATCGTGAGAAATAAGATTTCCAACGATATGCAGAAGACATTTATTCGGAAAAGCTTTCCGCCGCAGATAGCGGAGCGAATGTGTATTGCTATCGACGGACAAGAAAAGGCGGAACATTTCCAGAGGCTACTGAGGGAGTATAATGAATGAATGAATGAATGGATGGTGGAGCAGCAGCGACAACAAGAGGCAATACTACAATTTCTAGGGCATTATTTATAGATGAAGAATGTATGACATATGAAGAGTGTTGGATGGAAAGAGATAACGAGGTGAGGATCTTCATAGAGACGAACCATAGGAATCCATCGAAATACTACGACGGGGAGAGGCAGGAGGCGCGCTTTCTAAAGCAGAGCCGGGAACTGATGAATGCCGGGGAGATGCAATCTGGACGCGTGGATGCTTATACTCAATAGATGACCTTGTTTTAGGAAAACAACCATAAGAATCAGTACGAATGATGCGGACAGACATCATACAAGATGTGCCTTTAAATGATATAACCCAAGACAAGTTCGGACGCGAGCCTGTCGTGGACTTGATAGTTGGCTCCATTAACCAAATGGTGTCAACAGACCATTCTTGTATGGTATATGGAATTTATGGAAAATGGGGCGAGGGGAAGACTTCGTTGATGAACTTTGTTAAGAGCAAATTGTTTGCACAAGGAAAGGATGACGGTATTATTATAGCAGAATTTAATCCCTGGCTTGTGAATAATGATGAGGCTTTACTACAGGAGTTCTTCAAGACAATCATGGCGGACGCTGATAGTCTGGTCAGGGAAGCGTTTAAGAAGTATGGTTCATTGGCAATACTCGCATCAAAAACTATCGTTAATGCAGTCGCTCCTGGTTTTGGCTCAGCTCTTGCCAAAGGAATAAAGTGGGCACAGAAAGCTTTAGAAGATAGCAAAGATGCTTTATCGGAACTGAAGGAAAAAGCGTCAGAAGCTATTGTTAAATCTGGAAAGCACCTGATTGTGATGATAGATGATGTGGACAGGTTGGATAAAGAAGAACTTCATTCCGTGATGAGGCTGATAAGGCAGGTGGCAGATTTTAAGAACTGCATCTATCTGGTAGCTATGGATGTGGATATGGTGGCCAAGTCTATTGCAGAATACCATGGAAAGGGTTCGCTGCAAGATGGGCGAAAATTCATAGACAAGATAGTCCAGGTGCCTATCACAATACCACAGATACCGCATTGTGATATGGAGAAGTTGATAAAAGAACTCCTGATAGATACGCTTCAGGACGCTACGGATAAGAAACAAATAGAGGATATTTCTGAATCCATATTGCCATTTATCGGTACTTACAGGGAACTGAAAAGGTATTGTAATCAGCTGTCGTTTGTGCTTCCATGCATGAAAGGAGAGGTGAATATACTCGATCTTTGCCTGCTGGAAGCGATAAAAATGATTGATGCTGAATCATATGGACGGATTTATGAGAGAGAGAATGCTTTGAGGCATATCGTGGATACGGCTCCTCTATTGAGCGAGGATAAGGGGCATGAAGAAGCAGCCAAGAACTATGAGGCGGCAAGAGAGTATATAACCCGGGGAATTGAAGGTAAGTTAAAGGAGGCTGTTTTAGATGCTATCGATTATCTTTTTGAAAACGGTTCTATCGATAGCCAACTAGATATTGACAAGAAACGGCTTAATTCAGACGTATATTTCCAAAAGTATTTTACTCAGTTAGTCCCCAGTGAACTGATTCCTGACCGGGAGTTAGATTCTTTCAGAGGAAGATTATTAGAACTTAACGAGGTTGAGATTGCCAAACAATATGATGATTGGTTAGAGAAATACTCGGCGTCAGAGGTGAAGCGAGCCGCGTTGTATACTATCAGAAGATGTGAATATGGGAAAGAACGATGCTGGGCGGCTTCAATTACTGCCAAGGCTCTATCGGTGTGTAAGGTCGCACAGGGACTTCCCCCACACGTATATGTGGATCCGGATGTGGTATCGTCGTTTGTGGCTATCCAGATTATTCATAGGTATTTATTTGTGCAGGATGAGAAATATGCACAGGTGAATGTGTGGGATGCAGACTTATTGGATGACACTTTCAGTTTTATATTTGAGAAGGCAGAGATGAATTACGGCATGAATTTGTTGGCTTCGTCGGACAGTATATTCGGGTCGGGCGTATATAATGGGAAAAAAACACTGCCTATACTGATCAAACGCTTTGTTGAGCTTGGCTTTGACAAACAGTTTAAGTATAGCAAATTCTTACTGATTACTCTGTTCAACCGTTGGAAACGGATTGATACGGATGGCTTTAATGAGTTTGCCAAGAATCTGTTCGTTAACCCAGAGTATTCTTTAGCGCGTGTGCTCAATAAGTTTATAGACGGAACGGATGATGGACAAGACGTTGTGGACTTTGTGGGGTTGTTTAAGGTGCAGGTTCCACAGATTAACGAGAGACTGCAAGGAGAGAGCCAAGAAGTAAGAGAAAGCCATGCCGCTAAGATATATGCGAGCAACTATAGGCCTTTGTTGGAGCATTAATAGGGGAACGATTCAATTACAGCAAATACATTCTTATATGGCTGAACTATACAGACTTTCGCAACGCTCAAATATAAACGTCTACAACTATCCTGAGAACTGTAGACGTGAAGTGGAAGACCGTAGAATCATTTTGTTTGATGATCATCGAACAATTCTTGATGTCTTGTATTTTGCCATGCAAGAAGGTCACTTTAATGGAGAAGTCCCCAGCATTATATCCTTTGACTATCATGATGATTCTGTAGGTCTATCTTCTGAGGTGAGGCAAAGAGCTAACTCTTTGAGAAAAAGTTGTTCGGTAAAAAGAAATGACGAAAAGATATGGCAATTTGTTGAGTTCAGCCTTGGCGGAATGGATGATGATTGGGTGCGAGCAGGCATGGAGTTAGGACTTATAAAGCATTACATTGGTTTTGGTCATCATTGTAGCGCAAATAATATAGATCAGGGATTTGAGCAGTATAGATCCCTTGATGAAGTTATGCATCATCTTTATAGCAATGGGCATTTAGATGGAGAGTTGGGCAATAGGGGTGTAATTGGCGATGAAAGCTATGGTTGGCAACAAAAAAGAAATGATTTGTTAGATGATATTCAGTATCATCATAGACATTTTGACGAGGGCGATATAAAGCCTTTTGTTTTAGATATTGACCTTGATTGCTTCTCTACTGACTGCTTTGACCACACAATAGCATGGCCAGAAGCTATTTTTATAGAACGTTATCAGAATCCGAAGGTTAGTTCCTTCATCCATTTTTTAATCAACAGGGCTTCACTCATCACAATTTGCCGTGAAACGGGTTGCTGTGGTGGTGTAGGAGAGGCGAATAGAATTCTTGAATTGTTGGATTACTTTTGGTTCGATGGCGCTTTAAAAACACAGAGAATCGTTTGAATGCGGGAAGGAAAGGCACACAAGCTACCGTGGGGCGCCGGTATACGGGGCTTAAGGCTCTGAGGCGACTGCAACTTTGTACTAAGAGAGGAAAGATAGAATAAAACTAAAACTAAAACAATATGCCAGGAAAGAATATCCATAAAGAACCCTTCGACGAGGGAACTATAACGAAGCTGGAAATATTTCAACGCTACTGCCGAGAGTGGCTTCCTGTATTCGTAATGACAAAAAGCAAGAGAGTGAATATTTTCGACTTCTTTGCCGGCACAGGATATGATACGGAAGGTGTACCCGGCAGTCCCATCAGAATCTTGACGGAAATAAAAGGGCATATTGCGAACATACGGAAGAATGGAACCATCATTTACCTTTACTTCAACGAATACGACAAAAAGAAAAGTCAACAACTTCTGGAGGCATACAAACAGTTCCTGGATGATAATCCGGAATTGAAGTGCCCTAATATCAGAATAACAACATACAGCGAGGACTTCGGTGTACTTTACGACAAACTGGAGCCGCTGATAGGGCAAGTGCCCTCGCTGGTATATTTGGACCAGAACGGCATAAAATTCATAGCAGACAAGTATCTAAGCAGTATAGTAAGAAAGACACAAACCGATTTTTTCTACTACCTGTCGTCATCATTCTTCATCCGATTCGGGAATACACCGGAGTTTAAGGCAATAGTCCCTGAAGCAACAATGGAGGACATCAAGACAAAACCTTACAAATACATTCACAACGAGATTTTGAACTATCTGAAGAGCAAACTGCCAAAAGGAAGCCCCGTGAGGATGTTTCCATTCACTATCAAAAAGAACGCCGGAGTATATGGCATTATATTCGGTGCATCGCATATATTGGCAGCAGACAAGTTTCTGAGCATCGCCTGGAGACTGAACGGACTGAACGGTTCTGCCAACTTTGATATTGATGATGATTCGCAGAAAGACCAACTGGAACTGTGGGGGCCACAGCCCATCAAGAAGGTGGATGCCTTCAAAAGAGACTTGCATGAGAAGATACTTGTCGGAGAAATAAAGAACAACAAAGAGGCATACGAATTTGCTGTTGACAGGGGCCACATAGGTTCGCACGCTAAAGAAGAGATTGCAGATATGAGGCGGAAGAAACTAATAACATATGAGAGCAAGGCCCCGAAAGTGAATTATGCTGCTATCTATAAAAATAACGAAATAGTAGAATATCGTTTAGTAACGAAGAGATGAGCACAACGAAAATAGAATGGACCGATGCAACGTGGAACCCGGTGACGGGTTGCACCAAGACTTCAGCCGGTTGTCTGCACTGCTATGCAGAGACGATGAGCCGCAGGCTGAAAGCGATGGGCACGGAGAAATACCGGAACGGATTCCAGGTTTCACTACACGAAGAGGCGTTGAAGGAACCCAAGAAATGGCGCAAGCCACGGACGATATTCGTGTGCTCAATGAGCGACTTGTTCCACAAAGAAGTACCGTTTGAGTTTATTGACAAGGTAATGGAGGTTATCAAAGAGACACCGAACCATCGCTACCAGTTGCTGACAAAACGAGCAGAACGGATGGAGGAATACTTCAGGACCAGGGAGGTACCACAGAACGTATGGTTGGGCGTGACGGTGGAGGTGAAGAGCTCAAAGCAAAGGATAGATGCGTTGCGCACCATCAAGAAAGCTCCGATCCGGTTTCTGTCGTGTGAGCCGCTGTTGGAAGACCTAGGACAACTGGACCTGACTGGCATAGACTGGATCATAGTGGGCGGAGAAAGCGGAACACAAGCCCGACCTATGAGAGAAGAATGGGTGAAGAATATCAAAGCCCAATGTGAAATGACAGAAAAAGCCTTCTTCTTCAAGCAATGGGGCACTTGGGGAAGCGACGGCGTGAAGCGCAACAAACACAAGAACGGCAAGAAGTTGGACGGGAAAATCTGTCAGGCGATGCCGGAATTATAATCCATCTTTAGTTGAAAGTAAATATCGGGATAATCCTTCCTTCATAAAGGCTGTTTGCCAAATGTTTGCCAAGTAACGAAAAATACGCCTTCTAGATATCTAGAAAGCGTATTCTGGTGCCCCGGGCGGGACTCGAACCCGCACGGCCGTTTCGGGCCAAGGGATTTTAAGTCCCTCGTGTCTACCATTCCACCACCAAGGCGTGGTGTAATCAATACACCGCCACAAAGGTAGTAAAAATTAAAATAGTAGTTGTTTTACCGAAGACTTTGTTTACTTTTGCTTATTATGAATAAACGTTTGCTTCTTATACTGTTTTCAGCTTTTGTCTCCCTCCTGCTCTCCTTGTGTGCGCTTCCTTCCGCCGCCCAGGTGGCTCCGCAGCGCACCGTATCAGATGACGAGGCCCTTTTGCGCAAATGGGTAAGTACGCTTGGCTCAGATGATTTCGGAGGCCGTCTTCCGATGACGGAATACGAACCCAAGACCATAAACTATCTTGCTGCCGAGATGGAAGCCCTGGGATTGCAGCCTGGTTTCGGCGACAGTTGGTTCCAGAAGGTCAAGACAATATCGGCTGTCTGCAAGCCAGAAGGAGGCAAGTTCCGCGTGAAGGGAAAGAAGAGGCTGGACCTGGTCTCTCCCGACGACATTGTGGTCTGGACTGCAAGGGCAACGGACAAGGTGGAACTCAAGGCTGCAGAGTTCGTGTTCTGCGGCTTTGGAATAGATGCGCCGGAATTCGGATGGAATGATTTCGACGGGGTGGATGTCAAAGGCAAGGTTATCATCGCGATGGTCAACGACCCGGGGTTCTATGATGCCTCCCTGTTCCAGGGCCGGAATATGACCTATTACGGGCGGTGGACATACAAGTTTGAACAGGCGGAGCGCCTTGGGGCTGCCGGATGCCTCGTGCTCCACAACACCGCTGCAGCAAGCTATGGCTGGAATGTGGCTGCAAACCATACCGGACCCAACCTGGCCCTCTATGACGAAGCTACCCGCAATGCCGGAACCCTGGCTATGAAGGGGTGGCTTCACGAAGACGGCTGCCGGAAGCTGTTCAAGGCTGCCGGAATGGATTTCGACGCGGCAGTCGCATCCGCCAAGAAGCCTGGTTTCAAGTCTTTCCCGCTCAAGGTGAAGTCCGATATGACCATGGTTGTAGAATATGAGATCAACGAGACTTGCAACGTGGCCGGACTGCTTCCCGGTACCGACAAGCAAGATGAAGCGGTGGTCTTCACCGCCCATTGGGACCATTTCGGTTATTCCACGCCTGACGAGAAGGGGGATTCCATCTATAACGGTGCTGCCGACAACGGCTCCGGGATGGCTGCAGTGCTGCTTCTTGCCAAGAAGTATTCAGAACTGCCCGAGCGTCCCCGCAGGTCGATGTTCTTCCTGATTCCGACCCTGGAGGAGAGCGGTCTTTTCGGTTCTGAATATTACTGCGGGCATCCGGTATTCCCGATGGAGAAAACCGCTGCCTGCATCAATTTCGACTGCATAGCACCTGAGCCTTTGACCCGCGATGTGGTGGTTCTTGGCGGAAGGAAGTGTGAACTGGACCGTTATATCACCGCATGCGCCGGAGCCCAGGGCCGCTACGTTGTATTCAATGAAGACAATTCCGACGGGTGGTTCTTCCGCAGCGACCATTTCAATTTCGTGAAGAGGGGAGTTCCTGCGGTGGTAATCGAATATGGTACCGACCTGGTGGATCCAAGCCATCCTAACAAGTATCCCCGCTCGCTCTGGTACCACAAGCCAAGCGACGAATACCGGGAAGACTGGGTATTCGACGGGACAGTCGCCCACGTCAACATGATGTTCGGCGTCGGCCTGTCAGTCGCCAACGCAGAAAGCCGTCCGGCGTGGTATAGTCCAATCCTGCGTTGATTATTTTAGCAGGACCCGGTTTACAGGAGTTTCAGAGGCGGATACCTCGGCGGTGGCTGTGCAGCGGATATCGCGGGAAGAAGCTCCGAAGAGGAAACTGTAGGTTCCTCCGTCCACAACCCAGGCCGATGCCTCCTCGTCGAACGACGCAAGTCCGGAAGTCGGGAAGCAGAGCGTAAGCTCCTGGCTTTCACCAGGTTTCAAGGAAGCGGTTTTGGCATATGCCTTGAGCTCTTTTACCGGCTTGTCCAATTTTCCGGCAGGGGCGCTAGCATAAAGCTGGACACTTTCCTTGCCTGCTGCGGATCCGATATTCTTTACGGTAACCTTGGCGGTGATGGTCTTGCCGTCGTTCTGAACGGATGGCTGGCTATATTCGAAACAGGTGTAGCTGAGACCGTAACCGAACGGATAGGAAACGGCGAGGTCCTGCTTGTCGAACCAGCGGTAACCTACATAAATGCCTTCGGCATAATCGGTCTGGTCCACGTCTTTCTGTCCGATGTCCTTGCGGCGGTCCAGGAAGTACACTCCTGCATCGGCATCGATCGGGAAGTTGGCGGAAGACGCGGCATCCATAAGGTTCACAGGGAAGGTCATAGGCAGTTTCCCGGAAGGACTCTCGACGCCGGTAAGGATATCAGTGACAGAATTGCCGCCTTCCTGGCCAGCCTGCCATGCCAGCAGGACAGCATCCGGAATGCTCTTCCAGGACGCGGTCTCGATGACTCCTCCGATATTCAGGACCACGACTACCTTCTTGCCTTGTGCGTGGAAAGCAGCCGTGACTTTGTTCAGAAGCTCGCGTTCCTTGGCGGAAAGCTCGAAGTCAGCGGCGCTGCGGTCGAAGAATTCACCCGAATTGCGTCCGAACGTGATTATGGCCACATCGTTCACCCTGGCCGAGGCCGCCAGCTGGGCAGGCGCAGGAATTAATTCTTCCGGACGGGGGGCGGGGAAGAAGACGGCGAAGGAATCATCGCCAAGACTGGCTTTGAATGCGGCGTTCTCATCTGCGATGTGCTTGAGAACGGCTTCCTTCTGGCTCTCGTCCACGTTGAAGCCAGCGTTCTTGAGGCCGTCCAGCAGGGACACGGTATAGGCACGGTTTACATTGCCCGAACCTGTACCACCGGCGATGAAATCATAGCTGGTACACCCGAATACAGCGATGTTCTTGACATCTTTGAGAGGAAGTGCGCCATTATTCTCCAGCAGGACCATCCCTTCCAGGGCGCTCTGGCGGGTGACAGCGGCGTGGGCCTTGAGGTCCGGCTTGTTGTTGTAGGCATATCCCTTCACCTTCGGGCTGCGTTTGACAAGTTCCAGCACGCGTTTTACGCAAATATCCAACTGGGCTTCGGTCAGGGAGCCGTCCTTGAGGGCGGCCATGATCTGCTCGTACTGCTTGTCGGTACCGGGCTGGAGCATATCGTTTCCGGCTGCGATCTGCTGTGCGCCGTTGTCACCTCCGAACCAGTCGGTCATAACGAGGCCTTTGAAGCCCCACTCGTCGCGAAGGACGGTGGTCAGCAAATCGTAGCTCTGGGAGGTATATGTTCCGTTGATCTTGTTATAAGAGCTCATGATGGTCCATGGATCTGCTTCCTTTACGGTTATTTCAAAGCCCTTGAGGTAGATCTCACGCTGGGCGCGTGGACTGATCATGGCATTGTTGCCGGTACGGTTGGTCTCCTGGTTGTTGTAGGCGAAATGTTTCACGGAAGTACCCACATCGTTCTTTTGGACACCGCGCACGTATGCAGCTGCTGTCTTGCCGGCCAGGACGGGGTCCTCTGAATAATATTCGAAGTTGCGGCCGTTAAGGGGATGACGGTGGATATTCAGTGCCGGAGCCAGATAGACATCGGCACCATATTCGTGGACTTCTTCGCCCATCGCCTGGCCTACGCTTTCCACCAGCTCCTGGTTCCAGGTGCTGGCCAGCAATGTGCCGATCGGGAAGTGGGTGCAGTAATATGTGTTTTCATCGCCATCACGGGTAGGGTCGATGCGGAGGCCGGCCGGACCGTCGGCCAGCACTATGCTCGGAATGCCCAGGCGTTCGATGGGGTAGGTGGTACCGGCTGCCCCGGGAACAATGCTCTTGGTAGCGCCGACGGCGGCGTTATCACCGCTGAATCCAGCCATGCCGGTGCCGATCACGAGATGGACTTTTTCTTCAAGGGTCATAGCTTTGAGGACCCTGTCCACCGATGCCGTTTTTAACTGGGGTTCACCGCAGGAACAAGCGGCAAGAACCAGGGCGGCAGCGGAAACTATCACGATTGTTCTCATAAAGTGGTTAGAATTAGGAAACTTCTTGATATTCTTTTATTTCAATAAATCTTCGAGTACCGAGGCACAGTGTCCCGGAAGTATGATGTGGTGGTTGCCTATCGGCTCGTTGAGGAAGTACCTGGCCGCCTCTGCAGGCAGCTTTAGGAGCACTTGTGTGCGGCAGAGATCCGGCCTGTTGCCGTTGGAGACGAGCTCTCCCTCGCAGACGAAATGCCTTGAAAGGTCTCCTGAGACCTTGAAAACCGTCACCGGCCCTTCAGGGATATGTCCCCTTATGCCGACCCCGATGCCCGACTCGAAGTGGGTGTCCAGCTCGTGGCCAGAGACCATATCCAGCGGAACGGTGCAGTGGGAGAACACGATTTCACCGGATTCCGGATCGATGCTTGAAGGATTGGCCTGGAATCCGCTCACTCCACATGCTGCACGCCCGACCGCCATTGAAATCATTGCTGGAATATCCCCTTCGCAGCCGGCTGTCAAGCCCTCGGAATTCAGTTTCGCAAGTGCCAGGCAACCCGTATTCTTAACGGCTGTCAGAAGGTCGAAACACCTGATAGTGAACCCGTTGAGCCCGTAGGCAGAGATCAGGCCCTTCAATGCTTTGTATATCCTGTACGCTCCCGGGATGGATTCTTTCAAAGCCGAAGGAAGCCCCGTCGGATTGCCCAAAGACGGATCCCTTACCACTGCATCCCAGGACTCGGCTACCTCATCCCTCAACGATGAAAATTCCTCCAGCAATTCTTCCATCGGGATATACTGGATGGATATTCCCAACCGTTCCGAAAGTGCCTCCCTGTCCACCTCGCTGGAGATGAGCCAGTCGGATGGATCGCCTATCACTCCGAAGGTGGTGTGTTCCAACTGTCTGCGGGCCGACTCCACCTTCCCGAGAGCCTCCAGGCGCGACCGGATATACGAAGGCTTCCCGTGCAGGATTTCGCCCCTTATCCTTCTCTGCCGCAGGTAAGATAGTATCTCGACCGAGGCGGCGAGGGAATTGCTGTGGTCGGAAGCAAGCAACAGGACCGTCTGGCGGGTCTTTTCCAAAAGCCACGGCAGCAGGTCCCGGAATACTCCTTCCGTTCCTCCCGTCATCACATAGATGATGGATAAGTCTTCCCCGTAACTGGAGAAATCCGAACCCTTGAAGGAATATTCGAAGTCCAGACCCTCGATGAATGAGTCAGGTGAATCCACATCGGTACCCTGATGCAGAGATGAACTGATTGCGAAGATGGAAAGCATTTTCTAATAGTATTTCTTTTCCTGGCGGTAGAGTGCCACGAATATGAATATCAGCACCGTGAATGCCCAGAGGGACGATCCTCCGTAGCTTAGCAGCGGCAGCGGAATGCCGATAACCGGCATAAGCCCTATCGTCATCCCGATATTGATGAACAGGTGCATGAATATGCAGGCTGCCACGCAGTATCCGTAGATCCGCGTGAACGACTCCCGGCTTTTTTCGGCATCGACTATGATCCTCCAGATCATGAATACATACAAGATGATTACGATGAAGCAGCCCAGGAATCCCCATTCCTCTCCGACCGTACAGAAGATGAAGTCGGTGCTCTGCTCCGGCACGAAACCGAAGGTCGTCTGTGTCCCGTTCAGGAAGCCTTTGCCGAAGAGACCTCCGGAACCGATCGCGATCATAGACTGGTTGACGTTGTATCCAACACCGGCGGGGTCGTCCTTCATCCCAAGAAGCACCTCGATTCTCTTCCTCTGGTGATCCTGGAGGACGTTGTTGAATATGAAATCAGTCGAGAAGATCAGCGCTATTCCGGCCAGGAGTCCCAGCGAGGAGAGCGACAGGAACCTGTTCCTGTTCTTGTATCCCCTGTAAATGAAGAAGAATGCCGCGCACACCGCCAGTCCAGTCAGGACATACATAGGCTTAATCTTGTGGAGGAAAGAATCCGGCTTGGCAAGTCCCATCAGCAGAGGTACGAGGCAAAGCAGGATGAATATTCCCAGGTTGATCCAAGTGGTGGTCTCCAGCCTTCCTGAAGAAATGACCGCGCAGACCATTATCACTCCGATGAGCACCAGCAGTGAGACGACCGGCGATGCGGTCAGGGTAAGGATGAACAGGAGGATGGCCATACCGATGCAGAATAGCCACCAGCCTGAGAAACCTTCCCTGTACATTACGAATATGAAACCGATGTAGACGAGGGCCGATCCGGTCTCGCTCTCGGCGAGGATTACCAGCATCGGCACGCCGATCACCAGAGCGACCAGCAGCAGGTCCTTGAGCCTGGTTATCTTGAAGTTGGTCTGGCTCAGGACCGTTGCCAGCAGGAGGGAAGTGGTTATCTTCGACACCTCTGCAGGCTGGAACCTGACCGGGCCGAACTCGAACCAGGACCTGGAACCCTTCACTTCAACGCCCAGGAATATGACCGCGACCAGCAACCCCAGTACACCCAGGTACAACGGCAGTGACGCACTTTGCCAGAATTGCGGGTTGAGGGCGAACAGGATGAATACTGCCAGACCGAGGGAGGTCAGGATCCATACGAACTGCTTTCCGCACCTGTAGTTGAAATCGAAGATGCTGGCAGGACCGTCGGAATGGATGGAAGCATAGATGTTCACCCAGCCGATGATGATAAGAAGCAGGTAAGCTATCACCAACTTCCAGTCAATCGACTGCTTTACACCTCTGTCTGAAAAGTTTCCGCTCATTGCCTTTACTTGTATGCCTTTACCCTCGACATAAGGTTCCCGCGCATCACCCTTTCCTCCAAGTCAGGACGGGAAGTCTCCCCCTTGAGGTATTTCTCTATCAGCAGCGAGGCGATAGGGGCCGCCCAAGTGGCTCCGAAGCCTGCGTTCTCTACATAAGCCGCCACGGCGATCTTCGGATCGTCCATAGGAGCGAAGCAGATGAATACGGAATTGTCGGCTCCTCTCGGGTTCTGGGCCGTTCCGGTCTTTCCGCATATGTCCAGACCCTTGACTTCCGCGATGGCTGCGGTACAACCGGTGCCTTTTCCGTTGTTCACCGCCCTCCACATGCCCTTGATGACCTTCTTGAAGTTGGTGGTGTCCACCATCGTGTACTGCTTCTCATAGTACTTGGGGTCTATCTCCACACCTTCGGAAGCCTTGACGATGTGCGGTATCCTGTACCATCCGCGGTTGGCTACGGTGGCCGACAGGTTAGCTATCTGCAACGGGGTCACACCGACCTCACCCTGACCGATGGAGATCGAAATGATGGTGGTGAACTTCCAGCCGCCTTTCCCGTAGCGCTTGTTGTACATCTTCGAAGTAGGAAGGGTTCCTCCCAACTCGGCCGGGAAATCGCTCCCGAGCTTGTGGCCGAAACCGAAACTCTGGACATAGTCGTTCCATTTGTCCAGGGCATCGTCAATGCTCTTGTATTTCTTGTTCTCCAGGATATTCTTCAGAACGTAGCAGAAATAACCGTTGCAGGACATCATTATGGCCTCTTCCAGCCGGAGAGGGGAACGGTGTCCGTGGCATCCTAGCTTGTGGTTTCCGAAATGGTAGCCGTGGTTGCAAGGGTAGGCCACGGTGGTGTTGAGGGTCCCTTCCTGGAGTCCGATAAGGCCGTTCACCAGCTTGAATACTGATCCCGGAGGGTACGGAGCCTGGACTGCACGGTTGAACATCGGCTTGTGGGGATCCTTCAGGATCTCGTTGTAGTGCTGGCTTATGTCCGCAAGCATACTCACGTCCACACCCGGGCTGGAAACCAGGGTCAGAATCTCTCCGGTCTTGGGCTCTATGGCGACAAGGCTGCCGACCTTGTTCCTCATCAGCTGCTGCCCGTATTGCTGCAGGTCGGCGTCGATGGTGGTCACGATGTCGTGCCCAGGGACAGCCTCCTTGTCCATCTCTCCGTCCTTGTACCTCTGTTCGATCTGGTTGCGGGAGTTGCGCAGGTAGATATGGTAACCCTTCTCTCCGCGGAGGTCCTTCTCCCTGGCCGCTTCGATGCCGGTCTTGCCGGCGTAGTCACCAGGCCTGTATTCTCCCGGATGGTTGTCGATGTAGTTCTGGTCCACTTCCGAGACGTATCCCAGAAGGTTGCCGCCGGCGTTGACGGGGTAGTCGCGGATGCTTCGTACCTGGCCCCTGAATCCCGGGAAGTTGTACTGCAGCTCAGCGAACTTCATATATGTCTCCGGCTTTATTTGCTTGAGCATCACGACGCTCTGGTAGCCTATCTTCCTCCGGTTCTTGGCATATTCATCCATCTTTTCCTTTATGAAGGAAGGCTCCACTTCAAGCGCCGAAGCAAGCATAAGGGTGTCAAAGGGCTGGACTTCCCTGGGTGTGACCAGGATATCGTAAGTAACTTTGTTCGAGACGATTATCTTCCCGTTCCTGTCGTAGATGATACCTCTGGTCGGGTAGATGATGTCATAGACCATCGAGTTGTTCGATGCGTTGATCTTGTATTTGTTGTCTATGATCTGGATATAGAACAACTTGCCGAGGATGATGGCAGCAACCACCACCAGGCCTATCAGCAAGGCTCGGCTCCGGTTGTTACCTTTTGTCGTCATAGCTCAGTATGTTGATCGCCAGCAAGGACAGGATATAGCTGGCCAGCAGGGAAAGACATACCTTGGCCAGTATGAATGAGAAAGGCCTGGTACCGGCGCAGTCCGCTATGTTGTAGATCAGGAGGAATATGGTCGTGATGATGAATATGGCCAGCGAAACCTTCGTAAGCCCGTATTTCTGCACTGTGATGTTCTCTTCCTGCTCGAAGGGTTCGGGACCGAATATAGCTTCGATCAGAGGGCGCCTGAGTATGGCGACAGGCAGGAGAGATGCGGCGTTGAGGCCGATTATCCCTTCAGCGAAATAATCCACGGCCAGTCCGGTGAAGAAAGCGATGACCAGGGTCCAGAATGTTCCGACCTTCGTCGGTATGCAGAACACCATGATCGGCAGGATGGAGAGCATTATGTACGGCGTAAAGTGGAAATAGTTGCACAGGAGCATCTGTGCAATCACCAGCAATACGTATGTGAGTACAAACCTGTTCTTCATTTCATCATTGTTCCCCGCGGTTCTCTATTTCCTCGATCTCCGCAGCTCTGGTATTCTGGATGATGGTAACGTACTTCAAGGCGCTGTGATCCTGGAACAGCCTGACCTTGATCTCGTTGGTCGCCCCGTTTATGACCCTCGCATCTCCTGCTATCCCGATAGGGATGTCCGGAGGGAAGATGGCCGAATATCCGCTCGTATATACCGTGTCGCCGGGGTTGTACCTGTACTGAAGCGGAATCTCCTTCAATACCGCTCCGCTCGAACTGATTCCATCCCAGGCGAGAGGTCCGACGGCACCGGAACTGTCTATCCTGGCGCTTATGTTCACTTCCGTGTTCATAAAGGAGATGGCATAGCTGTAGTTCTTGCTCACTGCGTCGACTATTCCTATCACCCCGTCCGGAGTGATGATTCCACAGTTCTGGACTACTCCGTCGTCACTCCCCTTGTCGAGGATGAGATAGTTGTGCTGACTGTTGGAACTGGACTTGATGATGGTGGCCGGAATATAACGGAAACCATTGTCTGCCACTTCGGTACGGAACCTCGGGTCAGACTCGTGAGCGGCTAGCTGATAGGAGCGCAGCAAGCTTTGCAGCCGGTTGTTCTCAAGGGCCAGCTCGTCATTCTGCTTCCTCAGCGAGAAATAGCCGCGGATAGACTGGGAGGTACCCCAGGTCTTGGCCATAACACCGTGGGAGATCCTGGCGATCCAGAGTCTCTGGAAGCGGTTGTTGTTGGAAAGCATAACGAGAGAGGCGACCTCCAGCAGAATGAAAATCGCGATACTGAAGATTCTCGAAGCTAGGGATCTCTCTCTCGGCATTATCTCATAAGGAATGAGTAGTTGGATGTCTTCTTGAGAGCGATGCAGGTTCCTCTTGCCACCGCCCTAAGCGGATCTTCTGCAACGTGGAACTGGATGTTTACCTTCTCGGTGAGCCTCTTGGCCAGACCCCTGAGGAGTGCGCCGCCGCCAGAGAGGAATATTCCGTTCTCTACGATGTCGGAGTAAAGCTCAGGAGGAGTAAGCTCGAGCACGTGGAGGATAGAAGCTTCCAGCTTGGCGACCGACTTGTCGAGGCAGTGGGCTATCTCCTGGTAAGTTACGGTAGCCTCCACAGGATGCGCAGTCATAAGGTTAGGACCGTTCACCACGAAAGGCTCCGGTTCCTCGTCAAGGTCAGGGATGACGGCACCTACGGCGATCTTGATCTTCTCCGCGGTGGTCTCACCGATCTTGATGTTGTGCTGCTGGCGCATATAGTACTGGATGTCGCTGTTGAACACGTCACCGGCAGTATTCACGCTTTCCTGTTCCACGATGCCGCCGAGGGAGATGACGGCGATTTCAGCGGTACCGCCACCGATATCGACGACCATATTGCCCTTAGGAGCTTCCACGTCGAGACCGATACCGAGGGCTGCAGCCATAGGTTCGTAGATAAGGTACACGTCACGTCCTCCTGCGTGCTCGCAAGAGTCGCGGACGGCCCTGATCTCGACCTGTGTCGAACCGGAAGGGATACCGACGACGATCTTCAGGCTCGGGGAGAAGAGGGTCTTCTTCTTGTTGTTCACCTGCTTGATGAACCCCTTGATCATCATCTCCGCAGCATTGAAATCGGCGATGACACCGTTCCTCAACGGCCTGATGGTCTTGATTCCAGGATTGGTATGCTCGTGCATCAGCTTGGCTTGCTGGCCGATGGCGATGCACTTCTGGGTATTGTTGTCGATTGCCACTATACTCGGTTCGTCCAACACGATGGAGTCATTCCTGAAAATGACGGTGTTGGCGGTACCGAGGTCCATTGCTATTTCCTGAGTAAGAAATGAAATTGCCATATTTTCAGAGTTGTCTATTATACAAGTTGTAAATATACAAAAAAACTTATATTTGTAAGGAATAAATGATGAAAGGTAATAAAATATTAATCGCTATGGCCGCCGGAAGCGGGACCAGGATGGGGTCTGAGACTCCCAAGCAGTTCCTGTCCCTCGGGGGTATTCCTGTACTTCGCCGGACGATGGAAACCTTCATCGCAGCTGTTCCTGGCATCCAGATAGTCACGGTCCTTCCGAAGGATCACCTTTCTTTTTGGAAGGAATACTGCCTCTCTGCCGAATTAACTTATCCCCAAACCCTTGTGGCGGGAGGGTTTACACGCTTTCATTCCGTAAGGAATGCCCTTGAAAGAGTCCCTGATGGGGCCATCGTGGCGATACACGACGGAGTGCGTCCACTGGTCTCCCGCGACCTTGTCAGGAATATGTTCGCCCGTATGGAGGAGCGGAACCTTGAAGCACTGATTCCGGTCGTACCTTCCGTGGATACCCTGAAGGTCCTCGACAAGGTTTCCGGACCGGATGGGGAATCATTGGTTTCCCTTGAAGGTGAGGAAGTTGACAGGTCCCGGATCTTTGCCGTCCAGACGCCGCAGATGTTCCGTTCCGAGGTTATCAAAGAGGCGTATTCCCAGCCTTTCGACACGGCGTTCACCGACGATGCTTCCGTCGCAAGCAGAAAAGGGATACCTCTCTCGTTCTGCAACGGAGAGAGATATAACTTCAAGATCACGTGTCCCGAGGATCTAGTCCTCGCCGACCTCATCGTATCTTCTACTATCGCTTAGTTTCCTGGTAGCTCGTGTGCTTGTAGTCCTTCACCCAGACCTGACGTTCGATAGCCTGGTCGAGGGAGATCATAGTCTCCGTTGACTGGATGTAAGGAATCTTCTGCATCGTGTTCAGAAGGATCTCCATAAGGTGGTCATTGTCAAAGCAATAAACCTTAACAAGCAGGGCGGCTTTGCCAGTTACGAAATGGCATTCTACGATTTCTGCGATTTTTCTTAGGTTAGAAACGACTTCAGGATACTTGTTAGCTTCCGACAGAGTCACGCTGATGAAGGCGCAGACATTGAGCCCCAGAGCCTGAGGCTTCACCATAAGGCGGGATCCGGAGATGACTCCGTTCGATTCCAGCCTCTTCACTCTCTGATGGATGGCTGCTCCGGAGACACCGCATTCGCGAGCGATCTCCAAGAAAGGCATCCTTGCGTTGTTGATCAGGAACGAAAGGATTTTCTGGTCGATCTGATCGATGTGATAAGTAGCCATACTTACAAATTAAAACATTTATGGCTGCTAATTTAACAAATAATTATAAAAAATCAAGACTTCTTGAAGCGGCGGCGGCCTTTTTCAGTAGGTTTTGAATTGTCAATTATCTGTTTGCACGCCTCCTCTGTCAATGATGCGGTGTCGGTACCCTTCGGAATCTTGTAGTTCGACCCGGCGTGCTTGATGTAGATGCCGTACCTGCCGTTGACGATCTGGATGTCGCTGTCCTTGTATTCGGCGACTACAGCGTTGAGGGCTGCTTTGCCGGTGGCATCTTCAATGATTGCCTTGCATTCATCCAGCGTGACTTTCAGAGGGTCTTTCCCGCGCGGAAGCGATATGTTCTTGTCGCCGTATTTCAGGTAACTGCCGTAGCGACCTTTCATTGCGATTACGTCGGTACCATCGATCTCTCCGATGTTCCTCGGGAGCTCGAAGAGCTTGAGGGCTTCCTCCAGGGTTATGCTCTCGATGAGCTGCCCCTTGCCGAGGGAGGCATACTGTACGCCTTCTCCTTCTCCCTTCTGGATGAACGGGCCGAATCTCCCGAACTTGGCCACGAGCTTGTTGCCTTCGGAGTCTGTACCGAGTTCCCTGGAAACGTGGCTGAAGTTGCCGTCGTGGAGCACTTCGTCCACCTTCTTGTGGAATGGAGAGTAGAATTCACCGATCACGTCGTTCCACACCATCTTGCCGTCGGCGATCTGGTCGAAGTCCTTCTCCACGTTCGCGGTGAAGTCGTAATCCATTATATCCGTGAAATTCTTCTCCAGGAATTCGGACACTATCATACCTATTTCCTGAGGGAGCAGCTTGCCCCTTTCGGCGCCGATGGTCTCAGTCCTGGATTTCTCCGTAATCGTGCCGTTCTTGAGTTCAAGGTCCCTGACGGAGACCTTCTGTCCTTCCTTGTCACCCTTGACTATGTAGCCGCGGCCGGTAGTCAGGGTAGCGATCGTAGGAGCGTAAGTGGAAGGACGGCCTATGCCGAGTTCTTCCAGTTTCTTTACGAGGGTGGCTTCCGAATATCTCGGAGGAGCGGCCGTGAACTTGCATTCCGCCGTCATACCCTTGGAAGTCAGGGCGGTACCTTCCTGAAGGTCCGGGAGTACGATCTCGTCTTCCGTCACCTCCTGGTCGTCGGTTCCCTCCATATACAGTTTGAGGAAGCCGTCGAACAGGACCTGGGTAGCCTGCACGTTGAATTTCTCGCTGCGCTTGTCGGAGGATATCCTCATAGTGGTGTTGAGAACCTTTGCGTCGGCCATCTGGGAGGCGACGGTCCTCTTCCATATCAGATTGTACAGCTTCTTCTCCTGCGCGGTACCTTCTATAGAGGTATTCTCGATGAAAGTCGGGCGGATGGCCTCGTGAGCCTCCTGCGCGCCTTTGCTGTGGGTCCTGAACTGGCGGGTCTTCGAATATTCTTCACCGAAATTCTCGTTGATGAATTTCTTGGCGGTGCCGATGGCGAGGCTGGAGAGATTCGTCGAGTCGGTACGCATATAGGTTATAAGACCTTTCTCGTAGAGCAACTGTGCCGTCCTCATAGTGACGCTGACCGGCAGATGGAGTTTCCTTGCCGCTTCCTGCTGAAGCGTGGATGTGGTGAACGGGGCTGCAGGGAACCGTACGGCCTCTTTCTTCTCGACGTTGGATATCTCGAACTTCGCACCGATGCTGTCCTGGAGGAAAGCACGGGCTTCTTCGATGGTCTTGAACTTGGTATCGAGCGTTGCCTTCACTTTCACCGAAGCAGGGAATCCCTCAGGATTGAATATGGCATCCACCCGGTAGAATTCCTTGTTGAGGAACTCCATTATCTCCTTTTCGCGTTCCACTACAAGACGGAGCGCAACGCTCTGCACGCGGCCGGCCGACAGCCTTGGCTGGATCTTCCTCCACAGTACAGGGGAGAGTTCGAAGCCTACGAGCCTGTCAAGTACCCTTCTGGCCTGCTGTGCGTTGACGAGGTTCATATCGATGGACCTCGGATTCCTGACTGCGTTCAGGATCGCATCCTTAGTGATTTCGTGGAATACTATTCTTTTTGTATTGTCTGCCTTAAGGCCAAGGGTCTCGAACAGATGCCAGGAAATGGCTTCTCCTTCACGGTCTTCATCGGAAGCGAGCCATACTGTACCGGCCTTCTCGGCCGCCTTCTTCAGCTCCGACACTACTTTCCTCTTGTCGGCAGGGATTACATATTCCGGAGAAAAATTCTGGTCTACATCCACGCTGAGCTTCTTGTCCTGCAGATCCCTTATGTGACCGAAACTGGATTTTACCACATAATCATCGCCAAGGTACTTCTGGATCGTCTTGGCTTTTGCCGGAGACTCGACTATTACAAGATTGTCTGCCATAATCAATTATTTTGTAAGTATTTCATAGATAGTTTCGTTTTTCAAACTGCAAAGTAAACCACAAACGAGGCAATTTTCCAAATTTTGTTATAAATTTGTCTTTATTATGACCGAAGAGACACAAAAGAAAATTACCAAGTGGTTCTGGATAATCATAACGTTTCCGGTACTGCTTCTCATATTGATGCTCCTGGTTGTCTGGGCCTTTGCCGACATCCCTTCTTTCAAGGAATTGGAGAACCCTGATAGCAAGCTCGCAACGCAGATTCTCGCGGAAGGGGGAGAGGTCCTTACTACATTCCATATAGAGAACAGGACGTTCGTGACGTACGAAGAGCTGTCTCCCAACGTTGTCCACGCTGCCATAGCTACCGAAGACGCCCGTTTCTACAGGCACTCCGGAGTAGACTTCAAAGGCCTCGCCAGGGTGCTGTTCAAGACCATCCTGATGCGGAACTCCAGCCAGGGAGGAGGAAGTACGATCACCCAGCAGCTCGCAAAGACCCTGTATCCGAGGGCGGAGGCGCGCAGCAAGATTCCCGGGGTCTACCAGCTCAAGATGGTCTGGATCAAGTTGAAGGAATGGATCACTGCGGTCAAGCTCGAGAAGAACTATACCAAGGATGAGATAATGACTATGTATCTCAATTCCATATTCTTCGGCAGCAACGCCTACGGCATCAGGTCTGCTTCCGAGACATTCTTCGCGAAACTGCCGTCAGAACTTACCGTGGAAGAGGCGGCGACCCTGATAGGAATGGCCAATAAGCCGACCAGGTACAATCCTGCGCTGAACCCGGACAAGTCCCTCGCCAGGAGGAACTTCGTGATAGGCCAGATGGAAAAGGCCGGATACATAGACAAGCACCAGAGGGATTCCATACGGGAAATCCCCATCGAGCTTTCCTACCAGATCCTGGACCACAACGCCGGCCGTGCCCCATATTTCAGGGATATGATCCGCCGGGTGATGACAGCCAAGAAACCGCACCGTTCGGACTACAATATGCGCGAGGACTTCTCGGTGGATTCCCTTGCCTGGGCGAACAGCGAACTGTACGGCTGGATAGAGAAGAACCGCAAGGCAGACGGCACGCAGTACGATCTCGACAGGGACGGACTCCGTATATATACCACCATCAATTACAAGATGCAGCAGTATGCGGAAGAAGCTGTCGCAGAAAGGATCAAGGCTCTCCAGAAAGATTTCAACAGGGAGCTGCGCTACAAGAAGAACGCCCCGTTCGCCAACGACGTGGACCAGGCTACCCGCGACAGGGTGATGAACCAGGCCCGCAAGTGGAGCGACCGCTGGCGTATGCTCAAGAAAGACGGTCTGACCGATGCGCAGATTCTCAAGACTTTCTCTGAGCCGGAAAAGATGCGTGTATTCGCTTACAACAGCAAGGGATATATCGACACCACGATGACTCCGGACGATTCGATCCGCTACTACAAATCCCTGCTCAGGACGGCTTTCGTGGCGATGGAGCCAGGAACCGGACACGTAAAGGCATATGTAGGAGGTCCGAACTACAGGTACTTCAAGTATGACAACGTCCGTCAGGGAAAGCGTCAGGTCGGATCCACGATCAAGCCTTTCCTCTATACGCTTGCGATGCAGGAAGGAATGAATCCTTGCACCCAGGTGGTCAACCTCCCGCAGACTTTCGTCACGCCGAGCGGCACCTGGACGCCTCGCAGTACCGACAGTGAAAGATGGATCGGAGCCACGGTCAGCCTCAAGTGGGGCATAACCAACTCCTCCAACAACATATCAGCCTACCTGATGAAGCAGTTCGGCCCTTATGCGATGGTGGCTATGATGCGCCGTATGGGCATTATGAGCCACGTCGATGCGGTGCCGTCCCTCTGCGTGGGTCCTGCCGACATCTCCCTCTGGGATATGGTCGCGGCCTACAACACCTTCCCGTCGAAGGGCGTATTCATCGAGCCTCTGTTCGTCACCAGGATCGAAGATTCCCAGGGTAACATCCTGTCCGAATTCTCGAACCGCAAGACCGAGGCCATTAGCGACGCGACGGCCTGGCTGATGGTGAACCTGATGAAGGGAGTAGTCCAGGAGGGAACCGCACAGAGGCTTCGCAGCCGGTACAACCTTACAGGTGAGATGGCCGGAAAGACCGGTACCACCAACGACAATTCCGATGGATGGTTCATTGGATATACACCTACGTTGGTCGCAGGTTGCTGGACCGGAGGCGAGGACCGTCAGGTACACTTCCAGTCCACCGCTCTTGGCCAGGGAGCCAACGCTTCGCTTCCGACCTGGGCCCTCTTCCTTAAGAAGGTATGGTCCGATGGAACCCTCGGCGTGACAAGGGACGACAAGTTCGTCGCCCCGGCTGGTATGGAAGGCAGCGACGGATGTGAAGAAGGCGGCGACGGCGGAGCTTCCGTCTCGGTCGCTCAGGAAAGGATAGAAGAATATTATTTTGAATAAACCTACGTTATGGGCAAGTACAGCAAGATTGCGGTGATTTACGGAAGCGATTCATCCGAGTGGGAGGTTTCCTGCCGTAGCGGAGAGTTTACCGCTTCCAGGATCGATGGGACTGAGTACGATGTCTATGAGATATTCGCTCGTTTCGGCAAGTGGCAACTAGTGGCGATGAAGAAAAGGGATGCGATGAGGATCGCCTTCCCTGAGGGTTCCAGGCCGGAGATCGACAAGACCGATTTCTCGGTCAAGGTCCTGGGGGAGAAGATCGTTTTTGATTTTGCATTCATAATGCAGCACGGCACGCCCGGCGAGAACGGTTTGCTGCAAGGTTATTTCGAGATGCTCGGCATTCCGTTCAGCACCTGCGGCGCCTTCGTTTCGACGGTGGTCTTCGACAAGTTCGCCTGCAAGTGCTACCTTCGTGACGTAGACTTCGTGAAAACTGCTCCGGACGTATTTGTACGCAAGGGAATGGACCTGGAAGCCGTTTCCGCAAAGATTGCCTCCAAGCTGAAATTCCCAGTATTCGTGAAACCTACCGATGCCGGGTCCAGTTTCGGCATAACCAAGGTCAAAGCGCCGGAGGATCTGCCGGAAGCCATCCGCTTCGCATTCTCCGAAGGCCAGATGGTGCTCGTCGAGCAGGGTCTTGTCGGCCGTGAGCTTACCTGTGCGGCATATACTGATTCCGAAGGTGTCAAGGCCCTCCCTGTCATCGAGATTGTCACGGAGAACGAATATTTCGACTACGATGCCAAGTACAACGGCCACAGCCAGGAAATCTGCCCGGCTCCGATAGAGGATGCCGTCAGGGACCATATCCAGGAGACCAGCAGGAAGATATATTCCCATCTGGGTTGCTCCGGAGTGGTCAGGATGGACTATATCCTTGCCGAGGATGGACTGTATATGATAGAGGTCAACACCATACCGGGAATGACGAGTGCATCCCTGGTGCCTAAGATGGTGAGGACAGCCGGTCTGGATATGACGGATTTCCTTACCAGCATCATAGAGAATTCATAGTATTGCAATTAACGGTTCAACCTTTCTTACCCTATGCTGCTTAAAGATTTCCTTAAGGAAGGAATATCGAGACTGGAACCGCTGTATCCTACCGCGGAAGCCAGGAACATTATGCTGATGCTGTGCGAATACAGGATCGGTACCAAGAGTTATACACATATAGTAGAGCCTGAGACTACCATCAAGGACAAATTCCTCGAGCCGCTCTATGCTGACCTGGAAAGACTTGCGGCAGGGGAACCCGTCCAGTACGTAATCGGTACTGCGGAATTCTGCGGGCTTGATTTCAAGGTAGGACCGGATGTCCTGATACCCCGTCCGGAGACCGAGCTTCTGTGCCGCGAGGCCATCAAGATCGGATCCCGTATGAAGAGGATGCGCGGAGCTTATGGAAAGTCAGCCCGTCCCGTGAGGATACTCGACCTCTGCACCGGGTCCGGTTGCATTGCCTGGACTGTCGCGATGAATATTCCGGGAGCAGAAGTGATAGGTACTGATATTTCGGAAAAAGCGATAATGGTGGCAATGGGCCAGAACTTCGTCTCCAAGATGAAAGAGACCGGAGCCCTGTCCCCTCAGTTCGTCATCGCTGATATCCTGGATACAGAGCAACAGTTCAACCACGGTGAATTCGACCTGATTCTGAGCAATCCTCCTTATATTATGGAAAAGGAGAAGTCGCTTATCCGTACCAATGTCCTGAATTATGAACCTGCTTCCGCTCTCTTCGTATCCGACGACGACCCTCTTGTATTCTACCGCGCCATCGCGCGCTGGTCTATGAGGTTCCTTTCCGCTGAAGGCAAGGGTATAACCGAGATCAACGAGGCCCTTTACAAGGAGACGGAGAAGGTATTCAAGGATGCCGGTTTCCAGAAAACGGAGATCGTAAGCGACTTTTACGATAAAAACCGATTCATCCTTTACTCGAAATAATGCCCTGGCGTGCCTTGAAGGGCTTTTGGGAAACTTAGCCGTAGAATAATTTGTTCTACGGCTTTTTTTGTGTCACTTTGTACCGTAACGAACATAGATATTGTCAAACAACTACAAACTTATCGAAAGATGAAAAACTTCATTTCAAGCAGGAGGAGCCTGGCGCTGGCGGCGCTGGCCCTCGCAATCACGGTTCCGTCGCTGGTAGGATGCGACTTCGACAAGGATGGGATGGTACCGCAGCGCGGTGACGAAGGTCAAGTACCTGAGCTCCAGGCACTTTCCATCACTCCGGAAAGCATTGCGAAGATGCTTTCCCAACTACCGGTCTCCCTTGCCCAGGTCCGGGAAGTCAGGAATGCCGTCGGCCGTTCGTCCGACAACGGATACGACGAGGAATACCCTTTCAGCAACCTTCTCCTTAATCCGGGCAGCGGGGTGGGGGACGACAGGCTCCGGACCAGGGCTGAGGAATATTCCCAACCCCTCAGGGACTTGGTTTCCTTGTATTCAAGTGACCTTCCTGAGACCAGGTCTTCAAGTTTCCTCGAGGCATTGTCCGCCTCCGGGTTGCAGATTTACTGGCCATACTCCGAAGATTGGGACGGAGTGACCCTTCCGGTGATAACGTACTGTTCAGGCGGATCGGGAGAAGAGGCGAACGCATTCAAGAGGGAGCGGCTGCCCGAAGGCACCTGGACGATAACGGAAATGACTGTGGATGAGGAATATGCCAGGACGCATCCGGTTTGGGTGGTCAACGTCAACGAAGATTCCGGGTATCTCACTCCGCAGATGGCCGAGAAGATGGGACTCGTTCCCGGAGAGGATGCCACAAGGGCTGCCGCAGATTTCAAGACGTTGAGGCTGAAGACATTCAAGGCTCACCGCAACTATGACAACTGGCTCCAGGGCGGGAGCGAGTTCTTCATCAAGTGCGGAAGCCTCAAGGCCTTCACCGCCGACGTAGTTTCCGATCTCAGGCTTTACAGTCCTCAGATCACGGATATGATGATCAACGTCAAACGCAAGCAGGTCGGCGAAAACCTTACCTTCAACACGATCCTGGCCTCGGAATGGTCGCCACAGCTGGATGAATGTGCCTTCCTTATGATAGAGGATGACGGAGGGAAGAGGACGACCTGGAAGGCCGAAGGGTCGGTCAAGATCAAATCCAAGGCATACGGGTTCGATGTGGAGTTCCCGCTCAACAAGAACGACGACATCGTCTGGAGAGGGAAGCTCTCCCAGAATTACTTCACCAGGTACAGCGGAGTCGCCGGCAGGTTCGGAGACGTGTCGGTTACGTTCGTATTCAATTGATAATCAGGATCAGTCCCAGTTCTCGTGCCCTGTGCCTTCGTGGCCTCCGCTCGCGGAGTCCCTGACCGTGATCCGGCACGAAGCAGATTTTCCGGCACAGGTTGCAGTGACGGTAGCCTCCCCTTGCCTCAGGGCCTGGAGGCTGCCGTTTGTATCTACGGCCACCACGTCCGGGTCGGAAGATGTCCAGCTGACATCCTTGTCCGTTGCATCGGGCGGGTTGACTATTGCCGTCAGGATTGCCGAATCTCCCTTATTGAGGGTTATTTCCGACTTGTCGAGAGCCACGCTCTCGGTAGGTACGATGACTTTGACGATACAGGAAGCCGATTTTCCGTCGCAGGTAGCGTTTATCATGGCCTGTCCGGCCTGACGGGCCGATACCGTGCCATTGTTGTCCACAGAGACGGTGCCCGATGCAGTGGAGGACCAGGTTACAGTCTGCTCGGTGGCGTCGGCCGGCTTGACCGTAGCCGTCAATGTCGCACTGCTTCCAAGGAGCAGGTCAAGGTAATCCGGATTGATTTCCAGACCGGTCACGGGTACGGTTTTCTCCCCGCAGGAAACGAAGATCGCCGTAGCCGATACTGCTAGCAGGAAGAGACGGTATAATTTATGCTTCATGTCAATCATCTTTCAAAGATATTAAAAAAACAGTACCTTTGAAAAGTAAAGGAGGTCAGAATATGAAAAGGGAAGAAGAATTCAAGACGGTCGCCGAATTCAACGATCCTATGAGCGCCCAGATTACAGTGGGGATGCTCAGGGAAAACGGGATCCCTGCGGCGGTATTCGGAGCAGATTCTACATATCTGTCCCTGAATTATGTCAATCCTGTCCAGGTCAAGGTCAATGCCTCTGACTACGAAGCGGCTTTGAAGCTCATTGAGCAGGCCGAGGAAACTACTGAAGATTAATGTGTTCCGCAGCCGCCTCAAGGGCTTTATAGAAATCTTCGCCGAATATGGCGATAAGTGGCTCGCGAAGGAATCCATATACCCGGATTCCTTCGCGTTTTCCTTTTTCGTAGGCGTCCTTGCAGAGGTGCCAGCGATGCAGGTTCAAGGCCAGTCCTCCGTCAGAGAGTTTTGTAACCCTTATGGGGTACAGCCAGCACGACCTTGGCTTGCGGAACTTGATCGTACCGGCGAAGAAGCACTTCTCCACCGCACAGAAGCAGTTCCCTTCGCCGTCGAAAGTAGTGTATGCACACTCCCCGGAGCCATCTACGGTAGGAGTCACCAGGTCGTTGTCCCTGTCAATGGAAAAGTATCCGTCCTTTGCGACCTGTGCGAGACCTTGCGGCCGCATCAGTCTTGAATATTCAGGGTAAGCCTCTTCGAGTTTGTCCAGTTCATCTTCTTCAAGCGGAGCGCCGCTGTCACCGATGATGCAGCAAATACCCTTGCATTTCTGATAGTCACAGGCAAAATACTCCGTGACCACTTCTTCGGAGACCAGGATATTGCCGATCTGTATGATCGTCCCGAATCTACTGCTGTTGTTTGACGACATATTCAATCCTCATTCCTTCGGCAAGTGCGCCGAAAATATGCTTGACGTTGTCGGCAGTGACGCTGTCGATACGTTTCGAGTAATCGGTAAGGACATCCTTACCTCCTGAGTATCTGATCAATATGGCCTCTGCGTAGGAATCCGGATCGGAGAGCTTGATCGAATACGCATTCGACAGCAATGCCTTGCACGCATTGAGTTCACCGGCGGAGACCGGGTTGGAAAGCACATCGTCAATGACCTTCCTGGCGGCCACCATAGCCCTTTTCGGATGCCCGGAACCACCGGCTACTCCTCTCGGGAGACCGCAGTCCGGCACAGGAGTGCAAGTGAATATCAATTCCAGGCTTTCCTGAGGGAACAGCTTGAACCTGTCGGACATCTCCACGCTGAAACCTTGTTCAGCCATCTCCCCGTTCAGTTTCCTCAGCAGGGACAGGCTAGCTATCTTGAAAGCCATATAATTCTCGGTGGTGAACGGCTCGGCACAAGCCATCGCAATGCTTACGCTCACGGGTTCCCCGGTCGCCGAATATGCGTTGGCCCCTTTCCTGAACTTGTAGGAAACAGGCACCCTGACGGCATTTGTCTTGCTCACCCTGAATCCTCCTATGATGTTGGAGAGGTATTTCTGCACGTTTTCGGCGGGCAGTTCCCCCACGAGTACGATCACACCGTCGTTGCACCTGAGGAACTGCTTCGCGAAATAGGCATCCGCATCTGCCTGGGTCCTGTCGGTCAAACCTGAAGGAGTCTTTATGTCGGAAAAATCATAATCCGGATACATCAAACTGTCCAGATAGGCCGGCGGCAGGGACGCCAGCATGCTCCTGCGGTATTCCTCGAAGGCTTTCCGGTTCAGCTTGCGGTTGTTGGCCACAGAAAGCAAAGCCTTGAACACCAAGGCATATCTTCCTGAAGGAGCCGACCCGAAGATCCTCATATCCGCTACGGAGACCTTGTCCTCCATCCTTATTCCATTGGCTTTAAGCACTTTCTGGAACTCGTTCCCGCTGAGGCCGCCTATGTCGTACAAAGGAAGCATATCCGAGAAGAAAGCTCCCTCTCCCTTCGGCAGGTCCCTGACGTTGGAATATCCGCCCTTTATCATCATCGAATAGCTGAAAGTCCCTCCGTTCTTCATCTGCTTGTAGATGACCTTCATACCGTTGGCGAAAGTCCACATTTCCCCTCCGGAAACAGGCTCAGTGGTTACGGATTTCAGTTTGGATTTGTTCTTTTCATCCCAGAATCCTGTGGTGTCGGCAGTACTGACCGTCCACTGGGATACCGGCTTGTCCAGCATACCCACTCCGTCCCAGGTGGTCTTGAACACCATCTCATATTCCCAGTCGTCGTAGTCCGAACCGCTGTTTCTCCATTCCACAGAGGCATTCTCGACGTCACCCAGGAGGGCGGAAGCATAGTTGTTGAACAACTCGCGCTCAGCCGATTCGGACATATTCCTGGAGGCGAAGAACCTGGCTTTATCCTGGCGGGAGGACAAGTCCCCTCCGTACAGATAGGAAGCTATGCACTGGCGCACCAGCCCTCCGTTGTCCTGAGGTGTGGACAGGATGCTCAGGACCGATGCCCTGGCAGTCCTGTATTCTTCCGTACCTACCCCGTTGGATCCCAGGTCAGAAAGGGTGGACGAAATAGCCATTGTGGCCGGAATCAGTTGGTCTTCAGGTGTTTCCAAAGTCACCTCGAACACTTCGTCTCCAGGGCCCTCGGCGCTGCCCTTGTGGAAAACCTCCATACGGGAGGTGGGGATATCCCTTGAAACCAGCGATTCTCCCAGCCTGCCCTTGACGATCTCCTTGAGTTCCCTTGCGAACAGTTCCGATATGAAAGGCTGGATGGTGTTCATCTCGGCGTCCGGCGTCCTCGGAGAGCGGAAACTCACGCTCACGCCCGGTCTTGGGGACTGTATGAAGGAATATCCGGTCTCTTGCGAGGGTTTCCAGATGTATTCCGGTTTCGAATATGAAGTCGACCTGGCCGGGACCATCAGCGAGAATACATCGAATTTCTGGATTATCTTCGCCGGGGTGATGTCTCCCGCGATTATTATGGCGTGTTCCTTAGGTTGTGTCGCTATAAGGTCGAAAAGCATCAGAATCGTGGTGTCGGAAGCTTCCTGGTCGAAAACCGGAACGTTGTCGAACCGGAAGATGGTGGCGTCCCCTTCGTATGAAATGTATCCCTCCGGACGGCATCCGATACCCTTCCTCGAAAGGAACCTGTAGGGGATGGTTTTGTTGAAATGCGGCAGGTTCGAGAGTTCCTTGCGGGCTGCGAGAGTGTCGGCGGAACCCTTTCTGACAAGGGCGAAATCCGCTACTCCTTTCATAGCGGAATCGGTCACCAGATAGTATGAGATTCCGTTTGGGAGCTTGCCTTCGGTAACCGCGGCATCCTTCTTCAAGGAGGGCAGGTTCTGCGCTGGCATCATTATTGAAAAGCCAAGCAGTACAAAACAAAAAAATGATTTGACAAAACTACACATCTGACTAACCTCCTTTGGGCAAAATTACAAATTTTTATTACATTTGTCCCCGTTGCACTTATAAGAAACAAATAACATAAATCCATAAACGATGAAAAAAGTTATTCTCGCCATTGCGGCAATGGTTTTGACCGCCGGCATCATTTCGGCTCAGGACATGGCTCAGGCAACTGAACTCTACAACAATGGAGCCAACGCAATCAATGAAAAGAACTGGACTGCAGCTTTGGACTACTTCCAGAAGGCACTCGAGATGGGACAGACCATCGGCGAAGAAGCTAACGATCTCGTCACCAACTGCAAGAACGCCATCCCAAGTGTATGTATGCAGATCGCTCAGGATTTGATTGAAGCAGGTAACCTCGAGGATGCTGAGACCAAACTCGCTGACGTCGTCAAGGTTGCAACTGAATATGGCAACGAAGAAGTAGCTGAGAAGGCCAAATCCCTGGTTCCTGCAATGTGGCTCCAGAAGGGAGCTGAGGCATTGAAGGTCAAGGATTTCGCAGCAGCGGCTCCTGCACTTGCAAAGTCTCTGGCAGCTGATCCTACCAATGGTAAGACCGCTCTCTATCTTGGACAGGCTCTTTCCAAGCTCGGAAAGATCGACGAAGCGCTCGAAGCATTCAACAAGGCAGCTGAAAACGGCGAGGCTGATGCAGCCAAGTCTCAGTGCGGAAGTATGTTCCTCTCCAAGGCCAGCGCAGCTCTCAAGGCAGCCAAGTATGCCGACGCTATCAAAGCTGCTGAGCAGGCCAATTCCTATGTGGAGAATGCCAACGCTTTCCTGATCATCGGTCAGGCATCCCAGAAGCTCGGCAAGAACGCTGCCGCCATCACCAACTTCGAGAAGTATCTCCAGCTCAAGCCGGAAGCTTCCAACGCCGGTGCCATTACCTACACCGTAGCAGCTCTCTATCAGGGTGCCAAGAACAACGCCAAGGCTCTCGAGTTCTACAAGAAGATCGTCAACGATCCTAAGTACGGTGCACAGGCCAAGCAGATGATTGCTTCCCTCAGCAAATAATGAAAGACCTTGAACTTCTTGCTCCGGCAAGAAACGCAGACATCGGCATCGCAGCAATAGACTGCGGTGCCGATGCCGTGTATATAGCCGGGCCGGAGTTCGGGGCCAGGAAGGCAGCGGGCAATTCCATAGAGGATATCCGCCGCCTCTGCGAGTATGCCCACCGTTTCGGTGTGCGCATATTCCTCACATTGAACACAATCCTCTACGACAATGAACTGGAGCCGGCACGAAAGCTCCTGAAGGAAGCCGAAGAAGCCGGGGTGGACGCTATAATCGCCCAGGATCCGGCAGTATGGAAGATGACTTCCCTTCCAGTGCACGCATCGACCCAATGTGCCATAAGGACTCCGGAAGCGGCCCGGTTCTACGAAGCCTTGGGCTCGTCCCGTCTTGTCCTGGAAAGGCAGCTATCCCTGGAACAGATCAGGGAAATCCGGAAGGCGACTGCCTGTGAACTTGAGTTCTTCGTCCACGGTGCCCTCTGCGTCTGCTACAGCGGGCAGTGCTATATGTCCGAGCGTATTGACAGGAGAAGTGCCAACAGGGGAGAATGCATACAGGCCTGCAGGTCTCTCTACGACCTCGTGGACGGTAGCGGAAAAGTCCTGGTGAAGGACAAGGCTCTCCTGTCGCTCAAGGATTACAACTTGCGCAGCCGCCTGGAAGACCTGGCCGACGAGGGAATATGTTCCTTCAAGATAGAAGGCAGGCTGAAGAGCATATCTTATGTAAGGAACGTGGTCCGGGCATATTCGATCGCGCTGGACATTCTTGTGGCAAAGTATCCGGGGTATTACCGCAGGACGTCGTTCGGGCGCTCCGGTGGAGGTTTCACCCCTGATCTCGACAAGACTTTCAACAGGACATACACCAAGCTTTTCATCGATGGCAGCCGGGGCAGATGGTCCTCGATGGACGCTCCGAAGTCTATGGGAGAGGATGTGGGAACCGTCGTCTCTATAAACAGGGCTCCCGGCAGGCTGGCCGAAGACGCCGGACGGATGGAAGTCTGTATCAAGTCCGAGAATCCGTCTCTTTTCCTTCGCAACGGCGACGGATTCTCCTTCATATCGAAGGATCACAACGAAATCGTAGGATTCCGAGGGGATGTATGCCGCGGCATCCGTATCGCGTGCAGGAACGTCCCCGAACTGTATGTCGGCGCCCGCTTGTACCGTAACCTCGACAGCGCATTCGGTAAAGAGCTGGAAACTAACCTGCCGGTACGCTTGATTCCGGTCTCGGTGGAGATATCCATCACTTCAAGGGAAGGATCCTTCCATATGAAAATCGCTGCATTGAGCCAGGACGGGCGGGTAGTCCGCCTCGAACGAGACGCCGGCCGGGTGCTCGCAGTCAATCCTTCCAGGATGAAGGAAGTCTTCATCTCCCAGTTCGGCAAGGTCACCGGGTCATATTCGTTCTCACTCGATGCCCTGCACGCGGAGTCCTTGGGCGGGCGAATGCCTTTCCTCCTGGTCTCGGCCATCAACGGAATAAGAAGGGAATGTGCAACCGCCCTTGACGGAATGCCCCTGAAGGCTATCCCGCTGTATTCTGCGGCTCGACAAGGCAGAGTCCCTGCGACCGAAGGCCAGGTGACTTACAAATCCAACGTTGCGAATACGGTGACGGAAAGTATCTACCGGGAAAGCGGAGCTGAAGGAATAGAGCGGGCATTCGAAATCACACACCGGAAGGGTGTGGAACTGATGCGCACGAAATATTGCATCCGCTATGAACTGGGTATGTGCCCGATTCATCAGAAAGGCACCCCTCCGGAGCGCCTCTATCTTCTGAACAACGGCAAGCGCTACTCCCTCGGCTTCGACTGTGCCAACTGCGAGATGACGCTCACCGATTGAGACCTCAGGACATCCTGTCCTGCACTACCTTCCAGTCGATTATCTTCCAAAGTGAAGCTATATGGTCCGCCCTGCGGTTGCGGAAGTCGATGTAGTAGGCGTGTTCCCATACATCGAACGTGAGGAGCGGCTTGAGTCCTTTACGGAGTGGATTACCTGCATTGCCCTCCTGGGTGATGACCAGTTTGCCTTCAGGCGAGAGGGACAGCCAGGCCCAGCCGGATCCGAAGAGCCCGACAGCCTTGGCGGAGAATTCCTTGATGAAGCCTTCCTCCGAACCGAAATCCCTTTCGACAGCCTCCCTGAACTTCCCTTCCGGAATGCTGTTCTCTTCTGAATATCCCTTGAACTGAGCGAAATAGAGATTGTGGTTGAGTATCTGTCCAGCATTGTTGAGAATACCTCCTTCAGGAGCCTCGGTTACGATTTCCTCGATGCTTTTCCCTGCGAAAGGAGTTCCTTCAACCAGGTTGTTGAGGTTGTTGACATAAGTCTGCAAGTGCTTTCCGTGGTGGAAAGACAGGGTCTCGGCGCTTATAGCGGGATTGAGCGCTTCGGGCGCGTACGGCAGTGCCGCAAGTTCAAATTGTGCCATAATATGTGATTGATGATTTCAAATGAGTTCGCGTATGATTTCGTCGGAGGTGAAGTAATGGTCTTCCGGGATGCGTATGCGGGTCCCGTATTCTTCCAGGGCGCCTTCCTCCAGCAAGGCCCTGATCGTGGAAATATCTGACAATGAATATAATTCATCGGCATCGATGCCCCTGTCGGTACGCAGAGGAAGCATTATCCTCTCTATCCTGATATCCTCCGGAGAGAGAACTTCCGTTTCCCTGTGATAAGTCTCAAGCCTTCCGTCCGGCAGGCGCCGGGGCAGAATCTGGCCGTTCCACGACCTTATATTCCCAGCAGAAAGGGAATGTGCTCCGGGACCGAGTCCCACGTAAGGCACCCTGCGCCAGTAAGCGCTGTTGTGGACAGCCTCGAATCCGGGTTTGGCGAAATTCGATATTTCGTAATGGTGGAAACCTTCGTCCTTGAGCATCGAGCAGAGCAGGTCGTACTGTCTCCTGCAAGTCTCTTCCCCGGCTTCGGTGTACTTTCCCTGGGATACCATCCCGCCGAGGGCGCTGCCCTCCTCTATGGAAAGCTGATAAGCGGAGATATGTTCCGGTTCCAGGGACAGTGTCTTTCCGACTGTCCGGCTCCAGGTTCCGTCATCAAACTGCGACAGCCCGAAGATCAGATCCACGCTGATGTTCCGTATTCCTCCGGAACGCAGAAGTCCGAATGCTTCGACAGCCCTTGCTGAATCGTGCCTGCGGTTCATCCACTTCAGTATTCTGTCGTCGAAGGACTGGATGCCCATACTGATGCGGGAGACTCCCATATCCACCAGTCCCTTGACATAGCCTTCGCCTTTCTCCACGATGTCTTCCGGGTTCACTTCTACGGTGAACTCATCGAATCCTCCGGGAGCGAGGAATGATACTCCTTTTACGATGCGGCCAAGTACATCAAGAGGCAGCACGCTCGGCGTGCCACCTCCGATGTAGAGCGTATTTACAGGGGAAGATGATGACAGTTCTTCTTTCCGGGTAACTGCCTCTTTCAGAACCGCTTCCGCAAACGCTTCCGTGCTCCCGCACGCTTTCTTCGGAGCAATCTCCGAATAGAAATCACAATAAGTGCAGAAACTCCTGCAGAACGGTACGTGGATGTAGATCACGACTTAACGGAGCAAGAGTTCTGTCTTGCCCAGGAAAGCCTTGGTGGTGTAAGCCTCTACCGTGTAAATGCCTGCCTGGTAGGAAGGGATATCGTTCAGATAGATGCTCAGGTCCACTTCCTTGCCTTCATAGTCGACCTCGCGGGAAGCTGAGGCCACCATAGACTGGCCGTTGAAATTGAAGGAAGTCTGGTTGCTGTTGGTCAGAAGGATACCCTCCGGGTCCTTTACCCTCAGGTAGACCCTGACCGGTCCCTTGGGAGCGAGATCGTTCTCCACGAGACTCAGGGATGCCAGCAGTCTTACTACACGGCTGCTTCGGTCCGTAACCTTGTCTGAAGAATTGTAAGCTGCTACGCTCAGGCCCCTGGACTTGATTACGGAACCGGTGGCAACCTTGCCGCTGAGGTTCTCGACCTGACCCTTGAGGTCGGCGTTTTCAGCCTTGCTTTCTGCAGCTTCCTTGCGTGCTGCTGCTGCATCGGCAGTCAACTTGTGGTTCAAGGTGTTGAGGGAATCGATCTGGACGATGTAATTCTTCATTATGCTCCTCAGAGTACCGAGTTCCTTCTCGTACTGGCGGATCTTAGCACGGTTTGTGGCTTCTGTCTGCTGGATCCTCTCGATCAACTGGTTGACTTCCTCCCTGGAGGAATCGAGCTGACTGTTGATCGAATCATATTCGGAAGAAAGGCTGTCGTAGTCCCCCTTGAGGGCTATCATCTGCTGGGTAAGTTCCTCCTTCTCGGCATTCAGGTCCTTGACGAGGTTGGACTTGGTAGACCATATATAGGCAAGCGCACCAGCCATAACGGCAGCGACTCCGACGAGAGCCCACATAACGGTCTTGAGGCTCTTGTTCTTCCTCTCTTGTTCTTCACGTTCGCGGCGCTCCGCGATAGGATCTATTTCTGCCATAATCCTGATAGTTTATGATTAACACACAAAAATATAAAAAGAATTTCTTTTTACGTATATTTGTTTCTGTTGCAAAAATCGAACTACAATGAGATATCTCGTCCGCGCAGTCAAGTATTTCTTCTGGTTTTCAATCCTTTTCGCGTTGATAATGGTGGCTCTGGTCCTGCTTGGAATAGCCGACAGTTCTCCCGAACTGATGTTCCGGGACGGATGGAAATCAGTTGCTTACATAGCGGTGCTCTTCGCGGCCGTGGCTGCGTTCTACCCCAGGTTCGGATTCATTTCCAGGGATGTCGCCGTCCCGGGCGGATATTCCGAAATCAGGAACGGGGTAGTCGAGATTATGGAGTCGAAGGGTTATGTCATTGAAAGCGAAGAAGGCGAGAATATGACATTCCGCCTCCGCTCCAAGGTCAGCGCCCTGTTCAAGATGTTCGAGGACAGGATAACCCTGACCAGGATTGACGGGGGATTCTCCGCCGAAGGCTTGACCAAGGAAGTGGTCAGGATAGCGGGAGCACTTGAATACAGGTTCAAGGACAGGTCAGTCGATGGAGAATGACACCGGTTCGCCGGAAGCGGAATCTCCTGCTATCCAAAGTTGGAAATCACCCTTCTCCACTGCATATCCATCGTTCAAGGTCCAGAAAGCCAGGTCTGCAACCGGGAGCGAGAATGTGACCTCTTTCGTTTCTCCGGCCTTCATTTCCACCCTCTGGAAACCCTTGAGTTCCTTTACCGGCCTTACGACCGATCCGACGAGGTCGCGTACATATAGCTGTGCCACTTCCACTGCGTCGTATTCTCCGGTATTGCTGAGGTTCACTCTGGCTTCGATCGTGTCTCCGTTCGAATAGGACATTTTGTCAAGAGTGAGTCCGGAATATTCGAACGTGGTGTAGCTGAGGCCGTAGCCGAACGGGAACAGAGGACCGTATCCGCTGTCCAGGTAATATGATGTGCATCCGAGCGATGTCTGGCCTGCCTTGAGAGAAATATCGTCCAGCAGGGTTTCGGTGCCGTTGTTGGGGCGGCCGGTGTTGAAATGGTTGTAATAGAAAGGTGCCTGCCCCGCATCCTTGAGGAAGGTGACCGGAGTCTTTCCGGACGGAACGGCCTTGCCGGTAAGCAGGTCGGCGACAGCTTCTCCTCCCATAGTGCCCGGATGGAACGAATACAGCATAGCGTTGCAGTTCTCGAGGTCCCTCCCTATGGTCAGCGGCCTTCCGGCAATCACGACTACCACGACTTTCTTGCCGCTTTGCTTGACAGCGGCTATCAGTTCGCTCTGGGCTCCCTGGAGGTTCAGGTCGGACAAGCTGTGGGCCTCTCCGGAAAGGATGGCCTCTTCTCCGACGAATACGACGGCAGCATCAGCCCTTGCCGCAGCGCTCCTGGCCCTTGCGACCAGAGCCGTGCCCTTGTCCCTGGAATATTCGGTACCAGGCTCATAGATGACGTTGAACTCTTTCTTCAAGGCCTCCAGAGGCGTGACAGTGTGGGATTCCTCACCGTCGAACGCCCAAGTTCCGAGCTGCTCGTATGGAGCGTCGGCAAGAGGTCCGGTCACGAGCAGGGTATTGACTCCCTTGAATGGAAGCACTCCGTCGTTCTTGAGCAGTATTGCGCTTTCGACTGCACTCTGCTTTGCCGCCTCAAGGTGCTCGGGAGCGTACAGTTTCTCACCAGCGCGCTGTTCGTCGATGTACGGGTTGTCGAACAGACCGAGCTTGAACTTCAACCTCAGGATCCTGCGTACCGCGTCGTCAATCTGTTTCTCGCTGATTTTTTTCTCCTTAACCAATTCTTCAATGAAGGATATGTAGCCGTAGGACATCATATCCATATCCACTCCGGCGTCCAGGGCTTTTCCGGTTGCCTCCTTGAGATCCTTGGCGAAGCCGTGAGCGATCATCTCTCCGGCTGAGTTCCAGTCGGTGACCACGAGGCCGTCGAAGCCCCACTCATCCCTCAGGATGTCCTTGATCAGCCACTTGTTCCCTGTTGAAGGGATGCCGTCATTGGCGTTGAAGGAAGTCATAAGGGTCATCGCTCCTTCATCTACTCCAGCCTTGAATGCAGGGAAATATACGTTCCTGAGCGAGCGCTCGGTGATTTCCGTTGTGTTATAATCCCTTCCGCCTTCAGCTGCCCCGTAGCCAACAAAATGCTTGATGCAGGCCGCGATGGAAGTGGAATCTCCGTCTCCCTGGTATCCGCGCACCATTGCGGCTCCCATAATGGCATCAAGAAAAGGGTCCTCGCCGGAACCTTCTGCGATACGTCCCCAACGAGGGTCGCGGGCGATGTCCAGCATAGGGGAGAATGTCCACCTGATGCCGCTTGCAGAAGCCTCTATCGCAGATATCCTGGCGCCTTTCTCGACCAATTCAGGATCGAATGTGGCCGCTAGCCCCAGAGGAATCGGGAATATGGTCTTGAATCCGTGTATGACGTCCCTTGCGATGAGAAGCGGAATACCCAGGCGGCTTTTCTCGACGGCGATCCTCTGTATCCGGTTCAATTCGGCAGGATCGGTGCAGTTGAGGATGCTTCCCACTTCGCCTTTTTCCACAGCCTCGGCTAGCCACTCACCTCCGGACAGCTGGTTCATCTGCCCTACTTTTTCGTGCAGGGTCATCTTCGAGACCAAACTGTCGATCTTCTTTTCCGTGTCGTCTTTTGCGGCGCAGCCTGAAAGCAAGGCCAGGACAGCGGCTGCGAGAAAGTATATCGTCTTTTTCATATTCCTTACAAACTCTTGGAGATAACCTCCAGTCTTTCCTTGTAATTGTTTTTCAGGAGCGCTACAGCATCGTTGTAGCTCATATTCTCATCTCCGTTGATGATGCTTCCACCGTTTTGGGTGGCGTCTCCTGCTGGGTTCCACATCTTGAAGTTCAGGTTGGCCGAGGCCTGGAGGATCTTTTCCGTTTCATCTATGAAGGCCGGGATGGTCTCCAGTTTCGGCAGTACCTCGTTCCACCTCTTCCTTACAGCCTCCTTGAATGCAGGGTCTTCGAACAGCCTGGCATACCAGATGGCCTTGTCGTTGAGCAGGCCGTACTTTGCCTGCGGGGAAGTCCTGTACGACAAGACGCCCCAGTCGAAGTCCCACACAGGGCCGGCGATAAGTTTTCCTCCTTCCCTGTTGAGATGCATGAACACGCTCCCCGGATTACCCAGTTCGTGGTTGCCCATCACCTCGAACACTATCCAGTAGTCTATGAACGAGGCTACGTCGATGTACTTGGAATATCCGTTCGTGGCGTTCGTGAAGTTGCCTCCGTACAGGACTGTAGCAGTCGTGCTGACAAGGTTCTTGATGTACGTCAGCTGCTGCTGGGTGAGTTCATCGCTGTCAGGGTATTTCACGCCGAAAGGTATCCCGTCCCCTCTCTGGTTGCATCTTCCGTGATAGTCTATCCACTGTACTGGGTTGTCGAAATGGAAATCGCATTCCAGGAGATATCCGTTTTCGCAAGGGACCCGGTCATCATCGGCGCGTACCTGTTCGATCAGAAGGTATGTACCCTGGTGAGCCCCGTTCAGCACCAGCTCTACGCTCTGGCCGTGAGGGGTCCAGTCCAGATTGGACATCATAGAGGCAACCTTATGCGCTATTACGTTGCGCATAAGGGTGCGGTCCATGAAGTTGGCCAGCAGCACCCATCTCTTGTGCTTCGGAAGCCCGAATATGGATTGTTTCTCATCCAGTTTCACCAGGTAAGGCTTCTTCGGCCACGTCCAGGTGGTGTTGCCTCGGCCGCGGATCCTGCAGCCCACTTCGTCCAGGCTCTCGAACTTCCCAAGTCCATTTATCTTGAACGTGGCTTCGATGTCCGTGGTCTTGGACGTTATGGATTTGCCGCCTGTGGTGTTGACATAGACGATAGGGAGGCCTGTGTCGACGATGAGGTCGCCGCTGTCGGCGGCTTCGGACATCACGGTGAACTGCTTGGACAGGATGAGGGAATTCTCTCCCAGCTTCATGGCCAGGCAGACGCTCTCCTTGTAGACAGGGTTGGTGCCCAGGTCGGTGATGGTGGCAGTGTAGATCCCTTCTCCTTCTTTTACTATCCTGGTAATCTTGTAGTTATCCGGGACGCCTCCTCCCTGCAACCTCATTTCGATGTTGCAGTCAGGGCTGTAGACATTGAAGTTGAAAGAGTAATCCGGATCTTCCACCTGGAATCTGATGTCTTTGCTGCCTCCGGCAGGAAGGACGACTGAAAGTTCCAGCGGCTTGATGGATTTGAACACGGCCGGCGTATCATCCTCTCCGATCCCCCCGCAGGAAACCAAGAGCGGGGAGACGGCGAGGATTACCATCAGTATTATCCGGGCAAACCGTTTCATCTATTTCTTCTGGAACACTCTCACGTAGTCGACCTGCATGGTGGCAGGCAGCTTGCTTTCGTCGACGCCGGCGTATCCGCCCCAGTCGCCTCCCCAGGCAAGGTTGAGAGTGATGTAGAATTTCTTGTTGAAAGGCCAGGTGGATACGTTTCCGCTGCCGTCGTTCGGGAAGTTCAGCAGAAGCACGCCGTCCACGTAGGTCTTGATGTAATTCGGAGTCCATTCAAGGGCATATGTATGGAACTCGTCTTCAGCGCCGTTGGTACGGCGGGAAGCTGTCTTCTGGGTGCCCTTGACGTGGTTGTAGCTTTCGCAATGGATCGACGAAGAAGTGATGTTCGGATCTACTCCGACTTCCTCCATAATGTCGATTTCTCCGCATTTCGGCCAGCCGGAACTCTGGTCGTCAGGCATCATCCAGAAGGCTGGCCAGGTGCCCTTTCCCTTCGGGAGCTTGATGCTGGCTTCCATATAGCCGTATTCCCAGGATGTGCGTGTGTTCATCCTCGCGGATATTACCTGTCCGTTGTGCTTCATCGCCCTGATGTTCAGTATCCCGTCCTCGCAGAATGCTGTCTTGTCTCCGTCCAGCACCCCGTTCGCGACATAACGCTGGAGCTCGTTGTTGACATAGCCCGGAGCCCAGTTCTCGAAGCGCCACTTTGTGGCGTCCACGGAAGCGTCGTTGAACTCGTCCTGCCAGACCAGGGAATAGCCGTCAGGGACATTGATGGTTTCGGCCTTCTTGTCCTGCTTGACGGTCACTGTCTTCCTGGCCGTGCCGCAACGGAAGTTAATTGTGGTCTCGCGTTCCGACCTGGTGAAGTTCTCCGCGATAGTGACCGTGACCACGGAGCTTCCCTTCAGGCCGCCGCTAGGCGAGACCGTGCACCAATCCAAGGCGTTCGAGCCCACGCCCCATTCTCCGGTAGCGTTGACATTCACCGTTGCAGTGGTGGCATCGGAAGACACGGTTATCTCGGTCTTGTCCAGGGTTATGTCATCCTGGTTCTTCTGAGGATCTTCTCCGCTGCAGGAAGATGAAGAGAGGATCGCTGCCGCCGTAAGCAGCAGCAACCCACTCTTTATGTATTCTATGGTCCTTTTCATCATTTGTGTTCCTGCAGGCAGAAGTCGGAAAGGATGACGGTAGTTCCGGCAGCAACCCTTCCCAAGTCGACGAACAGCACGACGGCATCGTAGTCCACGTCAGGGGAGACACTCTCCTTTACGAAAGCCGTAGTCTCGTCGGCCGGGGCGCTGAAGTCGTTGACATAGAAGAAAGCGTGATCGTTGTCATTGCCTTCCCAAGCAAGTTTGACAGTGATGTTGGAGTTGCAGTCATCATCCGGGGTAACCTTCATTCCGAAGTCATACACCTTGCTGGCTGATACTGCTACAGGGAAGTGGAACTTGGTCTGTCCCTGCCATTCGGCTCCACCGATTCCTGCAGGGATCTTGACCTGCCACTTTCCGTCGCCGAGGTTTGTCAGCTGAGGATCCAAGCCTCCGGACCAGTCTCCTGCAGAATACCAGAAGTCGCCGGTGACGTTGAGACCCTTGAACAGGTTGGCGTCGGAATTCGGATCAAGGCCGGAAGGCTGGCCTCCGCTTTTTTCCTTGTGCTCTTGGAAGAGTATGTCCGTGACGGTGATGGTCGATCCGATAGGGCTTCTTCCGAAGTCGAAGATGAGCATCACGTTGTCGGTCGGAGTGTTCTGGACCAGGTTGTCCAGCTGGAAAGTGAAGGCATCACCTGCATCGAGGCTGACTCCTCCGTTGTAGAAGAACGAGTGGATGTCGCCTTCCTCTTCAGGATTACCGGTGAGCTTGATGGTTATGGTCATGTCCTTGTCTGCCTTGATGGTGCAGCTGAAGTCGTACTTCTTGCCTTCCTCGGTCTTGATGTTGGATATGAGCTTGTTCTGGGCCTGCCATTCAGATCCGCCCACTCCTTCAGGGATGGTGGCGGTGAAGCCGTTGTTGGCGGTTATCTGGGCATCAGCGGAGATCCCGCCCGACCAGTCTGCTGGGGAGTACCAGTATTCAGGAGTGATGGTAGCGCTTCTCCAGAGGTTGGTTGCACCTTCCACATCGTACCAGGTGCCGCCTCCCTGAGGATTCTGGCCTTCCTTCGGTTTGTAGATGTACTGCCAGGAGATTCCGTTGAAGTTGGCCACGAGGACAAGCCTGTCGTCGGTGTTCTCGGTGATGACGTAGGTAGGGTTGGTGATGGCGTCGTTGTTGGCGACATATCCGATCACGACGCCCTCCGGCAGGGTCAGGACGTCTCCGCTGACCTTGTAGGTGGATTCCTGGATCTGCCAGTCGATGAGGTAATCCTCAGCCTGTGCGACTCCAGGACCGATGACGGTCACATCCTTGTTGGCGTAGATCTGTCCGCCTTCGCCAGGATTGAATACGAACTTGCCGTCGGCGTAGAAGGTGATTTCATCGTCATATACACCCCAGTCCTTCTTCTCGTCAGGACCGCAGCTCCACCATCCGGCAGGGTTGCTCTGGTCAGGACCGCATCCGAGGTGTCCCTGGACATCCTTTGCGAGAACCCAGGTCTTGCTGGTGATGCCGTAGAGAGGATCTCCGGTCTGGCTGTCGTTGCTGCCTTCCTTCACGAATTCCTTGTGCCAGGTGATTCCGTCAGGGTTGTCGGTAGTAAAGACGGTGACGGCGAGCTTGAGGCACTTCTTGATCTGGGAAGTCTCGTTCTCAAGGATCAGGTAGCGGCTTCCGTTAAGTTCGCTCTTGTCGGTGATATAAGATACGGGGACGTTCGCTCCGGTTACGAGGTAGACTTCCTCGACTCCTGCATCGTTCCAGTCATTCTCGACAGAATAAGTGGAAGTGGTGACCTCCCAAGGAACAAGGTAGTCCTCGTTGTTGGTGTTCAGGTCAGGCCTGACGCCTGAGCCCTTGTTGACATAGACTTGTCCGTCGCCCGGATCGTAGGTGAAGGTTCCGTCAGCGGCGAAGGTGATCTTGTCGTCATACAGGCTCCAGTCGGCTTTTTCATTTGCACCGCAGCTCCACCATCCAAGTCCGTCGCCGCCTGCAGGGCCGCAGCCGAAGTGGCCGTTTTCCTTGTAGTTCCATTCCCAAGTCTGGGATGAACCGTTGGAGAGGGCCTTGATGTAAGGAGATGCGTCGAACGGGTCGCGGTAGGTCTCGTTGAGGGTGAATTCGACCACCTGCGATCCTACGGAAATACCGTTGGCATTGTAGGCTTTAACCTCTACCGTATGCTTTCCTGCATCACGGAAGCGAAGCTTGACACCGTTTCCGGTGTATGCGTAGTTCTTGCCGGTGACCTTGCTTCCCGAGGCATTGTCAATAGGATCGGTCGCCCCGACGATCCAGACCGGGACGAGTCCCGTGTTGCTCATGTTGAAGGTGACGTAGTTGGTCGACTGGTCGACATCCACGGTCACGTTGAAGTTGGAGGCCTGAGGCAGCTCGCTTTCCTTGAGTTCCGGATAATCCGGTGCGCAAGCGGCCAGAGCTGCTGCTGACAGGACCAAAGCAATATGTTTAAAGATCTTTTTCATCTCTTCTGCAGATTAATAGTTGTTCTGTACGAGGTTAGGATCCTTGTCGAGTTCTGACTGAGGAATCGGCCAGTACTTCTTGGACTCCGTCCAGCTCACAGTACGGTATTCGTGGTTGGAAGCGGTCAGCACCGTTGCGGCCTTGCCTGTGCGGACGAGGTCCCAGTAGCGCTTGCCTTCACCTACGAACTCCTTGTGGCGTTCTTCGATGATGTCATCCAGGGATGTTCCGGTATCCTTGCTCTTAGCCCTGTCGCGGACCTGCTTGAGCCACTGAGTACCATCCTGTCCGAGGCGGACAGCAAGCTCTGCAGCGTTGAGGAGGGTCTCGGAATAGCGGTAGATACGCTCGTTATTGCCGTAGTTCAAATTCGGATCGGCGAGATAACCGTGGTTTCCGCCGACACGGGCGATGTATTTCTTGAGGAAGAAACCGGTGTCCTCCCAGCGCGGGGTGTAGGATGCTCCGGATGCCGCAGCATATTCTTCGAAGTTGAGGATGCCTCCGTCCCTGCGGATGTCGGTGTCGTCGTACATGTTGTACGCCGCAGCCCTGACGGTTCCGAAGCCCCAGCCTTCCTGGTAGTCCGGGCTGTTCTTGATGGCTGGGATGCCGGTGAGGATGGAAGTGACCTGGCCTCCGGTGGCGATAGGAGAGCCCCAGTCGCGCACGGCGCCTTCGGAGATGAAGTTGATCTCCCAGATGGATTCGGAGTTCCATTCTCCGGATTCCTCCCAGATTCCGCCGAAGTCGTCGACGAGGCGGTACTGACCGGAAGAGATGATTTCCTTCATGTAGGCGAGAGCCTTGGAGAACCGTGATTCATCGTTCTGGTACATGACGGCTTCCGCATAGAGCATATAAGCCATCGCCAAGGTGACACGGCCTTCAGATCCGCCGTCGGCCTTCATCGGAAGGACATTCATGGCGAACACGTCCTCGAGGTTGCTCACGATCTTCTCGTAAACCGCGTCGTGGCTGAGCTGTTCGGTGAAATATGGGGAAGTGAGGTTCTTGTCATAGTAAGGAACGTTGCCCCAAAGCTTCCAGAGGATGTTGTAGTAATATGCCTTCAGGACAGTAGCCTCGGCCTTGTACAGCTGTTTGGTGGCCTCGCTCATGCCTTCCACGCCGTCGACGTATTCAAGTACGATGCAGCAGCGGTTGATGCCTGAATATGCGATGGTCCACATCTGGTTGCAGACATCCGTAGAGGTGGCGGTGTAGAAATGGGTCTTGACGATGATAGGCTGGTCGCCTTCGTTGGAGCCTCCGGCGTTGATGTCGTCGCCCATTATGTCGTAGATGAGATGCAGGGCATCGTACTGATAGAAGTAGTCGAACCACTCGAGCGGGTCGTAGGCGGCTACAAGGCTCTGGAACATACGTGCTTCCGTGTTGAAGTACTCATCCAGCGGTTCGGAAGAGTTGTGCTGCGGAGTTACGAATTCCTCGGTGCAGGAAGAAAGAGCCATTATGGAAAGGGCACTCAGTGCCAAAAGTATCTTTTTCATATCAATGTCCAATATTAGAAGTTAACGTTGACACCGAAAGTGAAGGTCCTGTTCTGCGGGTAGACACCGCGGTCGATTCCGACTTCGGTACCATAACTGGAGTTGCCGCCGGTGACTTCAGGATCGCATCCCGTGTACCTTGTGAGCGTGAACAGGTTCTCTGCCTGGACGTACAGTCTCAGGCGCTGGATGCCGGCCATCCTGGTGAGGCTGTTGGGAAGAGTGTAGCCAAGCTGGACGTTGCGGGCTCTGAGGAAGGATGCGTCTTCCACCCAGTAGTCTGATGCCCTGTAGTTCTCGTTGGCCGAATTGAATGCGAAACGGGGATATTCGTTTGTCGTACCTTCTCCCGTCCACCTGTAGAGGATGTTCTTCGGAAGGTTGATATAGTAGAGGTCGGTACGGCGGGAAACGTTGTATGCCTGTGCACCGAGCTGTCCCTGGAGAAGCATACTGAAATCGAAGCCCTTCCAGTCGAAATTGATGGTGAGGCCGAAGGTCCAGTCAGGAATACCCTTGCCGATCATCGTACGGTCGTCATCGTTGATGACTCCGTTCTCGTCGGTATCCACGAACCTGAAGTCACCAGGCTGTGCATTCGGCTGGAGGAGGTCTCCGTCTGCGTTGACATATGAATTGACCTCGTCCCAGTTCTGGAACACACCGTCGGTCTTCCATCCGTAGAAGTACGGGAACGGCAGTCCCACGACGCCCCGGGTGAGGGTGCCCAGTTTGTGGCTGGATCCGCTCAGGTAAGTGGCGTCATCTCCGAGATAGGTCAGCTTGTTCTTGTTGTAGGACGCGTTGAACTTGATTCCGTAGTTGAAATCTTCGATGTGGTTCCTGTAACCGAGATCGAACTCGAGACCCTTGTTGACCATGTCTCCGAGGTTTCCAGTAGGAGCGGAATCACCGGCATAGGATGGTACAGGCATCGAGAGTAGCATGCCGGTGGTGTTCTTGATGTAATAATCCACCGTGGCGGTCAGCTTGTTGCCCCAGAATCCAAGGTCGACACCGATGTCGGTCTGCCTTGACTCTTCCCACTTCACGTTAGGGTTGGCAAGCCCGGAAGGCTTGACACCGAGGTTGATGGCCTCGGAGCCGTTGCCGCCGGCGCCGAAGACGTAGTTGTTGTTGGACGAGGTGTAGACAGCATAGGTGAAATCGCCGATGTTGTCGTTACCGTTGATACCCCAGGAAGCACGGAGCTTGGCGGTGGAAAGCCAGTAGATGTCCCTTGCGAAAGCCTCGTTCTTGATATTCCATCCGAGCGAGAAGGAAGGGAAGGTTCCCCACTTGTTGTTCTTTCCGAAGCGGCTGGAAGCGTCACGCCTGACGGTAGCCTCGAACATATAGCGCTCGTCGTAGTTGTAGGTGATTCGGCCGAAGTATGAGAGAAGGCTGTACGGGATGGAATTCCAGCTTCCCCATCCGTTGCGGTCGCCGTTCTCCCTCTGGCCGAGGGTGTTGTTCACGGAAATCTTCCACTCGTCATACGGGAAGGTCAAGCCGTTGGCGCTGGCTCCCACGTTTGCGGAAATGTACCTCAGGGCACTCTGGCCGAGCACAGCATTGATGGTGTGCTTGCCGAAAGACTTGTCGTAGGTGAACACGTTCTCGACCTGCCATGTGTAGTACCTGTCCATGCTCTGGCTTGCGCTGGAGCCATAGTTGATCTTGTCCGTTACGGTCGGGTTCCCGTTCTTGTCGTAGGTGGTCGAAGACGTGACGGTGTCGTACTTGAAATCCTTGGAAGTAAGGAAGTATTCAGGAGAATAGCTGTGGCTGTAGACATAAGCCAGGTCCATGGTGACGCTGTTACGGAATTTCAGCCCGTCGATGAGCTGGAGCTCCGTGATGAGGCCGGCGACGATCTTGTCGGTGCTGGTGTGTCCCGCAGGGCGGTCAAGCATTGCGATCGGGTTGGCCTGCTCGTTATAGACACCGGCGTCGGCGATCGAGTAGGCGACACCGTCCTTGTTCCTTATGATATAAGGATAACCGGCCGGATAAAGGCTCTGGTACCTGAGCTCATCCTCTGCCGTGGCGTAGATGGACTCGAGAGGAGACATTCCCATCGCGGAACCCAGCGGGGATCCGAACTCGGAGTTGGTGGAGATGCCCTGAGACCTGATGTGGGCATAGGACACCTGGTTGCGGAAGGTCATCTTGTTGAGCCAGTTCCTGTTTTCAGACTCGTCGAACAAGGTGACTCCGATATTTTCCCTGAGGGTGAACCTGTTGTAGTAGGAACGGCCGAAGCGTCCTCCGATGGTACCCTTGTTGGAAAGGTAGCCGCCGGAGATGCTGTAGTCGGACCTTTCGGAGCCGCCCATCACGTTCACGTCGTGCTTGACTATAGGAGAGTTCTTGTCGAAGATGGTATCGACCCAGTCTGTGCCTTCTCCAAGTGAATATGGATCGGCATAGATAGGGGCCTGTCCGTCGTTGAGCATACCCTCGTTCATCATCACGGCATATTCGGTAGCGTTGAGGACGGCGGGCTTCCTCCAAGGATTCTGCATACCATAGGAGAAGTCGTAGTTGACGTGAACCTTGCCTTCCTTGCCTTTCTTGGTGGTGACGAGGATTACACCGTTTGCTGCACGGGCACCGTAGACAGCGCCTGATGCGGCGTCCTTGAGGACCTCTATGCGTTCGATGTCGTTAGGGTTGAGGTAATCGATGCTGCCCGCCGGCATTCCGTCCACTATATAAAGCGGGTCGGAATTGTGGATAGTTCCGACACCACGTACACGGACCTGGGAACCTGCGGAAGGTGAGCCTGAGCTTTGTGTCACGAGGACACCGGAAGCCATACCCTGGAGCATATTGTCAAGCCTGCTCTGGGACTGGGCCTTGAGATCATCGGATGTAATGGAAGAAATCGCCGCGGTGACGACGCTCTTCTTCTGTACACCGTAACCGACGACTACTGTTTCGTTCAGCATCTCGCTGTCGGTCTCGAGCTGTACTCTCACGAATTCCGAAGCCGGAACTTCCTGAGTGATATAGCCCAATGCTTGGACGATGAGGATGGAGCCCTGCGGAACGGTAATCTGGAAGTTACCGTCCAAGTCGGAGATGGTACCATTGGTGGTACTTCCCTCAGTGCCCTTCTGGATGATTCCGGCGCCCATCATTCCGGCTCCGTTCTCATCGAGCACGACACCTTTGACCTGGATGTTCTGCGACCAAGCGACCGCCGAGCCAATCCCGAGAAGGCAGATGACTGTCAGTGCAAACTGCCTGAGAATGTTGTTACTCATTTTTTTTGAAGAGTTAATTAGTTTAGTATTTGTTCTATGAAAATCATCCACTTGAAAAGTGTTTTTCGCAGCAAATATATCAATCAAAGACAAATAATACGAACGCCCCCGGAAAATAGGGGAAGGACTTTTGCCCTATAGGTATTAATCAATTGATAAACAAATAGATACATAATGGTTTAGTTTTAAAAAAGTGGATGGATGCGGGCTAATTAAACGTTTTAATTATTTTTAAGTGGATAAGTGGGCATAAGCACAAAAGCCAATTTATTATAAATCAGCCGAATAGATATAATCCACCTGGAAATTAAAAGTGGAGGTTAGGCCAGTTTTTGAATTATTCCAATCCAAAAACCCCATCCACTTATTTAAAATTTTAGTTGCCTATTTGCTTCACTCTTTCTTCGAAAGTATCGCGGTCTCCCAGGCAGGAGTTCTTGATCTGTGCGCGATAGTTGTAGATCGTGTTCGAAGAGTATCGGAGCATCGAAGCGATGTCCGAAGACTGGGTTATTCCAAGGCGTATCAAGGCGAAAATCCTGAGTTCAGTATTGAGCAGTTTCCCCTTCTTGAGTTCTATCCTGGAATCTTCCTTGAGGAGCCCGTTGAACTGTTCCACGAATTTCGGATAGAGCTTCAGGAAAGCCTGGTCGAACATATCGTAGAATTCCTTGAGCTCTTCCTCGACGGCCTCATTCGATGAAGCTGCCTTGATGATTTCGTCATACTTTCCTGCGAGCGCCATCTTGCGGATCTTGCTCTGGTGGGCTTTCATCTTGTCGATGTACTTGGAGCACATACCGAGGAACAGGCCGATGTATTCCTCCTTGGCTGCGTTGGCCTCCGTCAAGTCCTTGTTCATCTGGGTCAGCTTGGAATTGAACTCTTCCAGGGCAGTCGAGTTCTCCTGGATGAGGAGGTTCATCTTTGCTATCTTCCTGTTGGACTCGATCTGGCGCCGGTACAGGCTCAGCAGCGCGAATACTCCGCCCAGCAGCAGGAGAGCCAGGATAGAAACCGCTACCAGAAGTCCCCTGGTCCTTCTGTGATGCATTTCCTGGTTCTCGGTGTAGCCTTTCTGGATTGCCGGCAGGATAGCCGCAATCTGCCATTGACGCAGCTTCGCATCGAAGGACAAGGCATCGTTGAGAGAGTACTGGGTATAGTGGAATGCGTGCTCCAGGTCTCCGTCATTGAACAGTTCCGAGGCCAGGCTGAATAGCGATGCGTTATCCTTCGTGGCTGACTTGATATCAGCTATCGCTGAGCGTATGAACCAGTTTTCCATCTCTTCGCGCCTGTCCAGCGCTTCGCAGATCCTGGCCTGGTAATATGCCTGGTTGGCATATTCGTGACTCGATGGATCCATCTTGGAAAGAGAATGCCTGTTGATGAAGTCGGCCTGCGCGAAGTTGCCCTCGTCTATCGACTTGCGGACGGTGATATATTCACTGATATTGCTGCCCTGGGGGGCGAGGGAAAGGAGCCTGTCCCGGTAATATCCCACCTTGCGGAGCATAGACTTGTCGTTGCTCTTCTGGTATTCGTTGTAATCGTTCCAGAATCGCTGCTGTACGTTGCAATATTGTATCTTCTGCTCGGTGGAGAATATGGTCGTGTCCATCTGGGAGAGGTTGTTCATCGCCTCCAGGAACTCTCCGGCGGCAGTATTCAGCATCGCCTCCTTCAGAAGGATGTCGTTGATCTTGGCCTTGTCCCCGAGCGACAGAGCTATGCTTTTCTGCTCCTTCAGGACTTCGGTAGCCTTCACATAATTGAAAGGCTGGTATTCATCGAACAGCTCCCCGTAGATGTCATACTGCTTTTCCGCAGAGACGCCCCTGGAGTGCAGGGTGTTCTCGATGGTCTTGATCCTCAGCAGTTTGTCAGAAACATACTTGTCCGATTCGCTGATGGTCTTGTCCAGCAGTCCGAGCAACTCTTCCTTCGTCTGTCCGGGCGAAGGAAGCGATACGGCGACCAGCAGGGTTGCCGTGACCAGGAAGGCTGCGGACATACGTTTCATCAATAATAGTATCTGATCGAGGATGCAACTATGTTAGCGACCTGCGAACGGAGGCGGCCGACGCTGCCCTTGTCCTCGGGATGGACCCTGTTGGTCAGCAGGATCACGGCGGTATGGCTCTTGAGGTCGATCACTACCGAAGTACCTGTGTATCCGGTATGTCCGATCGTGAAATCCTTGTCGAACAAGTCTCCGAGATTGCTGCTGTGGTCGCTTTTCTTGTCCCATCCGAGAGCCCGTCCCACTTTGGGGTCGTTCTCTTCAGGAATAGTGGTCATCATCCGGACTGTCGCCGGTCTGAGGATTTCTCCGCCGTGCCTCATTATGGCGGAGCATATGGCGCTTATGTCCCTGGCGTCGGAGAACATTCCGGCATTCCCGGAATTGCCGCCCATTATCCTCCTGGCGATCGGATCGTGCACCTTTGCGACCAGGGGGAGCCCGTCGGCCTGGACCGTAGTAGGTGCACACAAGGCGCGCAGGGAGTCATAATCTATGCCCGGCAGTCCAGGCAGGGAAGGATCCAAGGGGAAGTAGCAGGTGTGCTTCAGAGCGAGCGGAGCGAATACTCTCTCCTGGACATATTCATACAGCTTCTGCCCGGTAACCCTTTCCAGGATCCTTTGGAGGGTGATGAAATTGAGGCAGCTGTACATAAAGCCGGTCCCGGGGCGGAAGTTCCTCCTGACCTTGGTGGCGATGAATCCCTCCAGGGCCTCCGGGCAGTTCTCTCCGTACTCCTTGACGAAGGATTCCACATCGATGTAGGGAGCCAGTCCCGATGAGTGTGTCAGAAGGTCCCTGACCGTAATGTGGACCTCTTCTCCGGATTCGGGGTCGGTCCACGGAGCGAAATCCGGGATGAACAGGCTGACCCTGTCGCCCAGCCTGACCTTGCCGTCCTCGACCAGCGTCATAAAAGCGAGGGTGGTGCCCAGGACCTTGCTGCAGGAAGCCAGGTCGAATATGGTCCCCGTGGTCATAGGCTCGGTGACAGGCTTGACGCTCTTGTTGCCGTAAGCCTTCAGCCAGACTATGTCGTCGCCTCGCACGACCGCCAGCACTGCTCCTGGGATCGTACCCTCGGAGATAGCATCCCCGATCACCCCGTCGACGAGGGCGAGATGGTCCTGGTCCAAGCCACGGGACTTCGGAGAAACGACCTTCTGCTGGGCCTGGAGGCACAGGCACAAGGCTGTTGAGGCTAAACGTTTCATCAGAATACGAGAGTTGCCTTTATCGGATAATGGTCGGATATGTAGGCCCTGTCCATATACTTCTTGGTTATGGTCTCATATTCAGTGCAGGTGCTGAATCCCTTGAACCAGATGTAGTCTATGGTCTCCTGGTTTTCGGTGCCTCCCTTGCCCCAGCCGTTGAAGGTCTTGATGTGGTCTGTCTTCACGGCCACTTCGCGGGCATTCTTCATTATCTTCTTGAGGTCGAACTCAGGACGGTCGATTTCCATATTGAAGTCTCCCGTGATGATCATCGGAAGCCCCTTCGGATTGATGCTGTCTATCCTGTCCACGATGAGCTTGAGACCGTTCTTCCTGGCCTCCCAGCCGATGTGGTCCAGGTGGGTGTTGACATAGAAGTACTTCTTTCCGGTAGCCTTGTCCTTCATCAATGCCCAGGTGGCCGTGCGGATGCAGTCGGCATCCCAGCCCTTACCCGGTTTGTCCGGAGTTTCAGAGAGCCAAAAAGTCCCCCATTTGAGCAACTTGGTGGTCTTCTTGTTCCAGAATATGGACATATGCTCCCCTTTGTGCTTGCCGTCTTCGCGGCCTACTCCGACACTCTTGTATCCCTTGCAGTACTCCTCCAGGTAATGGACCTGGAAATCAAGTGCTTCCTGCAAGCCGAAGATATCCGGTTTCTGTTCCGAAATCATCATTGCGGAGGCAGGGTAACGGTATTCCCAGGAGTTGGTTCCGTCCTTGGCCGCGCCGACCCTTATGTTATACGAAATCACTTTGATTTCCGCAGTCTTGTCCTTAGCGGAAAGGGAAACTGGAAGCGCCACCAGGACCGCTGCCAGTGAGAGGAGAATTCTTTTCATAATCTGATTATGTTTCAATATTACAAATTTAACAAATTTAACAATTTATGCTAATTTTGTCCTGATTACTTTGAAAACTGTTGATAATGGCCGTAGAAACTTTCAACGAATATGGCAAGGCGGAAGCGGTTGCCCTGCTCTTCGAAGGCAGCGGATTCGAACACGTGGAGGCCCCTTCTTTCACTCCTGAGGCCGGAAGCGTAGTCCGCACATCTTCCAGGGTGTTCCTGGAAGGAGTGGACTTCGATCTGACATACTTCCCCCTCAAGCATCTGGGCTACAAATGCGTAGTCGCCCAGACTGCCGGACTGTATGCCTCCATGTCCCACCCGAGGATGCTGTCCGTGAGGCTCGCCCTCTCCTCCAAGCTGGATTTTACCCACGTCCGTGAGCTGTGGTCGGGAGTCCTTGCTGCAACCAGGGAACACGGTTACAAATCCCTTGACCTCGACCTGGTCCCGTCTCCCAACGGACTGGCAGTCAGCGTGTCCGCCATAGGAGAGGAATGCAAGTTCACCTCCGGAAGGAGGGCGGTAGCCAGAAGCAAGGACCTGATATGCGTCTCAGGAAGCCTGGGAGCAGCCTATATCGGCCAGCAGATACTCGAGCGGGAAAAGAAAGCATTCGAGAAGACGGCCGACGATTCCGCCCAGCCGGACCTGGAGAAGTACAAGATGATGATCGGGAGCTATCTCAAGCCCGAGGTCTCCCCGTCTGCAGTCTCCCGGCTTGAAGACGCCGGTATAATCCCTTCTCACGGATATGTCATATCCCACGGTCTTTCCGATGCCTTGAAGAGGCTGGTGCGCGACACTGCTCTCGGAGCGAAGGTTTATGCCGACAAGATTCCTTTCGAAGGCAACAGCTTCGCATTCGGCAAGGAATTGGACATCGATCCGGTGTCCGCAGCGATGAACGGAGGCGACGATTTCAGGCTCCTTTACATAATCCCGATACTGGATGCGGAAAAGTTCCGCAGGGATTTCCAGACATTCGACATAATCGGCCATCTCGCCCAGAGCGACGTGGGTGCAGTCCTGGTAGCTCCCGGTGGAGCTGAACTCCCGATCAAGGCACAGGGATGGCACAACGAAGACTGACGATGCGAACTGTCCGTACCATATCGCTTTTGGTGGTCCTTGTCCTGGCGGCCTGCTCCCACGAACTTGAAAACAAGATGGGAGCCTACCTCGACCAGGTGGAGGAAGGGCTGGGCGGATTCAATACCCAGAGTGTCGGGGATATGGAGAAAACCGTATCCTGGTTCTCCCGCCACGGGGATGCCGGACAGCAGGCAAGGGCTCTGTACTGCCTTGGAAGGACCCAGTTCAATGACGGGAACTACTCTGCAGCCATCGTTTCCTACACCAAGGCTCTCGATCTGGCCGGACAGGTTGGAGACAAGTATCACGAAGGTCTCATCTGCCGCGATATGGCGCACACCTGCAATGCCTCGGGCAACGCTACCGATGAGATGATGTACCTTGCACGCGCTGCGGAAGCCTTCCAGGCAGCAGGGAAGAAGCAGGATTCGCTCCAGTCGCTGCTGGAAATAGGCCAGGCCGAAGCCGGACTGGCACGGTACGATGCTGCCGAAGACATATTCAAGAGCGTGCTTTACGATTCACACGAATTGAAGGACACCCTCCTGGAAGCCCGCTGCCTCGAATCCTATGCCGCACTGGCCGTGAGCAAGGATTCTCCTGACCCGGCGCTGGCGATCGACCTTCTCGGACGTGCTGGCAACGAACTCGGACTCCCGCTTTCAAGCTCCGACAAGGGAGTCCTGGCATATTCATATTCCCTGACAGGGCGGCAGGCGGAGGCCTTGAAGTGGCTCGCGGAAGCCCGTGCCGAAGCCGAAGGGGAGGACGCCGTGGCTGAAGTGGATTTCCGCGAATATCAGATAGCGTCCCGCTCGGGCGACGCCCGCAAGGCTCTCCAGGCCCTTGAGAGGGTTACCGAATATGGCAACAGCACCCAGACAGCGGCCTTGAGGGAGGCCGTCGCGGCCAGCCAGAGGGAGTATATCCAGGAGAAGGCAGATGCAACCGCCCAGGGACTCCGCAACGCCAGGCTGAAGCTCTGGCTATTCTCCCTGGCAGCCTTGATGGTCATAGCCGCACTGGTCGCCGCCTATCTGTATTACAGGGCTCTCCAAAAGCGCAGGCTGGAGGAGGAAATAGCTGAAAAGGAGCAACTTATGACGGTGGCCGAAGACCTTCGCAGGAAACTGGCCTCTTCTCCCGGGACCAGGAAGCCGGGCAGGACCGACAGCCTTAGGTACGACACCCTCGAACGCCTTTGCGAGCAGTATTATGTGTATGAAGGCACAGACAACCTCCAGCCGAAGATACTTCGCGAAGTGAAGAATATTGTCGAAGGGCTGAGAAGCGACCGGAAAGTCCAGAAGAACCTGGAAGAAATGCTGGACGACAGCTGCGACGGAGTGATGGCCAAACTCCGCGAGGAGTTCCCGTCCTGGAAGGAAGAAGACTTCCTGCTGTACAGTTTCGCGGCATCAGGATTCTCAAGCACGACCATATCCACCCTGATGGGCAAGGAGAAGGGTGTCATCTACAACCGGATATGGAGGCTGAAAGGCCGCCTGGCCAATTCCGGCTCCCCATTGAAAGACTTCTTCCTTTCCTGGCTCGGGAAATGATTTGGAGTTGTGGGTGGAAATTCTTAACTTTAAGCGGGTTAAGAATAATCGGCAATGAAAAGGAATGATAACAAATGGGTGGTGACGCGCATCGATGGCAAGATTGCGTCGGTCTGCGCGGACTTCCGGCACCTGGGCAAAATCACCGAGATGGTGCAATCACAACCTGTTTCCGCCACTTCGGAAATCACTGTCAGCAAGATTTCGATGAAGGAACTCTCCGACCTGTCCCTCAAGACCAAGTGGGAGGACCTTTACATTTCCGGCACTCCATTCCAGGTCAATGTCTGGAAGAATCTATACCATCTGACCCACCGGGAGGATGGCACGCCTATCCTGCCTGAGGAGGGAATCAAGCTGATGAGCTACAGCCAGCTTGCCCAGATCTGCGACAATCCTCGCGGAGTACGCGCAGTAGCTCACGCCGTGGCCTGCAACATGGTCGCCTACATCATCCCTTGCCATCTGATCGTCCCTAAGGATTCCATCGACAAGATCCTGCAGATCAGGACAGTAGCCGAAGGCACCATATTCAAGGGCACCGACCTCTACCTACTTGATTCGATAGATGTCGGTGAATATGAATACGGAAGCGCCCTCAAGCGCAGAGTTATCGAACTCCAGCTCTACGGGCGCTAGGAAGCCGTTCCGTGTCCGTCATGCCCGACTAGTCCGTCATGCCCGACTAGTCCGTCATGCCCGACCTGTTCGGGCATCCCAGATCCCCGGTCAAGCCGGGGATGACGTAGCGAACACATAGCAATGTATTAATCGTCTTGCTCGATTAGGCTGTCATGCCCGACTAGTCCGTCATGCCCGACCTGTTCGGGCATCCCCTCCGGATCAGATATTATGCTTTTCGCCAAATTAATCCAATTCGGATTAACGCCTTGTACCAAATTGTTTTTCCACTCTCGTTTGAAATGCTTTAATTGCTTTTCGCGAGCGATGGCCTGCTCAATATCCTGGAACCGCTCAAAATATACCAACTTATAACAATTGTATTTTTTGGTAAACGATGAGCCTCTTCCTTCATGATGTTCGGCCATTCTTCTGACAAGACTGTTAGTAACACCGACGTATAAGACGTTATTATTCTTATTCGTCATAAAATAGATGTATCCTTTCCTTTCCATAGTTCTTTAGATGTTGATTCAATATAAATTGTTATGTCCGACCCATACGTCATGCCCGACTTGTTCGGGCATCCCAGATCCCCGGTCAGCCGGGGATGACGCGAGACAGAAACAGATCCCCGGTCAAGCCGGGGATGACGCGAGACAGAAACAGATCCCCGGTCAAGCCGGGGATGACGTAGTGAACAGCCGTGGATGACGAGCCGTCAGTCGTTGTTCAGCTGGACTATATCCACTCTGGACCGTTCGGTGTCACCGATGAGCCACTCGGAATAGTAGTCGGCCATTCTCCAGAAGAAGTATTCGTTCATATCCCCGAAGCCGTGGCGCTGTCCGGGGAGGATAAGCATATCGAAGCGCTTGTTGGCCCTGATAAGCGCATTCACAACGCGTATGGTGTTGGCAGGATGCACATTGTTGTCGATATCCCCGTGGACGAGCATAAGGTGCCCCTTCAGGTTCTTCGCAAGCTCCTGGTTGGTGGAGATTGAATATACGAACGTAGTATCACCCTTGTCGACCTTCTCCAGGATTCCGTGATGCTGCTCGCTCCACCAGCGGTTGTAGATGCTGTTGTCGTGGTTGCCGGCGCAGGACACCGCCGCCTTGAAAAAGTCAGGATACTTCAGGATGGCTGCGGTGCTCATAAAGCCGCCGCCTGAATGCCCGTGGATTCCCACTCTCTCAAGGTCGATGAACGGATACCTGGCCCCGAGCTGCTGGATGGCGTATTTCTGGTCCTCCAGACCATAGTCACGCAGGTTGCCGTAACCGTAGTTGTGATACCACTTGGAGCGGTTCGGGTGGCCTCCGCGGTTGCCCACGGTGATCACTATGATACCGAGCTGGGCGAGCCTGTCGGTCCTGGTGAAACCCTTGCTCCAGGAGATGTTGTTGGCCTCCACCTGAGGACCAGGATATACATAGTCGCAGATAGGATAGACCTTTGTGGAATCGAAGTCATAAGGCTTGTACATCGCTCCGTACAGGTCTGTCACCCCGTCGGCGGCCTTGACCTTGAACCTCTCGGGGAACTTGTATCCGGCCTCTAACAGCAGGCTGAGGTCAGCTGTTCCGAGGTCCAGAACCTTCTTTCCGGATGCATTGTAAAGCGCGACGGCCGGTCCGCAGTCCACCCTGGAATAATTGGCCACGAAGTACTTGGCATCGTCGCTGGCCGTAGAGAGGACATCCATATCATCCATATCCAGGTGCGAAAGGCTTCCGCCCGCAAGCGGGACCCGGAAGGTATGCATCTGGTAAGGATTCTCGCCCTTCAGGACTCCGCAGGCGCTCAGGAGCACATATCCCTCCTTCTCGTTGACTCCCAGCACGTCTTCCACGTGGAAAGCTCCGTCTGTAAGGGCCCTCTGGAGGTTGCCGTCGCTGTCATACAGGTACAGGTTGGCCCATCCGTTGCGCTCGGACCACCAGACAAGCTGCTTTCCGCCCTTGACAAGATAAGGATTGCGGTATTCTATATAAGTCCTTTCCCTCTCAGAGATTATGGTCTTCGTTGAATCGGCGCCGACCGCCACCCAGCAAAGGTCCAGCCTCTTGAGGTCGCGGCTCTGCCTGACCAGGTAGAATCCGCTGTTGTCGCCCAGCCATTTGCTCGTCCTGTAGTCAAGGTAATTGTCCTTCGCTTCATGCCTGGCGTTCAGGAAATTGACGTCCTGGTCCTTGAAAGCCTCGCTCCTCACTTCCTGGGAAGTGGCCTTCAAGCCATCCAGGGTGAATACGAAGAGATATCCCTTGGGACCGGCTTCGCCCGGCATCTGGTACTTGTAGGTCTCCAGTTCCGGACGCTTTCCTTTCACGGAATTGATTACCCAGAGCTCGCTCAGCTTGCGCATGTCCCACTTCATGGTGGCGAAGTGCCTTGAGTCCGGGGACCAGATGATGTGACCCGGATTGTGGCGTTTGGTGCTGTCCTTCTCGGTGTCGCCGGTGTAGTTGCCGTAGCCGTAGCCGAACTGACGGATGCCGTCGGTCGTCAGCTTATATTCCACGAGGGTGGTGTCCTTCTCGTTGACGGCGGCCTTCCGAAGGTTGGTGGAGTCCATTATCCACAGGTTCGAACCTTTCGCGAATATTCCAACCTTCCCGTCAGGGGAAACACTGGCCCACATCGGATATTTCTTCTTCTCCTTTCCGACGGTGTCCAGCTGCCTGGTCACGATATCATACCTGAAATACGTCGTGTCCTTGTCTTTGTTCAATCCGGACACTATGTCGAAATGGAAATACCTGTCTTCCTTGAGCTTAAGGTTCCTTATAGGAATATGCTGGGCATCAAATGGATAGCGGACCTGCTCGGTGACCTGCATCGCCAGCTTCTCCATGTCGAAGATCTCGGTCTTTGAGCCCTTGGCCGGATCCACTATGTAATACTTGGTCCCTTGCGGAGTCTTCCACTCATACCAGAACCTGTCCCCGTCACGGAACCAGTTCGGCATCACCCTGGTCGAGAACACCATCTGGTTCACCTTCTTGGCAGAGAACCTTTCCGCCAGGGCATAGTTCGCCTTGGTCACCTTTGCGCTCTCCTGTCCGAAGGCACCCAGGCAGCACACCGCCGCCACGACTGTCAATAATACTCTCCTCATATATATTTATTATTTATTTATTTCTGATGCGGACTTTGGCTTTCTTGAGGCCGTCGCTTTCGGCGGTCAGGACGATCCTGCCTTTGCCGGTCGGCTTGATTATCACTGACGAAAGCCCGTTGAAAGCGGCGATCCTGTCGGACTTGAACGGGGTGAGGCAGGTTGCGTCGCCGGAATCGACCGCGAGGATCTCTCCCGGTCCCTTTATCTTGAACCTGAGCTCGTTGCAGGCAGTAGGGACCATCTGTCCCTTCTTATCTTCTATCCTTACGTCCACGAAGAATATGTCGCCATCACCGAACCCCTCCTCGACCTCCATCGCAATCTCCTTCGGAGCTTTGGTGGTCCCGATATTCTCGATATATTTCTTTCCGTCCTTCCACGCTATCACCTTGACCTTGCCCGGCTCATAGACCACATCGTCCCAGCGGAGACGGTACTGGCCTTCAGCTCTCTCCCGGACTCCCTGAGACTTACCGTTTATGAAAAGCTCCGCCTTGTCGCAGTTGGTGTACACGTGCACAGGGGTCACCTCACCTTTCCGTTCGGCCCAGTTCCAGTGCGGAAGTACGTGAAGCACAGGCTTTTCCGTCCAGCGTGCCTGGTATAGCCAGTAACGGTCCTTCGGGAAGCCGGCGAGGTCGATTATTCCGAAATACGAACTCCTGGAAGGGGATGATATCCTGCCCTTCTCCTCCAGTTCCTTCTTCGCCCTTTCGAGGGACTTCGGATCGTGGAAGTTGCTCAGGATCGTGAGGTCGCTGTTGTATGGAGTAGGCTCTCCGAGGTAGTCGTATCCCGTCCAGACGAACTCGCCTAGGCAGGCCGGGTTCTCGTCCTCGAATTTCCACTCCTGCTCCGGAATCTGGCCCCAAGGAACGGTGTGCAGGTCGTATGAACATACCTGGAAGTCCTGCTCGGCGGCTTCTACGTTTTCCCCGACCGGGAACATATAGACTCCTCTGGAGCTGATGGTGGATTCAGTCTCGCTGCCGTAATAGACTTTCCCGGGATTGGCTTCGTGGAACTTGGCGTACAGATGCGGCTTATAGTTGAAGCCATAGGCATCCACCGCGTTGCGGAAATCCTGCTCCGAGGCCCACGGATTGTCGGAACCGACCGTTGTCAGCCTGGTCGGATCCAGTTCGTGGCAGATTTCGGTGAGCCGGTAAGCGATCCAGTACTTGTCAGGATAACCCTGTTCCGGGACCTCGTTGCCGATGCTCCACATTATCACTGACGGGTGGTTGCGGTCTCTGCGGACCAGAGCGGCCATATCCTTTTCGAACCAGTTCTCGAACAGCACGGCATAACCGTTCTTCCTCTTCGGTATTGACCAGGTGTCGGAGAATTCGTCGAGCACCACGAAGCCCATCCTGTCGCAGAGTTCCAGCAGTTCCGGTGCCGGTGGGTTGTGTGAAGTACGGATGGCGTTGCATCCCATCTCCTTGAGCATCAGCAGCCTCCTTGTCCAGGCAGTGGTATTCCAGGCAGCCCCGAGGGCTCCGGCGTCGTGGTGCAGGCAGACTCCCTTGAGGAATGTCTTCTCCGAATTGATGTACAAACCGTCCTCCTTGTATTCAAGATCCCTGAGACCGAATACGGTGACATATTCATCCTTGGAATCTCCGGCGGTGACGGTAGTGACGGCCTTGTAGAGGTTCGGCTCTTCCGGGCTCCAGCGCCTGGCACCCTTCAGGAGAAACTCTTCGTTCACAACTATACCATCGCTGATGGTGTCTATCACGGTTTCGGCGGAAGCCACGGCTTTCCTGCCGTCATATTCGAATATCTCAGTCCTGACCTTGCCCCCGACTGCTTCTCCTGCGTTGCGAAGGGTAACTTCGAGGTTCACTTTCTCGCCTTCGGTGGTGACGTAGGTCCCCCAGTGGGCCACTCCGACCGGGTCGGCCACGGTCAGCCATACGTTGCGGTAGATGCCTCCTCCGGGATACCAGCGGCTGGATTCCTCGGGATTGTCTATGGTGACCTTGATCTCGTTGTCACCCTCCTTGATGAACTGAGTCAGGTCGGCCTGCCAGGAAGCATATCCGTATGGCCACTCGGTGACATATTCCCCGTTGCAGAAGACCTTCGCCCACTGCATCGCACCGTCGATGTCCAGGAAGTACTGCTTCGAGTCCTTCCTTTCCACGTTCAGCGTCTTTGAATATTCGGCCTTGCCCCACCAGGCGAGCTTGCCCGATTCGCTAGGATAGGAGATGTCGAAAGCGCCCTCGACGCCCCAGTCGTGGGGGAGGTCCAGGACACGGCTCACACCGTCCTTGGAGAAGGTCCAACCATTGTTGAATGAGGTCCTTGAAGCAGGCTGTGCTGATAGACAGAGGGTCAGAAAGGCAGCCAGAACGGCCGTTATGGCTGTCAGAGATTTTGTTTTCATAAATTCAAAGATAGCTAAAATCCTCTAAATGAACTTTGTTAATTAAAGAATTATCCTTAAATTTGCGGTCCCAAATTATTTGGGGAAAACATAAATAATAGATTTACAATCATTTATGCCAACAATTCAGCAATTAGTTCGCAAAGGACGCGAGAGTCTTGTTTCTCAAAGCAAGTCTCGTGCGCTGGACGCTTGTCCTCAGAAGAGGGGCGTTTGTCTTCGTGTTTACACGACGACTCCTAAGAAACCTAACTCAGCGATGAGGAAGGTCGCCAGGGTACGCCTTACCAACTCTAAAGAGGTCAACGCCTACATCCCGGGCGAGGGTCACAACCTCCAGGAGCACAGCATCGTGCTTGTCCGTGGCGGTCGTGTAAAGGACCTCCCTGGTGTGCGCTACCACATCCTTAGAGGAGCTTTGGATACTGCAGGCGTAGAAGGAAGGACCCAGTCCCGTTCCCTCTATGGCGCCAAGAGGCCGAAGAAATCTAAGAAGTAGTTCATTTTTGTTTTTTTATCACCTTTAATTTTTACTCACAATGAGAAAATCGAAGCCTAAAAAGAGGATTCTACTTCCTGATCCTAAGTATCACGATGTCGAGGTGACCCGTTTCGTGAACAACCTTATGTTGCAGGGGAAGAAGAGTATCGCGTATTCTATTTTTTACGATGCCATCGATATGGTAGGCGAGAAGATGAAAGATTCTGACAAGGCTCCTCTGGATATCTGGAGAAAGGCCCTCGAAAACGTGACCCCTCAGATCGAGGTCAAGTCGCGTCGTGTAGGTGGTGCAAACTTCCAGGTGCCTACAGAGTTGCGTCCGGAAAGGAAAGTCTCGCTCTCGATGAAGAACATGATCAACTTTGCTCGCAAGCGTTCCGGCCACTCTATGGCAGAAAAACTTTGTGCAGAGATCGTAGCCGCCTACAACAATGAAGGCGGTGCATTCAAGAGAAAGGAGGATATGCACAAGATGGCAGAGGCCAACAAGGCATTTGCCCACTTCCGCTTCTAATTTACTTGGTGTAAATGGCAGCTCAAAGAGATCTCAACTTTACCAGGAACATCGGCATCATGGCTCACATCGATGCCGGCAAGACGACTACGTCCGAGCGTATCCTGTACTACACCGGTAAGACTCACAAGATCGGTGAAGTACACGACGGTGCCGCAACGATGGACTGGATGGTTCAGGAGCAGGAGCGTGGTATCACCATCACTTCCGCTGCCACCACAGCCTTCTGGCACTATGACGGAAAGGAATATCAGGTCAACCTGATAGACACTCCGGGTCACGTCGATTTCACCGTTGAGGTGGAGCGTTCGCTCCGCGTCCTCGACGGAACCATCGCCACTTTCTGTGCGGTAGGCCGCGTACAGCCTCAGTCCGAGACCGTATGGCGCCAGGCAGACAAGTACGGGGTTCCGAAGATCGCGTATGTGAACAAGATGGACCGTGTCGGAGCTGATTTCCTCGCTTGCGTGGAAGAAATCCACACCAAGCTCGGAGCAAAGGCCGTTCCTGTCTGCCTCCCTATCGGGGCGGAAGACAAGTTCCAGGGTATCATAGACCTTATCGCCAGGAAAGCGGTTTATTACGATTCCGGCGAAGAGCTGGTAAACTATGAGATCAAGGACATCCCTGCAGAAATGGAGGGAGAAGTAGAGATGTGGAGGGATAAGCTCGTCGAGGCCGCTGCCGAATGCGACGAGGCCCTGATGGAAAAGTATTTCGAGAATCCTGATTCCCTGACAGACGCCGAGATCATCGCGGCTCTCCGCAAGGGTACGATCGCTATGCAGATCGTTCCTGCGTGCTGCGGCTCTTCGTTCAAGAACAAGGGAGTACAGTTCCTTCTCGACGCAGTGATGCGTTACCTTCCGTCTCCACTTGACAAAGGTGTCGTAAAGGGTACCAATCCTAAGAACGGAAGCGAGGAAGACCTCCTTCCGGATGTCAATCAGCCGTTCTGCGCTCTCGTATTCAAGATTGCGGCCGATCCGTTCGTCGGCAGGATCGCGTTTATGAGAATGTACTCCGGCCGCATCGATTCCGGCTCCTATGTCTATAATGTCCGCACCGGTAAGAAAGAAAGAATCGCACGTCTGTACCAGATGCACTCCAACCACCAGAATCCTATCGATTCCGTTGAGGCGGGAGACATCTGCGCAGCCGTCGGATTCAAAGATCTCCGTACCGGGGACACGATCTGCAGTGAAAACCATCCTATCGTACTCGAGTCGATGGTATTCCCGGATCCTGTCATCGGTATAGCTGTCGAACCAAAGACCCAGCTAGATCTCGACAAGCTCGGCATCGCTCTCGGAAAACTCGCTGAGGAAGACCCTACGTTCACCGTAAGGGCCGACCACGAGACAGGTCAGACCATCATCAGCGGTATGGGCGAACTTCATCTGGATATCATTGTAGACCGTCTCCGCCGTGAATTCGGCGTCGAGATCAACCAGGGTGCTCCTCAGGTCAACTACAAGGAGGCCATCACCGGAACCGTACAGCTCCGCGAGGTCTTCAAGAAGCAGACCGGAGGCCGTGGCAAGTTCGCAGATATCATCGTTGAGGTAGGTCCTGCCGACGAAGGCGTTTCCGGACTTCAGTTCGACAACCAGGTCAAGGGAGGAAATATTCCTAAGGAATTCATCCCTAGCATCGAGAAGGGCTTCAAGTCCGCGATGGCCAACGGTGTCCTCGCTGGATATGAAGTCCAGTCGATGAAGGTTACCGTCATTGACGGTTCCTACCATCCTGTCGATTCAGACCAGCTTTCCTTCGAAATGGCAGCCCGTATGGCTTTCCGCCACGCCTGCCCGAAGGCCAAGCCGATTCTTCTCGAACCTATTATGTCCCTCGAGGTAGTTACTCCGGAGGACTATATGGGCGATATCGTCGGTGACCTCAACCGTCGTCGCGGCCAGATCCAGGCAATGGATTCCACGGCCAACGGCGCAAGGATAGTCAAGGCATTCGTTCCGCTCGCCGAGCAGTTCGGTTATGTCACGGTCCTCAGGACCCTGTCTTCCGGACGTGCCACGAGCACGATGTCCTTCGACCACTATTCCGAGGTCCCGGCCAATCTTGCTAAGGAAATTATCGAGAAGAGCGGCTACAGGCTCTCTGACGATGACGAGTAACAGTACACAAAGTTTTTTTAAAAAGAAATCAACAATTTTTGATATGAGTCAGAAAATCAGAATCAAACTCAAATCATTCGATCATATGCTGGTTGACAAGTCAGCCGCTAAGATCGTGGACACCGTGAAGGCTACTGGTGCTAAGGTAAACGGTCCTATTCCGCTTCCTACCAACAAGAAGATCTTCACCGTCAACCGCTCAACGTTCGTCAACAAGAAGTCCCGCGAGCAGTTTGAACTTGATGCCTACTGCAGGCTTCTGGACATCGACGACAGCAACGCAAAGACCGTCGATGCTCTGATGAAGCTCGAACTGCCTTCAGGTGTCGAGGTCGAAATCAAGGTGTGACGTCCAACATCCCGACATAACGTCGGGCATTCGCTCCCGTAGCTCAGTTGGTTAGAGCAACTGACTCATAATCAGTGGGTCGCAGGTTCAAGTCTCTGCCGGGAGCACCAATAACGTTTGTAGAAAGGGGTGACTTAAGCCGCAATGCTTAAGTCACCCCTCTTCCCGTCATCCCCGACCCGCTCGGGGATCCCTGTCGACCTTTTGGCAGGGCGCGAGGAGAGCCCTTCAGGGGCGGAACTCCACGCAGCGCCCAGCCGCCGGCGGCCGCATATTCCGGCGGCGGTGCCATCAAGCCCGTATTCACCCCGCACCAGCCTCGATTTTGTACTCAACTGGAATCCCAAGTTCGTAGTTGAGAACAAAAAGCCTCGATTTCGTACTCAACTGGGACCCCGAGGCTGCATGTTAAGCTGATCTGATAATCTCCAGGAAAAACGTGATAATAATCCTCGGCGGCCGGCGATAATCCCCAGCAGCCGAAACAGTTAGCCTGTAGTAACAGATATAATTCTCAGAGCAGGACCTGGAGGAGTTGGGAGAAGGTTTCCAGGCGGAAGAGGCGGTGGTGGTCATATTCTTTGGTATGCTCCAGCTTCCATAACGACTTGGAAGGGATGAGGGCTCCCCAGCCGCCGAGCTCCAGGACGGGAGCGATGTCCGATTTGAAAGAATTCCCGACCATCATCAGATCTTTCACGTCGATGCCCGTCTTCCCGCAAAGTGCGATATATTCCTTCTGCGATTTGTTGGACACTATCTCTATGTGGCTGAAGTATTTCCCGAGTCCGGAGCGCTCAATCTTGTGCTCCTGGTCCAAGAGTTCTCCCTTCGTCAGCATAACCAGCACATATCGGCCTGAAGCGGAAAGATTCTCCAGCGTCTCAACAACCCCCGGAAGAGGAGTGGCCGGATTATGGAGGATTGCACGCCCGCTTTCCAATATGGTCCGTATCTGCTCTCCGGACAGCTTCCCGCCCGAAAGGTTCAAGGCATTCTCGATCATCGAAAGCACATAAGCCTTTGCCCCGAAACCGTAGTCGGGCATATTCTTCAACTCGATCTTGTAAAGTTCGTCGGAGATATAATCAAAGTTGCCGAATTCGGACAAGGCATCGGCGACCTGCCTCTCGGCCAGCCTGAACAGAGGCTCGTTCAGCCAGAGGGTGTCGTCTGCATCGAATGCCACCACTTTGATTCTTTCTATCATACCGTTGCAAATATACGAAAAACTCCCGCACGTTTCAGAGGCGTACAAGGAGTCTTTCCAGGAATACAAGCCTTTGTCAGGCCTCAGTCCACTGCTTGCGGAGGAGGTTCACCGCATTGGTAACCGCGGCCGCCCGGTCTTCTCCGGCCAGGCCGCACTCGAAGCTTACGTACTTGTCGTAACCGATTTCCTTCAATGCACGGAACCCGTCGGTGTAGACATCCAGTTCACCGTCTTCTCCAGGCATCTTGCGGTTGCCACGGCTTGCTATGTGGATATGCTGCAGGTATTCCTTCCCGGCAGACATAAGCGCACCGTAGTCCGATGTCTCTTCCTGCATATGCCAGAAATCACCCATCGCCTTGACTCCCTTGCTTCCGGAATCCCTGGCGATGGCGGCGGCGTCAGCCACGAGGCGCATATAGAAAGCTTCCTTCCTGTTCAGCGGTTCAAGGATAACTGTCGTGCCGTGCTCGAGGGCGAAGTCTCCAAGCTTGCGGAGCTCCTCGCAGAGATAGTCCCGCGTTTCGAGAGTATGAGGCTTGCAGGGAGTCTGGGCATTGAACGCAGGCACCATTATCACGCCGGTCGAACCGAGTTCGCCAGCCGCCACGATTATTTCCCGCATCGTGGTGTCGAACAACTCCTTGACAGCCGGATCCTCAGCCAGGATGAATCCCTTGAATCCCGCGCAAATAGCTGATACCTTGATGTTTCTGCCATTGAGAGCCGCCTTGATCTCATCGACCCTGTCGCTCAGTCCGCGGCCGCCTGGTTCGAAACCTGTCACACCGAGGCTCTCCATAAAATCCAGCTTCTGGGACAGGTCATCTCCCGGAGCGGTACCCTCCTGGAAAGAAATGTTCAGCTCCACGCCGGAGGCCTTCCTGCTCTTCTTCTCGGAACCGTTGCATCCAGGAAGGACGGAAACTGCAGCCAGGGCGGCAGTCCCTGCCGCCGAGGTTTTCAAGAATGATCTCCTGTCCATAACTATTTAGCTGATCCAGGGACCGGAACCGTACACTTGCTCATATCCATAGCACCTATCTCGAGCTTCTCGGGAAGGTAATCCAGGTCGGCGGCGCTGATGGTGTCCCATTCGATTGTCTGTCCTGAATAGGCGGCTTCGCGTCCCATAACTCCGCAGAGGGAGGAGAGACCGCATTCGCCGGCTTCTACGTGAGCCTCGCCCTTGCGGATATGGTTCACCCAGTCCACGTGCTCGAGTACGTAAGGGTTGTTCTGCTCGAACTTGGCCTCGGCAGCCTCTTTGTCGAACTGCCAGAGGATGTTATCCTCGAGATCGCGGATGACGAATTCCTCGGAGCACCAGTAGCCCTTGGTTCCGTGGATGGTCTCGGCGACTCTGTTGGAACAACCGTCGATCTGGCGGCAGAAGCTGTGGAGATGTACGCCGTTCTCATATTCGAAGTCGATGCTGAAATTGTCGTACTGGTCGCCCGTGACCCTGCGCTGGCGGCTTCCTACGCCGGTAGCCTTGATCGGGTGCTTGTATCCGATCATCCAGTTGAACACATCGATATTATGGACGTGCTGTTCGACGATGTGGTCGCCGGAGAGCCACTTCCAGTTGACCCAGTCGCGGATCATCCATTCCATATCGCTCCAGCCAGCCTGGCGGTCCTTGTACCAGAGCATTCCCTGGTTCCAGTAAACGTTTCCACCTGTGATCTCGCCAATCAAGCCTTCCTGGATCTTCTGGAAGGATTCGACATAAGGCCTCTGGTGATGGCGCTGAGTGCCGCAGACCACGCTCAAGCCCTTCGCCTCAGCCTGCTTTGCGGTAGCCATTATGAGACGGTAGCCTTTTGCATCTACTGCGATCGGCTTCTCCAGGAAAGAATGGACATTCTTTTCGGTGGCATACCTGAAATGCTCCGGACGGAAAACAGGAGGGGTGGCGACGATCACCATATCGACACCGGAATCTATCACCTTCTTGTAGGCGTCGAAGCCGACGAAGCAGCTTTCTTCCGGCACTTCCACGTTACGCTCTTCCTTGAGCTTGTCCTTGAGGCTGCCCAACCTGTCTGCGAATACATCGCCAAGGGCGGTGACGGTGATCCCGTCAGCTGCATCGAGCAGGTTCATAACGGCACCTGAACCACGGCCTCCGCATCCGATCACACCGACCTTGAGTTCTTTCCCGTCAATCGCCTTGTCCGGCAGTTCAGGAATATAATACTCGCCCGGTTTCTTCAGGGGAACCAGTTTTCCGTCTTTCTTTCCACTGCAGGCAGACAGCAGTACGCTGCCACCGACCACAGCCGCTCCTACCTTGGCACTTGTGCCCAGGAACGATCTTCTGTCCATTGTCTTGCTCATTTCCAATTATTCGTTTTATGTTATCGTTTCAATTCTTCAGGCACCTCGCAGACCACCCGGAAGCCTATTCCCTTGATGTCGGAATACCACCAGATGCTCTTTGGGTTCTGCGGATCCGTGCGCAGCCATTCATCGTGGAGGGTATGGCTCCTGGCAGCGCAGCGCACCTTGGAGGCATCGTCGGAGAAGCATCCTCCCCTGACCACATATTCCCGGCCTTCCGAAGGACCCTTCGGATCCAGAGCTCCCTCTGCCAGCAACGAATATGCATCCTCGGCGTAGTAGTCGGAACAGTACTCCATCACGTTGCCGAGCATATTCTTGAGTCCGAACGGGTTGGCCTTGACCCCGGAAGGCTCTCCGGTCTTGTTCCCGCTGTCCTGTGAATACACTACATACCGGGATATCACGGTCGTGTCGGCCTTGCCGAACCGCTTGTCGCGGAACTGCTTCGGGTCGCCTTCGAAGAAGTAAGGAGTGGAAGTTCCGCCCCTGGCGGCATATTCCCATTCCGCTTCGGTAGGGAGGCGGTAGTGCCGTCCTGTCTTCAGCGAAAGCCACTGGCAGAAGGTCTCCGCAGCATAGTGGGTCATCGTGATGGCCGGCCGCTCTCCCATCCCCCAGCCCTGGTCCGGCAATCCGAACGGCGGAGTAGGGCCGCTTACGGCATCCACGTCCGGACGGCTGTTGTTAGCATATATCTTCTCCGGAGGGGTGCGCCCTTCGGACATAGTCTCATTGTAGAACGACCAGAACTGGCTCCAGGTGATCTCCGTCTCTCCCATAAAGAAAGATGAAACCTTTACCTTCCGGCAGGGTCCCTCGTCGGACGAACGTCCCGTCTCGCTATCCGGACTTCCGATAGTGAATTCTCCTCCTGGCACTGCGACCATATTTATCCTCGCAGTGGTGCCCGGGACGGTTTCGACGAAGTCCGCGAAGCTGGTGACGACGGCTGCAGAATCGCAGACCGTCCCGCCGCCGGTGTCCATAACCTTGCCTTCCAGGCGCTTGTGCTCGTATCCGGGCATATGGTGACCGGTATTGAGATGGCAGCTGATGCAGTTCAGCCCCAGTTTCCCGGCATTCTCTTCATAATAGAGATGGGCAGTGATCCCATCGTCGTTGATCCCTTCCGGATAAAGGTTGGCGTGGCACTTGAGGCAGGATTCGTTATAGACTGTGCGGCTCGCGTGACCCAGCTCCCTCATAGACTCCCAGTCGATATCCTCCTTCGAAGTCGTGATCTTCTTCCACATATGCTTGGCGCCCGTCCTGGACTTTATCATATAGTACTTGAAGAACCCGTTCTCCTTGGGAGGGAGGTGGCATTCGGTGCAGGAAGTTACCACTCCGCTCTTGCTGAGATAATGCTCGGACTTCTTCCAGTCAGCATCCGCCTGCTCGTGATAATGGCAGCTCATACAGTATTCTGCGGACGAGGTCCTGGACATAGCACTGCCGAGGACGAGTGCGATACACATCCCCAATGCAAGACAGCACAACCCTGTGATCAGAAGGATTTTTTTCATTCAATTTGTAAATATAATAAAAGCATTTCAGTTTTTTTCCCTATATTGTTACCGATTGTTGTAAATTAATAGACTAACTGACATCATTTTACTCTCGATTCACCTATTTATGGCAATAGGCTTCCTGTCCGCCGACAGGTTGAAGGTCTGCACGTCCCGATAACCCACACCCGTATATTTATTTTCAAGGGGTAGCCGTCTTCGCTGACGGCCGCCCCTTTTCTTTATGTATTGCGTATCAAGAATATTATTGGTAATTTGCAGGATACATAACCAGTATTACGATGTCCATACGATCGATATCCATCATCCTGTCCTTTGCATTGGTTGCATCAGCCTGCAGCACCCCGTACAACTGCGGCCGTCCTGTAGCCGGAGAAAAGGTCATAGCCACTTCCCCGGACCCTGACAGCATCTATCTCTATACCCCGGCCATCGTGGAAGGCTTCGGGGGCCGCTTCGTGGTAGCGGTAGATTACGGAGGACCCGGAACCTATTCCCTGGACGGACCGAAATCCGATTTCGGGGACTACAAGGCCGGCAACCAGATCCGGGTACTTCTGTCGTATTCCCCGGATCTCCTGCGCTGGACCTTCGCCGGCCTGGTGGCAGTGGGGCCTACGGACCACTCCGCACGGCATTACGCCACGATGGTACTGGATGGGGACGACCTGTTGATAGTCAGCCGCTCCGGTGACGAAAAAGCCCGGACGGCGCACGATGGAAACATCGTTACCTTCCACAGAGTCAAGGATTTCCGCAAGCTTGTCTATTAGCTGCCAAGGAACTGCTTTTTCATTTTGCCCGCTTTTTGCATAGGAGAGGCTTCGTGTGAAGTCAAACCTACAAAAGTGATAATATGAAAAAGTTAATCCTGATTATTTCAGTGCTGCTGTCCTCGGTTGTCGCCGGGGCACAGACAGCTATGCTGACAGGCTCGTTCGATGCTTTGAAGGAGGAGAATCTCCTGGACGCAGAGATCGATTTCGACAAGGGAGTATACAAGCTGATCCCTGTCGAACAATTCGTTACCGTAACTCCTGATTGGGAAAAGATCAAGGAAGAAACCACCGACCGCTTCTTCCAGGGCCTCAACAAGACCCTGAAGCTGACTCACAAGGCGGCGGTGAAGACCGGAAGGCAGAATTTCACCATCGAAGTGGAGATCATCAACGTGGACGACAAGGGAAACACTCTTTCCAATGTCCAAGTCTGCGACAGCGAGGGCAAAGCCATCGCCACAATCGAGCATCTCTACGGGAAGGGAGGCCGCTACGGCACGTTCTGCAACCTGATGGGAGACGGACTGGAGTCCACCGGAGAGAAGATCGGAAGGATGATATCCTATTCGATCCTCAAGAAGAAGTACATCGACAAGTAGGGATCCTTATTTCAGGAAGACTATGATGTAGTACATCATCAGTCCCGATGCGATAAGCTTGATTCCCGTCCCGCACAGGAAGCCCAGGAAGGCTCCTATCGAGGATTTGACGGACTCGAATCCGTTCTTCCTCGAAATCAGGAATTCAGCAAGGAAAGCCCCGATGAGGCTTCCGAGGATTATTCCGACGGGAGGAACGAACATCCCTATCACGAGACCTATCATCGCGCCACGGCCGGCGGCTTTACTGCCGCCGGTTATTTTTGTGAAATATGCCGGCACGAAATAGTCTATGATTGTTACCACGATGGTTATTGCCAGCCAGATGAGCAGGAAGGACAGGGTCATCGGCTCACCCGCGGCGGAAGTACCGCTTCCCCAGAGATAGAGGATCAGCAGGCCTGCCCAGCTGATCGGAGGCCCGGGAAGCCCAGGAAGCACGCTTCCGGCTATCCCGATCACTCCTGCGAGGACAGCAAGTATTATGATGACAGTGGACATCGCCTTCCAGGTCAGGCCCACTCCACGTCTTCAGGACGGATAGGCAGGCGGCCGGGACCCAGGCGCCTTGCACCATCGGCAGTCACCAGGACATCGTCCTCCAGGCGGATTCCGCCGAAGTCCAGATATTCCTTCTCGAGCTTACCGTAGTTGACGAAGCCCTTGTCCGTCTTCTCAGCCTTCCATTTGGCGATCAGGGCAGGGATGAAGTATATTCCCGGCTCGTCTGTGATGACGTGTCCCGGAACGAGCCTGCGGGCCATCCTGAGGCTGCCCAGGCCGAGCTGGGAGGAACGCTTCTGGTCCGGATCGTACCCGACCAGGTCCTCGCCCAGGTCTTCCATATCGTGGACATCCAGTCCCATATTATGACCGAGCCCGTGAGGCTGGAACAGACCGGCAATTCCGGCTTCCACCATAACGTCCACGTCACCCCTGACGATGTCAAGGGATTTGAGGTTCTCAAGCATAAGCCTCGCCGTAGCGAGATGGACGTCACGGTACGCTGTACCGGGCTTGGTAAGGCTGAAAGCCAGCTCATTGCAGTCGCAGACTATCTGGTATATTTCCTTCTGCTTGGTGGTGAACTTGCCGGAAGTAGGGTAGGTCCTGGTGTAGTCGGAAGCGTAATGCATATCGTTCTCGGCACCTGCGTCTATCACCATCAGCCTGCCCGGCTCGACAATGTTGTGATGCCCGTGGTTGTGAAGGATTTCTCCGTGTTGGGTGAGGATGGTCGCGAACGAGACTCCCCATCCTTTCGCAAGTGTGCAGGCCTCCATCTTGCCCACGATTTCCTGCTCGATTATGCCGAGGCGGATGTTTTCGCGTCCGACCGTGTGCATCTCCTGACCGAGGGCGCCAGCATCGTCCAGCTGCGCGATCTCGCAGTCTTCCTTGACAAGCCTCATAGAAATGACCGCTTTCACGAGATCCTCGGAAGTCTTTGCGGAGATTTCTCCCTCAGGAATGCCCAGGAGGGCGGACAGCTTCATCGTATTGTAATATCTGGAAGGGGGGAGGAAATGGACTTTCCTGCCGGCTGCGAGTGCCTTGCCGACTACGGAGTCCACTGCCCCGTAAGGTGCGGACTTGCCGACCCCTACCAGGGCGGCCTTGGAAGCCACCGTCGGCTGAGGTCCCATCCAGATGATGTCCCCGATCTCCACGTCATCCGCGAATATGGTCTCTTCCCCTCCGTCGAGGTCGATCACCGCGGCGAAGCGAGGTTCGTCTATTCCGAAATAGTACAGCCAGGACGAGTCCTGACGGAACTTGTAAGCATTGTCCTTGTACTGGGCCGCAGCTTCTACGTTGCCGATGAACAGAACGATTCCGCGCTTTCCCTCAGGAGCGCACGACGACATTTTCTCCAGCAGGGTCTTCCTCCTGGCGATGTAGGTTTCTTTTGGGAACATATCCAATGATTGAGTTTTTTTCGGTTTTTACAAAGATAAGAATTAAATTTGTTCACTATGCTGAAATTCATTCTTATCTGCGCGCTGGTCGGCGGAATTATCGGCCTGTTGTTCTCCCGCAGCGGAGAAGGTGACAAAGGATTCACGGAAGGTGCCAAAAGGGGTATCGAACTGGGATGCGGATGCATCGTCGTCTCAGTCATACTGCTCGTAATCCTGTTTTTCCTCATAGTTGGGCTTCTGGCTATCTGATGGATATCTGATTATTACTTGTTATATGAAAAAGATAATCATTTGGCTGGGAGCCGCGCTTATTGCGGTGCTCCTGGCTGTTGGTTGCTCTCCGAAGCATAACGTACTCACTTCAAAGGAAAAAGCCGACGGATGGCAGTTGCTGTTCGACGGCAGTACCCTCGACGGCTGGAGGGATTACAACGGAGAAGCCCTGACCGGTCCTTGGTCCGTCGAGGACGGAACCATCCAGGCCCTGGGAGAGGGCAGCGACGCCAACGGATACATAGTGACCGACAAGGAATATTCCAACTTCCACCTGAAGTGGGAGTGGAAGATCAGCAAGGGCGGCAACAGCGGTATGATGTACCACGTGGTGGAGCGCAACTGCTTCGACGTCCCTTATGTCACGGGACCTGAATACCAGCTCATCGACGACGACAACTTCACCGAGATGAACGACGGCTACGTCCTGGAGCCCTGGCAGCGCTGCGCCGTGGACTATGCGATGTATGTCCCTGACTTCGAGACCAGGGACCTCAAGCCTGCGGGCGAGTGGAACCAGTCCGAGATCATCTTCGACAACGGCCACGTCACCTACCTGCTCAACGGCAAGGTCACCGTGGAATTCGATGCCTGGAGCGCCGACTGGCAGGCTCGCAAGGCAGCCGGCAAGTGGGCTGAGTGCACCGAATACGGAATGTCCCCTACAGGACACATATGCCTCCAGGACCACGGCTATCCAGCCTGGTTCAGGAATATCAAGATAAAGGAGCTGCCTGCCGCAGAGCCAGTTGAGAAAGACCTCTTCAACGGTACCGACCTTTCCGGCTGGATCAAGTACGGAACCGAACTATGGTATGTCGACGAAGAAGGCTGCCTGGTCTGCGAGAGCGGCCCAGACAAGGCCTACGGCTACCTGGGAACGGACAAGTATTACGACGATTTCGACCTGACCCTGGAATTCAAGCAGGAAGCCGAAGGCAACTCCGGAGTTTTCATCCGTTCGGTTGTCCCTGAAGGCGTCAAGGTGAACGGCTGGCAGGTAGAAGTGGCTCCACCGAACTGCGACACAGGCGGTGTATATGAATCTTACGGCCGCGGCTGGCTGTACCAGATTCCGGAAGAGAAGGAAGGAATCCTCAAGTACGGCGAATGGAATACGATGCGCATCCGCCTGGAAGGTGACCGCCTGCAGTCCTGGCTCAACGGAGAGCCTATGACAGACCTCACCGACGCCAAGATCGGAAAGGGACACGGCAGGATCTGTCTCCAGATCCACGATGGCGGCGGAATCAAAGTACGCTGGCGCAATATCCACTTGAAAACACTCTAACAGTTTATACTCATTCTAAATAATATCTTTTATGACGGGAAGGACAGATACTCTGATGAAAGAAGTGCGGAAAGTCCTTGAATGGGACATCCTCAAGTTCTGGGCAGCTATGCAGGATCCCCGCGGGGCTTTCTACAACAAGGAGGACGTGCGCGAAGAGCAGCTGAACGCCAGGATCCTTTGGGCGTTCTCGAATGCATACAGGCGTTTCAGGAAGAAGGAATACCTGATTCCGGCGATGAACGCCAAGGACTATTTCGTGCAGCATTTCCTGGACCACAAATACGGCGGAGCATATACCTCGGTCGATTCCTGGGGCGAGAAACTGGATACCGACGCCCATCTGGCCAACCAGGCTCTGGCAATCTACGCCCTGAGCGAATTCTACGGGGCGGTCAAGGACGAAGAAGCCCTTAAACAGATCGTGAACATATTCAAGATTGTGGAAAAGGAATTCCGCGACCCGGTTTCAGGCGGATATTTCGAGACTCTCGCGAGAGATTTCACCCCGAAGGATGAGAGCAAGGTGGCTCTTTCCCACATCTTCCTCCTGGAGGCATATTCGAATATGTTCAGGGTATGGAAGGACGAAGCGCTCCGCGAAGTCATCTCCGGCCTGCTGGATACGATACTGACCAAGTTCTTCAATCCGGCGACTGGCCATCTGGAACTCTCTGCGTCCAAGAGCTGGACTCCGGCTCAGCAGGGCTGCCTCTTCGGCCTCGACCTTGAGGCTTCCTGGTCGATCCTGGATGCCGCATATGCGGTCCGTGACATCGACGAGATCAACCGCGTGAAGGAAACCTGCCTGCAGCTTTACAAGTCAGGTATGGACGGACTTACCGGTGAAGGGTACGTTGCCTACGGCAGGGATACCGAAGGAAACATAGACACCCAGATGGAACCTTGGGTACAGGCTGAAGCGATGATTGCCAACCTGTGTGCCTGGAAATACCAGTCCTGCACCGACGGAGCCGATTACGCTTTGCGTATATGGGACTATATCAAGGACCACCTCAGCGACACCGTGGACACGACGGCGTTCAGGATGTTCCCTATGCACGATGCCCGCGCCTGTGTGCAGGCAATGAGTATTTTTCGCTAACAAACATCTCATACAATGATACTTAACATAGTTCTCAGCATAGTGGTCGGAGGTATGCTCGGCCACGCGGTGGATGCCGGATACGACGGCCGTCTGGCACAGTACATCAACAGTCCGGACAGTTACGCGATAAAATTGTTCTCGCCAGAAATGATTGCCAAGGGCCAGGGCGGATGGCGGGGCGAGCACGCAGGGAAGTGGATGTACGCAGCCTCCAAGGCCTATGAGCGCACCGGAGATCCCGCTGTCCTGGCAAGGCTCACTTCCGTGGCGGACTATCTGGTTTCCCGTCAGGAAGAAGACGGTTATCTCGGATGCTACCGCGAAGACAAGCGCTATTACCACCGTCCTTCGCCGGAAGCGATGACAGTGGACTGGGACACCTGGATAATGGCCTACCTGATAAAGGGTTTCACGGAGGCCAGCGTTGCCACCGGCGATCCAAAATATGCCGACTGCGCCCTTCGCATCGTCAAATTCCTCCACTGGACCGTATTCGACCAGGGCATCAAGATCGCCCAGACCGGAATGCACAGCGGAATGGCCGGATGCGGAATGCTCGACCCTCTCTGCGACCTCTATGTCCAGAGGCCCGAAAAAGAGGTCAAGGATATGATAGACCGCTGCATCTTCGAACTGGACGACACTCCTTGCCTTCAGCTCATAACCCTGGCTTGCAAGGATTACGACGTGTCCCTGATAGGCAACGGAAAGATCTACGAGATGAACCGATGCCTCACCGGTATGGCCAAGGCTTACCAACTCTTCGGCGACGCTCGTCTGCTGAAGGCCTGCACGAATGCCTGGGAGAGCATCAGGGCCAACCATCTGACCACCCTCGGGGGGCCTTGGGGCGGCATCAACTGCTGCTGGGAGATATTCAACCGCGCGGCTGAATGGGCACCCTACGAGTGCACTGAAACCTGCTCCGTGATGGAGTGGATGCACTTTACCTGGGAGATGCTGAAGATTACCGGCAACGGCAAGTACGCTTCCGAACTCGAGAAATCTTCCTACAATGCCCTGATGGCAGCCCGTGCGGAAGACGGGCTCCAGTGGGAATATTACGTACGCACCAACGGTGAGATGACCCCGCGCGGCGACTGGGCCTGCTGCTGGAGCAGCGGTATGACCGCCCTTGAAGACGTGCCGGTCTATATGTACGACACTCGCAAGGACGGCATCTATGCGAATATAATCTGCGAAAGCTCATACGAAACCGCAGTCCGCGGAAAGCAGGTCAGGTTGCAGCAGGTGTCCGACTACGCCAGGACCGGCATTGCCGAATATGTAGTCGGGGGGCAGGGCTCCTTCACCATCGCCGTCCACAATCCCGAATGGGCCGCTTCCTGCAAGGTCAGTGTCAACGGCAGAGAAGTGAAGGCAAAGGTCAAGGACGGATATATCACCGTCAAGCGTTCCTGGAAAGACGGGGACAGGCTCACTGTAGCATTCCCGTTCGAAATCCGCACTCTGGCGAAGACCTGGGAATACCGTAACGCAGGAATGAAGGAATACAACTTCCCCAACTGGTACAACGGATTCACGAACCACTACGTGACCTTCACGGCGGGCCCTCTGGTGTTCGCGACCGATCACCCGGACAGTTTCGAGAAGCAGGATCCGCTCCAGCTTACCCGCGACGAAATCGGTGCTGCCAGGCTCGTCAAGGTGGATGGCAACTCCATTATGAACCCTAGCCCGGAACTCCACGTGGGCGGGCTCAAATTGAAACCTATCGCTATGATGCCTCCTTTCGAAGAAGGCCCTCAGTGGCGTACGACCTGGTTCCAGATCAAATAGGTGAACACAGATTCGTGAGCCTGACGAAGTCCTCCACGCCGAGGCGCTCAGGCCTGAGTTCGAATACCGGATCGGTCAGGATGCTGGCCGGTCCGTCTTTTTTTGATGCTGGGATCAGAGGCTTCAGGGAGTTCCTGAGAGTCTTGCGCCTCTGTCCGAAGGAAGCCTTGACTATTGAGCGGAAGAGTTTCTCGTCGCAGCCGAGGCTGGTACGGGAATTCCTGGTGAGACGGATTACCGCCGACTGTACCTTCGGAGGAGGATTGAAGGCGCCTGAACCTACCGTGAAGAGATATTCGATGTCGTACCAGGCCTGGAGGAATACGGAGAGGATGCCGTAGGTCTTCGTGCCCGGTTTCTCGGCTATGCGCTCTGCCACTTCCTTCTGGATCATACACACTACTTCCGGGATTATGTTCTTGTGGTCCAGTATCTTGAAGAATATCTGCGAAGAAATGTTGTACGGGAAATTCCCTATCACCGAATATTCTCCGGGGAATACCGCCGCCAGGTCCATCTTCAGGAAATCTCCTTCGATGAGACCTTCTCCCAGCTGAGGGAAATGCTTCTTCAGGTATTCCACCGATTCCTTATCTATTTCGATGACCTTAAGGTGTAGTTCCGGTGTCTCATGACGATCCGATGGTGCCTGCAGCGGCTCGACCGCCTCGCTTCGCTCGGCCCCACCGGGGGTGCAGGGGGGTGACATTTTGACGCAGTTCTGCGCAAGCAGATACTGCGTCAGAACTCCCATTCCCGGGCCGACCTCGAGGACCGGACTGCCCTTGAGGGCCCCGACTATATTCTGCGCTATCGCCTGGTCTGTAAGGAAATGCTGTCCCAGGCCTTTCTTCGCTCTAACTTCCATACTGCAAAGATAGCAACCTTCGTGATTATTTGCTAAATTTGCAGATTGTCGGAAAATACTAGAACAACCATATGTACAGAACTCACAATTGCGGAGAACTCCGCATCGGAAACGTCGGCCAGGAAGTCACCCTCGCAGGATGGGTGCAAAGGTCCAGGAAACTTGGAGGAATGACTTTCATCGACCTTCGCGACCGTTATGGCATCACCCAGCTCGTAGTGGAGGCTGAAGCCGATCCACAGCTTGTGGCCACCGCAACTTCCCTCGGCCGTGAATATGTCATCCAGGCCGTCGGTGAAGTGATAGAACGCCAGAGCAAGAACCAGAAGATGCCTACCGGCGATATCGAGATCAAGGTCGGCAGCATCAATATATTGAATAAATCCGTGACTCCTCCGTTCACCATCGAGGACGAGAGCGACGGCGGAGAGGACATCCGCGCGAAGTACCGCTACTTGGACCTTCGCCGCGGCCCGCTCCAGAAGGCCCTTGCTATACGCCACAGGATGGCTCAGGAGATCAGGAAGTATCTCGACTCCCAGGATTTTATGGAGATCGAGACCCCATACCTGATCAAATCCACCCCTGAGGGAGCCCGCGACTTCGTGGTCCCGTCCAGGATGAACCCGGGGCAGTTCTACGCCCTCCCGCAGTCTCCGCAGACTTTCAAGCAGCTGCTTATGGTCGCCGGATATGACCGTTACTTCCAGATAGTGAAGTGTTTCCGTGACGAGGACCTGAGGGCCGACCGCCAGCCGGAGTTCACCCAGATCGACTGCGAGATGAGCTTCGTGGAGCAGGAAGATGTCCTGAAAACCTTCGAGGGAATGATGAGGACTCTGTTCAAGAACGTCCTGGATGTCGATATTCCTGATCCGCTTCCTCGGATGAGCTGGTACGAGGCTATGGACAAATACGGTTCCGACAAGCCTGACGTACGTTTCGGGATGACCATCCACGAGATTACGGACAAGGTCAAGGGGAAGGGTTTCGCAGTTCTCGACGGGGCCAAGTATGTAGGAGCTATCGCGGTTCCGGGAGCGGCCGAATACACCCGCAAGCAGACCGATGAACTCACCGAGTGGGTTAAGAGGCCTCAGGTAGGCGCCAAGGGCCTCATCTACATAAAGCTCAACGCAGACGGTACCACTAAGTCCTCGATCGACAAGTTCTACACCCCTGAAGACCTCAAGGCCATCGCCGAGGCCGCCGGAGCCAAGACCGGAGACCTGGTGCTGGTGATGTCCGGAGACAATGTACGCAAGGTCCAGAATATGCTCGGTGTCCTTCGTATCGAGATGGGCAACAGGCTCGGGCTCCGCGACCCTAAGGTATTCGCTCCTCTATGGATAGTGGACTTTCCTCTGCTCGAATGGAGCGAGGAAGACAACCGCTTCTATGCGATGCACCATCCTTTCACCGCCCCGAAGCCGGAGCATATGGACTGGTTCAACAGCGACAGGAAGGAAGACCTCGAGAAAGTATGCGCCAACGCTTATGACTTCGTGCTGAACGGCACCGAACTCGGCGGAGGCTCCATCAGGATCCACGAGGCCCAGGTGCAGGAGAGGATGTTCCAGGTCCTTGGAATAGGCCCTGAGGAGGCTGAATACAAGTTCGGATTCATCATCAACGCCTTCCGCTTCGGCGCTCCGCCTCACGGAGGTCTAGCCTTCGGCTTCGACCGTGTCTGCGCCCTCTTCGCAGGCAAGGAGTCCATCCGCGACTTCATCGCCTTCCCGAAGAACAACCAGGGACGCGACGTGATGATCGATTCCCCATCCGAGATCGACCAGGTGCAGCTTGATGAGCTGAATCTGGACATCCGCCCGATCGTCCAGCAATAAACATTTATGAACAGGTTGACCATAGCGATGCTCTCTGCTGTCATTGCAGCGGGAGCATCTGCTTGTACTGACTCCGATACAATGGGAACATACGGTTACGATGCCGGGTATCTTGCCTCCAATGGCATCCCGACGATAGAACTCAAGAGCGAAGACGGCCAGGCAAGGGTACTTCTGGCTCCGTCCCTACAGGGCAGGGTGATGACATCCACCACCGGGGGAGAAAAAGGCCCCAGCTTCGGCTGGCTCAACTACAAGGCCCTGGCCGACGGGTTCGTCAATCCCCAGTTCAATCCTTTCGGAGGCGAAGAACGCTTCTGGATAGGCCCTGAAGGCGGCCCTTTCTCCTGGTTCTTCGAGGCCGGAGCAGAACAGGTGTACGCCAACTGGAACGTTCCCGACCTCCTCGATACCGAGGCCTACGACGTTGAATCCGCCACCGGAACCAAGGCTGTATTCGTCAAGGAACAGACCCTCCGAAACGCCTCCGGAAATGAATTCACCATAGGCCTCCGCCGGGTCGTGACCATCCTGGAAAAGACTGGGATAGAGGAACTTCTGGGACTGGATATTCCTGAAGAAGTCCGTGTCGTTGCCTACCGCACCGATAACTCCCTCATCAACCGCGGCGCCACCGCCTGGACCAAGGAAACCGGAATGCCATCCGTCTGGATCCTCGGAATGTACCCGCCTTCACCCACCACGACCGTATTCATCCCTTATGATGAAACTTACGGCGGCAAGATCGTCAATGACGAATATTTCGGCAAAGTCCCCGCCGACCGCCTCCAAGTAGACGGCGGCCTCATACGCTTCAAGATCGACGGGAAATACCGCTCCAAGATAGGCCTCCCGGCCGGCAGTGCCAAGGACATCTGCGGCAGCTACGACCCCCAGGCCGGAATACTGAATATCCTGAAATACACTATCCCCGAAAGCGAGTGCGACTACGTCAACTCCCAATGGGGCCCACAGGACGACCCATATCACGGCGACGTAATCAACTCCTACAACGACGGCCCCACCGAAACCGGCACCATAATGGGCCCATTCTACGAGATTGAAACCTCATCTCCGGCCGCACCCCTCCAGCCGAACCAAACCCTCACTCACACTCAGTACACCGTCCACCTCCAAGGTCCCACACCAATCCTGGAAAGTATCTTCAACCGGATATTCTTGGCGAAGGATATGAAATTAAAATAATTTTCATATCTTTGCAGTCCTGACCGAAATTCAAGGTTTGACAAAACCCTTCGGCACAACCCCTGGAGAGGTGGGTGAGTGGCTGAAACCACCGGTTTGCTAAACCGACGTACGTCTCAAGCGTACCACGAGTTCGAATCTCGTCCTCTCCGCTGAAATGTGGCTCTGAGTTATCTCAGGGCCATTTTTCATTAAGAGTGGCCCAAAAAATGTCCCAAAAATCGAGATTTCGCAATTAAAAAAGTTGCTCGCAGGTCGGCACCTTTCGGAGAAGGATGGAGTGACCGGGGTTATAGGGATTTCACTTTATATCAGCCCATCAAACTTCGTCATCGAACTGGCCTTGATGGAAACTACGATGTCGATGAATGCCTATCGACCGAAGCCGTTCTTCAAGAAATCCACAAAAGGGATGTGGATGACACCCTGCCACTTGGAAGAATCCATATAAGGCGTCAAGGATATCACGTATTTCGGATAGTTGTCCTTGATTGGCATCAGATTTCCGAATTCGCGACTGAAGGTTTTCTCTTCCGTAATGAGATAAGCCGCCTGGACATACACCACGTCAGTCCCTTTCGTCCCGACGAAATCTATTTCCGTGCTGTACAACTGGCCGATCTTGACATCATAACCCAGCCGTACCATGTGCTGATAGACCAGGTTCTCCACAATCTTCTCGATGTCATTAGCCCTGCGACCGCCCGTAATAAAGTTGCGGATGCCAACATCCCCGAAATAAAACTTATCATTGGTCTCCAGAAGTTTCTTCCCATGAATATTGTAGCGGGAAACCGATGTCGCCAGAAACGCCTCCGTAATAGCCTTCATATACTTGAGGACAAGGTTTTTCGAGACCTCGTTCTCTTTGGAAGTCATGTAATTCTGGATACTGGTTGCCGACATCTGCTTTCCTGTATTGTCGGCCATGAAATGGATGAGATTCTCCAGGAAGGGCACATTGCGAATCTTCTTCCGTCGGATGATATCCTTGACCAAAATGGTGTTGTACACCCCTTGCAGGTAATCGTTGATCGTTTCCGGATTATCCAAACCGAACGGCCGAAGACCAGGTAAACCACCATAGTTTATATACTTTGTGACAGCAGTCTCATTATCCTGCAGATTGTGGAATTCAAGGAACTCCGTATAGCTCAGTCCCTGAATGAAGACTTCAATATACCGCCCGGAAAGCATGGTGCCCAATTGACTGGAGAGTATGTCGGAGTTGCTGCCGGTGACAACTATATCAATGTGTGACTCGTTGTAGTAGTTCCGAAGCCCCCTTTCAAACTCCCTGATTTCCTGTACTTCATCAATCAGGATGTAATTATGCTTGGTGACATCTATCTTTCCATCAACATAGGTGATCAGATCCTTATATGTGACAATAAAGTCGAAAGCCGCTTTTTCCTTGTCGATGTAGATGACATTGCCTCCCGGCTCTTTCTCCTTGCGAGCAACCAATTCCTTCATCACATAGCTTTTACCCACGCGACGTTGGCCGGTGAGTACAATTAAAACGCCTTTCCCAAGCAGATTATCCAACTTAGTGGAGTAGTGGGGTCTATAAATCAAGTCCATAGCTTCTATGCTTTCTTGTCACAAAGATACGATAATTTTGTTGATTATACTGAACAAAGTGAAGAATTTTTGAGGTTTGTTCGGTGTAGATTACTCAAATCAACCCATCAAACTTCGTCATCGAGCTCGCCTTGATGGAATCCACGATGTCGATGTAGGGCTTCATGGCTTTGTTTTCCGTTATCCTCACCTCGGAAATGCAAGCAAGCTTGACATTTCTCTCGGTTCGTCAACGGTTTGCTGCACTCATAAGAGTAGACACGGAGGGGTAGAAAAAGATTGGATGTTGTATCTTTGCAGTTGAGTCCAGGTTGTTGGGCCAGGAGGGAGGGGCGGAGCCCCGACCGGAGGGCCCAACAAGCGGCGCGACCCGGAGAGCCCTCAATCAATCCACTTCTACCGCAAAGGAGAAACTTTTATGGCAAAACACTTGAACCCTCTTGAAAAAGAGTTCCTG